>CACIKD010000013.1 GCA_902587145.1 uncultured Pelagibacteraceae bacterium | reverse complement strand
TGATAATACCGAGGTTTCTGAAATGCCTGTACCAGCAGTAGCAAAACTAGGCTTATTAAGAACTTTTCAACAAACACGAATTTATTCGAAACTTAATTGCGTAGAAAATATGCTTATTAGTCATAAAGCTAGCGACTCCGGATTTATTTTTGCAAAAGTGCCGACAGAATTGACTGAAAAAGCGGAAAACCTTCTTAACTTTGTTGGCCTATATCAGAAAAGAAATTTAAGAGCAGGAGATTTATCATTTGGACAGCAAAAATTATTAGAATTAGCTATGGCACTAATGAATGAGCCAAAAATGCTTTTATTAGATGAACCAACAGCAGGAATAAATCCAACGTTAATAAATGGAATTATAGATAGGTTAATTAAAATAAATAAAGATTATGGAATTACGTTATTAGTTATTGAACATAATATGAGAGTAATAATGAGCTTAGCTCAAAAAATATTCTGTCTAGCACATGGAAAAATGTTAGCAGAAGGTTCACCAGCTCAAATTAAAAATGATAAGCGAGTTGTTGATGCTTATTTAGGAGCACAGTAATGGCTAATCAATATGATGTTTTAGGAAAAGCTCCAGGGTTAGAAGAATTAAATAAACTTTCTCCTAACGATGTTCACTTAACAATAAGAGGGCTGAACGCAGGTTACGGAAAGATGGAAATTCTTCATAAATTTGATTTAACAGTGAGTAAAGCTCAATCTTTATGCTTAATTGGACCAAACGGTGCGGGAAAATCTACAATTCTTCACTCTATATATGGTTTCACAAATATCTTTGATGGAAAGATTGAATTAGAAGGCAATGAAATTACTAAGCTTACTCCTGCAGAAAAATTAAGTAAAGTTGGTATCGCGTATATTTTGCAGGATAATTCTGTTTTCCCTGACATGACAGTGGAGGAAAACCTTTTAATGGGAGGATATATTAAAGATAAACAAGACGAAGCTTACGAAGAAGCTGAAAGAATTTTTCAAAAATATGATAGACTAAGAAATAGAAGAAATCAACCTGCAAAAGTTTTATCAGGTGGAGAAAGAAGACTATTAGAAATCTCTAGAGCTCTAGTTATGAAACCTTCGGTGCTACTAGTTGACGAACCTTCAATTGGTTTAGAACCTAAGTATATAAGTATGGTATTTGAAATTTTAGAGGATCTACAAAAAACAGAAAAGAAAACAATTATTTTAGTAGAACAAAATGCTAAAAAAGGTTTAGAATTTGCTGACATAGGATACGTTTTAGTTTCTGGTCAAACAGCGATTGCTGGCAAAGGAAATGATCTTTTAAAAAATCCTGACGTAGGCAGATTATTCCTCGGAGGATGATAAATTCAAAAATTTTTTTTAAAGGACTTAAATCATTAATAGGAGTAAGAAGTCCAGCGATACCATTAGCTGCATGCTTTATTGCACTTGGAGCTTTACTTAAGGATGCAGGTTTAAACATACATCAAAGCGCTGCATCAAGTTTTTTTACTTATGCTTTACCAGGTCAACTTGTTATGGCCGAGTCATTATTAATTGGTGCATCAATAATTAATATTTTCATAGCTGTTTGGTTAGTAAATTTCAGACTATACCCAATGACCGTGTCTCTTTTCCCTTTACTTAAACATAAGTCTCAACCTAGATGGAAATATTACTTATCATGTCATTTTCTTGCAATCTCATCTTGGCTCATAGCTAAAGACACGTATAAAAAAATTGATCAGAAATACAGAATTGACTTTTGGATGGGTATAGGCTTTGGAACATGGACCACTGCAATTGTAACAACTTTAATAGGTTTTACTTTAGCAGACTTTCTAAACAAAGATATTATTATAGGGTTAGCAATCGTAAATCCTGTTTATTTCTTTTGTATGATGATTGGAGCAATGAATAACTTAAAAATTTCTTTAGCTATTGTATTAGGAACTATACTAGGCCCTGTATTTTATTTATTTTCAAGTGAGTGGGCTATTCTTTTTGCCGGTTTAACAGCGGGCTCAATATCATATTTATTTGGAGCGAGAGATGGATCCAAATAAAATTATAATATTAGCAATAATTGCAACATCTGTTGCAACGTTTATATCACGTTTTTTAGGAGCAATAACTTCAGAAAGAGTTGATGCTAGTTCGAAACTTTTTGATTGGTTTAATCTAGTTGCCTACTCAACTCTAGCAGCTTTGCTTGGTAGAATTATAATTTTTCCTGCTGGAGTATTAGCTGATGCCGACATCATAATACGTTTGATAGTCCTTATTAGCTGTATATTTATTTTCATTATAA
>CACIKD010000012.1 GCA_902587145.1 uncultured Pelagibacteraceae bacterium | reverse complement strand
AGTCCATGGATGTTTTGTCGTCACAATCAAATTTGGCTGGATACAGAGCGGTAATAGACTCAATTTATGAATTTGAAAAAGCCATTCCCATGATGATGACAGCGGCTGGTACAGTCCCAGCAGCAAAAGTTTTAGTGATAGGTGCGGGTGTCGCTGGTTTACAAGCTATTGCTACAGCTAAAAGATTAGGTGCAATAGTTTCTGCAACTGACGTAAGATCAGCTTCTAAAGAACAGGTAGAGAGTCTTGGAGGAAAATTTTTAACTGTAGATAAAAATGAGGATACGGAAACTTCTGGCGGCTATGCAAAAGAGGTAAGTGATGATTATAAAAAAAAACAAGCGGAGATGATGCAAGAAGCATTGAAAAAAAATGACATTATAATATGTACTGCTTTAATACCCGGTAAACCGGCCCCAAGAATTTTAACAGAGAACTTAGTAAAATTAATGAAACCTGGATCAATTGTATATGATTTAGCAGCTGAGCAAGGTGGAAATTCTGCTTTTTCAGAACCAGGAAAAATTAATTTAATAGAAGGCATTAAAGTTATTGGAGTTAAAAGTCTTATGAATAGATTGCCAATAACAGCCTCTGGTTTATATTCAAAAAATTTATTTAGTTTTATTCGTAATTTGTATAGTAAAGAAAAAAAAGATTTTTATATTAATTACGAAGACGAAATTATAAATAAAACATTAATTAAGGAAATTTAAATATGGAAATAGATCCGTTTATATTTAGACTAAGTATATTTATTCTTTCAATTTTTGTCGGATATTATGTTGTTTGGAGTGTTACACCATCTCTGCATACTCCACTAATGTCAGTTACAAACGCCATCTCCTCAGTAATTATTGTTGGGGCTATAATCGCAGCTTTGGCTGGATCATCTAAAGAAATTTTTAGCTCATCAAGTATTTTTGGTTACGTTGCAATTGTTTTGGCCGCTGTAAACATTTTTGGAGGTTTTCTTGTAACTCAGAGAATGCTTCAAATGTATAAAAAAAAGAAAGATAAGAAAAAATGATATCTTCAAATTTATCAGCGATTTGTTATTTAATTTCTGGAATTTTGTTTATTCTAGCATTAAGAGGTTTATCTTCCCCAGACACTTCTAGGCAGGGAAATTACTTTGGTATGTCTGGAATGTTAATAGCTATTATCGTCACTTTTTTGTCGATTGGAAGTCTCTCGACTTCTTTAATTTATGTTTTGGTATTATTATTATTAGGTGGAACTATTGGTGCTTTTATAGCATTTAAAATTCCAATGACTGCGATGCCGGAATTAGTTGCAGGTTTTCATAGTTTAGTAGGTCTAGCAGCTGTATTCGTTGCGATCGCAGCATTTTTAAATCCCGAGGTATTTAATTTAGGTATCTCTGGGAAAATAAAATTGGCAAGTTTAATAGAAATGTCCATAGGAGCTGCAGTTGGAGCTATTACTTTTTCTGGTTCTATAATTGCTTTTTTAAAGTTAAGAGGAATTATGTCCGGTGCACCAATAACTTTTTTAGGGCAACATTATATAAATTTACTTTTAGGTTTAGGAATTTTTATTCTCATTTTTTACTTATGCAAAACCCAATCAGCAAATATTTTTTGGTTAGTAATTGCCATTTCTTTTTTAATTGGAGTTTTACTAATTATTCCAATTGGAGGAGCAGACATGCCCGTTGTGATATCGATGCTTAATTCATATTCAGGTTGGGCAGCTGCAGGAATTGGTTTTACTTTAGAAAATACCGCATTAATTATTACAGGTGCTCTTGTAGGATCCTCCGGAGCGATACTCTCATACATAATGTGTAAAGCAATGAATAGATCCTTTTTTAGTGTGATTCTTGGTGGGTTTGGTGCAGATGGTTCATCTGCCAATTCAAACGCACAAACGGATAAAAAACCAGTTAAAAGTGGTAATGCTGAAGATGCGGCTTTCTTAATGAAAAATGCATCCTCAGTAATTATAGTCCCGGGATATGGAATGGCTGTTGCGCAAGCTCAACATGCTTTAAGAGAGATGGTTGATAAATTAAAAAAAAATGATATTAAAATTAGCTATGCAATTCATCCTGTTGCTGGCAGAATGCCTGGACATATGAATGTGCTGCTTGCAGAGGCAAACGTTCCGTACGATGAAGTTTTTGAATTAGAAGATATCAATAATGATTTTGCAAATGCTGATGTTGCCTTTGTAATTGGTGCAAATGATGTTACAAACCCAATCGCAAAAACTGATCCAAAAAGCCCAATATTCGGTATGCCGGTCTTGGACGTTGAGAAATGTAAATCAGTATTATTTGTAAAAAGAAGTTTATCACCTGGCTATGCAGGAGTAGACAACGAATTATTTTACAGAGACAATACTTTAATGTTATTTGCAGATGCAAAAAAAATGACTGAAGATATCGTTAAAAACTTAGATTGATGAAAACTAAAATTTTTTGTGACATAGCTGATCTAAAAACAATAAAGTTATTTAACAAAAAAAAAATTGTAGATGGTTTTACAACTAATCCAAGTTTAATGAGGGCTGCAGGTGCCAAAAATTATAAAGATTATTCTTTAAAAATTTTAAAAACTTGTAACAGCAAACCCATCTCTTTCGAAGTATTTGCAGATAACCCAAATGAAATGCTTAACCAAGCTTATAAAATTAATAAATGGGGCAAAAATGTTTATGTGAAAATTCCCGTAGTAAATTCCAAAGGTGTTTTTATGGGCAGGGTAATTAAAGAGTTAAGTAATAAAGGAATTAAATTAAATATTACAGCAGTATATACCTTTGAACAAACATATAAAATTTTTCATAATTTAAATAAAAAAACGAAATCAATTATATCAATTTTTGCTGGTCGGATGTCTGATAAAGGTAAAGATCCACTTCCAATATTCAAAAAAAGTATATCTTTAACACGTAAAAGTAAAAATGTTGAAATACTTTGGGCTAGCACCAGAGAAGCTTACAACTATACTCAAGCAAAAAAAATAAAGTGTAATATCATTACTATGCCACCTAAAGTCATTAATCAGATCGAAAACTTCGGCAAATCATACAGTTCGATGACAATTGATACGGTCAAAGGTTTCTTGGCTGATAGCAAAAAATCAAATTTTAAAATTTAAAATATTTTTCTCTTTAAAATGAGAATTTCCTTAATAATCTTATTTAAAAATTTATCACCGGATTTTTTGGAGAGCAGTTTAAGAGCATCATCGTAGGTTATAATTCTTTTTTTATTTTTATAAATTAGTTCAGAAAATTTATTAAACTCATTTTCTGTCCAGTAATTTAAATGAATCTGGGTAGTTTGAAGGCCAAAAGGTAAAAAAAATGGTTTATAAAATAATTGAGGAATAAATTTAATATTGTTCTCTAAATAAGGTTTTAAACCATATCCATCAATTACCTCATTGATACCAGATAACTTTAGAGCTTTGAAAGTATTAAAATCATACGTATGGTTTGGAGAAAAAAAAGTTCGTATTTTTATGTCATTTTTTTTAAATATTTCTAAACCTTTTTTTATTTTTTTTGATTGGCTATTCAAAGAATGACCATAGAATTCAGATTTTCCGCCATACTCAAAAAAATCTTTTTTATTAGTATCATTGTCGTAAATGTGATTGTAGCCGTGCATTGCTATCTCCCATCCTTTTAATTGCCATTTTTTGACAATTTGCCAAAAATTTTCTTTTTTTGGATAAACTAGTAAATCTTTGTCTTGATTATTTGGTATTACTCCCATTACAGGTTTTATATTTAATTCATCAAAAATTTTTTCACATTTTGCCATCAAATGCCAATTCATGTTTTCAGCTATATCATCGAATCTTATTAAAATTCTCATAAGTTACATATATAAAGATTTATAAAAAAT
>CACIKD010000011.1 GCA_902587145.1 uncultured Pelagibacteraceae bacterium | reverse complement strand
CCCCCTGAAACCGCAACCAAAAGCTTTCTAGCTTTAAGCTTTAAAATTTTTTTCGTAAAATCTAAATATATTTCTGATAATTGCTCAGAATTTGAAAAGCAATCTTTACGTTTTAGAACAATTGAATTTTTTTTGCTCATATTGAGCTTTTTGTAGCACAGACTTACTTGCTTTTGGATATTGTTTTTTAATTCCTGTTATCATCGTACAACCCTGCTCTTTTTCACCGAGTTGAACCATGGTAATGCCTAATTTTAAAAGATTATCTGGAGCTTTATCACTCTTTGGATAGTTTTGATATCCATCTAAATAAGCGGTCGCAGCATCAGAATATAATTGTCTTATTCTAAAAGTTTCACCATACCAATACTGGGCACTGCCAGCTAAATCATGATCTTTATTTTTTTCTATAAATTCTTTTAAAGCAAATTCAGCAGTCTCATAATCACCAATTTTCATAAAACTTATCGCAAATTCATATTGCTCTTTGGGAGATTTATTTGGAAGTAAAGACTCTGATCTTTCTGTTTCAGTTGTAGTTACTGCTGCAGTTGTTCCAATTGAATTTGTTTCCTGTTGCTGTGGTAAATTGGTTGACGAATATCCCGGTGTAGCACCAAAATCTTGGGGTTTACTAGTTCCAGGTAGCTTAGCTTTTTTTTTATCTTTATTTTGTTTTGGATCAATATTTTCTAAATCAGAAAATCTCATTTGATTGTCAGATTGCATCTTAGTTACTCTAGAAGATAGCTTATCCATTTTAAAATTAACTTCCTCAAATTGGTTGGTCAGCTTTCTGAACTGTTCTTCTATTTCATTTAGGCGAAGAAGATGTTTTGTAAGAACATCCTCGTTTAAATTATTAACATTAGAAGTTTTACTTTTATCAATTATATCTGAATTTTTGTAGAATGCTTTTTCAAGTGTTTTTAAATCTTGAGAAATAACTTGTATTTGGTCCACAATGGCATCAACTTTTTCATCTGAGTGTAAAATGTTAAAGTTAAGTAATGATGTCGCTAATATAAAAGCCAAATATTTTTTTTTGAGAATGCTCATATTGTTTTTTTAATTACACATAATGGCAAAAAAAAGACCCTTTGATTGATCAAAGGGTCTTTAAATAATTGTTTTAAAAAGGTTATTTTACTTTAACAGTTACTGATCTTCTGTTTTGAGACCAAGCTAATGGTGTAGACTCTGAGTTTACAGGTCTTTCCTTACCATAACTAATTACTGAAATTCTTTTTCCAGAAATTCCATAAGTCATTAAATAATCTTTAACTGCGTTAGCTCTTCTTTCACCTAATGCCAAGTTAAATTCTCTTGTTCCTCTTTCATCGGCGTGTCCTTCAACAGTTACGTTAAGTTTTTTATTTTTTCTCAAAAATGTAGCTTGTTTTCTTAAAGTCTCTCTCGAAGCAGAAGTTAATGAAGATTTGTTTGTAGCAAAAAATACTCTGTCCTTAACACCGCTAGCTAAATATTCAACTGTGTCTGATCCAGTATAAACATCACCCGAAGTCTGTGATTTTTTTGCAGTTGAACATGCGCTTAGAGCAAGTGTTGCAAAAAGAATTAAAAATATATTTCTTAAATTTTTGTTAAATTTCATAGTATCCCCTAAGTTGTTGTCGACAATATTTCAAATTATCTAGCATTATTCAAGCCTTAATTACACAATAAATACCTCACTTTGATAACAATGAAGACCAAGATGGGTCAGAAGCATCGGTTTCCGTCTTTATTTTTCTCTCATTATAACCTGTGATATCTATTGACCATAATTTGGCGCTAAACCCTTTTCCTTGAGCCCCTGATTTTGTTTCTCGGTAGAAAACTAGTACTCTCCCATTTGGAGACCAGGATGGAGCTTCTTGGTAAAAATTTTCAGTTAATAATCTTTCTCCAGTTCCATCTGATCTCATTACGCCAATATAAAACTTTCCTTTTCTAACTTTTGTAAAAGCGATTAAATCTCCTCTAGGTGACCAGACTGGTGTTCCATAAATTCCGTTTCCAAAAGTAATTCTTTTTACATTACTACCATCACTTTTCATGACATATATTTGTTGGAGCCCACTTCTATCAGAATTAAAACAAATGTATTTTCCATCAGGAGAATAAGATGGAGACGTGTCTATTGACGAATGTTCTGTTATTCTTTCGACTACTCTAGTTTCTAGATCCATTGTGAAAATATCTGAATTGCCGTCTTTAGCAAAACTCATTATTATTTTTTTTCCATCTGGAGAAAATCTTGGGGCAAAAGTCATACCTGGAAAATTTCCAACTACTTCTTGTTTTCCTGTTTCAATATCCAAAAGATAGACGCGCGGTAAATTTCTAAAATAAGAAAGATATGTTACCATTTGATTGCTAGGATTAAATCTAGGGGTCAAGACCAACTCATTTCCCAATGTAAGATACTTTGTTTTAGCACCATCCTGATCCATAATTGCTAATTTTTTTACTCTTTGATTTTTTGGGCCACTTTCAGCAACGTATATTATTCTTGTATCGAAATATCCTTCTTCTCCAGTAAGTCTTTCGTATATTTTATCAGAAATAATATGGGCTACTCTTCTCCAATTTGAAGGTGTTGTAGTAAATGACAAAGCTATCATTTCCTTAGAAGCAGTCAAATCCCATAACCTAAATTCAACTTTAAGTTTTTTATCTTTTACTGAAAGTTTTCCAGTAACTAATGCTTGAGCTTTTATTAGTCTCCAATCTTCAAACCTGGGTTTTAAATGAGCTATGTCAGGTTTTTGAACAAAAGCCTCCCTCTTTAAAGGATTAAACAAGCCTGTAGATTTAAAATTCTTTTCAATTATTGAAGAAATATTTATTCCAAGTTTTTTTGTATCCAAGTTTTCTAAATTTTCGGATGCGCTTTCAACATGTAATGGTGAAACTGCGATAGGTAAAGGATCTAGATTTCCTCTTGTAATGTCTACTTTAATGAGTGCATTCGAGTAAGAATATGAAATTAAATAAATAAATATAAAAATAATTATTTTCTTCATAAAGTCATCCTTTCAACATCTCAGTTGGATCGAAATTCAATTGAATATTTTTCCATTTCTCATATCCTGTAGGAGGTACTTTAAGTGGCTGGCAAAGTCTGACAGCTCTTAAGGCACTTTCAGCAAGTATCTTGTAAAATTTTTGTCCTGGCATATTCATTCTCTGGTGATCTACTACCTCTGATTTTAATATTGTCCCATCTTTTTTTAATTCTAATTTTAATCTCACTAGTAAATCTTTATCGTATGGCAACCCTAGAGGAACACTCCAACAACCAAATATCTGTGCTCTAAGAGCGTCTTCTTCAGAAAGACTCAATCCAGTGGCAAAAGAATTTTTAACATTACTTTGTGTTAACTTTTTGTTTTCTATTTCTTTTAAAGCTATCTCCTCCTTGGCCTTATCAATTAAAGCTGCAATCTCATTAGTATTTATTAATTCTTCCTTTTCAAATTCTGATGATTGCCTTATCTGAGGCTTAATTTCCTCTGGATTTTGTTTTTTTTTAATAATTTCTTTTTTTTCTTTTTTCTCATCTGGTAAAGGAATTCTGTCTGGTTTTTCTTTGGCTTTTGCTGATGGAGGAGCTTGTTCAGAAACCACTCTTTTTTCCTCTTTTTTAACTTTATCTATAATTTTTCTGGCTTTGGGTGCAAATGGAATATTAGTTTTGTCTGTAATTTGTATTAACTCAACTGAGACTATAGGAGGCAAAGATATAGGCTCCCTAGTCATGAATGGTAATGATAGAGCTGTTAAAACTATCATCATTGCATGAAATATTATTGAGTAAAATATACTTTTGGTCATTTAACATTTAATTTTTGTATGGTTCAGATATTAATGCAACTTTAGAAAATCCTGCACCAGAAAGTGTTCCCATTACTTCAAGTACCCGACCATAATTAATATTTTTATCTCCTCTAACGTAAATTCTCGTGTCTGTCCTATTTTTTGCAATTGCTAATAATTTTGGAATAATTTTATTATAGCTTACTTTATGTTCTTGTATAAATACTTCACCCTTTGAGTTTATTGACAATGTAAGAGGTTCTTGATCGTCAGGAAGTGAGTCTGCTGCTGACTCTGGTAAATCTACTTGAACACCCACGGTAAGTAAAGGTGCAGTTACCATAAATATTATTAATAAAACTAACATTACATCAACGAAGGGTGTTACATTTATTTCGCTCATTGGTTGGTTTTTTGAGCGTTTAAAGTTAAATGCCATGATTATTAAATTATAGACAAAAATCTTTTGGAAAAATTATCTAAACGCGCAATATAATTTTTTGTATCACTGTTAAATTTATTGTAAGCGATAACGGCTGGAATTGCGGCTAAGAGACCCAATGCGGTTGCAAATAAAGCTTCTGCTATACCTGGGGCAACAATTGCTAAACTTGTATTTCTTGAAATAGCTATTGATTGAAAAGAATTCATTATTCCCCAAACAGTTCCAAATAAACCTATAAATGGAGCAGTTGCACCTACTGTTGCCAAAAATGTAAAATTTTTTTCTATAATTTTAATTTGATTATCCGTATTTATTTCAAGAACTCTTTCAACCCTGGCAATTTGTACAGCTGACGATTTTGAGCGCGTTTTTCTCAGTTCATTCATTGCAGATTTAAAAATTAAAATTGCAGGATCATTTGACTTAACGGGTAAATTATTATCAAAACTTTCAGCTGATTTTGCCTTCCAGAATTTATTTTCAAAATCTAAAATGGAGGTGTTTATTTTTTTAAATAATCTGTATTTATCAAAAATTAAAGCCCAAGAATATATTGAGGCTGCAATTAAAATCAAGATAACTGACTTCACTACAAAATCGGCTCTTAAAAATAGGCTTAATAAAGAAAAATCAGTACTCCCTCCTAAACCAACTACCTGAGATGCAATATCTTGTTCCATAAAGCTTCAATACTTTTAGATTGTGTCATGAATTTGTCTTATAAATAAATTCTTAGCCTTATTTTAAGTCGTCTTTAAAGCCTGTTTCGCTAAAAAATCTTGCTATTAAAATAGCATCGGACTTATTTACATCCTTTTTTTTTGATAATTTTTCCGCAAAAGATGGGTACATTTCAATTACTTTTGTACGGCTTGCGTCCTTAGAGGAGTTGATTAATTCAAAATGTTTTTTCCATTTTGATGGTCTAGCAAAAAAAATTGGTAATTTTAAAGTTGCGCTTATACCTTTAATAGCCCCAAAAGTTTGACCAAAATTAAACATGCTTGTAACCCCTTGGCCTGGCATAGCATTAACTTGTTCTACCACCACTACAGTTTTATTTATATCAACAATGTTATTTGAAATATATTGAGATAAACGTGCACTATTAAGTTGTTTTTTATTTTTTTTCCCTTCAGACATAGTAGGAAGATCAATTACATCAACTATTTTTTTTTCATCAAGGATGGCAATAGCGCCTGCTATCCCTGGATCAATACCAAATATTCTCATTATATATTTCGCTTTTAAAATTCACAATTTATAAATATGTTTTGAATATCATCAATTTCATCCAAAGTTTCTAACATAGTTATTACTTTTTCTTTTTGTTCTACTGACAATTTTATAACATTATGAGCTCTCCACTCTATACCAGAGTACATAAAATTACTTATTTTTTTTTCTATATTGTTTTTAACTTTATAAAAGTCTTTCATTTCACATATGATTTCATGATATTTATCATAGCTTTCACA
>CACIKD010000010.1 GCA_902587145.1 uncultured Pelagibacteraceae bacterium | reverse complement strand
ATATTTTCACTGAACAATTCATTAAACATTCTATTTTTCATTGTTAGATTTGAAAATTTTTTTTCAGAAAAATTGTAATTTATTTCTTTTTTAAAGTAATAATTTAGCTCTGGATTTACTTGATTATTGATTAATGATTTTAAATAAAATTTTTTTTTAAAGATAAAATTTTTATTTTTCAAAAATGGATTTCTTACAATAGGAAATATGTTTTTTTTCCATGATTTAAAATATTTCGTAAACGATTTTTTGTTTTTCATATCGTTTAAGAAATATATGTGATGTTGATAATATCCTCCAAACAACTCATCAGCGCCAACGCCAGAAATATTAACTTTTAATCCATTATCAGAGATTTCTTTTTGAAGAAAAGAACTTACGTAAGATGAAATAGTTAAAATAGGAGAAGAATAAAAATTCACCCTACTTTGTATTTCCTCTAAAAAATTTTTTTTAATTATTTCACTATTATCTACAACTAAATGATTACCCTCAAAATTTTTAATTGCTAAATTAATATTTTTACTTTCATCATAATTACTATTAGCATCTAAAACTGAGCAAGCTGTAAATGGTAATTTGTAATTTTTTTTGATAACCTGAAAAATAATATTAGAGTCTACACCTCCACTCAGCATCATTGAAATTTTCTGATCTGAAATTAAACAATTTTTTATACTTTTGTTTACTAGATAAATCATTTTTTCTTTTGCAGATTTGTAATCAATTTTTTTGTTAATTGTATTTTTTAAATTCCAGTATTTTTTAAATGAAATTTTATTATCTTTTAAAATTGCATAATGACTTGGAGGAAAATTTTTAATTTTTTCAAAAAAAGTATCGTCATCTTTAAATATAACTCTGTAACCTGCTGATAAATGATTAAGAATCTTTTTATGATTAATTTCAAAACTTTTATTTGCTAAAGAATTAATTTGATTGATTTGTGACCCAAAATAAAAATTAGATTCGTCTTTATAGTAACATAATGGTTTTTGACCAAAGCGATCTCTCGACAAAATCAGTCTTTTATTTTTATCATCCCAAATAGCAACCGCCCACATCCCTTCAAGTTCAGAAAAAGACTCAAATTTTTTGTCAATAAAATTTTTTAATAAAACTTCAGTGTCTGAATTGGTTTTAAAAGTATAGCCCTTTTCTATTAATTTTTTTTTAATTTCTTTAAAATTGTAAATTTCACCATTAAAAATAATTGTGAATTCATTAATTGTTATTGGTTGATTTGCAATGTCTCTTAAATCAATTATTTTTAATCTCGAATGTATCAAAGATACTAATTTTTTTTTGAATTTAAAAAACTTATACCCATAAGAGTCTGGTCCTCTTTTTTCCATAGACATTAGACAATTATTTAAACTTTTATCACTAATTTTCTGGATACCTACATGGCCTGCTATTCCACACATATTTTATTTTATTTGTTTAATAATCGAAATATGAACATTAATTCTTATATTTTACTATCATAAAATAAAAAAAGGCTAGCGAACTTTCACTAGCCTTTTTTTTCAATATCTGGTCAAAAACTTTTTTCAGTGCATAAATCAAGCCAATTGAGCTATTAGTACTGGTCAGCTACACGCGTTACCGCGCTTCCACATCCAGCCTATCAACGTAGTGGTCTACTACGGCTCTAAAGGAAGAACTAGTTTTGAGGTGAGTTTCCCACTTAGATGCTTTCAGCGGTTATCTCTTCCATACTTAGCTACCCGGCACTGCAGCTGGCGCTACAACCGGTCCACCAGTGGTATGTCCATCCCGGTCCTCTCGTACTAGGGACAGCTCCTCTCAATTCTTCTACACCCATGGCAGATAGGGACCGAACTGTCTCACGACGTTCTGAACCCAGCTCACGTACCACTTTAATTGGCGAACAGCCAAACCCTTGGGACCTGCTCCAGCCCCAGGATGTGATGAGCCGACATCGAGGTGCCAAACACCCTCGTCGATATGGACTCTTGGAGGGTATCAGCCTGTTATCCCCGGCGTACCTTTTATCCGTTGAGCGATGGCCCTTCCACTCAGAACCACCGGATCACTATGACCGTCTTTCGACTCTGCTCGACTTGTCAGTCTTGCAGTCAGGCAGGCTTATGCCATTGCACTCTACGAACGATTTCTGACCGTTCTGAGCCTACCTTCGCACGCCTCCGTTACTCTTTGGGAGGCGACCGCCCCAGTCAAACTACCCACCATACAATGTCTTGCTGCCGGATTACGGCAAGCAGTTAGATGTCAAGAATAATAAGAGAGGTATTTCACTGGTGACTCCACTTAAGCTGACGCCTAAGTATCAAAGTCTCCCTCCTATGCTAAACATATCATTCCTAACACCAATATAAAGTTGTAGTAAAGGTGCACGGGGTCTTTCCGTCTAACCACGGGAACTCCGCATCTTCACGGAGAATTCAATTTCACTGAGTTGATGTTGGAGACAGCGGAGAAATCGTTACGCCATTCATGCAGGTCGGAACTTACCCGACAAGGAATTTCGCTACCTTAGGACCGTTATAGTTACGGCCGCCGTTCACTGGGGCTTCAGGAGTGAGCTTGCACTCACCACATTAACCTTCCAGCACCGGGCAGGCGTCAGACCCTATACATCCACTTACGTGTTAGCAGAGCCCTGTGTTTTTGATAAACAGTCGCTTCTCCCTGGCTTGTGCCACCTTTAATAAGTTGCCTTACCAAAGGTCCTCTTTCTTCCGAAGTTACAGAGGCATTTTGCCGAGTTCCTTCAACATCATTCTCTCAAGCGCCTAATTATACTCTAATAATCCACCTGTGTCGGTTTAGGGTACGGTCTAATGATGGAGCTATTTCCTGGGACTTCTTCACAGCTAACTCAATCCAATAAGAGTTAACAATTTACGAAATCCGTCACTACCACCTGGTCAAGGAATATTAACCTTGTTCCCATCGCCTACGGCTCTCGCCCTCGACTTAGGGACCGACTAACCCTGCGCGGATTAACCTTGCGCAGGAACCCTGGGATTTTCGGCGACAGAGTTTTTCACTCTGTTAATCGTTACTTATGTCAGCATTCGCACTTCTGATACCTCCAGTGTCCCTCACGGGTACACCTTTACAGGCTTACAGAACGTTCCGCTACCGCGTGCAATTTCCGAAGAAAATACACACCCACAGATTCGGTACATGATTTGAGCCCCGTTACATCTTAGGCGCAGAAACTCTATTAGACCGGTGAGCTGTTACGCTATCTTTAAAGGATGGCTGCTTCTAAGCCAACCTCCCGGCTGTTAAGGAATCTCCACATCCTTTCACACTTAATCATGATTTAGGGACCTTATCTGGTGATCTGGGCTGTTCCCCTCTCGACCATGGACCTTAGCACCCACAGTCTGTCTGTTAAGGAATTATGTTTGGCATTCGGAGTTTTATCAGGTTTGGTAAAGATTTCTCTCCCCTAGCCCGTTTAGTGCTCTACCTCCAAACATATGTTTATTTAACGCACTACCTAAATAGTTTTCGCGGAAAACCAGCTATCTACGAATTTGGTTGGCCTTTCACCCCTTACCACAAGTCATCCAAAGACTTTTCAACGTCAACTGGTTCGGTCCTCCGGCAAGTGTTACCCTGCTTTCAACCTGCTCATGGTAAGCTCATTCGTTTTCGGGTCTAATTCATACAACTAATCGCCCATTTAAGACTCGCTTTCGCTACGCCTACACCTTACGGCTTAAGCTTGCTGGATAAATTAAGTCACTGACCCATTATACAAAAGGTACGCCGTCACTCTAAAAAGAGCTTCGACTGTTTGTAGGCATACGGTTTCAGGTTCTATTTCACTCCCCTAATAGGGGTTCTTTTCACCTTTCCCTCACGGTACTAGTTCACTATCGGTCACTGAAGAGTATTTAGGCTTAGAGGGTGGTCCCCCTATATTCAAACAAGATTTCACGTGTCCCGCTCTACTCAAGAACAATACTAAACATTACTCCTACGGGACTATCACCCTCTATGGTTAGCTTTTCCAAACTATTTAGATTATTTCAATATTGTTACTGGCCTATTCCGCGTTCGCTCGCCACTACTAACGGAATCTCAATTGATTTCTTTTCCTCCGGTTACTTAGATGTTTCAGTTCTCCGGGTTAGCTCTTTAAACCTATGAATTCAGTTTAAAGTACCACATAAAGTGGTGGGTTTTCCCATTCGGAAATTTTCGGATCAAAGCCTGCATACAGCTCCCCGAAACTTATCGCAGTATACCACGTCCTTCGTCGCCTTTCAGTGCCTAGGCATCCGCCATACGCCCTTAAACGCTTGAATTATGCACAGAAAAAAATTTTCTGTTCAAATTAAATTTTTGTTGGAATGTTCATCTATTCGAACATTCATGATTGTTCATCTATTCGAACAATCGGATATAGATATTGATAAAATATTTACAATTTAAAAAAGCTAAAAGTGTCTTTGGTGGAGGATAGCGGGATCGAACCGCTGACCTCCTGAATGCAAATCAGGCGCTCTCCCAGCTGAGCTAATCCCCCAAGAAAATGGTGGGCCGAGGACGACTCGAACGTCCGACCTCACCCTTATCAGGGGTGCGCTCTAACCACCTGAGCTACCGGCCCCTAGCATTTAAGAGACACTTTAATTTAAAAGAAGAGAAATGAGGACGGCCACATTAACTTAATTTTTTGTGACCAAAAGAAATTTTTTGGTCATCCTTAGAAAGGAGGTAATCCAGCCGCAGGTTCCCCTACGGCTACCTTGTTACGACTTCACCCCAGTTGCTGATCGTACCGTAGTCAAATGTCTCCCGAAGGTTGACGATTTGCCTTAAGGTGTAACCAACTTCCATGGTGTGACGGGCGGTGTGTACAAGACCCGGGAACGTATTCACCGCGACGCGCTGATTCGCGATTACTAGCAATTCCAGCTTCATGCACTCGAGTTGCAGAGTGCAATCCGAACTGAGACACATTTTTGGGATTAGCTAGGAGTCGCCTCTTTGCTTCCCATTGTAAGTGCCATTGTAGCACGTGTGTAGCCCAACACGTAAGGGCCATGAGGACTTGACGTCATCCCCACCTTCCTCCAGCTTATCACTGGCAGTTCTTTTAAAGTGCCCAACTAAATGGTGGCAACTAAAAGTAGGGGTTGCGCTCGTTGCGGGACTTAACCCAACATCTCACGACACGAGCTGACGACAGCCATGCAGCACCTGTGTTTCGTCCAACTAAATGAAGAAACCAATCTCTTGGTCTCGCGACGAACATGTCAAGTGTTGGTAAGGTTCTGCGCGTATCTTCGAATTAAACCACATGCTCCACTGCTTGTGCGGGTCCCCGTCAATTCATTTGAGTTTTAACCTTGCGGTCGTACTCCCCAGGCGGTGTGCTTAATGCTTTCGCTGCGACACTGAAAAATATATTTCCAACGTCTAGCACACATCGTTTACGGCATGGACTACGAGGGTATCTAATCCTCTTCGCTACCCATGCTTTCGCTCCTCAGTGTCAGTAGTGACCCAGAAAGTTGCCTTCGCATTTGGTGTTCTTTCTAATATCTACGAATTTCACCTCTACACTAGAAATTCCACTTTCCTCTATCACACTCTAGCTAAAAAGTTTTGATGGCAGTTCCAAGGTTGAGCCTTGGGATTTCACCATCAACTTTTTTAACCACCTACGAGCTCTTTAAGCCCAGTAATTCCGAACTACGCTAGGTCCCTTCGTATTACCGCGGCTGCTGGCACGAAGTTAGCCGGACCTTCTTATTCGGGTACAGTCATTTTCTTCCCCGACGAAAGAGTTTTACAACCCAAGGGCCTTCTTCACTCACGCGGCATCGCTGCATCAGGGTTTCCCCCATTGTGCAAGATTCCTTACTGCTGCCTCCCGTAGGAGTCTGGGCCGTGTCTCAGTCCCAATGTGGCTGATCGTCCTCTCAGACCAGCTATTGATAATAGTCTTGGTGAGCCATTACCTCACCAACAAACTAATCAAGTGCGGGCTCATCTTTCGGCGTATAAAACTTTCCCTGTGAAGGCTTATCCGGTATTAGCACAAGTTTCCTCATGTTATTCCAAACCAAAAGGCAGATACCCACATTATACTCACCCGTTTGCCACTCAGTATTGCTACTGCGTTCGACTTGCATGTATAAGGCGTGCCGCCAGCGTACGTTCTGAGCCATGATCAAACTCTCAAGTTTAATAACGGCGCACACTAGCTTTATAACTTTTAGGTAATAAAAGTTATTTTCGTTAAAGCGTGTACGACAATTTCTCTATTAACCTAGCCGTCCACACTTCTCTTCTTAAAAATTCACAATTTAAAAAAGCTAAGATTTTGTACTAAAATCTAAACACACCTCTACTAATGATAAAATTGTATCGTAGAGGTGAGCGCCCGTTGTATTACAATAGCTGAAATTGTCAAGGCGTATATTAGTCGAAAAACCCTTTAAAATTGCGCTTAAATAGCGTCTTATAATTGCAAAATTAATCTAATTTTTATAGAAAACAACTATGACGATAAAAGAATTAATAAATAAGATTCAACTTATTACACTCTCCAATAGCGAAAAAAAAAAAGATTTTAATCTTTTTCACAAATTTAAAGTAATAGCTTATCCTGCAATCTTAGTAGTTTCTTTTATAATATATATATCAACATATAACTTAATTAATAATCAAAAAATCGAAAATGAAAAAAACCTGGAGAATTTTTTAAATTCAAAAGATTTTACTAACCTAAAAAAGTCTTTTTTTTTTGAAAGTCTAAAAAACCCCTATACTGAATTTAGTTACAAGATAGAAAACAACGACTCTATTGGAAAAATTTTAAAGAAATTCAGGGTATCTGATAATGAAATACAGAAAATCATTGATGGATTAAAAAAAAAGAAATTGACGAATATTTATGCTGGAAGAGATTTAAATATTATTTTGAAACAACTGGATAATGGATCTAATAGTATATTAAGAGTTCTATACCCAATAAATAATACTCTAAGTGTAGAAATTAAAAAAAATAAAGATTTAATCGAAATAAAAGAAAATATTCTTAAGTTAAATAAAAAAGAAGTAGTAATCAAAAATACAATAAATAATAATTTATATTCTGCTGCAATTGAAGCAGGTATTGAGCCAAATATTATTATTGAATTTGCAAGAATATATGGTTTTGAAATTGATTTTCAAAGAGATATTAGAAAAGGAGATGCTTTTGAAATCTATTATGAAAAATATTTAGATGATAACAATATTGTAAGAGATACTGGAAAAATTATTTATGCTCACATGAATGTTAATAATAAAGAGATAAATCTTTATAATTTTAAGGATAAAGATGAAAATGGATATTACGACATAAGTGGCAAAAGTATTGTTAAATCTTTAATGAAAACACCAATTAATGGAGCAAGACTCTCATCATCTTTTGGAATGAGAAAACATCCTATACTTGGATTTAATAAAATGCATAGAGGAACAGATTTCGCAGCACCTACAGGCACACCGATAATGGCCTCTGGTTCAGGAACTGTAACTAGAGCTAGATGGTGTGGTGGTGGGGGAAATTGTGTTAAAATTAGACATAACTCAATTTATGAAACTATTTATGCTCATATGTCAAAATTTGCTAGTGGTATTAAAGAAGGAAGAAAAGTTAAACAAGGACAAATTATTGGTTACGTAGGTTCTACGGGAATGTCTACTGGTCCCCATCTTCATTATGAAGTGGTTGTAAATGGAAAAAAAGTCAATTCTCAAAAATTAAAATTACCATCCGGAAAAA
>CACIKD010000009.1 GCA_902587145.1 uncultured Pelagibacteraceae bacterium | reverse complement strand
TTATCTAAAAAAGAAGTTAGTTTTTTTAAAGACTCTTCTTGTCCGTCATCACAAGATAGAAGATAGTCTTTACCGTTAAATTTAATATTTACATTTGCCATTTTTCAATTTCATCAACTAGACTTTGAGTTTCTTGATTTAAATCATTAATATCCTGGTTGAATTTTTTCTCAAGTTCTTTCTTTGATTTCAGTTCATACTCAAGTTTTTTAACTCTGTCTTTTAAATACTTGTGCTCTCTTAAAATTTCTTGGTTTTTCTTTTCTAACTCTTCTTTTTCTGACGCAAATGAATTTCTCTCTCTTTCAATTGATTTGTTGTCAAAACTATACTGTGAATAACTTGTATTTAATTTTGTTAATTTATCTATTAACAGATTTAAATTAGTTTCTTTTTTCTCAAAATTTTTCATTGTGTTAATGTATCATAATATTGATATACTTACTCTAACTCTATATAGGTAAATTAGCAGTGAAAATAAAACTTAATCAATTAGCAAACGCAATTAGATTTTTGTCTATCGATGCCGTTCAAAAAGCCAATTCAGGACATCCTGGAATGCCTATGGGTATGGCAGATGTTGCAACAGTGCTATTTAAATTCCACCTGAGGTTTAATCCAAAAAATCCCTCTTGGGTAAACAGAGATAGATTCATTTTGTCCGCTGGACATGGGTCAATGCTATTATACTCGTTACTTTATTTAACTGGATACGACAAATTTAAGTTAGAGGATATAAAAAATTTCAGACAGCTAAACTCTATTTGTGCAGGGCACCCTGAATACATTAATAATTCTGGCATCGAAACTACTACAGGTCCATTGGGGCAAGGGCTCGCAAATTCTGTTGGTTTGGCTATAGCATCAGAAAACTACAAGAAAAGATTTGGTTCAAAAATAATAAACAATAAGACTTACGTTATAGCAAGCGATGGGGATTTAATGGAGGGAATAAGCCATGAGTCAATGAGTTTGGCAGGTCACTTAAAATTAAAAAATTTAATTGTTTTTTTTGATAACAACAAAATTTCAATTGATGGATCCACCTCATTAAGTGTATCTGATAATTACAAAAAAAGGTTTGAGTCTTATGGATGGAATTTTATAGAAATAAATGGCCATAATGAAAAACAAATTGATAATGCAATAAAAAAAGCTCACAAGTCTACCAAGCCAACTATAATTTCTTGTAAAACAATAATCGGATATGGGTCACCTAACAAGTCAGGAAAGTCCTCATCTCATGGTTCGCCATTGGGTGAGGAGGAAATAAATTTAGTTAGGAAAAAACTTAAATGGCCTTACTCTCCATTTGAAATACCGAGTGAAATTTTGGATGAATGGAGACTAATCGGTGCAAAAGGAGAAGCTTTAGAAAAAAATTGGTTAGATGAATTAAATAAATCAAAAAAAGGAATTAAGGAAAACTTTAATTATTTTAATAATACAATTTTTAGAGATGACTTAAATGATTTAATTAACTCAAAAAAAGAAAAATATTTTAAGGATAAAACACCAGCGGCTACCAGACAATGCTCTATGAAAGTTATTGAAGCTTTAAATGACTTACTTCCAAATTTAATTGGTGGATCTGCAGATTTAAGTGGCTCAAATAATACAAAAGCTTCCAACTCGGTAGTCTTGAATTCTAAAAATTATGGAGGTAATTACATTCATTATGGAGTCAGAGAACATGGTATGGCTGCAGTTATGAATGGTATTGCGCTGTATCATAATCTTATACCTTACGGTGGTACATTTTTAATTTTTTCTGATTACTGTAAACCTTCTATAAGACTTTCAGCTCTGATGGGATTACGAGTTGTATATATATTTTCTCATGACTCTATTGGTTTAGGAGAAGACGGGCCCACGCATCAGCCTATAGAACAATTAGCGGGTTTAAGGGCAATACCCAATTTAAACGTCTTCAGACCAGCTGATATGAATGAAACTTTAGAATGTTGGGAGGCCTCTTTAAATAATGAGAAAGGTCCAAGCGCAATTATACTTTCTAGACAAAAATTAAATTATATAAGCAAATTAAGTGGTAAAGAAAATAAATGCTTGAAAGGAGCTTACGAAGTAAATATTACAGCTCATGATCACAAAGTTATACTAATTGCTTCGGGGTCTGAGGTTAGTCTGGCTCTCGAAACACAAGATTTATTAAAAGGAGTTAATATTGAGTCTAAAGTTGTTTCGATGCCGTGCCAGGAATTATTTGATCAACAAAATGAAGAATATAAAAATAAAATTTTAGAAGATAACAACCTGATCGTTACTATTGAAGCTGGAGCTATAAATTGTTGGTTCAAATATTTGAAAAAAAATGATTTAGCAATAGGAATTAACAAGTTCGGAAAAAGCGCACCCTACAAAGAAATTTACGAAGAAATGAATTTAACTTCAAATAAAATAGCTTCGATAATTCAAAAAAAATTAATGAATTAGTAAATTCTAATTTTATGAAAAAAATCAGGAGTTTTAACAATAGAATTAATATCAAAAATAAAAGAATAATATTAAGATCTGACTTAAATGTTCCTATTAAAAATAAGGTAATTCAAGATAAAACCAGAATAAATCTAAGCATACCACTTATTGAAAATTTATTAAAACGAGAGGCAAAAGTATTGCTAATTTCCCATCTTGGAAGACCCAGAGATTTAAAAGATCATAATTTGTCGCTTAAACCGGTTTATGAATATTTAAAAGAGAAAATAAGTAATAATATTTATTTTTTTTCAGACAAAATTACAAATAAAACGAAAGACAAAATCTCATTTTTGAAAAATGGTGAAATAATTTTTTTTGAAAATATTAGGCTAAACGACGGTGAAATACAAAATGATGATAATTTTGCTAAAAACCTATCATCCTTAGGTGATGTATATATTAATGATGCTTTTTCTTGTGCTCATAGAAAACAAACATCAATTCATAAAATTACAAAACATATAAGTAATTCTTATGCAGGACCATTATTAATGAAAGAAATACAATCAATAAATATGGTTTTGAATAGTAAAAAAAAACCAACTACTTGTATTATTGGCGGATCCAAGATTTCAACTAAGCTTGGAGTTATTACTACTTTGCTAAAAAAAGTTGATTATTTAATAATAGTAGGTGCTATGGCAAATAATTTTATTAAATTTAAAGGGAATAAAATTGGGAAATCTTTAATAGAGTCCGGCTCTGAAAAAATAATTGGAGAAATATATGACAAAGCAGATAAAAATAGTTGTGAAATTGTAACACCGCTTGATTTTGCAGTTTCAGAGTCTATCGATGGTGAGGCCAATTTGAAAAGTTTTCAAGATATTCAGGAAAATGATATAATCCTAGATATTGGGCAAAAAACGATCAAGAAAATAAATAAGGTAATAGATAGTTCAAAAACAGTTCTTTGGAATGGACCAGCTGGTTATTTTGAAAATCGGAATTTTTCGAAGGGAACGATCTCAATAGCAAGAAAAATTTCCGAAAATACAAAGTCAAACAATTTAATATCAATTGTAGGTGGTGGTGACACTATTTCTGCTATTAAAAATAATGGGATCGATGTAAATTTTACTCACTTATCAACAGCAGGAGGGGCTTTTTTAGAATATATAGAGGGAAAAAACTTGCCTGGGATAGAAGTTTTAAAATAAAAATCAATTATGAATATTGAAGACATAGCAAAAAAAATGTGTGCCAAAGGTAAGGGTATATTAGCAGCAGATGAAAGCACAGGTACTATTGCAAAAAGATTTAAAAGTATAAACGTAGAAAACTTAGAAATAAATAGATTAACTTTTAGGCAAACATTATTTAATTCAAGCGGGATGAAAGATTATATTGGAGGTGTTATTCTTTTTGATGAAACAATTAAACAGAAAACTACTTTAGGCCCAACCATACCAGAATTAATTTCAAAACATGGTGCAATACCAGGAATTAAAGTAGATAAAGGAGCCAAACCTTTAGCAGGTTCCAACGAAGAAACCGTTACTGAAGGTTTGGACGGTTTAAGAGAGAGATTAAAGGAATATTATACTTTAGGCGCAAGATTTACTAAATGGAGAGCTGTATATAAAATTAGCGATATGTACCCCTCGTCACAATCTATCAAATCTAACGCACATGCTTTAGCAAGATATGCGGCTTTAGTTCAAGAGTCTAATATGGTGCCTATAATAGAACCTGAAGTATTGATGGATGGGTCACACGATATTGAAAAATGTTATCAAGTTACAACTAATGTTCTTAATGAATGTTACAATGAACTTGAAATTCATAAAATTGATTTAAAAGGAACCGTTCTTAAACCTAATATGATAGTGCCAGGATCAGAATGTAAAAGCAAATCAAACTCAGCAGAAATAGCAAAAAAAACTTTAGATTGTCTTAAAAAAAATGTTCCTAATGAAGTGCCTGGTATAGCATTTTTATCTGGTGGACAATCAGAGATAGAGGCTAGTAAAAATTTAAATGAAATAAATAAAATTAATGATACAAAATTTTTAATAACTTTTTCATACGGGAGAGGTTTGCAAGCAAGTGCATTGAAAGAATTCGGCAAAAATCAGGAAAACACAGAAAGTATTCAAAGGGCCTTTAATCATAGAGCTAAAATGAATGGTCTTTCTTCACAGGGAAAGTGGTCTGAAAATTTAGAAAAAGAATCAGCAGCTTAATTTAATTGAAAAAAATAGTATATTTGATTTCACCTAATGAAATTAAAAAACAGTTTTACGATGATTTGGATAGAGTTTTATCTTACGGAAATGTTAAATTTTTTCAATTAAGGTTAAAAAAAATAAGAAAAAATAGTCTTTTGCAAATAGCGAAAAAAATTAGAAAAATTACTTATAAACATAAAGTTAAATTTATTATTAACGATGATTATAATTTAGTGTCTAAAACTAAAGCTGACGGTTGCCATATGGGTCAATTAGACGGTTCTATTAAAATAGCAAAAAAAAAACTTAAAAATAAAATTTTAGGTATTACATGCCATAATTCAATAGAACTTGCCAAAATAGCAGTTAATTGTAACGCAAATTATCTAGCTTTTGGATCTTTTTTTAAATCTAAGCTTAAGCCTGGGGCAAAAAAAGCTGATCCAAAAATTTTGATCAAAGTAAAAAAAAAAATTAAACGTCCAATAGTTGGAATTGGTGGAATTAATAATTTTAATTATAAAAAACTCGTTAAATTAGGTGCTAAATATATTGCAATATCAAGTTTTATTTGGGATAACCCGAAATTAAAACCTGAAATAGCTATTAAAAAATTTAAATGAAAATAACTGCTAATGAAATAAAACCTGGAATGATAATTGAGCACAAAAATGATTTGTGGAATGTTTTAAAGACTCAGCATGTAAAGCCTGGCAAAGGTGGGGCATTTAATCAGGTAGAATTAAAAAGTGTATTAAAAGGAACAAAATTAAATGAACGTTTTCGTTCAAGTGAAGATGTGGAGAAAGCAGAAGTGGATGAAAAAAAATTTAATTTTTTATATTCAGATGACAAAAATTCTTATTTTATGGATAATGTTTCTTTTGATCAAATATCAATGCAGAATGATTTAATAGGTGAAAAAGTAAAGTTGCTTAAAGAAAACGTAGAAGTAACTATTTCATTACTAGAGGAAAAACCGTTGTCAATTGAACTTCCAAAAAATATCGACTGTGTAGTAGAAACGACTGATGCAGTTGTTAAAGGACAAACAGCAGCATCATCTTATAAACCTGCAAAACTTGATAATGGTTTAACAATTACTGTCCCTCCATTTATAGAAAATGGTGACAAAATAATTATAGACTCGAGAAATTTAGAGTACGTAAAAAAAAATAACTAAAATGAGAATTAATTCACCTAAGTTAAATATTATGTATAAAGCCTGCATGAAAGCAGCAAAGTTTTTAATAAGAGATTTTGGAGAGGTAGAAAATCTTCAGGTATCATCTAAAGGACCAGGGGACTTTGTGTCTTCAGCTGACACAAGAACTGAGAAAATTATAATTGAAGAAATTTTAAGAGCTTATCCGGATCATGGTATTTTAAGTGAAGAAGCAGGAAATATTAATCAAAAAAATAAAACTAATAGATGGATTATAGATCCAATAGACGGAACTAGTAATTTTCTGAACGCAATACCTCAATTCGCTATTTCCATTGGCTATGAGGAAAATAATCAAATTAAAAACGGTTTGATTTATGATCCTATAAAAAATGAACTTTTTTTTGCAGAAACTGGTAATGGAGCTTTTTTAAATAATTCAAGAATAAGAGTGTCAAAGAAAAAAAATTTAAGAAACTCTTTACTTGGAACAGGAGGACCAAGAAGTAGTAGTAAAATAAAAAATGATATATTTCACGAGTTTGTAGAGATTTCAAAAAATGTAGAAACACCTATAAGAAAATATGGGAGTGCTTCTTTAGATATGGCCAGCGTAGCGTGCGGAAGATTTGATGGTTTTTGGCAAAGAGAACTAAGCTATTGGGATATTGCAGCAGGAACTATAATCGTTAAGGAGGCTGGTGGATTTGTTGATTTTTTAGACAAAGAAGTAGACGAGAGTAAAAAAAGGAATTTAGTAGCTACAAACTCACTAATTCATAAAGAATTACTAGATTTAATTAATAAAAAAAATATTGAGAAAAATTAATTTATACTATATTAGTCGGTCATGAAAAAAAACATTCACCCAAATTACCACAAAATAAATGTAGTAATGACAGACGGATCTAAGTTTGAAACTATGTCAACTTGGGGAAAAGAAAACGATACGCTAAAACTAGACATTGATCCAAAATCTCATTTTGCTTGGACTGGTGGGTCACAGAAAATTTTAGATAAAGGTAGAGTCAGCCGTTATAATAAAAAATTTAGTAATTTAAGAAAAAAATAGATATGCAAGAATATCCATTTATGCCAAAAGCTACAGCGGTTTGGCTTGTAGAAAATACAAATTTAACTTTTAAACAAATAGCAAAATTTTGTAATTTGCATGAATTAGAAGTTAAAGGAATTGCTGATGGTGATGTGGCTAAAGGTATAAAAGCTTACAATCCAATATTGGCCGGTCAGCTTTCTAGAGATGAAATAGATGAGTGTTCAAAGGATCCAGAGAGAAACTTGAATTTAATTAAAAAAGATAACAGTGTTCAAGTTAAAGAGAGAAAAAAACCAAAATACACTCCTTTGTCAAAAAGACAGGACAGACCAGATGCAATACTGTGGCTTTGTAAAAATGCATCTGAGTTAACAGATGGTCAAATATCAAAGCTTGTAGGAAGTACTAAAGGAACTGTTTCTCTTATAAGAAAAAGAAGCTACTGGAATTTCTCAAATCTTAAACCTCGTGACCCAGTAATTTTAGCTTTATGCTCTCAAGAGTCTTTTCAAAAAGCATGGGATAAAGCAAAAAGAAGGGTTGAAAGAGAGAAAAAAAGATTATTGAGAGAGGAAAAGAAGCTAAAAAAAGAAAATTCAGATCAACCGACAGATTGAATAATATATACTTTTAACAATAAGTAATGATGTGGACAATTCTTTGCTTAAATGTTAACTACCAGTCAAAACAGGAGGTATTTTATTAAAATTGATGTTAAAGATAACAATGTTGAACAGGCAATTAGAGTATTAAAAAGAAAATTGCAGAAAGAAGGTTTTTTTAAAGTCATGAAAATGAAAAGCACTTATGAAAAGCCATCTGAAAAGAAAAAAAGAATTAAAACTGAAAATTTAAAAAGAATTAAAAAACAACAAAAATTAAGAAATAGATATTAAATTTATTCTGAGGAGGTTTATGCCACAAGGAAAAGTCAAATGGTTTAGCGCAAAAAAAGGATACGGATTTATAAAAGAAGATGATAAAGATAGAGATATTTTTTTACACATCACAGCTTTAGAAAATTCAAAGCTACGTGTTCTGAAAGAAAATCAAGTTTTAAAGTTTGATATAAAAGAGGATAAAAATAAGCTTCAAGCAATTAACCTCAAAAAAATTTAAATTATCGCGGGGTGGAGCAGTCTGGTAGCTCGTCAGGCTCATAACCTGAAG
>CACIKD010000008.1 GCA_902587145.1 uncultured Pelagibacteraceae bacterium | reverse complement strand
GCTTTTAATGGAGGTATCTTCTGCAGGTTTACTTTTAAAATTAATTTCTGCTAGTTTTCTTGAAAAATGTTCAGCATGTTGCAAATAATTTTCAATTAGAACTGGATCTCCACTACTTTGTGCATCTTTCGCAAGTTGTTGATATTTGAATATAACTTTTTCAATACTAGAGGGATTAGATAAAGAACCATTCCTATTAAAATTTTTATTACCTGTATTGTTCGAGAAATGACCGTTATTGCTATGGTTTGAGGTTGATCTTCTTCTAAAATTGTTTTTTTGTTGTCTACCTCTAAAATTTCTACGCCTATTATTGTTCATAATTTGTTTAATAATGATTTAGTACTGATAAAATACATCTTATATTGTTTTTGTAATCGCTTATTAAAAACTTTTCATTAAATTTATTTAATTTCAAAATTTGTGAAACTTTTTTATATTGCCCATTTCCAATTTCTAAGGCAAGCATTCCATTAATCTTTAAGATTTTTCTCGATTTGTAGATAACTTTTCTTATTACGTCAAGCCCATCATTTCCTCCATCTAATGCTATTTTTGGCTCAAATTTTTTAATACCAACATCTAAATTTTTTAATTGATGTCTTGCTATATATGGTGGATTTGAAACAATTAAGTCGAATTTAAAGCTATTAAAATTACATATAGAAGCTTTTACAAATTTTATTCTGTTTGGAATATTGAGAATTTTAGAGTTTTTTTTTGCAATTTTAAGGGCTTTATTTGAAATATCAATTGCAACACCTTTGGATTGTTTAAGTTCTTGTAAAAGAGAGATTATAATACAGCCTGATCCCGTCCCAATATCTAGAATAAAAGGATCATGACCTTTATAATATTTAACCAAAGCCTCAACCAAAATTTCTGTCTCTGGTCTTGGAATTAAAACGTCTTTATTAACTTTGAATTTCATACTCCAAAACTCTTTTTTATTTAAAAGATAAGCAACTGGTTCTTTTCTATAAGCACGTCTAGCAACTAAATCGTTAAAAGACCTTATTTGACTTGGATCAATTTTAAAATTTGAGTTTAATAAAAAGCTCTCTCGTGACTTTCCTGATACATTTGACAAAAGAAGCTCAGAGTCAATTATATGCGACTTAATCTTATTTTTTTTCAGAATATCAGACCCTTTTTTTATCAATTCATTTGATGTCATCAGACAAGTTCCTGTAATTTTAAATTTTGATCTTTCAATCTTAAGCTTTCATTCATTTCTTCATGTATCTCCCCACTTAAAAACTCATCAAGTTTGTGTAGGGTTAAATTTATTCTGTGATCGGTAACTCTTCCTTGAGGGAAATTATATGTTCTTATTCTTTCAGATCGATCACCACTTCCTATTTGATTTTTTCTGTTTTCAGATCTTTCTCTATCTTTTTTTTGTTTTTCGGCCTCATAAACTCTAGCTCTCAATATCTTTAATGCTTTGGCTTTATTTTTGTGTTGAGATTTTTCATCTTGTTGACTTACAACTACTCCTGTTGGTAGATGAGTTATTCTAACTGCACTGTCAGTGGTGTTAACTGATTGACCTCCTGGTCCTCCTGAACGAAAAACATCTATTCTTAAATCACTGTCTTTAATCTTTATATCTACTTCCTCTGCCTCAGGTAGGACAGCTACAGTCGCTGCAGAAGTGTGGACTCTTCCTTGTGTTTCTGTATCTGGTACTCTTTGAACTCTATGCACCCCAGACTCATATTTTAAATAAGAATATATATCACTACCTGTTACTGAAAAAATTATTTCTTTAAATCCTCCAGCCTCACTTTTAGAAATATTGATAATTTCTAAACTCCATCTTTTTTTTGAACAAACTTTCTCGTACATTTTGAACAAGTCTGAGCAAAATAGTGTAGCCTCTAGCCCTCCTGTCCCTGCTCTTATCTCTACAATTGCATTTTTTTTGTCATCCAAATCTTTTGGTAATAGAAATATTTTAAGTTTATTTTCATCTATTTTATTTTGTTTTTCTAACTCAACTAGTTCTTTTTTTGCTAAGTTAATCATTTCACTTCCACTTTTTTCATCATTAATTATATTTTCAAGATCTTTTTTTTCATTTTTAAAATTTAGATATCCGATTGCATTTTCTAAGATCGTGCCTAGCTCAGAGTATTCTTTAGACTTATCAGCAAAATTTTTAGGATCAATATTTCCACTTGAAAGTTCTTTTTCTATAGAATTATGTTTTGAAACTATTGCTTCAACTTTATCTGTAGGGATCATATTTAATTACTTTTTTCTTTAGCCTTTTCCTCTACTAACTTAACTACTTGGTTTACGATTTCATCATTTATGATTTTTTTATGAGGTATACCAGACAAATAAAGTAGGTTGCTATCATTACCTCCACCTGTAATTCCGATTTCTGTTTGGGCTGCTTCTCCTGGACCATTAACTACACAACCAATTATGGATAAGGTAATTGGTTTTTTTATATGAGATAATTTTTTTTCCAGAACTTTAACGGTTTCTATAACTGGAAAAGCTTGTCTGGCGCAAGATGGGCAAGATATTATCTTAACACCTCGAGATCTTATATTAAGTGATTTTAAAATTTCATAACCAGCTTTCACCTCTTCCTCAGGATCTGCTGATAGTGATACCCTTATTGTATCTCCAATTCCTTTCATTAATAAGTGTCCCATTCCAATTGAAGACTTTATACTGCCTGTAATTAAACCTCCTGCTTCAGTTATTCCTAGATGTAAAGGGTAATCACAATTGTCTGATAATAATTCATAAGATTTAATTGCCAAAAAAATGTCTGATGATTTAACGCTAAGCTTAAAGTTAAAAAAATCATTATCTTCAAATAATTTGATATTATAGATTGCGCTTTCGACAAGAGCTTCTGGGCACGGTTCTTTGTATTTATCTAATAATTTTTTTTCTAAAGATCCTGCGTTTACTCCAATTCTTATTGAACAATTATAGTCTTTAGCAGCTTTAAGAACATCTAAAACTCTATCTCTAGAACCGATATTACCAGGATTTATTCTCAAACATGATGCACCGTTTTTTGCAGCTTCAATAGCTCGCTTGTAATGAAAATGTATATCTGCAACAATAGGTACATTAACATTTTTAGTAATACTTTTTAAAGATTGAGTTGAGCTTTCATCTGGACAAGATACTCTTACAATGTCGGCTCCCTTTTCCTCAAGGCTATTAATTTGATTAATCGTAGATTTTGTATCAGTCGTTAAAGTATTTGTCATAGATTGCACACTTATAGGTGAATCGCCTCCAACTAAAACTTTGCCTACTTTTATTACTTTAGTTTTCTTTCTTTTGACTTCTCTATAAGGTCTAATTTCCATTTTAATCCAAGTTAAAAATATTATGTAATTTTTTTACTGCTTTAACTGTCAAAGTTTCATCAATGATAACAGAAATTTTGATTTCAGATGTAGATATTGCCAAGATATTAATTTTTTCATCTGCTAATGCTCTAAACATTTTATATGTTACACCAGGGGTTGTCACCATACCAGCTCCAACTATTGAAATTTTTGATACATTATCTTTATAACTTAAATTTCTAAATTTAATTTTGTTATTTTTCTTCAATATTTTTAAAGATTTTTCAAGATCTTCTCTTTTGGTTGTAAAAGTAATATCTGTAGTTTTACCGTCAGATGATACATTTTGAATAACCATATCAATATTTATCTGATTTTTTCCAAAAGGTTCAAAAATTTCTGCGGCTATACCAGGTTTATCTTCTACCGCTTGAAGTGTAATTTTAGCATCATCTTTAGAGTATGCTACACCTGTTACAGCTTTACTATAATCGAGATTTTCTTTATTAAATATTTTCGTTCCTTGACGATCTGTAAAAGTTGATCTTACCTGAAGCGGTATATCATAAATCATTGCTGTTTGGACAGCTGAAGATTGCATTACTTTAGCTCCTAAAGATGAAAGTTCCAACATTTCTTCGTAAGATATTTTATCAATTTTTTTTGCTAATGGTATTTTGTTAGGATCAGTTGAGTAGACACCTTCAACATCAGTATATATTTCGCAACTGTCTGTATCAAAAATCTTTGCTATTGCAACAGCTGTTGCATCTGAGCCTCCTCTTCCGATAGTTGTAATTTCACCCAAGCTTGATACACCCTGATACCCAGGTATTATGGCTATTCCTCCAAGAGATAAGTATTTATCAATTTTTGTTATACTCATATTAATTATTCTAGCATTATTATTTTCTCCTTCGGTTAAAATTGGAATCTGCCAATTCATAAATGATTGGGCTTTAACACCTAATTCATTTAAAGCTCCTGATATTAAGGCGCAAGAAATTTGCTCTCCCGTGGATAGTAAAACATCTAATTCTCTTTTGCTAAAATTATTTGAAATAGATTTTGATAAAGAAATTAATTCATTAGTTTTTCCTGCCATAGCAGAAACAACAACAATAATTTTATTGCCTAAATCTGACTCTTTTTTAATGATTTTTGCCGCATGCACAATCCTATCAATAGAGCCTACTGATGTTCCACCGAATTTTAAAACTTTTTTTTTCATAATTTAGTTTTAGTATAGTATGAATATATATAATTAATACTTTTAAAAAATTTATGACTACAATAAATCAAGAGGAAATTCAAAAATTTTCAAAACTTGCTGAAGAATGGTGGGATGTAAAAGGAAAATTTAAACCTCTTCATATGTTCAATCCAACAAGAATAGAATATATTTTGGAAAAAACATCAACTCATTTTCAAAGAACAAATAAAGAGTTTCCTCTTAAAGGGCTGAAATTTTTAGATATAGGGTGTGGTGGAGGATTAATATCAGAGCCTATGAGTAGACTTGGTGCAGATGTAACAGGTATAGATGCATCATTAAAAAATATTGAGATCGCAAAATTACATGCAAAAAAGGGTGATCTCAAAATAAATTATTTAAATACATCACCAGAGAAGATGATTGAAAATGAAAAATATGACGTAATTTTAAATCTTGAAATTATTGAGCATGTAGAAGATGTAGATTTATATTTTAGAAGCTGTGCAAAATTATTAAAAAAAAATGGGCTAATGTTTACTGCAACTCTTAATAGAACATTTGTATCTTTTATAAAAGCAATTATTGGAGCTGAATATGTTTTGCGATGGCTGCCAATAGGTACGCACGATTGGAATAAATTTCTGAAACCTAAAGAAGTCGAAAAAAAAATTCTGGATCTTGATTTCTCTATTGCTGAAGTAAAAGGTTTACAATTTAATATTCTTACTCAAAAATGGAAGCAGTCTAATGATTTGTCTGTGAATTATATTATCACTAGTGTAAAAAACTAATTGTCTTTGTCTACCCAAGGTATATTTACAAGATCAATGCCTTCTTCTTTTAATTCCTCTTTTTCTTCTGTTGTGGCATTACCATAAATATTTTTTTTACTATTTTTGTCATAATAAACTTCTCTCACTTTATTAGCAAAATTTCTTTCAACAAATTCAAAATTTTTTTCAACAAACTTACGTAATTTTAGTAAATCTTTTTTAAAGTTTTTAATCTCTAAATTTGAAATTTGTTTTTGCTTATTGTGCAACTTCGAACTAGTTACACTTGGAGCCATTATAGATTTTTCTACCTTTTTGGAATGACAAAAGATACACTCAATCAAATTTTTATTTTTAAGTCTATCGAATTCTTTAGACTCAGAAAACCAACTTTCAAATTCATGTTTATTTTCGCATTTAAGATTATATTTTATCATATTTAACAAATAATATCTTTTAAGATTATTTCAAGTTGAATTTTTGTAATCGGCATTAATATCTATATAGTCATGAGTAAAATCACAAGTATAACAATCGAAAAAGTCTGAACCAGAATTAAGATTAATTTCGATAACTATGGAGTCCCATTTCATGTAGTCTCTTATTTTTTCTAAATTAACATCTTCAACAGCTGCACCATTTTCTGACAATAAAAATTCACCAAACTTTATAGATATTTTATTTTTGTCAACTCTCTCTCCAGATTTACCTATTCCCATAACAACTCTTCCCCAATTAGGGTCCTCACCTGCAACTGCAGTCTTTACTAATGGAGAGGAGGCAACTGAAAAAGCAATCTTTTTAGCGCTTGAAATAGACTTTGCGTTTAAAACTTTGATGGTCAAAAATTTTTTTGCTCCTTCTCCGTCAACAACTATTTGTTTAGCTAAATTTAAGCAAACGTTTTTAAGTGATGTTTCAAATTTTTGTATTACTGGATCATTAATTCCTCTGTTGTGCCCAATTTTTATTTTTCTAGTTGAAAAAATTGATACCATATCATTTGTAGACTGATCGCTATCGACTGTAATTGCATTAAAAGTATTGGCTACTGCTTTTTTTAATAATGTTTTTAATAAATTTGACGGAATATCCGCATCTGTAAAAATAAACGACAGCATTGTTGCAAGATTTGGTGCAATCATACCCGATCCTTTTGCAATAGCTGCAATTCGTATGATTTTGTTATTAAAAGTAAACTCCTCGTAAGCTAATTTTGGTTTTGTATCAGTCGTCATTATAGCTGATGCAGTTTTTATCCAAATTAATTTATTTTGGTCGTCTCTTAATTTTGCAACAAGTTCGCTCATGCTATTTACAATTTTTTCAACAGGAAATTTTTCCCCAATAATACCTGTTGATGCAAATATGAGGTCTTTTATTTTAATTGTCTCTGATATGCCTTCTTCCTTTTTTGACTCTCTTAAAGTTAAATTTTTCGATAAATTTTTAGCAACAAGATCTATTGCTTCATATCCTTGTTTGCCGGTGAAGGTATTTGCATTTTTTGTGTTTACTAACAATGCTTTAATAACTTTCTTATTTGATTTTTCATTCCAAGTAATTGTTTCAGAAACAATTGAGCTTGAAGTGGTAAGAGTTGCATAATTAGCTCCTTCTTTAAAATAGAAAAGAGCCAAGTCATCTCTTCCATTATCGTATAAATCTGCTGATATTGATGAAACTTCAAGGCCATCTAAAGGCTTAAGATCTTGAAATTCACCCATTTTTGATAATTTAGATTTATCAGAAAGAAAATTTTTTAAGTTAATTGTCATTGTTACTATTTAATTAAAGTTATAAATACATATATAGATTATTAATGAATTTATTTACAGCAGCTTTTAGTAAAATATTTAAAAGTGGTAATCAACAGGTATTAGACAAAATAAAACCTTTGATAGTTGAGATCAATAATAGGGAGAAATCATTATCCTCACTAAAGAATGAGGAATTTAAGGAAAAAACCCATTTTTTAAAAAAACAAGTTTTAAATGGTGTTAAGTTAGAGACATTAATTCCAGATAGTTTTTCTTTGGTTAGAGAGGCAGCAAAAAGAGTATTGGGAGAACGCCACTTTGATGTTCAATTAGCAGGTGGCGTAATTCTCCATCAAGGCAAGATTGCTGAAATGAAAACTGGTGAAGGGAAAACTTTGGTATCTACTTTGCCAGCTTATTTAAACTCTTTAAGTGGAAAAGGTGTCCATATAGTAACTGTTAATGATTATTTAGCAAAAAGAGACTCTGAATGGATGGGAAAAGTTTTTAATTTTTTGGGCGCTTCAACTGGATGTGTAACCTCAAACATTGATGATGCTGAAAGAAAAAAAAATTATGATTGTGACATTACTTACGGAACCAATAATGAATATGGTTTCGATTATTTGAGAGATAATATGAAGTATGATTTAAATGAGATGGTTCAAAGAGATCATAATTTTTGTATTGTGGATGAAGTTGATAGTATTTTAATAGATGAATCAAGAACCCCACTAATTATATCTGGTAAGGTTGAAGATAAAAGTAACTTATATTTTTCAGCAAATGAGTTTGTGTCGAAACTACAAAAAGATGACTATGACCTCGACGAAAAAAATAAAAATGCAATTTTAACTGATACCGGAATTGATAAAATTGAAAAACTAGCTAGACAAAAAGGTTTGCTTAAAAACAATAATTTTTATGATCCTGAAAATTTAAATTTGGTTCATCACGTCAATCAATCATTAAAAGCCAGTTTGCTATTTCAAAAAGATAAAGACTATATTGTTAAAGACGGAAAGGTTCAAATTATCGATGAGTTTACCGGAAGAATTTTAAGTGGGAGAAGATTTTCTGACGGTCTTCACCAGGCTATTGAGGCAAAAGAAAACGTAATTATTCAGGAGGAAAATCAAACTCTTGCTTCCATTACTTATCAAAATTATTTTAGATTATATAAAAAGTTATCAGGGATGACTGGTACTGCTATGACTGAGTCAGAAGAATTTTTTGATATTTATAAATTAAATGTCGTATCAATTCCCACAAATAACAAAATGATAAGAAAAGACTTTAACGATTTAATTTTTAGGACAGAAAAAGAAAAATATGATGCCATTACAAAAAAAATTATAGAATGTAATAAGATTGGCCAACCTATTTTAGTTGGTACAACTAGTATTGAAAAATCTGAAAAAATTTCATCATTTCTCAAAGCTAAAAATTTGAAACATAATATTCTTAATGCAAAATTTCACGAGGAAGAAGCAAAAATTATTTCAGAGGCAGGTAAAGTGAATGCAATTACGATTGCTACGAATATGGCTGGAAGAGGTACAGATATAAAGTTAGGAGGAAAATCAGACACTCCAGATGATAAAGTTTCAGCTAATAAAGAAGCGAAATTAAATGAGAGTAAAGTTAAATCTATTGGTGGTTTATGCGTGATCGGAACTGAAAGACATGAAAGCAGAAGAATTGATAACCAGCTTAGAGGTAGGTCAGGTAGGCAAGGAGATCCAGGGACATCAATTTTTTTTATTAGTTTGCAAGATGAATTGATGAGATTATTTGGTGGAGATCAAATTGATGGCGTTTTAAAAAAATTGGGTCTAAAAGAGAATGAGTCAATTGACCATCCATGGATTAACAAAGCTATGGAAAGAGCTCAAAAAAAAGTTGAAGCTAGAAATTTTGATATCAGAAAAACTCTTATTAAATTCGATGATGTAATGAATGATCAGCGTCAGGTGATTTTTAGTCAAAGACTCAATATTTTAAAGCAATCCGATATTAAAAAAATGATCAATGATTTTCTAGATGAATTATCTGAAAAATTGTTGAAAATTCAAACTGATTTAAAAACTGCAAGTGATGAAAAATCATTTTTAGCCGGTGTAAAGAATATAACTGGAAATGTAGCCAGTGATGCAGATTTAATAAAGTATGGAAATTTAAATGACAAAGATTTTTTAAATAAAATTTTAGAAATTTTTAATCAAAAAAGAGAGGAGAAAATTAAGTTAATTGGTGCTGAACAATATCAAGACTTAGAAAAAAAAATTTTTTTACAAATATTAGATTTCTCATGGAGAGCTCATCTCCAATATTTGGAACAACTAAGACAAGTTATAGGTCTTAGAAGTTATGGACAGAAAGACCCTTTGTCGGAATTTAAAAAAGAGGCATTTACCCTTTTTGAGTTATTATTAGAAAAGGTTAAAACTGATGTTATTAAGTTTCTTTTAA
>CACIKD010000007.1 GCA_902587145.1 uncultured Pelagibacteraceae bacterium | reverse complement strand
ACATGATCAAGCCATTAGCGAAGTCTTTGGCTAGTGTTTATAAAAAAGTAGTGAGATGTTCTATTTGTGGAAATTTAAAAATAATTGATAAGTCTTGTTTGTGCGAAACAGACACTAACTATGATAAAATTTGTATTGTAGAAAATTTAGCAGATATGTGGGTAATTGACTCTGCAAACATTTATAAAGGTCATTATCATATACTTGGTGGCACAATAAATTCTCAAGATAACTTAGAAAATAAAAACGTTTTAGTCCAATCACTTATAAATAGGGTAAAAAAAAATAATTTAAAAGAGGTTATAATTGCAACTAGTGCAACAATAGAGGGGCAAACTACAGCTCATTATATTGAGGATTTAATCAAAAATGATAAAATTAAAATTACTAAATTGGCTCAAGGATTACCTGTTGGGGGAGAAATAGAGCAATTAGATGATGGAACACTTTTTTCAGCTTTTAAAAATAGAGTACCTGTAACAGATAGTTAAGTTAAGCGCTTTTTCTTTCAAGTCTTTTTTGATGCAAAAGGGGTTCAGTATAGCCAGATGGCTGGACTCTTCCTTTAAATACTAAATCGCAAGCAGCTGAGAAGGCTATTGAGTTTTCAAAGTCATCAGACATTTTTTTATAATTAGACCTTCCACCTCTTGTATAGGCAGGGTCTTTTTCATTCTGATTATCAACAATAGTTGCCATTTTTTTCATTACTTTCATAACCTGATCTTTTGTACATATTCCATGATGAAGCCAGTTAGCTATATGTTGAGAAGAAATTCTTAACGTTGCTCTATCTTCCATTAAACCAACATTATTTATGTCTGGTACTTTTGAACAGCCTACACCATGGTCGATCCACCTAACAACATATCCAAGTATACCTTGTGCGTTATTTTCTAATTCACGATTAATGTCTTCAATAGACCAGTTAGGCCTATCAGCCCTTGGTATTTCTAAAAGATTTTCCAAATTTGTTTTATTTCTAGATTTAATTTTATCTTGTTCTTTAAAAACATCCACTTTATGGTAATGCATTGAGTGCAAAGTTGCAGCAGTAGGAGAAGGAACCCAAGCACAGTTTGCGCCTGATTTAGGATGACCAATTTTCTGATCCATCATATTTGCCATTTGATCTGGCATTGCCCACATACCTTTTCCAATTTGAGCTTTTCCAGAAAATCCACAGCTTAATCCAATATCAACATTCCAATTTTCATAAGAATTCAACCAAGTTGATTTTTTCATCTCACCTTTAAAAATCATTGGACCTGCTTCAAATGAAGTATGCATTTCATCACCAGTTCGGTCTAAAAATCCAGTATTAATAAAAACAATCCTGTTTTTTACTTGCCTTATACATTCTTTTAAATTTACCGTTGTTCTTCTCTCCTCATCCATTATTCCAACTTTCATTGTATATTTCTTTAAATCTAATACTTCCTCTACTTTACCAAATAATTTATCTGTAAAAGCAACTTCTTCTGGACCATGCATTTTAGGTTTAACTATATAAATAGAACCAGTTCTGGAGTTATTTTTATTTTTAAAATCATGCAAAGCACACATGGTAGATACAAACGCATCCATAATTCCTTCTGGAATTTCAGAACCGTCTTTTAGTATTATTGCAGAATTAGTCATCAAATGACCTACATTACGATTAAGAAGCAACGCCCTGCCATGTAAAGTTATTTTTTTTCCTTCTTTTGATAAATAAGTTCTGTTTGAGTTTAATTTTCGAACAAATTTTTTTCCATTTTTTTCCATATTTGCAGTTAGGTCTCCTTTCATCAAACCTAACCAATTCCTGTAGCAATTTACTTTATCTTCCCCATCAACTGCCGCAACTGAGTCTTCATTATCTATAATCGTTGAGATAGCTGATTCTACAATAAAGTCTGATATATTTGCTTTATCCCCTTTTCCAATTGGACTGCTAGGATCTATTATTATATCAAAATGAAGGTTGTTATTTTTAAGCAATATGGAAGTTGGAGAGGACTTATCACCATTAAAACCTATAAATTGATTTTCATTTTTTAGATTAATTTTTTCCTTATTAATGTTTAAAATTAATTTATTATTTTCAATTTCAATTTTATCTATATTTTTCCAACTATTTTTTTTTAATGAAAAAACTTCATCAAGAAAATTTCTTACATATACTATTACTTTTTCCGCACGTTCTTTACTAAATGTATTACCCTTTTTACCTGGAATTACGTCTGTTCCATAAAGAGAGTCATACAAGCTGCCCCAACGAGCATTAGCTGCATTTAATGCATATCTAGCATTATCTACTGGAACAACAAGTTGCGGACCTGCAATTTTTGCTATTTCTTCATCAACATTTGAAGTGTCAATTTTAAAATTATCTCCTTCATCTACAATGTAAGAAATTGATCTAAGAAATTGGGTGTATTTATTTTTATCAAATTTTTCTTTAGAGTTACTTAAATGCCAGTCATCAATTTGTTTTTGTATTTTTTCTCTTTTTTCAATAAGTTTTTTGTTTATCGGAGCCAATTCATGAACTACTTTTGCAAACCTATTCCAAAAATCATCTTGTTTTATGCTTGTACCAGGTAGCACTTCTTCATTTATAAAATCAAATAAAGTCTGGTTTATTTTTAAGTCGTTTTTATTAATAAAATTCATATAGCACCAATCTTACCCCATCTGTATCGGTACCTGAGAGATTTACTCCTTCGGTGAGAACTTGTCTCTTTCCAGAATTTTACTTTTACGGTCCTTTTGCCTGAGAGTTTCCGGGGTGGTTGCTCCTTCGGCGCTACAATTAAGTAGTCTCTCCCGTTTTTTTTAATATTTTCTCCTAGTAAAACTTCAAAGTCAAATGATAATTGATCTCAGTTTATTGACAATTTATTGACTTATTTTAATTCTATTACTCAATAAATTATTATAGAAATCACTTATGAAAAATTATCTAGAATTTGAAAAGGATATAAAAACTCTAGAAGATGAGATGGAATTACTCAAAAGTCCAGGTGGCGAGAGTATTTCAGAGGTGGATACAAATAAAATAAAATCAACCCAAGATCAAATTAACTCAAAATTAAAGAGTATTTATTCTAACCTCAACAGTTGGCAAAAAACTCAAGTTGCTAGACATGAAGATAGACCAAGAGCAAATTTTTACATTAGAAAAATATTTAAAGATTTTACTCCACTTGCTGGCGATAGATATTTTGGAGATGATCGTTCTGTAACAACTGGTTTTGGATTAATAAATGAAAAATCTGTTTTAGTAATAGGTCAAGAAAAAGGAGAAGATTTAAATACACGAATTGAAAAAAATTTTGGCATGATGAGCCCAGAAGGTTACAGAAAATGTATTAGATTAATGAAGTTAGCTGACAGGTTTAAAATTCCAATAATCACTTTTATAGACACTCCTGGTGCTTATCCAGGAATAGGTGCTGAACAAAGAGGACAAGCATCTGCTATTGCACATTCGATTGAATGTTGCATGTCACTTAATGTTCCTAATATTTCAGTAATAATCGGTGAGGGAGGATCGGGTGGTGCAATAGCTCTAGCATCTTCTAATAAAGTTATAATGTTGGAAAATTCAATTTACTCTGTAATTTCTCCCGAAGGATGTGCTTCTATTTTATGGAGAGATCCTGGTAAATCATTAGAAGCTGCAGAGGCAATGAAACTCTCAGCACAAGATCTATTAAAACTAGGAGTTATAGATGATATTATTACAGAGCCTCTAGGAGGCGCACATAGAAACCATGATGAAATTGCCCACAACATGAAAAACACTATTATTGAAAATCTAAACTATTTTGAAAATATGAGCCCTCAAGAAATTTTTGATCATAGAAAAAATAAATTCCTTAAAATCGGCAGAGGCGGAGGTTTTGCTAAACCATCAGTAGGTGGAGAAGCTGGATTAGAGTATAATGAACCAATTTCTCTCAAACTCAAAAGAATTTTCACTCAAAACAAATATATCTTATCAGCTTTAGGCCTAGTTACTATTGCCTCAATTGTTGCGCTGCTTTACTAAATATTGTTGTAAAATTGCAATTTTTACAAATAAATAACAATTTTTAGTCAATCAAATCTTGACAATTTTAATTTAAATCTATTAAAGGAGCAAAGTTAGTAAATATACTAACATTAGTTAAACAAATAAGGATAAGTAAATACAATGAGTACACTAAAAGGTAAAGTAAAGTGGTTCAATGGTACTAAAGGTTATGGTTTCATTGAAAGAGAAGACAAAGAAAAAGACGTGTTCGTTCACTCTTCAGCTGTGAGAGAAGCTGGTTTAAAATATTTAAACGAAGGTGATGAATTAACGTTTGAAGTGGAGAGCACGGAAAAAGGTCCTGCTGCAGTTAAATTGCAGAAAACATCTTAATTCTAAATTTTCCAAATCAAAAATTAGCGGGACTGAAGCTTTTTAGCTAATGTCCCGTTAATTAATCCTTGAAAAAGACACATTTATTTCTTAAATAGACAGCATGAATAAGAAAAATTCATTTCAATTTTATTCACATTCTCACAGAATGCATGCTAGGCTATTGCTTAGCTAAATCATTACATATTTTAAAATACAAATTTATTAATAATTAATATAAAAAGGAGTAATGCAGCAGTAGCTCAGCTGGTTAGAGCACTAGTTTGTGGAACTAGGGGTCGGTGGTTCGAATCCACCCTGCTGTACCAAAAAATGACGAAAGATAAAAAAAACAAACCTTTGAAAGAAATTCCGTTAGGATTTGTTGACAGATCAGAAAAAGAATTACTCGTACGTGATTTTATAATTTCTAATATTAAGAAAGTTATGATCAAGTATGGTTTTCAATATCTCGAAACTCCAAGTTTTGAGTATAGCGACAGTATTGGAAAATTTTTGCCAGACAAAGATAGACCTGACGAGGGTGTTTTTTCATTTAGGGATGAAAAAAAATGGCTATCTCTTAGATATGATTTAACTGCACCATTAGCTCGCTACATTGCTAAAAATTATTTGGAAATCCCAAAACCTTTTAAAAGATATCAACTTGGAACAGTATGGAGAAATGAAAAACCAGGACCAGGGCGATTTAGAGAGTTTTTACAGTTCGATGCAGATTTTGTAGGTACTAAAAGTTTACAAGCTGATGCTGAACTTTGTATTTTAATTTCTGAAATCCTTGAAAACTGTGGTTTAAATAAAAAAGAATATATTATCAAAATTTCATCAAGAAAGATTACAGATGATCTATTCAAAAAAATAGAAACAGATAATAATGAACAAAGACTAACTGTTCTGAGAGCTTTAGATAAAATAGATCGCTTAGGTTGGGATGAGGTAAAAAAGCTGTTAGGAAAAGGAAGAAAAGACAAATCTGGTGATTTTACAAAAGGAGCAAATTTAACTTCAAAAAATATTGATTTAATAGAAATGGAACTAAATAAGACAACACCTGAAACTGAAGACTTAAAAGAAATTTTAAAAAATTTCGAATATTATAACTTTGACAATTTTAAATTTGATCCATCAGTCATCAGAGGTCTTGAATATTACACCGGTCCAATTTTTGAGGTTAATTTAAAATTTGATGTAAAAAATGAAAAAGGAAAAGCTATTCAATTCGGTTCAATAGGCGGTGGAGGAAGGTACGATAATCTAGTAAGTAATTTTGGGAATTATGATGCACCAGCAACAGGGATATCAATTGGTTTGGACCGACTAGTTTATGCATTGATTCAAAAAAAAGAATTTAAAATTAAACAAACAAGACCTGTTGTCATATGTGTCTTTGATAGAAAATCAATGAAAGAATATATTAGTTTACAAAAAATTCTTCGTGATGCTGAGATAAGTGCAGAAATCTATCCTGGAGAAAGCAAACTAAAAAAACAAATGGAATATGCAAATAAAATAAATGCTCCAGCAGTTATTCTTTATGGAGAAAATGAAATAAAGTTGGGTAAACCGACTATAAAAAACTTAAAATCTGGCAAAGAAACATCAATATTAATTCAAGATATAAAAAATGAAATCAAAAAAATTATCTAAACAGATCATAAAAACTTTTAAAAGGAACGGTTTTATTTTATCAGAACCGGATATTTTGCTAGACTCAGAGTACATTATTCAAAGATCAGGTGAAAATTTTAAAAGATCAATGCTTACATTTGAAAACGAGGATGGAAAATTAATGTGCCTTAGACCTGATTTAACAGTAGCATCATGTATTAAATATCTAGAAAATAAATCAAGTTCTAAAATTTATTATTCAGGACAAGCATATAGAAGATCTGGAATCAATGGATTAGATTTCATTAATGATCAGCTCGGAATTGAAATTTTAGGATCAAAAAATCAAACTAAAGATGAAATTAAAGTAATACAAACTATTTTAGATTGCGCGAAGAGCATAAAAAGTAAAAAAATTTCAGTAAAAGTAGGAGATGTTAGTCTTTTTAAAAAACTAATTTATTCTTTAGATATGCCGGAGAGATGGAAGCTTAGATTAATTAGACACTTTTGGCGGCCTAAATATTTTGAAGAATTACTACAAAGATTAGAAAAAAATTCAGATTTTGACTCAGTTACTTTTAACACTGATAAAAAAAGATTTTATGAAATGAAAACAATGGATCAAAAAAGAACTATAGCGGGAAGACCTATCTCAGAAATTCTTAAAAGATTTGATAAAAAAATTAAGGACCCGAGGTCATTTAATGAGGGAAAAAAAATAGTAAAAATTATTAGATCGTTTCTTAAAATAAATTGTAAACTATCGGAATTAGACCGAAGGCTACTAGAATTTATTGAAAAAAATAATCTTACAAAAAATTTTTTTAAAGAAATAAAATCAATCAACAATCTAAAAAAAATTAAGCAAGATATAAATTTCATCACAGATTTTGGAAGAGACATTGAGTATTATACAGGTATTGTTTTTGAAATATTTGTAGAAAAAAAAGAGTTTGCTAGGGGTGGTCGATACGACGATTTGTTGAAGAGCTTAGGTGCAAAAAAAAACATACCAGCAGTTGGAGCAGCAATAAATTTAAACAATATTTAATATTATGAAAAATATAATTACTATAGGCTTACCGAGCAAAGGAAGGTTAAGAGATAAATCCCTAGATTTTTTTAATAGTAGAGAATTAAAGATTTTAAGCAGTTCTAAAGAAAGAAATTATTTTGCCTCTATTCAAAATAAACCGAATATCAAAATTATCTACTTACATGCTAAAGAAATTATACAAAGACTAGGCGATGGAACTTTAGATCTTGGTATATCAGGCTTAGACTTATTAAATGAGTCAGAAAAAAACATTAAAGATAAAATTTTAATTAAAAAAAAACTTAATTTTGGTTACGCAAATTTAGTTGTTGCTGTGCCGGATGATTGGATAGATGTTCAAACTATCGCTGATCTAGAAGAGGTAGCTTTTAATATAAGATTAAAAAAAAATAGAAGGCTTAGAGTAGCAACAAAATATCCAAATTTAACAAATAATTTTTTAATTTCTAAAGGAGTTACACAATATAAATTGATACCAAGCTTAGGGGCTACAGAAACTTATCCTTTTATTGGATCCGCTGAGATAATCACAGATATTACCTCAACAGGAAAAACCTTACAAGATAATGATTTAAGGGTATTAAAAGATGGACTAATTTTAAAGTCGTCTGCATGTCTCTTTATTTCAAAAAATAAAAATTTAAACTTAAATTCAATATCAAATATAATAAAATAATTTTATGAAGTTTAAATTGTATAAAAACTCTGAAATTTTTGTTATATGTCCAGCAAATATAGACACAGGTGGTCCAATGTGTCTTCATCAACTAGCATACAAGCTAAAAAAAAAGTTTAAAAAAAAAGTTCATATGTATTATTTTCCAACAAATTTAAAAAACCCAATACATAAAAGCTATCGTTCATTAAAAATTCCCTTCAAAAAAAAGATTTTAGATTCTAAAAAAAATATTTTGATAATTCCTGAATATTATCCAGCAGTTGAGATTTCAAAAAAGTATAAAAACATCCAAAAGGGACTGTGGTGGCTGAGTGTCGATTTCTATTTATACCACAGATTTATTTATAAAAATCATTCAATCTTAAGGTCATTGATTAAAATACCTCATAAAATCTTTAAAATAATTAATGAATTATTATTTTTTCAATTTAAAAATCTCAGTTTATTTAAATATTTAAAATTAATTTATTTAAACATTCCATTTTTTAATGTGTTTAAAATTAGTAATATTAATATAAACTTAGCACACTCATACTATCAGTATATTACTTTAAAAAGTAAAAATATTAATTCTACTTTCCTTTCGGACTCGATAAATTCTGAGTATATAAAAGCAGGTAAAAAATTATCTCTCAAAAATAAAAAAAATATTATCTGCTTTAATCCCCGTAAAAGCTCTGCTTTTTTTGATAGATTCGTAAAACTAAATCCAGATATAATATTTATTCCTGTTATAGGATACAATTTAAAACAACTAATAAAAGTTCTTTCAAAGAGCAAAATTTATATGGATTTTGGATTTCATCCAGGTCAAGATCGTCTACCTAGGGAAGCCGCATTACTAAAAAATTGTATAATTACAAATAGAGAGGGAAGTGCTGCATTTTACAAAGATGTGCCAATTGCGAAAGAATTTAAGTTTCTAGAAAAGAGAGAAAATCATGTAAAAATTAGAGAAAAAATTGATCAGATATTTGAGTCTTTTCCAAAAGAATTAGAAAAATTTAAAAATTATAGAAAGTTTTTACTTTCACAAGAAAAAAAGTATGACAAACAGATTTCTAAACTATTTTAAAAAATTTGATGATTTTCCGCCAGGAAATATTTCTAGGAACTTTGTTTTTTTTATATAAAGAATATCAATTTGAATTAACATTTTATCGAAGTAATGAACATCACAAATATCAAATGGAACAAAATTTATAGATTTTAAGTAATCAACACATTCATTGAGATTAGGGGAATTCAAATTATATTCTATTATTGGAGTTTCTAAATATATTAGATCACAATGCGTTGTAGCATTTTTTCCTCCTTTTAAAATATCGATTTCGCTACCTTGAGTATCTATCTTTATTAAATTTGGTAGTTTTAAATTTTCTTTTTTAACGATCTCATCTAATGTAATAGTTGTAACTATTTCTGGTTCTACATTTTTATCATATCCAGAAGTTTGTTCTTGATAGTATGAATCACCAGTTAGTTTTCTGGAATAAAAATTTACTTTCTTTTTTTCATTAGAAAGAACACCAATAAAATATTTAAATTTTGATTTATTAAGATATTCACTATTTGTTTGATTAGCCTCAAATAAAATAAAATCTTTTTTTTTTAAAGAGGTTTTGCTTAAACTTTTACTCCATTCACCGTGATAAGCTCCAATATCATATATCACATTGATATCTAAACCTTTAGAGATCAATTCTGATAGGTTGTAGTCTAATTTGTGCTTATAAAGAGATTTAAAAAATCTTGTAAAAATTTTTGGAAAAGCTTTAAAAAATTCAAATTTTAACTTCATAAAACAGTTTACCAGAAACAAACAAAAAATCCTCGGGAATTTCTTCCCAAGGATTTAATTTTGTTTAGTGTATGTTTTTAGAGTGTTTTCTTTATGGAAATATTACATTCCCATTCCACCCATACCACCCATACCACCCATACCACCACCCATTGGGGGCATAGCTGGAGCTGAGTCTTTTTCTTCTGGTTTATCCGCAATCATAGCTTCAGTTGTTATTAGTAACCCAGCTATTGATGCAGCATCTTGAAGAGCAGATCTAACTACTTTTGTAGGATCAATTATTCCTTTTGCAAACATGTCAACGTATTCCTCATTTTGGGCATCAAAACCTTGAGAAGATTTTTTACCTTCCAAAAGTTTTCCAACAACCACAGATCCATCGACACCTGCATTTGCAGTGATTTGTCTTACTGGAGCTTGTAAAGCTTTTTTAACTATATCTACACCAGCTTTTTGATCGTCACCTTTTACTTTTAAGCTATCTAAATCTTGAGCAGCGTAAAGTAGAGCACATCCACCACCGATTACTACGCCTTCTTCAACAGCAGCTCTTGTTGCATTTAGAGCGTCTTCAACTCTATCTTTTCTCTCTTTAACTTCAACTTCAGTTGCACCACCAACTTTAATTACCGCAACACCACCAGCAAGTTTAGCTAATCTCTCTTGTAATTTTTCCTTGTCATAGTCAGATGTGGTTTCATTAATCTCAGATCTAATCTGATTACATCTGGCTTCGATGTCTGATTTTTTTCCTTCTCCTGCAACAATTGTACTATTCTCTTTATCAATTTTTACTTTTTTACAAGAACCAAGATCTCCGATTTTAACATTTTCGATCTTAATACCAAGATCTTCAGATATAACTTGTCCACCAGTTAAAATTGCAATGTCTTCTAACATAGCTTTTCTTCTATCACCAAAACCCGGGGCTTTAACTGCTACTACTTTTAAACCACCTCTTAATTTATTAACTACCAAAGTTGCAAGGGCTTCACCCTCTACATCTTCAGAAATTATCATTAAAGGTCTGTTAGCTTGAACAACAGATTCTAAAAGGGGAACCATTGGTTGAAGATTAGTTAATTTCTTCTCCACCAAAAGAACCAAAGGGTTCTCTAATTCAGTTGTCATCTTCTCTGTATTAGTAACAAAGTAAGGAGATAAATATCCACGGTCAAATTGCATTCCTTCAACTACATCGAGTTCAGTTTCTACACCTTTTGCTTCCTCAACTGTTATAACTCCTTCGTTACCCACTTTTTGCATTGCTTTTGAAATCATATCACCTATCGATTTTTCACCATTAGCTGAAATAGTTCCTACCTGAGCTACTTCTTCATTGGCTTTTACTTTTTTTGAGGATGATTTTAATTTATTGATTACATGCTCAACAGCTTTATCAATACCTCTTTTGATGTCCATAGGATTCATACCTGCAGTAACATATTTTAAACCTTCATTTACAATTGACTGTGTGAGAATAGTGGCTGTTGTAGTTCCGTCACCTGCATTATCATTAGTTTTACTAGCAACCTCTTTTACCATTTGTGCACCCATGTTTTCAAATTTGTCTTCCAATTCAATTTCCTTTGCTACAGATACGCCATCTTTTGTCGTCCTTGGTGCGCCATAAGATTTATCCATAACTACATTTCGTCCTTTTGGACCTAAAGTTACTTTAACTGCGTTAGCTAAAGTATTAACACCTGTCAGCATTTTTGATCTAGCTTCTGTGTCAAATTTAATTATTTTTGCCATTTTTTTTCTCCCTTTTTATTTAGATTATTTTTTACCTTTTGAAATTCCCATTATGTCTGACTCTTTCATAATGCTATATTCTTTTCCGTCAATTTTTACTTCCGTTCCAGACCATTTTCCGAATAAAACAATATCGCCAACTTTTACATCCATTGGTGTTATTTTTCCGCTCTCATTTTTTGATCCTGGACCAACAGCAACAACTTCACCCTCTTGCGGTTTTTCTTTCGCTGTGTCTGGTATTATAATCCCTCCTGCGGTTTTTTCTTCGCTGTCTAGTACTTTAATTAAAACTCGGTCGTGTAAAGGTCTAAATTTCATTTTAATCTCCTGTTTGTACAAGCAGATATGGTGAGTTTTATTGAAATTTCAAGGGAAGAAGACACAATTTAGCTAAAAGTCTTGATATTGCTATATTTTATTAACTTTTTTATAAGGTATTTAAAGGACAATTTAATTTGAAAAAACTAGATCATTTAAAGAACATTTTTAACAATTACGATCACTTCATAATCGATCTTTGGGGAGTAGTCCATAATGGGGTTAAGCTTAACGAGGGAGCAATGAAAACGATTGAAGAATTATATAATAACAAGAAAAATTATGTCTTTTTATCAAATGCTCCTAGGCCAGTTAACGATGTAAGAAAATTTCTAATTGAAAAAATGCAAATAAACAAAAAATTTCTGAACAACATACTTACATCAGGTGAAGCTGCTATAAATTCAATTAAAAACTTTAATTATGGTAAATTTTTTTTTCATTTAGGCCCTGAAAGAGATAGTAAAATTTTTGAAGGCTTAGAAAATCACAAAACTGAGCTGAAAAAATGTGATTATATTTTATGCACAGGTCTCTACGATAGTGAAATGGATAAATTAAATTTTTACGAAAAATTACTCGAAAATAGTACAGATAAAAAAATGATATGTACAAACCCTGATTTAGTTGTAGATAGAGGTAACATCCAAGAATATTGCGCAGGAAGTATAGCGAAATTATTTGAAAGAATAGGCGGTGAGGTAGTTTATTTCGGTAAACCATACAAAGAAATTTATAATTCAATTTTGAAAGAAAAAGACAAAGCTTTAATAATTGGAGATAATTTAAGAACAGACATAAAAGGAGCTAATTTAATAAAACAAGACTCTCTTTTCATAATAGATGGAGTTCATAAAAATGAAATTAAAGGAACAGAAGATTTAAGCAAAATCTTAAAAAAGTATGATGTTAAAACAAATTTTATACAAAAGAAATTGCACTGGTAAAAATGAAAATATTCAAAAACACATCTATAAGCAAAAATTATAAAAATTCAGTAATTGCAATTGGAAATTTTGATGGAGTACATATCGGTCATAAAAAAGTTTTAAACGCCGCTTATAAAAAAGCAAAAAAAATGAAAAAAAAGTTTGGACTTTTAACTTTTGAACCAGTTCCAGTAATGTTTTTTAATAAAAAAATCCTTAACCATAGATTGGATATACTATCTCAAAAAATTTCCAATCTTGAGAAGGAAAAACTAGACTTTGTTATTATTCAAAAATTTAATAAAAAATTTTCAAAATTGAATTATAAGGATTTTATTTATAAAATATTGTTTAAAAAAATAAAATGTAAATTTTTGTATGTGAGTAAAAATTTTAAATTTGGAAATAAAAGAGAGGGAGATGTTTCAAAATTAAAAAAATTAGAAAAAAATTTTTTTTATAAAACTATAATAACACCTCCTTTAAAAAAAAAGAAAAAAACTATTTCGTCTACAGTAATTAGAAAATTATTAAAAAGTGGAAAAATAAAAAAAGCTAATTATTTATTAAATAGAAAATGGGAAATAATTGGTAAAGTTATCAAAGGATC
>CACIKD010000006.1 GCA_902587145.1 uncultured Pelagibacteraceae bacterium | reverse complement strand
TTTTCATTTTTTTGGTTTAAAAACTAAACATGTGCCATTATTACAATATCTTTTGCCTGTAGGCTTAGGACCATCGTCAAATAAATGTCCATGATGTCCCTTGCAATTTTTACAATGGTATTCGGTCCTTGGATAACCAATTAAGTTATCAGTTTTTGTTTCAAACACATTCGGAAGTGATTTGAAAAATGATGGCCAGCCAGTTCTGCTATCAAATTTCATATTAGACTCAAATAATTTTATTCCACATCCAGCGCAATGATAAGTGCCTTCTCTTTTTTCGTTATTTAATGGACTTGATCCTGGAGGCTCTGTGCCCTCTTGTTTTAATATATAATTCTGCTCAGGAGTTAAATTACTATCCCAATCTTTACTTTTCATCTTTTACTTTGTCATCAACGCCGTAAGGTTTGAATGTGCCCTTGTTTCCAATTTTAATTTCTTTAGCAGGGATTCCTATTACAGTTGCGTTTTCTTTGACATCGTTAACCACAACAGCATTAGCAGCTATTCTTGCATTGTTTCCAATAATTACTGGGCCTAAGATTTGAGCTCCTGATCCAATTACAACATTGTTTCCAATTGAGGGATGTCTTTTTTCATGTCTTTGTCTTTCGCTATCGATACTTGGTGAAATGCCTCCTAATGTAACGGCATGATAAATTGTAACATTGTCTCCAACCTCTGAAGTTTCACCTATAACCACTCCCATTCCATGATCTATAAATAAATTTTTTCCAATTTTTGCTCCTGGATGTATTTCAATCCCTGTAAAAAATCTTGCTGTTTGAGAGATAATTCTGGCAATTAGGTCAAATCCCGCAACAAAGAAAAAGTTTGCTAATTTATGAAAAAATACAGCTTTCACACCTGGATAGGTGAGAATGATACTCACTAAAGATTTTGCCGCAGGGTCTCTAGATTTTATAGATTCTAAATAATCGATCATACTATGTATATAATACCTACTTGAAAAATTTAAAGAATTATTTATAACGACACAAATTATGAGCAAACCATTTCATTTAGCTATACCAGCAGGTAATTTAGATACTGCTATTGATTTCTATAAGGACGTTCTTGGATGCAAATTAGGTAATGGAGAAAAAGATAAGTGGATTGATGTTGATTTTTGGGGAAATGAACTTACTCTACACAAAACTGAAACTAAGCTTCCAAGAGAGAGACATGACGTAGATATGGGAAAAGTTCCTGTGCCTCATTTTGGAGTTCATTTAAATTCAGATGTATTCAATAAAATTAAAAAAAATATAGAACAACATGATAAAGTAAATTATCTTGATAATCCTTACACTAGATTTAAAGGTCAAAAAGAAGAACAAGAAACCTTCTTTATAGAAGATCCACACGGTAACGTTTTAGAGCTTAAAACGATGAAGAATTAGTCATTGACTAGTGTTCATTAAAATTGATATAATTATTCCATAGCGCCGAGTTAATACAAATTGCGGGCGCTTAACAAATCCAGCTAAAGCGTTAAGTCTCAGACCACCGCTTTAGTCGGTGGTTTTTTTTTAACAAAATTAAAACCGGGTATTTGAACTGTATTGTACACCTGACATTTCGTCAAAGTACTAAAAAAGGAGAAAAAGATGACAAAAAAAATTAAACATCCAGAAACAATTGGTTTACATGGAGGTGATTATAGAGCTGATCCAGCAACAACATCTGTTGCGGTACCAATCTATCAAACTACTTCTTATCAATTTAAAAATGCTGAAACAGCGGCAAATTTATTTGGACTAAAAGAATTTGGAAATATTTATACAAGAATAATGAATCCAACTTGTGATGTATTGGAAAAAAGAGTTGCAGCATTAGAGGGTGGAATGGCTGCAGTAGCAGTGGGGTCAGGTCAAGCTGCATCAGCATTTTGTGTTCAGAATGTTGCTCAAGCAGGTGACAACATTGTTTCGTCTACTGATCTGTACGGAGGAACTGTAAATTTATTTAAAAATACTTTAAGAATGCAAGGTATAGAAGTTAGATTTGCTGATCCAACTGATCCAAAAAACTTTGAGAAATTGACTGATGAAAAAACAAGAGCTTATTACGGTGAGTCTTGTCCTAATCCATACCTTAGAGTTTTTCCAATTAAGGAAGTTGCAGATATCGGTAAAAAACATGGTATCCCACTTATAATTGATAACACTGCCGCTCCAGTAATTTGTAAACCTTTGGAACATGGTGCCGCTGTAGTGATGCACTCTTTAACAAAATATATTGCAGGACATGGTACATCAATTGGTGGAATAATAGTTGATGGTGGAACTTTTGATTGGGTTAAAAATGCTAAGAGACAGCCTTTGTTTAATGAACCAGATCCAAGTTATAATGGAGCTGTGTGGGGAAGAGATGTTCCAAAACTAACTGGTGCAAATATTCCTTTCGCAATAAGAGCTCGTGTAGTTTTGTTACGAGACTTAGGTGCTCCACTTTCACCGTTTAATGCTTTTCAAATTATACAAGGTTTAGAAACAGTTGCTTTACGAATGAAACAACATTGCGCCAACGCAGAAAAAGTTGTTAAATTTTTAGAGTCTCAGAAAAAAGTTAAAAATGTCATCTATCCAACAAATCACCAAGGTGAGATAAGAGAAAGAGCTAAAAGATACATGAATGGTGGTTATGGTTCTCTTGTTGGAATGGACTTAGGATCTAAAGAAGCTGGGGCCAAATTTATCGATAATTTAAAGCTGCTTTATCATGTCGCGAACATTGGTGATGCTAGAAGTTTAGCTATTCATCCAGCATCAACAACTCATAGTCAATTAAATGACAAGCAGTTGGCTGAAGCGGGTGTAACACCAGGGTATGTCAGATTGTCCATTGGTATTGAGCATCCTGACGATATTATTGCTGATATTGAACAAGCTTTAGCAGCATAATTGCTTTGTGAATTAGATTTGCTTGACGTGACAACATCTTCAAAATAAGATTTCGTATATTTTCTATGAAATCAAAAACTAAAGTAGTTGTAGTTGGTGGAGGTGTTGTTGGCGTCAGCACGCTTTATCATCTGGCTAAAAAAGGTTGGTCAGACGTAGTTCTTATTGAACGAAAAGAACTTACATCTGGTTCAACTTGGCACGCAGCTGGTTTATTACCTTTATTTAATATGAGTTATTCTGTTGGTCAACTCCACAGATATGCTGTTCAACTTTATAAATCTTTAGAAAAAGAAACAGGTAAAAACGTGGGTTTCAGTGTTGTCTCAAATATACGTTTAGCTCAAACTCAAGATAGGATGGATGAGTATCATCAATACGCAGGTGTCGCTAAAACAATAGGGGTTGATGTTAAATTTTTAAAACCAGAGCAAGTAAAAGAAATTTGGCCTTTATGTAATATAGAAGGTTTAGTCGGAGCAATTCAACATCCAGAGGATGGGTATATTCAGCCTGCGGATTTGACACAAGCTATGGCAACTGGTGCAAGAAATCATGGTGCAGAAATTTATAGAAACACAACTGTCTCAGGAATAAAACAAACTAAGGATGGATGGGTAGTTCAGACAGATAAGGGAGATATAACTTGCGAACACGTAGTTTCTTGTAGTGGTAACTTTGCAAGACAAACAGGAAGAATGGTAGGATTAGAAGTTCCAGTTATGCCGGTCGAACACCAATATATAGTAACAGAACCACATCCAGAAATTCAAAAAAGAAAAAAAGAAGGTAAGCCAGAAATGGGAGTTTTAAGAGATAGTGATAATTCTTGGTATATGAGAGAAGAAGCTGGCGGATTATTGCTTGGTCCTTATGAAAAAGGCGCTCCATGTTGTTATGTCGATGGACCTTCAAAAGATAGCGAGTACGAATTATTTCAAGAAGATTTAGACAGATTAGCTCCACATATAGAGGGAGCAATTAAAAGAGTGCCGGCATTCGGTGAAGTCGGAGTAAAAAAAGTTTATAATGGAGCAATTGCATATACTCCTGATGGAAATCCAATTGTTGGACCTGCTTGGGGTTTAAAAAACTTTTGGATTAATGAAGGACATAGTTTTGGTATTACTGCTGCGGGTGGTGCTGGATGGCAATTAGCTGAGTGGATAATAGATGGAGAACCAACAATAGATATGTTAGGCGTTGAACCAAGAAGATATGGTGCATACGTTACAAAATCTTATTTAAAAGCTAAAAATGAAGAAGCTTACGCTAACGTATTTACTGTACACTATCCTGATGAAGAACGTGAAGCTGGTCGACCTCTAAGGCAAGCACCTTGTTATGATAGATTGAAAAAGCTAGGAGCAGTTTTTGGATCAAAATTCGGTTGGGAGCGAGCTAACTTTTTTGCAGAAAAAGGAGAGAAGCAAGAAGACGATTGGTCTTTTAGAAGATCTAAGTGGTTTAAAAATGTCGAGCGTGAATGTAAAAATGTTAAAGAGAATGTTGGGTTGCTTGATATGACCGCATTTGGTAAATGTAGAATTAAAGGTCCTGGCGCAGAAGAGTTTTTAGACAAATTAGTTGCTAATAAATTACCAAAAAAGATAGGAAGAATAAATCTTTGTCACGCATTGAATACAAAAGGTGGAGTTCATTCAGAATTTACCATAATGAGAGAAGCTGAAGATAGTTTTTATTTAGTTTCTGCTGGTGCTTATCAAAGGCTTGATCACGATTGGATACAAAAATGGATGCCGGAAGACGGCACTGTTCAATATGAAAATTTAACTAATAGTATGGGAGTTTTAGTTGTGACCGGTCCAAAAGCAAGACAACTAATGCAGAAGGTTTCAAGATCAGATTTTTCAAATGAAAGATTTAAATGGTTAAGTGCTCAAAATATTAATATTGGATTGGCGCCTTGTAATGCTATGAGAGTAAACTTTGTAGGTGAATTAGGGTGGGAGTTACATCATCCGATTGAGTATCAAAATCATATTTTTGATCAACTCATGGAGGCTGGAAAAGAATTTGGTATTAAACCATACGGTATTAGAGCTATGAATAGTTTAAGAGTAGAAAAATCTTACAAACTAGTGGGTACTGAATTATCAATTGAGTACTCTCCTTACGAGTCTGGTTTAGATAGATTTATACATCCAAATAAAGGGGACTTTATCGGCCGTGCGGCATTAGACAAATGGAGAGCGAAAGGCTTTTCAAATAAATTAGTAACTATGGAGATTCATGGTGTTACAGATGCTGATGTTTTAGGAAATAATCCAATTTACGATAATGGATCAGTAGTTGGAAGAGCTACAGGTGGAGATTTTGGATTTAGATTAAATAAGTCTATAGCTTTGGGTATGGTTAAGCCTGAATTAGCTAAAGTAGGAAAAAAATTAAAAATAGATATTCTCGGTAAAATGCATGAGGCTTCTATAGTAGAAGATTCCCCATACGATGCTGACAATAAATTACTCAGAGCTTAATGAAAATCTTAGTAGCAGTTAAAAGAGTTATTGATTACAACGTTCAAATAAGAGTAAAAGAAGACGGGTCAGGTGTTCATACCGATAACGTTAAAATGTCAACAAATCCTCCAGATGATAACGCTGTAGAAGAGTCAGTAAAACTTAAAGAATCTGGCAAAGTAAAAGAGGTTGTCGCTATTTCAATCGGCGAAGATAAGGCACAAGAAACAATTCGAAAAGCATTAGCGGTTGGAGCGGATAAAGGGATTCATGTTAAAACTGATAGTTATGTTGAGCCTTTAGGAGTAGCAAAAATTTTAAAAAAAATTGTAGAAAAAGAGAAACCTGACATGGTTTTTTTAGGTAAGCAAGCAATCGATGATGATTGCAATCAAACAGGTCAAATGTTAGCTGCAATGCTTAATTGGCCTCAAGCTACTTTTACTTCTAAAGTAAATTTGAAAGATAAATCTGTTGAGATAGTCAGAGAAATTGATGAAGGGCTAGAAACAATTGAAGTAAATTTACCAGCTGTAGTTTCTTGTGATTTACGATTAAACGAACCAAGGTTTGCATCTTTACCGAATATAATGAAGGCAAAAAAGAAACCAATGGAACAAATAGATGCTAAAGATTTAGGAGTAGATCTTACGAATAGAATTCAACAAATAAAAGTTGAAGAACCCCCTAAAAGAAAAGCAGGAATTAAAGTTGCAAACGTCGCTGAGTTAGTAAGTAAACTTAAAAATGAGGCTAAGGTATTATAATGTCAGTATTATTAATTGCAGAACATGATAATTCAAAATTAAAACCATTTACTTTAAATGCTATTACTGCAGCATCGAAAATTGATGGTGATGTTCATGTTTTAGTAGCTGGAGCAAATTGTGAAAATGTTACAAAAGAAGTGGCAAGTGTTCCGCTTGTTAAAAAAGTTTTATGGTGTGACTCACCAAATTATCAAAATTATTTACCTGAAAATTTAGCACCTTTAGTAACAAAGACTGCTGAAAAATACGATCACATCGTAGCATCTGCAAATACGTTTGGAAAAAATTTTATGCCAAGAGTAGCTGCTGCGTTAGATATTTCACAAGTAAGTGATATCATTAAAGTATCAAGTCCTGATACTTTTATTAGACCTATTTACGCTGGGAATGCTTTTGCAACAGTCAAAAGCAATGACAAAAAAAAATGTGTAACAATAAGACCGACTTCTTTTGACCCTGCTGAAAAAAAAGGTGGCTCTGCACAAGTTGAAAAGATTGAGGCTGTTGATGTGCCGAAGACATCAAAATTTATTAAAAGAGAGGAAACAAAATCTGAAAGGCCTGAACTTGGAACAGCAAGAATAGTTGTGTCAGGTGGTAGAGGTTTAGAAAGTGGAGAAAATTTTAAGTTAATTACAGATATCGCTGATAAACTTAATGCTGCTGTTGGCGCATCACGAGCGGCTGTCGATGCAGGTTATATTAGTAATGATCATCAAGTTGGGCAAACAGGTAAAGTTGTAGTCCCCGATTTATATATTGCTGTAGGAATATCTGGAGCAATTCAACACTTAGCTGGTATGAAAGAGAGTAAAATAATTGTCGCAATTAACAAAGATGGTGAAGCTCCAATTTTTAGTGTTGCAGATTATGGTTTAGAAGCAGATTTATTTAAAGCTCTTCCTGAGTTTTTAGCTGAGTTGAACAAACTGAATACTATCCAAAAATAATTGATTTGATATAGTCATTTCATGGCAAGAGAAGCAATGGAATATGATGTGGTTATTGTTGGTGCAGGACCAGCAGGGTTAACTACAGCTATAAAACTTAAACAACTCGACCCGAATTTAAGTGTGTGCATACTTGAAAAAGGTTCTGAAGTTGGAGCTCATATTTTAAGTGGAAACGTATTTGAAACTAAGGCTCTTGATGAGTTAATTCCAAATTGGAGAAATGAAAATGCGCCAATAAAAACAAAAGTTTCAAAGGAGAAGTTCCTATTTTTAGGTAAAAAATCATCTTTAAGTTGGCCTACTTGGCTTTTGCCAGCAGTTCAAAAAAATCATAAAAATTATATAATAAGTCTTGCTAATTTTTGTCGTTGGTTGGCAGAACAAGCTGAAAAATTGGGTGTAGAAATTTTTCCAGGTTTTCCAGCAAGTGAAGTTCTTTATAACGATGATGGATCTGTAAAAGGTGTAGCTACATTAGATATGGGTCTAGACAAAGAAGGTAATAAAAAAGATACCTATCAAGAAGGTATGGAATTGCATGCTAAAGTTACTGTTTTTTCAGAAGGTTGCAGAGGTCATTTAGGAAAACAATTAATTAAAAAATTTAATTTAGATAATGGAAAAAACCCTCAACAATACGGTATCGGACTTAAAGAAATTTGGGAAGTAAGTGAACAACAACATCAAGAAGGTTTGGTTATGCATACAGCAGGCTGGCCATTAGATAGCAAAACTTATGGTGGAAGTTTTATTTATCATGCAGAAAATAGGCAAATATATTTAGGCTATGTAATAGGTTTAGATTACCAAAATCCTTACCTTTCTCCTTTTGATGAATTTCAAAGATTTAAAACACACCCAGCGATAAGAAAAATGTTTGAGGGTGGTAAAAGAATTTCTTTTGGTGCAAGAGCTTTAATTGAAGGTGGAATTCAAAGTTTGCCTAAAATGTATATGCCTGGAGCATTGTTAATAGGTTGTGATGCTGGAACCTTAAATATGCCAAAAATAAAAGGTTCTCATACAGCCATGAAAAGTGGAATAGTTGCTGCAGAAGCAATCGTACAAAATATCAAAAATAAAGCTGATCTATCAATTTACGAAAAGAAATTTAAAGATAGCTGGGCATATAAGGAATTACATGCAGCTAGAAACGTTAAACCAAGTTTTAGTTGGGGATTGATATTAGGTATAATTTTTACAGGTATCGATCAGATTTTATTTAGGGGAAAATTGCCATTCACTTTAAAGCATAAGCATGCAGACCATGAAGCTTTAAAACCAGCAAAAGAAATGCCTAAGATTGAGTACCCAAAACCTGATGGTAAACTAACTTTTGATAAGACAAGCTCAGTTTACTTAACAGGAACAAATCATACTGAAAATCAACCTGTCCATTTAAAATTGAAGGACCCCGAACTACCAATTAAGTATACACTTCAAAAATATGATGAGCCCGCTCAAAGATATTGCCCAGTTGGAGTGTATGAAGTCCAAAAACAGAAGTTTGTTATTAATTCTCAAAACTGTATCCACTGTAAAACATGTGATATTAAAGAGCCTTCTCAAAACATCACTTGGGTTTGTCCTGAGGGTGGCGGTGGACCCAAATATGGCAATATGTAAATAATTCTTGTTGCTTTTGTATTGGATTGGTCTATACGGCTGGTAATGTACAAGATCATAAAAAATTCCTGGGCTCTTTTCACCGGCTTTACAATTATCATTATCTCTCACGGATTTCAGGGAAACCTTTTAGGAATTAGATCAGTTTTAGAAAATTTTAATTATATAGCAACTGGAACAATGATGTCTGGTTATTTTGCAGGTTTTTTTGTGGGAGCTTACATCATACCTAATCTGGTATCTAAAGTTGGACACATAAGAGTATTTGCAGCATTTGCTTCCATGGCCTCATTAAGCTCTTTAGTGCATGTAGTTTTTGTTGAACCTTTAGTTTGGGTGCTTGCAAGATTTTTAACTGGATTTAGCATGATAGGTATATTTGTTATCGTTGAAAGTTGGTTAAATGATAGAGCAAATAATAAAACTAGAGGAAAAGTATTATCTTTGTACATGTTTATTACCTTTGCCGGTCTTGCTCTTGGAAACCTATTGCTTAACGTAAGTAATCCAAAAAACTACGAGCCATTCATTCTAATTTCTTTATTGTTTTCTATAGCTTTAATTCCAATACTTTTAACAAAAAGAAAACCTCCTAAATTTAAAAAAACTACCTCAATAAAAATTAAAGAGTTATTTAAAATTTCCCCTTTTGGTAGTTTTTCTATGATTTGCACTGGATTTATATTTGCGCCAATATTTACGCTTTTATCGGTATACGCAATTACAATGAAACTTTCTATATTTGAAACCTCTTTGTTGCTTGTAGGAACAATGTTAGCTGGAGCTTTGTTTCAATGGCCGATTGGATCTTTATCAGATAGATATGACAGAAGAATAATTATTATTGGATCTTCGATTGCAGCCTCGATATTTGCCATTTTTGCTGTAATTGTTTCAGGTGCAGGTGCTTCTATACCAAATTTATTTGTCGAGACTACAGTAAGTTTTAATTATTTTTCAACCACAATGGATAAAACAAAACTCTTTTTGTTTATTATTCTTTTATCTGGAGCTACACTTCCTCTATTCTCATTAAACTTGGCTTTAGTAAATGACCAAATACCTAAAGAAAAATTCGTTGCCGCAGGAGGAGGTCTTAATATTATTTTTGGAATAGGAGCGATAGCAGGACCAATAATGTGCTCGGCGTTGATGAATTTACTTGGACCAAACGGATTATTTGTCCACTTTTTAATTTTTTTTATTTTAATAATTATTTTTGGATTATACAGATTGAATCAAAGAAAATATGAAGATAATCCTGACTCAACTTTTACACCTTTACCAACAAATATTACGCCATTGGGAATTGAATTAGATCCAGAGACAGGTGTTGATTTGTCAAATACTGAAAATAAAAAAAGTTAATTTAAACTAGCAGTATCTTTAAGTCTTTGCTGAAAATATTCTTCAAAAGATTTATTGCATGTTATAATATATTTGTTTCCTAAATTATATATTGAGCACTCAATTCTAGCTATTACAGTCTGAGCCATAGTTGATTTTGGAAATTTTTCTTCTCTTAAATCAAAATGAGTTAATTGATTTAAAAAGTAGTCTTTATTTTCTCCTTCAATTTCAAAGTATACTTGTCCATAAGAATAATCAGAAGCAAGCATATTCTCATTAGTATTAATCGATGATACCAGATTTAAAATTTGATGATGTTCTTTTTTTTCTGTTAAAATTAAACTCCACTGATCAAAAGAATTTTTTGCAAATAGATAATTTAAATCGTGCTTAATCTCTAAGTTTTTGGATGGAGGTTTAATTGAGGTTTTCTCCTCTATTGTATTATTGAATTTTTCAAGTCCATTCCCTCTAATTATTATTTGATGATAATTTTTTTGAGAAATTTTTATTCCAGGAATTGATAATATATTTGTCATGAAGTTAACCTTTTATTTTCTGGATCAATAAATACTGGATTTACTATCTCTACAGGGATATTTTTAGTCTTTCCCGTGGCGGTGACAAAAAATTTCTGCCCAAGTAAATTTTTACCGCCTCTTATCATAGCAAGACCAATTGAATGATTTAAATTTGGACTATGATAACCTGAGGAAACATGTCCAAGATATTTAATCGGATTTATAATTTTTTTTGGTAACTCGTTTAATTCGACTATATGTTGTCCTTCTTCTATAATATCTTTTTTATTGATCGGTGAAAGACCAACAAGTTGTTTTCTATCTTCTCTAGAGGTATCAGGACGAGATAGAGATCTTTTGCCGATAAAGTCTTTTTTATTTTTACCTATCATCCAATTATAATTGAGGTCTATTGGAGTAACTGTACCATCTGTTTCTTGACCAATAACTATGTAGCCCTTTTCTGCTCTAAGTAAATGCATAGTTTCTGTTCCGTATGGAATTAAATTAAACTCTTTACCGCAAGAAAATATCTCTTCCCATAGCTCTAAGCCAAATTTGGGAGGGATATAAATTTCATAACCTAATTCACCTGTAAAGCTAGCTCTCATAATTCTGATTTTAGTTTCTTTATAATCAAAGTTTTTAAAAGTCATAAACGGGAAAGCATCGTTACTAAAATCAATATCAGGAAATACTTTCATCATAATTTCCCTCGTTTTAGGTCCGCTAATGTTAAATGTAGAAAACTGCTCAGTAATAGAGTTTAAATAAACTTGCAAATGAGGCCATTCTGTTTGTAAATATTCTTCCATATCAGCAAGTACTTTTGGTGCTCCACTTGATGTAGTCGTAGCTATAAAATGCTGATCACTTATTTTGCAGATTATCCCATCATCTTTTATCATACCATCCTCACCTAGCATCATAGCGTATCTAGATGTCATTGGTTTCATTTTTGAAAATGCATTGGTGTACATTAAATTCATAAATTCCAAAGCATCTCTTCCTTTAATTTCAATTTTCCCTAAGGTACTACCATCTAAAATTCCAGCATTCTCTCTTAGCATTTTTGACTCTCGTTGTACTGCTTGATGCATGGTTTCATTTTCACTTGCTTTAAAATACCAAGGTCGTTTCCACTGCCCTACATCTTCGAAAACAGCATTATTTTTTAAATGCCATGAATGAATTGAAGTTTTTCTTTCAGGATCATAAAATTCGTAAGTACTTCTTCCTGCGATAGCTGCAAAACTCAATGGTGCATAAGGCGGTCTATAAGTAGTAGTTCCAACCTCTGATATTTCTTTTTTTAACATCTTTGAGACTATCGCAAGTGAATTAATACTACTAATTTTACCTTGGTCAGTTCCCATACTATTTGTTGTATATCTTTTTAAATGTTCAATTCGATCAAATCCCTCTGTTATAGCCTGTTTCAAATCTTTAGTTGTAACATCGTTATGTAGGTCAATAAAAGATTTTGACCAATTTGAATTGCTTTTCTTTTTCGTTTCCCACAATTCCTTAATAGAAAATTTATTTGGAACGTTTAAGTTAATATCTAATGATACTTTTTTTGTTTTAAAAATTGAAAGTTTTTCATTAATTTCATCACATAACTTTTTAAAACTATAATTTCCACTTGTTGATCCCAAGGTGATTGTTTTTTGAAAAGGTGTATCAGGTTTAAATGAAAGTATATTTTTGTCCCATTTGACCAAACCTTTTGATTGTGTAAATAAATGTATATCAGGATTGTATCCACCTGAAACACATAACATCGAAGACTTAAGTTTAGTAAATGATTTACCCTGTCTTATAGTAATAGTTTCTACTTTTTTATTACCGTCACACCCCTCTATCTCTGCATCGCTAAAAAATTGAATCTCTTTGTCTTTTAAAATTTTTTTTATTTCAGTCTCAATATTATCTTTTTTTCTAGAGTCAACATAAGCTTTTGGTTTGCACCCTAAGCTAATTAAAGTTTTAAGTAGGCTTAATGATGAAGAATTGTTTGTAAATATAACTGGTTCTTTTTCAGGAACAACACCATATCTATGAATATATTTTTCAAATGAAGATGCTAACATCACTCCTGGCAAATCATTATTTCTAAAAGAAATAAATCTTTCTATATGACCATTGGCTATTATTGTGTTTGAAGTTCTGATTTTGTGAAGCGTGAGCTCTGATTTATTTAAATCAATTTTTTTTCCAGCAAACTTATCTTCTAAAGCTATAAGATGATTTGTAAAGTTATATGTTGTTACTAAAGTATTTTTTAATATATTAATATTTTTTGAATTTAAAATTAATTCCTCAGTTTCATTTATCCACTCTTGAGGAGTCAAATCATTTATGGTTTTAACTTTATTTGAATTTTTTAGTACGCCTCCCAAATAGCTATCTTGTTCGATAAGCAAAACTTTATATTTTGTGTTTATAAATTTTTTTGCTGCAGCTAATCCGCTCAACCCTGCCCCTATGATAACGACATCTGTATTGTGATATTGGTGGGTGCTTTTAGATCTGAAATTTTTTGGTGGTTTACCTAATCCAGCTGAACGTCTTATTAAAGGTTCATAAAGATTTTTCCAAAAACCTTTTGGACCCATGAAAGTTTTGTAATAAAAACCAGCTGAGAATATTGGTGAAAGAATGTTATTGATTGCTCCCAGATCATATCTTAAGGACGGCCATCGATTTTGGCTTGTAATCTCCATTCCATCATAAACTCGTTTAATTGTTGCTCGAGTGTTGGGCTCATTATGCTCACTTATTATCTGGACTAATGCATTAGGCTCTTCAATTCCACAAGTATATATTCCTCTAGGTCTATGATATTTAAAACTTCTACCAACTAATCTGATGTTATTTCTTAAAAGTGCAGAGGCAATAGTATCACCCTCATAAGCTTCATAAGTTTTGCCATCAAAAATAATTTTAATTTGTTTTTTTGAGATATATTCACATTTATTATTTATAGCTGACATACTTTACTTCTTTACTGCAAAATTTCCTGATCCTACTAATGGCTCACCAGAAGGTGATTTTAACGTATTTTCAAAGTCACTTAGATCCGGCCTTTTTTCATTCACTTTATAAACCTTCAATATTTGATCGGTAGATGTGTTTCTGACTGCATTAAACCATTTTTTACATCCATGGGAATGAACCCATCTCTCATAAAAAATTCCTTTGGGGTTGTTTCTATAGAAAACGTATTCTCCCCAATCTTTATCAGATAAACTTTCTGGATTTTTGGGGCGAATTACGTGAGCTTCCCCGCCGTTAGCAAATTCTGATTGATCTCTTTGACCGCAATATGGACATTTAATTAAAATCATGGCTAGTGTGCAACAGCTGCTGCGCCATGCTCATCTATTAATCTTCCGTCAGAAAATCTACTTAGAGCAAATGGAGCATTTATTTTATGTGGTTCATCTTTTGCAATTGTGTGTGCAAATACATTTGCGCTTCCAGGAGTAGCTTTAAAACCACCAGTTCCCCAACCACAATTAAAATATAAACCTTCGACATCACATTTGCTTATAATTGGACTTGCATCTGGACAAATGTCTACTATACCTCCCCATTGTCTTAACATTTTCATTTTTCCAAAAATCGGATAAAGCTCAACAATTGCTCTAACTGTTTCTTCAATTACATCATAACCACCTCTTTGAGTGAAAGAGTTGTAGCCATCTGTGCCAGCTCCAATTACTAATTCTCCTTTATCAGACTGACTTACATAAGCGTGTACTGCATTAGACATGACTACTGTATTAATAACAGGTTTTATTGGTTCAGAAACTAAAGCTTGCAAAGGTCTACTTTGTAATGGCAATCTTACGCCTGCTGTTGCTGCAAGAACACTTGTGTGACCTGAAGCTACAACACCAATTTTGCTTGACTTAATAAAACCTTTTGTTGTTTCTACTCCTTCTACTTTATAATTATCTGTCTTAATTCCTTTTACTTCACAGTTTTGAATTATATCTACTCCTAATTCATCAGCTCTCATAGCATATCCCCAAGCAACAGCATCATGTCTGGCCACTCCACCTCTTGGTTGATATGCCGCCCCAAGAACTGGATATCTTAAATTATTTGTATTCATAATTGGAACTAAATCTTTAACTTCGTTTTTGTCCAACCACATAGTATCTAAACCATTTAGTCTGTTAGCAGACACCCTTCTTTTAATCTCTTTAATATCATGTTCGTTATGTGCTAAATTTAAAACTCCCCTTTGACTAAACATCATATTATAATTTAAATCTTCAGATAAATTTTCCCATAATTTAACTGCATGGTCATATAGATTTGCACTTTCATCCCATAGATAATTAGATCTAATGATCGTAGTATTTCTTCCTGTGTTCCCACTGCCTAACCAACCTTTTTCTATAACTGCAATATTTTTTACTCCATGATGTTTAGCTAGATAGTAAGCAGTACCTAGACCATGTCCGCCGCCTCCAACTATAATAACATCATAATGTTTTTTTGGATTAGGGTTTCTCCACATTTTCCCCCAATTTTCATTATCTGAAAGTGAATTTTTAATTATGCTCGTAATTGAATATTTTTTTTTCACAACTTAAGTTACCAAAAAAATTTAATGACAGCCAGTGAATTAATCTAAAATCTTTATTTTTGAATTGTCGTCTATTTTTCTTCTTAACTCAGAAACTCTTTTTTTTAGTAGAGAGCAAACTTCGGTTTCTGTAATTTCAAGAAAATTTACACATTTTACTTTTTCTTTATCTGGGTTATGTTTCTCTGCGTAGGCAATTGCATGTTCCATTGGAGTTTTGCCTGTTTGTTTTTTAACACTAATATTTACTGCTGTTGAAATAGCTGTTTGGGCTACGTTTCCACCACCTAATGATGTTGTTGCTGGACCTAACAAAGCCATAGTCTCAGCGCAGCCAGAAACAAATAAAGTTAGCAACAAGC
>CACIKD010000005.1 GCA_902587145.1 uncultured Pelagibacteraceae bacterium | reverse complement strand
TATATAATAAAAATATTAATGTGGTATTTAATAAATTTATAAGACCTGAAAAAAAATTTAATAATATAATAGAATTAAAAGATCAAATTAGAAAAGATATAAAACAAGCAAAATAAAATGTCCAAAGAGAGTTTACAGCTTCCTAAAACAGCTTTTTCGATGAAAGCAAATTTACCAAATAAAGAGCCGAATATAATTCAGCACTGGGAAAAAATGGACCTTTATAAAAGGTTAAGAAAAAAATCTAAAGGAAAAGAAAAGTTCGTTCTTCACGATGGACCACCTTATGCAAATGGTCATATACATATGGGAACTGCTTTAAATAAAATATTAAAAGATATGATAACTAGGTTTCATCAAATGAACGGTAAAGACTCCATATATGTTCCAGGTTGGGATTGTCATGGACTCCCGATTGAGTGGAAAATTGAAGAACAGTATAAAAAAAAGAAAAAGAACAAAGATGAAGTACCTATTAAAGATTTTAGGCAAGAGTGCAGAGAGTTCGCTGAAAGCTGGATCGATGTTCATATTAAAGAGTTCAAAAGATTAGGCGTAGTTGGAGATTTTGATAATTATTATTCTACAATGAGTTATGGAGCAGAAGCCCAGATAGTTCGGGAATTAGGTAAATTTCTTCTGGACGGAAGTTTGTATCAAGGTTTCAAGCCGGTTCTTTGGTCGACTGTAGAAAAGACCGCATTAGCGGATGCTGAAGTGGAATATATGGATCACACATCAAATACAATATATGTTGGTTTTAAGGTTAAGGAAACGGATAAAAATTTTTTAAAAGATACCAGCATTATTATATGGACAACGACACCATGGACAATACCAGCAAATAAAGCTTTAGCCTTTAATAGTAATATTGATTATTCAGTATTAGAAATTGGAAATCTTCAAACTTTTAAAGAAAAAAAAATTGTAGTTGCAACAAATCTAATAAAAGAAATTATTAATGCATGTGAAATTAAAAGTTATAAAGAGTTAAAAAAATTTAAGGGTTCAGAATTTAAAAATACAATTTGTAGCCATCCATTTTCAAAAATGAAATTTGACTATGACGTTCCTATGTTAGATGCACAATTTGTTAATCTTGAGCAAGGAACAGGAATCGTCCACTGTGCACCGAGTCATGGCCCAGATGATTTTAATTTGTGTTTAAAAAATAATATTCCTTCTCTTTATACCGTAGATGACTCAGGACTTTATACTAAAGAAATTCCTTTTTTTGAAAAGATACATGTTTTCAAAGCTGACAATATCGTAATAGAAAAATTAAAAGAGCAAGAAAAATTATTAAAAAATGATAAGCTAAACCATACTTATCCGCACTCTTGGAGATCTAAAGCACCACTAATTTATAGAGCCACACCACAATGGTTTATATCTATGCAGAAAAATGATTTAAGAAAAAAAGCAATCAAATCAATAAATGAAACTGATTTTTTTCCTAAGAAAGGAAAAGATAGATTATTGTCCATGATAGAAGGAAGACCAGATTGGTGTGTTTCCAGGCAAAGGGTATGGGGTGTACCTTTGCCAATTTTTATAGATAAAAAAACTAAAGAACCTTTAAAAGACCAAAAGGTTATAGATAGAATTGCCTCAATATATGAAAAACAAGGCTCAGATTGTTGGTTTACTGATGATCCGAAAGTTTTTTTAGGAGATAGCTATGATCCAAATGATTATGAAAAATTAAATGATATAGTTGAGGTATGGTTTGATAGTGGTTCAACACATAGCTTTGTTTTAGAAAAAAGAAAAGATTTAAAATGGCCTGCAGATATGTATTTAGAAGGTTCTGACCAGCACAGAGGCTGGTTTCACTCATCACTATTAGAATCATGTGGAACAAGAGGTAGAGCTCCCTTTAAAAGCATACTATCTCATGGTTTTGTTGTTGATGGCAAAGGGATGAAAATGTCAAAATCTATGGGAAATGTTATTTCTCCAGAGGACATATTAAAAAATTATGGTGCAGATATCCTTAGAGTATGGGCTTCTGCATCTGATTATTCAGAAGATTTAAGAATAGATAAAAATATTTTAGTACAGCATGCAGAGTCTTACAGAAAAATTAGAAACACTTTTCGATTTATGCTTGGAAATTTGAAAGACAATTTTGAAAAACAAGATTTTGAAAAAATTAATTTGACTGAATTCGATGAACTAGAGCAATTTATATTACACAAATTACATTTAATAAGTAACTCTGTGACCGAAAACTTAAAAAGTTATAACTTTCACAAATTATACAAAGAGCTACTAAATTTTTGTGCACTGGATCTTTCCTCTTTCTATTTTGATATCAGAAAAGATGTTCTTTACTGTGATAGCTTAAATTCAAAGAAAAGAAGGAATTGTGTTACTGTGCTTAACATTATCCTAGAAAGCTTATTAAAATGGTTTGCTCCAATTTTAGTTTTTACTACAGAGGAAATACACAGTTTAGTTGACAAAAAAAATGAGAGTATTCATGAAAGTAATTTTGTAAAGATACCTAAAAAATGGAAAAATGATAAACTTAGTGAAAAATGGTCAAATTTATTTAAAATTAAACAGGAGGCAAACGTCGCTATAGAGGAGAAAAGATCAAGTAAAGTGATAGGCTCAAGTTTGGAAGCTGAAATTAAATTAAGCATTAATAAAGAAAAATTTAAATTACTTAATGATATTGATTTAGCCGAGTATTTCATAGTCTCTAAAGCTGAAAAAAAATTATCAGAGAAAGATGAAACAAAAATTGAGGTTAGCAAAGCCAAGGGAAAAAAATGTGAGAGATGCTGGAAAATATTAGAGTATCAATGCACAAGATGTTCAAATTTAGCGGGAAGTAAGCTCTGATTAATATTAAAAATATAAAAAAAATTATGTTTAAAAAAGAAAATATTTATTTTTTTTCTTTTATTTTTATAATTTTTTTTCTAGATAGATACTCAAAAAATTTAATATTAAATCTTTTAGAAAATGAAAAATATTTATTCATAAATAATTACTTAAATTTTAATTTAGTTTTTAATACAGGCATAGGTTTTGGACTTTTTAGTTTAAACGCAGGGATATACTATAATATTCTATCAATTCTAATCTTTTTAATAATATTAGTTTTAATTTATTTAATGTTTAAATCTAAAACTCTTGAAAAAATATTTTTCTCGTTAATAATTGGTGGAGCGATAGGAAATTTATATGATAGGGTTATTTATAAAGCTGTGCCAGACTTTATAGATTTTCATATTAAAGAATTTCATTGGTTCACTTTTAATATTGCTGACATTTTTATATCATTAGGTATTATACTCATGATATTAAACGAGTTAATATTTAACAAACAAAAAAATGAAAATTAAATACCTACTTTTGTTTATCTTTCTAGTATCATGCGGAGCTTTCAGTGAAGCTGGCAAAGCTTTGAGAAATGAGAAGACCAGAACGACAGATGAATTTTTAATTGAAAAAAGAGGTCCGCTATCCCTTCCGCCTAAAATGGGTGAGTTGCCAAAACCAAGATCAGACAATGAGACTAAAAAAGAAAATAAAAGTATTCTTGGAGTAGCGAGCGAGAGCGACAAGCCTGAGGAGAAATCAGAACTAGAAAATATTTTTCTAGAAGAAATTAGAAAGAATTAATGTCACTAAACAAAAATATTAATTTTGAATGTTTTATTCCAGATAACATGTTTTCAAATTTTAACAATCTAAACAAAAAAAAAATTGAAAACCTAATAAAAAAAGCGAAAGAAAACATAAAAGATAGCAAAAGTATGTTTTCTTCATTTTCAAAAGATTTCAAAATGAACTTTAATTTTGCTGAGTTGAAAAGATATAAAAAATTTAAAAGAATTATAACTATTGGTTTGGGCGGATCAATATTGGGGGCACAAGCAGTAAATTATTTTTTTAAAAAACAAATAAAGAAAGAATTAATATTTATTAACAATCTTGAAATAGATCAAATAAATAAATTAAATAAAATAAGTAATTTAAAAAATTCTTTATTTATAATAATTTCTAAATCTGGAAATACAGTCGAGGTTTTATCCATTATAAATTCTCTTAAAAAGAGAGCAAATTTTAACAATAAAAATTCAATAATAATTACGGAAAATAAAAAAAATCACCTAAGTTCATTTGCGAAAGAATTTAAAATAAAAATTGTTTTTCATCGAAAGTATATTGGAGGAAGATATTCTATATTTTCTGAGACAGCATTGGTTCCTTGTTTTCTAACAGGTATAAATATAATGAAATTCAAAAAAAATATCTTAAATTTTCTTTACAAAAAAAAATTGATTTTAATTAAAAATGTACTCAATGTATCAAAAATATATAACTCGAAAAAAATTAATTCTTTGGTTCTATTAAATTATTCTGAAGAATTAAAATATTTCATGCTTTGGTGCCAACAACTAATTGCTGAAAGTTTAGGAAAAAGGAGCAAAGGAAAGATACCATTAGTTTCTGTAGGACCGCGCGATCATCACAGCCTTCTCCAACTTTACTTAGATGGCCCTAAAGATAATTTTTTTTACATTTTTTCACTAAAAGGCAAAAAAAATAAAAAAAATAAAGGACTCTTTGTTAATTCACTAAATAATACAAGTATGGGCGAACTTCTAGAAAGTCAAAAAAACGCTATTCTCTCGTTGTTTAAAAATAAAAAAATTCCCTTTCTATCTATAGAAATAAAAAAAAAGAATGAGGAAACTCTTGGTGAATTATTTTCTTATTTTATTTTAGAAACTGTATTTTTAGCTGAAAATTTAAAAATAAATCCATTTAATCAGCCTGCGGTAGAGCAATTAAAAATAATCACAAAACAAAATTTATTTAAAAAGATCCAAAAATGATTTTCGATCTACCGTAATTTTTTTCTAAAAATACTTTAAAATAATCATTAAATACTTCCTCACACCCGCGTTCTCTGTGAATTATTACTCTATGATTTTTTTTAAATATTTTCTTTTCTTTTATTAGGGCAATAACACTCAGAAAAGATAAATCCTTATAAGGTGGATCTAAGAATATTAAATCAAATTTATCCTCATAATTAAATTTCTTTAAATAATTTATAGCATCTTCAGGTATTATTTTTACTCTGTGTGATAATTTCAAATTATTTATATTTTTTTTTAAATTTGAAGAAGCTAAAGGATCTTTCTCTATAAAAACAACATTACATAAAAATCGCGATAAACATTCAATGCCAAATGAACCTACCCCTGAATATAAATCTAAAATATTTGTCTTTTCCATATTAATTTTTACTTCTCTTCCATGAGTGATAATATTAAAAATATTTTCTCTTACATAATCTCGAAGCGGACGAGTTTTCGATGAACTAATAAAAGATATTTTTTTCCCCTTTAATTTTCCACTTATTATTCTCATAATTTATCAATAACTCTCCAACCTATATCTTTTCTATAAAAGCCATTTTTCCAATTTATTTTTTTTATTAATTGAATAATTTTTTTTCTTATTTGATTAAAGTTTTGACCTTTACAAACAATATTTAAAACTCGTCCACCCGTGGAGTAAATGTCCCCATTCTTTAATTTGGTCCCAGCATGAATAATAAATAAATTTTTTTTATCATTTATTCTTTTAATTCTAATAATTTTTCCTTTTTTATAATTCCCTGGGTATCCTTTCGAGCACAAAACGATTGTCATACACTTGCTGATTTCCCATTTTAACTTTAATTTTCTTATTTGATTTTTTAAGGAATAACTTATTATTTTAAATAAATCAGTTTTAAGTCGAGGCAATATAACTTGACATTCTGGATCTCCCATTCTGACATTATATTCGATCAAATATGGATCTTCATTTTTTATCATCAGACCAACATAAAGGAAGCCCCTATAAAATTGCTTTTTATCTTTTAAGGCTTGCAAAGTAGGTTTTACAATTCTTGTAATAATTTTATTTTCTAAATTTTTATCAATAATTGGCGCTGGAGAGTATGCGCCCATACCGCCAGTATTCGGGCCTTTTTCTTTTTCAAATACTTTTTTATGATCTTGAGCTGTTCCAAAGTTAATAAAACTTTTTTTATCGACAACTAAAAAATAGCTAGCTTCCTCTCCTTCTAAAAATTCTTCTAAAACAACTTTTTTTGAACTCTTAAATTTACCTTTAAAAATTTGTTTAGCAATTTCAAAAGATTGCTTTTTTGTTTTGCAAATTACTACGCCTTTTCCTGCCGCTAAGCCATCTGCTTTTACTACAACTGGTAAGTTAAATTTATTTATTGATTTCTTAAAGTCTTTTTGATTATTGCAAATCTGAAAGTTTGCAGTTGGAATATTGTATTTTTTACAAATTGATTTCATAAAAGCTTTTGAGCCCTCAAGTTGAGATGCATACTTATTCGGGCCAAATACTTTAATTCTATTTTTTTCAAGAAAATCTACTATGCCTTTAACTAGAGGCTCTTCAGGTCCTACAATTACCATCTTAATTTTATTATCATTCAGATTTTTGAGTAGTAATTTGAAATCAAGAAAGTCTATATCAAGATTAGTTGCAATTTTAGCAGTACCTGCATTACCAGGTATACAAAAAATTTGATTGATGTTTTTAGACTCTTTTAGCTTTCTACATAATGCGTTCTCACGACCACCACTACCTATTAAAGCAATATTCATATTAAAAGATTTGTTATATATTATTTAAATTATGAACGGAGTAAAAGCAAAATTAAAATATTTAGCTAACACCTTTGAAATAATTGAGAGAGGCGATTATGTCGAATGCGCTGTTTCAAAAAAAAAAATTCCTCTCGAAAATTTAAATTACTGGAATGTTGAGCTTCAAGAAGCTTATTTTTCACCAAAGGAAGTTAAGCAAAGGTACGAAAAATTAAAATAAATGAATTTATTCAAAATTATTTCCATCTATTATGTGTTAAAATCCATTGACTAGGATCTCTTAATATTAAATTTTCAATAATTGTATTAATTTTTTTTGTAATTAGTTCTTTATTTTTTTTTTCACTATCTGAAATTAAGATTGGATCTAATATTTCCATATTAAAATCATCATTTTCATTTCTAGAAATATAAATAGGTACTATATCACAATCAAAACGGGAGGATAGTTGTGCAGGCAAAGTTGTTGTGTGTGCACGATCATTAAAAAAATTTACTCTTGGACCCTCACTTACTCTTTGGTCTACCATTAAAGCAACGCTATAACCATTTTTCATATACTCTAAAGACTCTTTGACACCGTTTAAACCCTTTTTAATCTGATTTTTGCATACAAAATTTTTCCTTAGATATTCCATAAATGGATTTAAAAACATATTATTTAATGGTCTGTAAATTGTTGCTAATTTAACGTTAGCCTTTGTTAGTTCCATAGACATCAATTCATAATTTGCAAAGTGTCCAGATATAAATACTACAGGCTTATCTTTTTTTAATATCTCATCAATGGCTTTTTGGTTTTTTATATTAATATGACTAGAATTTTTTTTAAATGTATTTAGGAAAATATATTCAGCAAATGTTTTTCCGTAATTAGACCACATTTTATTGACAATTATTTCTTTATCCAAATTATTTATTTGAGGATTAATCTTATTTAAATTATCAAAAATAATTTTTTTTGATTTAAAAATATTCCCAACTTTTATAAAAATAAATGAAAAGACAATTCTACTTAATTTCAAACCAATTATTTTTGAAATAAAGTAAAAAAAATAAATAATTATTGATTGAATGAAATAAAAAGTTTTTTTCATAAATATTTTAATAATTCTTTCTCAAAACTTTTATTATTCGTGATTTTTAATTCCACAGAAACATAATTAATACTTTTAATACCAGATTTCTTAATTCTAAAAAAATCTTTTTCTGTAGTTAATAATGTTAAAGCCTCATCTTTTGCTTTAGAAATTAAATTTTCTATTTCTTTTTTTGTATAATTATAATGATCTGGAAATGAAATTTCTTTTTTTACTTTTAAACCATTATCCCTCAATAAATCAAAAAAGTTTTCTGGGTTACCTATCCCAGCAAATGCCAGTATTTTTTTACCTCTTAACCTTTTTAAATCTTTAATAACATATTTTGATTGATAAATTTCGATATTATTTGAAATAGATTTTAATTTTTTTTCAAAAGCAATATTACGTTTTCCATTAATAATTGCTATTTGATAATTTTCAATATTATGCAACTGCTCTCTAAGAGGGCCCGCAGGTAATAAAAATCCGTTTCCAACTAGATCAAAACTATTAAAGCAGATTATGTTTAAATCTTTTATTACTGAAACATCTTGAAGACCGTCATCCATAATAATAATGTTGTTTTTTTTTGCTTCTGCTTTAGAAATAGATAAAGTTCTTTTCCTATCATAGAAAAATTGTTTTACCTTACTTTTGGTAAGATTAATTTCATCTATGTGAGAATTGTAATACTTTCTTACAATTGCGGGCCTATACCTTTTTTTTTTGAGTAAGTTGTAAATATATATACTTAAAGGAGTTTTACCCGTTCCACCAATAAAAATGTTACCTACGCAAATAATTGGGATATCAAATCTAAAACCTGTTATTATATATGTTTTTAAATTGTTAAATATTATTGTAATTAAACTTAAAGGCAATAAGCAGATCGATAAAAAGTTTATATTATTCCAAAATTTAGGTTTTTTAAATTTCATTTACTTAATTGAAAAATCTCATTTATTGTTGAATTTAATATTCGATCTCCATGGAAATTAATTTCATCTATATTTCTTTTATCAGTATCTTTATTATTAAAATCTTTAATTAAATTTTGGGACAAATCAATTTCATTTATAACTTCATGTGTAAATTTTTTTTCTTTTAAAAAACCATATATTTCTTTAAAGTTTGATATATAAGGTCCATGATAAATTTTACATCCACATTTAGCAGGTTCTATTGGATTTTGACCTCCAACTTTAATCAATTTTTTTAATAAAGATTTTCCCATAAATATACTTTTACAATTGTGAAAATAATCAATCATTTCTCCAATTGAATTTATAATTAAGATTTCTGAATCTTTAGATATATCCTCAAACTTACTAACTATTTGACTTTTAATATTTAAGTCGTCGCTAATTTTATTTATGTCTTTTGATCGATATATGTGGCGAGGAATAATTATTGTAATAATTTTCATACCTTTTTGTTTTAATAAAGTATGAGTTTTTAAAATAATTTCCTCTTCACCTGGATGAGTGCTTGCTGCGCACCAAATATTATGTTTATCAAAAATAGACTTTAAATTAATATATCTTTTTTCACTATTTATCTTTGTAGCAAATTTTAAGTTACCTATAAACTTAACAGTTTTAGCACCAAGTGACTTTAAATTTTTCTCAGACTCTTTACTTGATGAAAGACATAAATCGTATAATCCGAATAATTTTAATGATAAGCGAGACACTAATTTCCACCTTCTATATGTTTTCATTGTAATTCGCCCATTAAGTAATATTAATGGTATTTTTCTCTGAGATATTTCAATCAAATAATTTGGCCATACTTCAGAGTCAACAAATATTACTAATTCTGGTTTCCAATAGTTTATGAATTTTTTTACTAAAAATTGAACATCTATTGGAAAGAAATGATGTTGAATATTATTTTTGTTGAATTTTTTTTTCTTTATTAATTCACTAGAACTTAATGTGGTTGAAGTAAGTAAAATAAATATGTTTTCATTATCTTTAGTCAGCTTTGATACTAAAGGAAAAACACTATTCATTTCACCTATACTTGCCGCATGTATCCAAAAAACTCTTTTATTTTTTGGAAAATCAATTTTATTAATTGATATTTTTTCTTTAAATCTTATTTTATCTTCCTTGTTTGTAAATCGTCTTAAATAGATTATTAATAAAAAAATTGGAAATAAAAGAAAAGTTAAAAATCTATACAGAAAAATCATTTATTTTTATTTCAATTGTTTTTCATACAATAATTTATAGTAGTCACAATTCTTGATAAGCTCTGAATGAGTTCCAGAGTCTATTACTTTTCCTTTTTTAATAACAAATATTTTATCAGCATTGTGTATAGTTGATAATCTATGCGCTATTACAAGAGTTGTTTTATTTTTAGTTAAATTTTTAATAGCACTTTGAACCACTTCCTCTGACTCAGTATCTAAAGAAGAAGTGGCTTCATCTAAAAGAATTATAGGAGACTTTTTAAGAATTGCTCTAGCTATTGATAGTCTTTGTTTTTGTCCTCCAGATAATCTCATGCCATTTTCTCCAATTAGTGTATTATGCTTCTGTGGTAATTCTTGAATAAATTCTTCTGCAGCAGCAAATTTACAAGAATTAACAAACTCCTCCTCCGAAGCATCTTTATTAGCGTATAGGATGTTTTCTTTAACAGAACTATCAAAAAGAATAACGTCTTGACTGACTAATGAAATAGATTTTCTCAAAGAATTTAAGTTTACCGACTTAGTATTTTGCTGGTCAATAAAAATTTCACCGCTTTGAGGGTCATAAAATCTTGGAAGCAAATTTATAATTGTACTTTTTCCTGCACCACTATGACCAACAAATGCAGTAATGGTTCCACCTTTTATATCTAAATTAATATCTTTAATAGCTTTATCATTCGAATTTTCATATTTAAAACTGACATTGGAAAATTTTATGTTACATGAAGAAGTTTTAAGCTCTGGTAGACTTTGATTGTTACTTATTTTAATTGGTTGATCAATTACAGCATAAATCCTTTTCGCACCAGCAGCACCTGAAAATACAACCATGTTTATAGTAGCTAGCGATCTAATAGGTTGATAGGCTAACATCATAGCTGCTAAAAATGAGAAAAATTGATTGACCTGTAGTTCTCCCGAGGAAATTAATGAACCAGAAAAGAAAATAAAACCAGCTATCATAATTCCTGTTAATATTTCCATAAGGGGTGTTGCTCTTATTATAATTGAAGATATTTTAGTTGCTTTGTTTACCATTTGAAAAATAATATCCTTTGATTTTCGATATTCAGCATCTTCATTTTGATAAATTCTAATCATTTTAGATGCTTTTAAAATTTCAGATAAGTGTGCTGTCAGTTTTCCCGAAACTTCTCCTGCCTCAGAAACTGCTTTACCTATTCTCTTACCAAGAGATTTAGCAAGTCCTGCTGCCAAAGGCATCATTATTAAAGCAAATAAGGTTAGCTTCCAATTTTGATAAAGCATTACACCAACCAAAGCAACTAATGTCATAGTGTCTTTCATTGAATTTAGTATACCAGTGCTACATAAAGAATTTACTTGTCCTGCATCAAAACTAATATTTGAAATAAACTTACCAGAATGTTTTTTTTCGATTGTGGCTATATCAGTATTTAAAATATATTTAGCAACTTTTGTTTGAAGTTCACCTGATATTTCTTGGCCTGTTTTAATGAGAAGTATTCTTGCTATATATAAACAAATACCTTTTGATGAAAATGCAATTATTATCGCAAGGGGTATTGCCCAAGCATAAGTTTGATTATTTTCAATAAATATTTTTTTTACTGCTGGATCTAATAACCAGGCAATAGCTGAGGTGCTCAAAGAGACTATTAAAGATAAAAAAAGTGATAAGAAAATACGATTTAAATGTCTGTTTACGTGATCTTTATAAAGTCTTTTCAATATAATTTTTAATTCTTCAAATTTCATTTTATAAAGAAAAAGTTAAAAATGTTAAAAATAAATAAAATCCTGAAAAGTTATTTACTTTAAATGCTTGCATACATGTTTCAGGTTTTCTTTTATCGAAAATATATATTTGGTAAAATAAGGTTGCAAAAAAACCTAATAATGGAAATAAAGAGAAAATCGAGTTCATATTAAAATAAAAAAATACTAAGAAAGTAAAGAAACTCATTGTGTAACATAAAAAAACAAATTTTTTTAACATTGATTTAAATTTAATTGATGTTGACTTAACTCCTATTATTTCATCATCTATAATGTCTTGAGCTCCATAAATAGTGTCATATCCCAATGTCCAAAATATGGCCGCTAAATAAACTAAAAATATCTCTATATTCAAAAAATCAGTTATAGAGGCCCAAGCCATTATTATTCCCCAATTAAATGTTAAACCTAAAAAAAGTTGTGGCCAATACGTAATTCTTTTCATGAAAGGATAACTAAAGGCAAGCGTCATAGAGGCAAGTCCTAGAAAAATTGTTAAAAAATTAAATTGAATTAATATACAAAATGCTAAACCACAAAGTACAATTACATATATAAATGCTCTTTCAACAGATATCAAACTCGCAGCTAGTGGTCTGCCCTGCGTTCGCTTAACTTTTTTATCTAGTTTTCTATCGACTATATCATTTACAATACACCCAGCGCTTCTCATTAAAACTGCACCTAAAAAAAATAAAACAATGTAAAGTAAAAAAGTTTCTGTATTTTTATTTAAAGAATAGGCATAAGCTAAACCCCAACTACAAGGCCAAAATAATAACAAATAACCTATTGGTCTATTTAATCTGGTTAGATTAACGAATATTTTTAAATCTTTCATTTAAATATGACTTGTAAATACCAAACGTAATATACATAATCAATTTGATTCGTATGGATATTGATTACACAGTAGCAGCCTTAATGTTTCCAGCTATTCCCTTAATGATGACGATGTATAGCAATCGATTTCATACATTAAGTGCACTAATAAGGAAGATACACGATCAATATACTTTTGAGAAAAAAGTGCCTCCAGAGTGGGAGAATCAACTTCATGTTTTAAACAAAAGAACAAACTATTTGAAATATGTTATGGGCTTCGCATCTTTTGGTTTTCTTTTTAATATGTTAACAGTTTTGTTGCTTTATCTAGATCTTGTTTTTCATGCTAGATTAAGTTTCGCTTTTTGTTGTCTTTGTATGATTTTTTCTATTTTTTTATTTTTACAAGAAGTAAGACTATCTAACGAGGCATTAAAGTATCATTTAAGTGATATGGCCTCAATGAAAAAAGATTTATAATTTTTTATTTAATAAATTCTTTTTAAATAAAGAAATGCCATTTTTAATTTTATGATTGTAAGACTCTTTGAAGGTATTTAGTTGCCAACCTTTCATTCTAGAAATAATATCTTCTAAATTTTTTGACTTCCACTCGTTAGTTGTTTTTTCATCTTTCCATAAAATTTTTTCTTCCTCAGTTCTTGCACAACCATAACAATATCCTGTTACTGGGTCAGTTTTACATATACTAATACATGGAGAAATTATTTTTTGACTCATTAAGGAATTAAAATTGCTGGACCTAATAATTTTCGAGCTTCCAAGTCAGCATGTGCTTGTTTGGCTTCTGCTAACTTATATTTTTTTGATATTTTAATTTTTATTTTCCCAAATTTTATTTTTTCAAATATTGTGTCTGCACCTTCCTGAAGTTCTTTTCTGTTTGTAAAATATTGTGCAATCGAAGGCCTTGTTAAATATAAACCTTTTGGCTGAATATCTTTTGGTACATTTACAGGGTCTAAAGGACCAGAAGCATTACCGAAACTTATCATCATACCCCTTGTTTTAAGACAGTTTAAAGACCCATAAAATGTTTTTTTACCTACTCCATCGAATACCGCAGGTACACCCTCGTTATTTGTAATTTTTAAAACTTCTTTTGCAAAATCATCTTTAGTATAATTTATAACGTGTGAATAACCATTTTCCTCAGCAACTTTTATTTTATCATCTGATCCTACTGTTCCAATTACTTTTGCCCCAATGCTATTAGCCCACTGAGCAAAGATTTGGCCTACACCGCCAGCTGCTGCATGAAATAAAACTAATTCACCAGCTTTCAACTGATAAGTTTTTGTTAATAAGTAGTTTGTTGTTAAACCTTTTGTTATTAAAGTAGCAGCAATTTCATGAGAAATACCATCTGGAACTTTTATAGCAATTTTTGCAGGAATTACTCTTTGTTGAGCGTAGGCTCCAAGCGGAATAGAAGCATATGCAATGTTATCCCCCTTATTAAATTCAGTTACATTAGCACCAACTTCATCAACTTTTCCTGCAGCTTCTAAACCAATACCACTTGGTAGTTTTACGGGATACAAACCAGATCTATGATAAGTATCAATGTAATTTAAGCCGATGGCATGATTAGTCACTTTTATTTCATCTGGGCCAGGTGCACTTACATTTACATCTTGTAGTTCTAAAACTTCAGGGCCACCATTCTTTGTAATAATTATTGATTTAGGCATGTGAGGAGGAACGTACTTGAACTTTTAATATTTAGCAAATGTTCCGTTATTATAATCTTGAATAGCTTCAAGTATCTCTGCTTTTGTGTTCATTACAAATGGACCACCCCTTGCAATAGGCTCTCCAATAGGCTTGCCTGCTATAAATAAAAACTCTGTGTTTTTTTCTGCTTTAATTTTAAGTTCACTTCCCCGTTCTAATAAAATTAAATTTGAGTCACCGGCCTTTTCGTGACTCTTTTTTCCAATTTTTAAATCCCCTTTGAGAACATAAACAAAAGAGTTATGACCAGGTGGAACCTCAAATTTAAATTCTTTTCCTTCTTTCAATATCACATGAAAATAAATTGGCTCAACATTATGATTTTTTTCCGGTCCCTCTACATTTGCATACTTTCCTGCAATTACTTTTACAGTTTTCTCTTTATCTGAGTGAATACCAAGTTCTTTACTTTTAATATAAATGTATTCAGGTTTATTTTTTTTCAATTTAGCTGGCATATTTATCCAAAGTTGAAAACCCAATAATTTTCCTCCTGACATTGCCGGCATCTCTGAATGAATAATTCCTCTTCCAGTCTTCATCCATTGAACGTCTCCTGGAGCCATTATTCCTTTTGCGCCAGTACTATCTTGATGTTCAAATTCACCATTCAGCATGTAAGTAACTGTTTCAATTCCTCTATGGGGGTGAGGCGGGAATCCTGCAATATAATCATCTTTATTTTCGGAACCAAACTCATCGAGCATTAAAAAAGGATCAATATAATCAGCTTCTGGAGTTCCAATGCTTCTCTTTAACTTTACTCCAGCACCGTCTGAAGCATTAGTAGCTTTAATAATTTTTTTTATTTCTATTTGTGACATACATTAAATATATCTTATGTTTATACTATATCAAGTAGCTGCGTTAAGTTGCCGATTTCATTCTTTGGATAATAATCAAGATTATCAAAATGAGATTTACCTCTGTTAACCCAGACTGAGTTATATCCGTAGTTTCCACCACCCGACACATCCCAGGTATTAGCACTTAAAAAAATTATTTCTTCAGGTTTTATTTTATATTTTTTAATTGGAAGTTCATAAACCCTAGAATTTGGTTTATAAATTTTTACTTCCTCTACAGAAAAGAGATCATCAAATAAATTATTTAAATTATTGCTTTTTACAAGCTCTTCGAGAAGTTTTGGAGTACCATTTGAAAGAATTGCTAATTTAAATTTTTTTTCTTTTAGATTTGTTAAAACCTTTTTCACTTCAGGATAAGGAGATAAAATTTTATAAAGATTTAATAATTCGTTTTTTAAACTACTTTCAATATTGAAAACTTTCATTGACTTATCCAAACTATCTTCAGTTACCTGCCAAAAATCTTTATGTTTTTTCATTAAACTTCTTAGCCAAGTATATTCAAGTTGAGTGGTTCTCCAGAAGTTTGCAAAATTTTCCCATTTACCACCTATTTTATTCTTACATTTCTCAGCAGCCGAATTAACATCAAACAGAGTGCCGTATGCATCAAATACAATAGCTTTTGGTTTCATAATTTATTTTAAGTTATGAGATCCATCACACAACGGTTGATCTTTTGTTAGTTTGCAGGTACAGAAAAAAACTTTTTTAGATTGCTCAGCTTTAAATACTAAAGGTGAAAATTCTGATCCCTTGTGAGATCCGTCACAAAAAGGCTGCTTCAAACTTTTTCCGCATGAGCACCAGAAGTATGATTTTCCCTCTATTACATCTATTCCTATTGGAGAGTTTCCTGCCCTTTTTGCTTTGGTCATAAAGTTTACTCTTTAATTAATTTAAATTTGTTTTTAGTATATATTTAAATATGAATATTAGATTATATCATCCCAATAGTATAGTTGAAAACTCGACAAATTTATTATCAAAAGAGCACACCCACTATGTTACAAATGTTATGAGATTAAAACGAGGGTCAATTGTAAATTTATTTAACAGTGGGGGTGAATGGGAAAGTGAAATAGTCTTTTGTGAAAAAGAAAGAGTAGAAGTAAAATTTTTAAAAAAAATAAAAGAGCCCCAAAAAAAAAATAAAATTGAACTCGCTATCTGCTTAGTAAAAAAAAATCCTATGGAAATAATTTTACAAAAAGCAACAGAACTTGGCGTCAGTAAAATTATTCCAATAATTTCAGAAAGGACTGAAGTTAAAGAATTAAATTATGATAGAGCAAAAAAAATAACTATTGAGGCTACAGAACAATCAAATCAAATGTTTCCACCTGAAATTTTAGAGGCGGTTAAATTAAAAGATTTTTTAAAAAATTTAGATAAGACTACTAAGCTTTTATTTGCTGATGTTAACTCAAAAGATAATTTGAGTTTTGAAAAATTAAGCAATTTCAAATCCTTAAGTATTTTAATTGGTCCAGAAGGTGATTTTTCCCCGTCTGAACGAAAGACTATTTTATCATTTTCTCAAGTTGTACCATTTACATTATCAAAAAATATACTGAGATCAGACACCGCTGTTATAAGCGCTATTTCTCTAGTCAATTTTATCAATAATTTACCTTAATTGTCGCATTTATTGAATTTGTTAAAGTATTAAAAAGTTGTATAAAAATTAAAATGCAAAAACTTATTCTTTTAATAGCACTGGTAATTAGCCCAATTAATCTCTTTGCTGAGCAACCAAAAGATTGGCAGCTTGGATTTCAAAAAGCTGCGTCAGGTCACATGGAAGATTTAGTTTGGTTTCACGATTACATGTTACTACCAATAATTACTGCGATAACAGTTTTTGTTTTATTTTTAGTTATTTACGCTTGTATACGATATAGAGCAGCAAGAAATCCTGTTGCATCTCAAACTAGTCATAATACGTTTATTGAAATTATTTGGACATTAGTTCCTTGTTTAATTTTAATTGTAATGGCAGTACCATCTTTTAAACTCTTGTATGAGCAAGATGAAATTCCTCCAGCTGATGTAACAATTAAAGCTGTAGGTTATCAGTGGTACTGGGGTTATGAATATCCTGACGAAAATATAATTTTTGATTCCTATATGATTGAGGAAAAAGACTTAAAACCTGGACAACCTAGACTTCTAAGTGTGGATAATGAAATATTTGTTCCAGTAAATAAAGTAGTAAAAGTTTTAATTACTGCAAATGATGTGCTGCATGCTTGGGCATTACCTTCTTTTGGTGTTAAAAGGGATGCAGTGCCTGGAAGAATAAACGAAACTTGGTTTAAAGCAGATAGAACGGGTACTTTTTATGGTCAATGTTCTGAATTGTGTGGAATTAAACACGCTTTCATGCCAATTACTGTTAATGTGGTTTCTCAAGAGGAATATGATAAATGGTTGGGAGAAGCAAAACAAAAATTTGCTAAAGAAGAACTTGGTGTAAATAATAAAAAAATAGTTAAAAGAATTTTAGAGGGAGAAGTTAAATAATGTCATCTATTACAGCAGACTCACACAGTCATACACCGACAGGTTGGAAAAGGTGGGCGTACTCAACTAATCATAAAGATATAGGTACAATGTATTTAATTTTTGCAATTGTAGCAGGATTAATCGGTTCTGCTTTTTCAGTTTTAATGAGAATGGAGTTGATGTATCCAGGGGACGGCATCCTTGGAGGAAATCACCATCTTTACAATGTTTTAGTAACTGGTCACGGATTAATCATGATTTTTTTCATGGTCATGCCTGCAATGATAGGTGGATTTGGTAATTGGTTCGTCCCTATAATGATAGGTGCACCCGACATGGCATTTCCTCGAATGAATAATATTTCATTTTGGTTGTTACCTGTGGCTTTAATATTATTACTTGCCTCAATTTTTGTTGATGGACCTCCAGGTCAAACTGGAGTAGGAGGTGGTTGGACTATTTATCCTCCTTTATCTTCTAAGACTGGTCAGCCAGGTCCAGCAATGGATTTAGCAATTTTAAGCTTACATATTGCAGGCGCATCCTCAATTTTAGGAGCAATTAATTTTATTACTACAATTTTAAATATGAGAACCCCTGGAATGACATTGCACAAGATGCCCTTGTTTGCTTGGTCGATTTTAGTCACAGCGTTTCTTCTTCTTTTATCACTTCCAGTTTTAGCAGGAGCCATTACGATGTTGCTAACTGACAGAAACTTTGGAACTGCATTTTTTGAAGCGCAGACCGGAGGCGACCCAGTTTTGTTTCAACACTTATTCTGGTTTTTTGGTCACCCTGAAGTGTACATTTTAATTCTACCTGGTTTTGGAATGATAAGTCACATTGTTTCGACATTTTCAAAAAAACCAGTTTTCGGATATTTAGGTATGGCATATGCAATGGTAGCGATTGGAGTTGTCGGCTTCGTAGTTTGGGCACATCATATGTACACTGTTGGTTTAGACACTGATACAAAAGCATATTTCTTAGCAGCGACAATGATAATAGCTGTACCAACCGGGATAAAAGTATTTTCTTGGGTAGCAACCATGTGGGGTGGTTCTATAAGCTTTAAAACACCAATGCTATGGGCAATAGGTTTTATAGTTTTATTTACGCTCGGAGGTGTAACAGGAGTAGTTTTAGCAAATGCCGGCGTTGATACAGCTCTTCACGACACATATTATGTAGTTGCTCACTTTCATTACGTATTATCTTTAGGTGCGGTTTTTGCAATATTTGCTGGATTTTATTATTGGTTTAGCAAAATGTCAGGATATGAATATTCTGAATTTTTAGGCAAGTTGCATTTTTGGTTAACATTTGTTGGGGTAAATTTAATATTTTTTCCTCAACATTTTTTAGGACTTGCTGGAATGCCAAGAAGATACGCAGATTACCCTGATGCTTTTGCAGGTTGGAATTATGTTTCTTCTATTGGCTCATACATATCTTTAATTGGAGTAGGAGTTTTCTTGTTAAACTTACTTTACTCATTTATAAAAAAAAGAGCTGCAGCTCAAAATCCTTGGGGAGAGGGTGCTACAACTTTAGAGTGGACAGTAGCTTCGCCACCTCCTTTTCATACTTTTGAGGAACTACCAAAGGTAAAATAAATTGATACAAGCAGGCATTAGAGAAAAAAATATTAAGCAATCTAGCTTTTACTTTGACTCATTTTTCAATTTAATGAAACCTAGGGTAATGTCTTTGGTATTATTTACCTGTATGGTTGGACTTATAATAGCACCAAACCAAGTTAGTTATTTAAATTCTGTTTTATCTTTAATTGCTGTTGCTCTGGGCGCTGGAGCATCCGGAACTTTAAATATGTGGTACGAGTCTGATTTAGACGCTTTAATGACTAGAACTTGTTTAAGACCTATACCAACAGGCCAAGTAACAAAAAACCAAGCATTATTTTTTGGAATTTTACTATTATTAGGATCTGTCGCATTATTATACTTTTCATCTAATTTAATGTCCGCATCTTTACTATTATTAACTATATGCTTTTATTTTTTCGTTTACACAGTTTGGTTAAAAAGAAGAACACCACAAAACATTGTTATAGGTGGTGCAGCTGGCGCTCTCCCTCCAGTAATAGGATGGACAATTGCAACTGGCTCATTATCTATAGAACCTTTAATCCTATTTTTAATAATTTTTTTATGGACCCCATCTCATTTTTGGGCATTAAGCATTTATAAGTCAAATGATTACAAAAAAGCTAAGATACCAATGCTTCCTATAATTTACGGCATTGAAAAAACAAAAAAGAATATATTTATTTATTCTCTTTTATTGTTACCAACAATATCAGCACCATATTTTATAAGTTTCCTCTCAGAAATATACTTTTACCCAGCTCTAGCATTAACTATTTATTATATCTATCTGTGCGGAACCCTTTTAAAAGTAAAAAAAAGTAAAGAAGTAAATACTTTAGCCAGAAAAATATTTTTGTACTCTATTTTTTACTTGTTCGTAATTTTCTTATTAATTTTATCAGACCATTTTTTAATGAGGCTTTATGAATAAAAATAAGAAAAATATAATTACTGCTCTTTTGTTAGTTGCATTTATGATATTTTTATTTTTGCTTACTTTTTATAATATTGGAATATATAATAGAGAAATTTAAATGAACAAAAAAACTCTTACACCCATTGTACTTGCTGGTATATTTTTTTTGATGCTAGGTTTATCTTTTGCAGCAGTTCCACTTTACGATTTGTTTTGTAGGGTAACTGGATTTGGGGGTACGACACAAAATGCTGAAAATAAAGAAATACCAAATATTGTAATTAATAAAGATTACAAAATACGTTTTGATACAAACTCAAATGGGGCCTTAGATTGGAAATTTTACCCAGAGAAAAACACAATGAATTTAAAACCTGGAGAAGTACATACTGTAAAATTTTTCGTGGAAAATGAGTCTAATCAACCGACATCCGGGTCAGCTACATTTAATGTTTCCCCATCACCTTTTGGTGTATATCTTAACAAAATTGGTTGCTTTTGTTTTGAAAAACAAACTTTAGATCCAGGGCAAAAAAGGAACTTTGTATTAACATTTTTCTTGGATCCAAAAGTTGTAGATGATAATAAAACTAATAATATTTCTGATGTTACTTTATCATTTACTTTCTTTTCATCGGATTATTACGAAAAGGATAGCGCTTAAATGTCATCAGGAGAAAAAAAGCACGATTACCACTTAGTTGATCCTAGTCCATGGCCGATATTCACTTCTTTTGCTTGTTTAGTTTTGGCAATAGGTGCAGTTTATTATTTTCATACTAAAGCTTTGTGGTTGCTACTAATTGGAACAGCATTGTTGATTTATGGATCTTTTATGTGGTTCAGAGACGTTGTTGATGAAGCAGAAAAACAAGGTCATCACACTATGGTAGTCCAGATAACTCATAGATATGGAATGACACTTTTTATTGCTTCAGAAGTTATGTTTTTTGTTGCTTGGTTCTGGGCATTTTTTAATGCGAGCTTATTTCCAACAGAAGCGATCGGGAAAATATGGCCCCCTGCTGACATAAAAACTTTTGACCCGTGGGATATACCGCTAATAAATACATTAATCTTATTACTTTCTGGTACGACAGTAACTTGGGCACATCATGCCATGATTGAGAATGACAGAAAAGCTTTAGTTAACGGATTAATCGCAACTGTATTTTTAGGTTTTGTATTCTCCTGTTTCCAGGCATATGAATACCATCATGCCTCATTTACGATAGATGGAAATATTTATGGATCAACTTTTTATATGGCCACAGGTTTTCATGGTTTTCATGTTATCATAGGAACAATTTTTTTAGCGGTATGCCTTTATAGATCAATTAAAGGTCATTTTAAACCAGATCACCACTTTGGATTCGAGGCAGCAGCTTGGTACTGGCACTTTGTAGATGTCGTTTGGTTATTTCTTTTTGCTGCAATCTATATTTGGGGAAGTTAGAAATATTTGAGAAAGATATCTTTTAATATTTTTGTTTTTTTTTCCATAATACTTTTTTGTTCACTCGGTACTTGGCAAGTTTATAGATTACAATGGAAACTTGATCTCATTAATGAAATTAATTATGGATTAAATTCTGAACCTGTATTTTACTCAAACTCAAATTTAGTTAACTATCAAAAAGTAAAATTTAATGGAATTTTTGACTTTGAAAAGCAGATATATCTTTATAGTTTGAATAACAAAGGAACTCCAGGATTTGATATAATTACTCCACTGAAGATTAATTCTAACGAAATTCTTCTTGTTAACAGAGGCTGGATCAATAAAGATCTTAAAGGCAATAAAAATATTAACAATATTAAATCTAAATCTTTTGAAGGTATTGCAAAAAAGATAACTAAACCCAATCTGTTTAAACCTGAAAACGATATTAAAAATAATATATGGTATTCTTTAAAATTAGAGGACCTTGAAAGTTTTACGGGCTACAAACTAAATAACTTTGTTCTATTTTTGCAAAACGGTCAAAGTAGTTTAATTAAGAATAAAATTGTCAGTCCAGATTTGCCTAACAATCACCTCAAATACGCGATAACTTGGTATTCTGTAGCACTTTCAATATTATTATATTTTTTATATTTTAGAAAAAAACAATGAATTACATAAGCACTAGAAATAAATCTTTAAATTTTGATTTTAGTAGCATTTTTTTAAGAGGCTTAGCTCCAGACGGGGGCCTATTTCTACCTAATGAAATAAAAAAATTCAGTGAAAAAGAATTAAAAGAATTGAGTAAACTTAATTACATAGACTTAGGTGTTGAGATCATATCAGAGTTTTGTATTCCTGTTTTAAATAAGAATAAAATCAAATTAATTCTTGAAAAAGCTTATTCAAGTTTTAACACAAAAAATATTGTTGAAATTAAAAAAATAGACAATATTAATTTGCTTGAGCTTTACCATGGTCCAACTTTAGCATTTAAAGATATTGCAATGCAAGTAATTGGACTTATGTATGAAGCACTAAATTTAAATGAAAAAAAAATAAATATAATAGTTGCTACATCAGGCGATACCGGTTCAGCAGCAATAGCCGCACTTAAAGAAAAAAAAAATATAAACCTTTTTGTTTTGCACCCTCACGAAAAAATTTCTAATATTCAACGGAAAATAATGACGACATGTGTTTCTAATAATATTTACAATATAGCCGTTAAAGGAAATTTTGATGACTGCCAAAAAATTGTTAAACAAATGTTTAATGATGAACAATTTAGAGAAAAAATAAACATGTCTGGTGTAAATTCAATTAATTGGGCGAGAATTATTTGTCAGATTGTTTATTATTTTTATGCATATTTTCAAATGTCATCTAAGGTAAATTTTTCTGTTCCAACTGGAAATTTTGGAGATGTTTACGCAGGCTATATTGCAAAAAAAATGGGATTGCCCATAGATAAGTTAATAGTAGCAACAAATGAAAATGATATATTATGTAGAGTAATAAACTCTGGAGAATACAGACCATCTGAAGTGAAACCATCTCTTTCTCCAAGTATGGATATTCAAGTAGCAAGCAATTTTGAAAGATTATTATTTGACGTACTAAAGAGCGATGATCAAAAAGTTGCAAAGTCAATGAAAAATTTAAGTGACAATGGTTTTTTTAAATTAGAAAAAGATGAATTAAAAAAAATAAGAGAAAATTTTTCCGCTGAAAAAGTTAGCGACGCAGATACATTAAGAATTATAAAAGATTTTTTTATAAATTACGGATTTATTTTAGACCCACACACTGCAACTGCTTTAGGCGCATCATATAAAATAAAAAATAATTCAAAAACTATTGTGTTAGGTACAGCACATCCCTATAAGTTTTTAGAAACAATTAAATTAGCAATAGGAAAAAATGTTGATCCACCTAAACAGTTTTCAGATTTGTCGAAAAAAATTGAAAAATTTGAAATAATTGATAACAAGTTAGAAGATTTAAAAAAATATATTATTGAAAAAAATTAATGAAAATAAAAGTTGGAGAAAAATTACCTAATTCTGAACTATTTTATCTTGATCAAAACAATGAGGTCCAAAAAGTTGATATTTTAGATTTATGCAAAGATAATAAAACTATAATTTTAGGTATGCCAGGTGCATTTACTAAAACATGCTCTGCAATTCATTTACCTGGTTTTGTAAAAAATTTTAATTTAGCTTTAAAAAAAGGAATTACAAAAATTATTTGTATAGCAGTAAATGATCCTAATGTTATGAAGGCGTGGGGTGAAAATCAAAATGTAGGAACAAAAATTTTGATGGCTGGTGATCCTTTTTTAAAATTTACAAAGTCTATAGGTGCTGAAGTTGACAAATCAGCCAAGGGATTAGGTGTCAGATCAAATCGTTATACAATGCTTATAGAAAATCAGGTTTTAAAAAAGGTAGTAGAAGAAAAAGAGACAGCTACTTGTGAATTATCCGGAGCGGAGAATTTTTTGAAATCTATTTAGCTCTAGAAACAGCTAACTCGTCTACTAAATTATTAAATTTATCACTGGCATGTGCTTTAACCCACTTCCAAGTTACATTGTGTTTTTGGCAGTGATTATCTAATTTAACCCAAAGATCTTTATTTTTTACTGGTTTTTTATTTGAACTTTTCCAATTATTTAATTTCCACTTTTTTATCCATTCAGTTATTCCATCTTTTACGTATCTTGAGTCTGTATAAATTGTAATTTCTGACTTAATTTTAATTTTTTTTAAGGCCATTATAGGAGCCATCAATTCCATTCTATTATTTGTAGTTTTATTTTCACTACCAGAAATACTTGATTGATTTTTTCCGTTTAAAATAATTGCGGCCCAGCCTCCTTTTCCAGGATTTCCTGAACATGCTCCATCAGTGTAAATTTTAAACCTCATTAAAAAAAATAATCCTCATAATTTTTTGAATTTTTATGAAATTCTAGTCTTTTTAAATATTCAATCGGGTCTTTAATTTTGACTATGGCTCCTTCAACAGTGTTAAGTGCATCAAATACTCTAGTGAGCAAAAACCTTAAAGCAGCACCTTGAGACAGTACCTTAATATTATTTTTTTCTTTTTCATTAAGTTTTCTCACAGAAGTATACCCATCAATGAAATTTTTCGCTTTTGTAACATTAAAACTCAAGTTATCTTTTAATCCATCAAAACAAAGAGCATTAAAACAAATAGCAATTTCAAAAGCAAAAAAATCTTCGCAAGAAAAATAAAAATCAATTATGCCACTAAATTCGTTTTGAAGAAAAAAAATATTATCATGAAATAAATCTGCATGAATGATTCCACGAGGTAAATCTTTAGGCCAATTTTTTTCTACATCTTTTAGATTTTCTTCTATTAACTTTGGAAGATCTTTATGAATTTTTGAACATTTGTCTTTAACAGAGTCAAATAAACTTCTCCATGATTTTATAGAAAGATCGTTCTCTCTTTTAAAGTTGAAATTTTTAGTAAGTTCGTGCATTTTTGCAACTTCAATTCCAATAGATTTGCAGTTTGAGGGAGACAAATTTTTCTTTGCTTTGCCCTCAAGAAAGGAGACTATCATTAACTTTTTTCCTTCAAAGTCTGTAATTGTTTTATTTTGTTTATTAAATATTGGAGCCGGGCACTTAAAATTTGATTTATTTAATGAAGACATAAGATTGGAAAAAAATGGCAAATCTACAGATTTCACCCTTTTCTCGTAAATTGTAAGAATAAACTTTTTCTTTTCAACAGATAAAAAATAGTTTGTATTTTCTATTCCTTCTTCAATACCTTTAAATTGATCTAGTTTTCCCAAATCATAGAAAGATAAGATTTTTTCTATTTTGGCATGATTAATTTTTGTATAGACAGCCATTAGTTAAGATTTTTTGGTAGTTTAAATATAACTTTTTCCTCAGCTACCACCACCTCTTCTATAGATACTTTCCTATCTTTTTTTATATTATTTAGTAATGTTTGTACTAATTTTTCAGGTGCAGAGGCACCTGAAGATATTCCAATAGTGTTAGAATTATCTATTTCTTTGAATGGGATTTCTTTTTCTGAATGCATCAACTGTGAATTTTTACATCCTGCTTTTTTTGCAACCTCTACAAGTCTAACTGAGTTAGATGAATTCCGACTCCCTAGAACAAAAAACATATCACATCTTGAAGCTATTTTTTTTACTGCTGCTTGCCTGTTAGTTGTTGCATAGCAAATATCTTCTTTTATCGGACCTTTAATGTTTGGAAATTTATTTTTAAGATAATCAATTATTTCTGATGTATCATCAACTGAAAGTGTTGTCTGAGTTATATAAGCTAAAGGTTTTTTAAAATTATCAACTTCAAGTGCTTCAGCATCTTTTTTTGTTTCTATTAATTTGATAGATCCGTTAGGCAATTGACCCATTGTACCTATAACCTCAGGATGATTTTTGTGTCCAATAAGTAAAATATCGAAACCCTTTTTGTATAATTGCTCAGACTCTCTATGAACTTTTGATACTAGAGGGCAAGTAGCATCTACAAAGGATAAATTTTTTAACTTCGCTTCTTGTGGGACAGATTTAGGGACACCATGAGCGGAAAAAATTACTGGTCTTTTCTCATCCTTTATATCGGATAACTCGTCAACAAAAATTGCTCCTTTTTCTTTAAGTTCTTCAACAACTTGTTTATTATGGACTATTTCATGCCTAACATATACAGGAGACCCAAATTTGTTAATTGATTTTTCAACAATGTCTATTGCTCTTTTTACCCCAGCACAGAATCCTCTTGGTGATGCTAAATAAATTTTAAGTTCTTTTTTCATTTTTTTCTAAAAGATATTCTAACAATATATGCGGAAAAGTAAGCGACGCCAAACCAATAAATATCACCTTATAAATAGCCTCATCAAGCTTATAAAAATTATTTAAAAAAAATATAGCAAGTAAAAACATTACCCCGGTTGCGATAGTTAGGGGTATAGCTTTTTTTATAAATTTTTTTAACCCTAGTTTAAAAGATTTGTCCAATTCAAAAATAAGAGAAATTGAATGCCTTATTGAATGAAGAAAACAAAAATAAAGAGTAAAAGCTAAAACGGGTGACAAAAAAAGATTTAATATAATTAATGAAAAAAAGTCTATGATCATAACAATTTTTAGGTCTGCATTTTCCTCTCTTGAAATATAAAAAGAAGACAAAAAACTTAGACACAACATAACAATTAAAAATTCATCACTAAAAAATTTTGCTTCAAAAAGATTAAAATTAAGAATTTTAAATATTTCATTCGTTTCGCCTCTTTTAAACAACAATGGAGCCATTATTACAGCTGAACCTTTTAAGAAGAATAAAAATTCAGATATGAAAAATTTTTTTTTAAAAGAAAATACTGTGTCTTCTTTTCCAAAATGGTATGCTGCAACAACTAAAAATAATAATAAAACTGTATTGGGAAAAATTAGCCAGAATATTATAATTAATAATGAGACAAAGATATAAACAAAATAAAAGAAAATTGAGTTTTTGTATCCAAATAATTTTAAGAGCTTCGATCCTTTAATATTGTCCAGTGCTCCATGAGAAATTCCTAGAATTAAGATCAAAAACAAACAAAATACTATTGGTTCAAAATTTAGCATTAGATAAATTGGGCTTATCAAAATACAAAAATTAAAAAATATAATTGAGTGTTTAAAGTTTATTTTTTCCATTAATTAAATAATGCTTTTAAAAAAATTAATTTTGGCATTTTGCTTATAATATTTATGTCGTCGATTAAATTACTTTTATTTGACAAAAATTTTATAATTGTATCAGAAGAAGTTTTAAACATATTAAAAAATATTTTAGGCATCTTTTCAGGATGTTTTTCTAAAACTCTTAGAAATACTTTATCTAAAAACTGATATTTTTTTCCTAAGTTAAATATTTTTACTTTATCAATTTTATCAATATTTTTTACAATATACTTACTGTGTTCTTGAATATTTAAAAAAGTATAACCTGTGCTTAACCGAGTCATCCCACCAGCTGATCCAATGTTAATTACTTTATTATCATTTCTTAATGAGGGACAAAAAAGTGGTATTGCACCTTTTTCAGTAAAATTTATTTTATAGTTTTTTATACCTAGATTATTTTTTATGTAATTTTCTAATTGAAGGTCATAATCCATAAGGCTTCTATCTTCTAAATCAGATAACCAAGTTGTTTCAACTAAAGCTTTATTTTTACTAAATGGCAATGTATAGAAAAAATGCACGTCATTTCTCTGATCACAATTAAAATCCATTAAATTTATTATTTCATCATCAAAAATTTTCTTCGGCGTCTCTATTTCAATTCCTTGAAAGTGTTGCCATAACTCAGATTTGTCCAGTTCTTTTTCAAAAACACTATTAAAAATTATTGAATTATCTGAATTGATTTCATTAATATTTTTATGAAAACTGACATTTGAATTGGTAGAAAGCTTAGAACTTATTTTGTTATAAAATTTACCACTGTCAATACTTTGATAAGGAAATTTTTTATTTCTCAATTCATGAGAAATTTCTGAGGTATTGATTGTAAAATTATTCCAGCTTTTAATTACGCAGTCATCAAAGTTATGATCA
>CACIKD010000004.1 GCA_902587145.1 uncultured Pelagibacteraceae bacterium | reverse complement strand
TTATTGAAAATATCGATATTGGTGGTCCAAGTATGGTTAGAGCAGCTGCTAAGAATTTCAAAAGTGTAACGATAATAACTGATAAAGAAGATTATTTTGAATTGATAAAAGAAATGAAGAAGTTTAAAGGTAGGACAACTTTAAACTTTAGGGAGAAAATGGCAAGCAAAGCTTATGGGTTGACTGCTTACTATGACGCAATTGTATCAGAATGGTTTAATAGAGATATTGGCTTAGATTTTCCTGAAAGAAAAACTTTTTTTGGGAAGAAAATTAATCAATTAAGATACGGAGAAAATCCTCATCAGAAAAGTTCAATATATATCAATAGCTTAAAAAGTAATGATATTAACTTAAAACAATTAAGTGGTAAGGATTTAAGCTACAATAATTATAATGATATATTTGCTAGCTTGGATATTCTTTTTTCAAATTTAAAGAGACCATCAACCGTAATAATTAAACATGCTAATCCTTGTGGAGTATCTTCAAATAAGTCTGCTTTTCAATCTTTCTTAAATGCCCAAGCTAGTGATCCAATAAGTGCTTTTGGGGGAATAGTAGCTTGTAATTATAAAATAAATAATAAGATTGCATTGGAAATTAATAAAACATTTTTTGAAGTTATTTTAGCAAAAGGTTTTGAAAAAGAAGCTTTAAAAATATTAAAAAAGAAAAAAAATATGAGAGTTATTGATATTTCAAAATTTAATTATGAATCTAAAACAATGAGTAAATTTTTTGATAGTTCATTTCTGATACAGGAGAAAGATGATTTGGTTTTTAATAAAAAAAAATTAAAATTTGTAACCAAAAATAAACCATCTGGAAAAGAGCTTAAAGAAATAGAATTTGCTTTTAGGATATGTAAATTTGTAAAATCAAATGCAATTGTAGTTGTAAAAGATAATTCAACTATAGGAATTGGCGCAGGCCAACAAAATAGATTAGACAGTTGCAAAATAGCTGTTCAAAAAGCCAGAAAGTTCCAACCTAAAAATCTTATTAATTCGATAGCTGCATCGGACGCTTTTTTTCCTTTTGCTGATGGAATTAAAACGTTAATAAATGCTGGTGTTAAAACTATTGTTCAGCCAGGAGGATCAATAAGAGATAAAGAAGTAATTGAAGCTGCTAACAAAGCTAAGATCAAAATGATCTTTACAGGGATAAGACATTTTAATCATTAACTAGATTCTATCAATTTTAGCAGCCAACACAAAGTCGCTCTCAGCCAAGCCTTTAATGGCGTGAGTGGAAATTTTAATTTTAGCGTATCCCCAACCAAAAATAATATCTGGGTGATGTCCTTCTGTTTCAGCAATTTTACCGACACTGATAACAAATTTTTCACTTTCTACGTAATTGCTAAATTTAAAATTTTTTTCAATATAAAAATTTTTTTCTTTATCTTCAAGAACATCCCATCCGTCTACTTTTTTTAAATATTTATGTATTTCTTTTATATCAAAGGCGGGTATTCCACCTTCACATGGTACACATTTTTTGTTGGCTAAATCGTCCATTATTAATCTTTGATTATATTAGCTATCATTCCAGCTTCATAATGACCAGGTACATTACATGCAATTTCCAATTTAGCTGAAGTACTGAACTTCCAAATTATCTCTCCAGTATTACTTGGTTCAAGCAAAACACTATTAGCGTGTTTATGTGCCATAGAGTGATCCATTTTTGCCATCTCTTTCATTTTATTTTTATCTATTCTGTCAGCCAAGAGTATTTCATGCTCAACCATTTTTGCCATTTCTGGTTGATGCTTTATATGCATTTCTTTGGTAGCTATATTTAATTCGTGTACAAGTTCACCCATATTTGTAACTATAAATTTTACTGTTTCACCTTTTTTAACAGTGATTTCATTTGGTTCGTAATAGTTATCAAACATTTTAACATTAATAACTTTTGTCACATCTTTGATATTACCTTTTTCACCAATCATCTTCATTGATGAAGCAAAACAAATAGATGGAAAAAAAATTATAAGACCAGTAATTAATTTAAACATATTAAAATAATATCTCATAATTAGAAAAAAAAAATGGAAATTTAGTCGCTACTATTTGGAGCGGGCAAAGGGACTTGAACCCTCGACCTTCTCGTTGGCAACGAGACGCTCTACCACTGAGCTATGCCCGCTTGTTCTATTGTTGATAAAAGTATTAGTTTTTTCAAAATTAAGCAAGTAACTATTTATATGAAATTTGAGGACAACTGTTTCCTATATGTGTCGGTAAATTTTCAGCGTATTTTTACAAATTGACAGTTCTAATTTTTTAAACATATAATTATGTAAATGGATAAAAAATTTCCAAAGCAAATACCTGTGTTTCCTTTAAGCGGGGTTATCTACTTTCCTAAAACGAATTTACCTTTAAATATTTTTGAGGATAGGTATTTAGATTTAGTTAACGATTGTTTTAGAAGTGATAAACTGATGGGCATGGTTCAATCAAAAAAAGAAAATAGCCTTGTTTACAAAGTTGGTTGTCTTGGGAAGATAAGCGACTATCAAGAAACCTCTGATGGTAGAGTTCTTATAAACTTAACGGGTATAACTAGATTCGAAATTATGAAAGAAGTAACTAATCAAAAAAAATATAGAGAATTCGAGGTCGACTACAAAAAATTTAGTAAAGATGTGCTCGATTCTGAAAAATTAATTCTTGTTTCCGATAATTTAAATTTTATGGAAAAAATTAAAAAGTTTTTTGAGAAAAATGGTCTTATGATTAATTGGAAAGAATTTGAAAAACTAGATGTAGCCCAACAAATAAATACACTATCTATGATTGCTCCTATTTCAAATGAAGAAAAGCAAAAGCTGCTTGAGACAGTAAGTCTGAATGATAAAAAAAATACTCTATTAAATATTATTGAGTTTTATTCTTACGAAAAATCTTCGGATAACGAGACGATACAATAGGATAAATGAATACTACTAACTTTAATTTGATTTATTCATAGAATTAAAAAAATCTGAATTATTTTTAGTGTCTTTAATTTTTGATATTAAAAATTCTATTCCGTCCATAGTTCCCATAGGACTGATTATTCTTCTTAAAACATTCATTTTTGAAAGATCGTCCTTAGCAAATAATAGTTCTTCTCTTCTTGTGCCAGATCTAGTTACGTCTAATGCTGGATAAATTCTTTTATCTGCTACTTTTCTATCCAATATTAATTCTGAATTTCCAGTTCCTTTAAACTCTTCAAAAATTACTTCATCCATTCTACTTCCTGTGTCTATAAGAGCTGTAGAAATAATTGTAAGGGACCCACCTTGTTCTACATTCCTTGCTGCACCAAAAAATCTTTTGGGTCTCTGCAGGGCATTTGCATCAACACCACCTGTTAAAACTTTTCCTGAGCTCGGCACAACAGCATTATACGCTCTACCTAATCTTGTGATCGAGTCTAATAAAATAACAACATCCTTCTTGTGTTCTACCAGCCTTTTGGCTTTTTCGATAACCATTTCAGCTACTGCTACGTGCCTTGATGCTGGTTCATCAAAAGTAGATGAGACTACCTCACCTTTAACAGATCTTTGCATGTCAGTGACCTCTTCTGGTCTTTCATCTATTAGCAAAACCATTAAGTAAATTTCTGGGTGATTAGCCGTTATAGATTGGGCAATATTTTGAAGTATTATAGTTTTACCTGCTCTAGGAGGAGATACGATGAGTGACCTTTGTCCCTTACCAATTGGACTGACCAAATCAATTAGTCTTGCAGTATTGTCAGGTTTTTTTTCTATTTTGGTGCTCTCAACTTCTAACTTAATTCTTTTGTTTGGGTATAAGGGTGTTAAGTTATCAAATGCTATTTTGTTTCTACCTTTATCAGGTTCGTCAAAATTGATTTTATTTACTTTAAGTAAGGCAAAATATCTTTCTGCATCTTTAGGAGCTCTCACTTCTCCTTCGACAGTGTCTCCAGTTCTTAAACCAAACCTTCTTATCTGGCTTGGGCTTACATATATATCATCTGGACCAGGAAGATAATTCGATTCTATTGCTCTTAAAAAACCAAAACCGTCTTGTAATACCTCAAGAACACCTGACGCACTTATCTGTTCATTCTTTTCAGCTAGTTTTTTAAGAATTGCAAACAATATCTCTTGTTTTCTAAGCGTACTCGGATTTTCTATGCCAAGTTTTTCCGCTTGAGCAATTAAATCAGCTGGGCTTTGTTTTTTGAGTTCTTGTAAGTTCATTTGATTGGTTAATTTATGAGGTAAGTACTTTAAATATAGGTCTTTTTAATAAAATTTCAAGTATTATAATGGTTTAAAAATTACAACAAAAATGATGATAATAAGCAATATTGTAGGAACTTCATTAATTATTCTAAAAAACTTAGAGCTTTTTGTATTATTATTTGCTTGGAAATCTTTTAATACAGCAAGTAAATAAAAATGGTAGGCAGTCAAAATTATAACTAATCCCAGCTTAATTCTCATCCATAAAAAATCAAGGCTGATAATACCTTGTGAATGAATTAAAAGAATGCCAAATATCCACGATAATATCATTGCTGGATTCATTATGTAAAAATAAAGCCTTTTCTCCATTAGTTTAAATGTTTCGGATTGACCTACATTCTCTTTTGTCTCGGCGTGATAAACAAAAATTCTGGGCAGATAAAGAAGGCCCGCCATCCAAGATATGACCGCTATTAAGTGTAATGCTTTAAAAGCTAAATACGCATTCATTTATAGAACTCTTTTTGTTAATTTTTCAAGTAAATCAATGTGATCATTATTATCATTCAAACAAGGCACAACGTCAAAATTTTTTCCACCTGATTTTAGAAAAATCTCTTTTCCTTGGATAGAAATCTCCTCAAGAGTTTCAACACAATCAGAAGAAAACCCGGGACAAATTACAAGTACATTTTTAATTCCCTGATTTGGTAAAGTTTCTAAAGTTTTGTCCGTATAAGGTTGTAACCAAGCCTCAGGACCAAATCTAGATTGAAAAGTTGTTTTGATTTCTACAGTTTTAAATTCTTCTGAGAGTAATCTTGATGTTTTTTGACAATAACAGTGATAAGGATCTCCTTTGTCGAAATATTTTTGGGGGATTCCATGATAGGACGCTAAAATTAAATCGGGTTTCCAAGATAAATCTAAAATTTTATTTTTTAAACTATTTGCAAGCGCTTTTATGTAAAGAGGGTCTGACTCATAATGGGGTATAATTTGTAAGCTAGGCTGCCATCTCATGTTCATTAAAACTCTGTAGACTTCATCACATACAGTAGCGGTTGTGGCTGCAGCGTATTGAGGATAGAGCGGCAAGACGATAAGTCTTTCACAACCAGCTTCCTGCAGTTTTTTAACTTTGGTTTTGATGCTGGGATTCCCATAACGCATAGCATAATCAACAATTATATTTTTACTGCTTATTCTATCTAAAAGCTTTTTGGTTTGCATAATTGTGTAGTATCTCAAAGGAGACATGTTTTCTTTTGTCATCCATATTTCTTTATATGCCTTAGCAGTTTTTGATGGCCGTAAATTCAATATAAACAGGTTAAGAATTATCTGCCAAATGAATGGGTTTACCTCTATAACCCTCCTGTCTGATAAGAATTCTTTTAAATATTTTCTTATGTCTAGCCATTTAGTTGAGTCTGGAGTGCCCAAATTTACTAATAGTACGCCCGTTTTACCAAAATTTATTTTAGGGTGATCATGGTTCATCTTTTAATTAATCTTACCTTATTTACAATTTTTTTGATAACTTCTGGGTTAGTGTTTGGAAGAATACCGTGACCTAGATTAAATATATATGGGTTATTTTTGAAAATTTCTAAGTATTTATCTGTTTCTTCCATAATTTTTTTTTCACTTTCAAAAAGCAATTCGGGTTTCATGCCTCCTTGAATACAGATATTATTTAAATTTTTTTTAGCCCACAACGGGTCTATCTCGTAATCAATGCTAATTGCATTTGGTCCAACTTTCTTAACGAATTCCTTGTAATTTTGTTTTAACCCTTTGGGGAAACATATCGTTGGGACATTGTTTTCTTTACAAAAGTTAACTAAATTTCTATTTGGCTGATAGCAGTATTCATTAAGGTCTTCATCTTTAATCATGCCTGCCCAGGAGTCAAAAATTTGAATAGTGTCAGCTCCGGCTTCTATTTGATGCATTATGTGAATCTTCAAAAACTCCTCAAGTTTATCAATAACTAATTTTATCTCTTTTTTGTTATCAATAGTTATTTGATCTTTAATGTTTCTACCTTCTTTAAGGTTATATAAATATATAATTAATGTCCATGGTGCCCCTATAAAAGCTATTAATGATTTATCTTTTTGAATTATGCTCTTTGTTTTTTTTATTGCCTCATATGTTGGTTTAAGAGTAGATAAAAAATCTTTTTCTTCCACATTCAAAAATTTATTTATATTAAAATTAGGACTCCAGGGTCCTCTTTTTTCTCTAAATTCTATCGATTGTCCAAGCGCATAAGGTACTACTAAAATGTCAGAAAAAATAATTGCTGCGTCAAGATTAAATCTTTTAAGCGGTTGAAGTGTTATTTTGGAAGCTAAATTACTGTTTAAACATAATTTTAAAAAATCTGGATTTTTAGATCTTAGCTCTCTAAATTCTGGCAAATATCTTCCTGCTTGTCTCATAAACCAAACTGGCACACAAGAAAAATCTTTATTAATTAAACAATTCAACAATCTACTCATAAATTAAATAATATATTAATAAGACAAGTTATTGTAATAGGTCATGTTAGTATCGACTATATTTAATTATACCAAGTTTTGAACATTTTATACCCATGAACACGACTAAATTTGCTCTTATATGAATTATTGATAGTATTATACTCACAGTTTATAGTTAAAGGGTATAAAATAGTTCACAATGAATAAAATGTACTTAATTTGTTAATTAATGTGAGTAATTTTTTTTTAAAAGAGGTTTTAAAATATAAAACGAAGTTATACGATTTTTATTAACAAGATTATGAACGAAAAATACAATGTATATCTTATTTCGGACTCCACAGGCGAAACCCTAGATAGAATATTCTTATCCCTACAATCACAATTTAAAAACTTTAAATACGATAAAAAAGAATTTTTCTTTGTAAGGACCGAACAGCAAGTTGATAAAATAATTAAAGAATTAGTGACAGGAGAAAATCCTATTATACTCTACACAATTGTTGAAACTAAACTCGCGAAATATCTAGCAAAAAAAAGCGAACAGACAAACATTCCATGTTTCGGCGTACTTGGTAATTTAATTTTAGCTTTTTCAAAGTTGTTAAATCAAAAAGCAATACACAAACCTAGCGCTCAACATGTTTTAGATGATGATTACTATAAAAGAATTGAGGCTATACAATTCACAATGTCCCATGATGACGGCAAAAGAACAGAAGATTTGTCCAATTCCGATGTAGTTTTGTTGGGTGTAAGCAGAACTAGCAAAACGCCGACTTCAATTTATTTAGCAAATAGAGGTTACAAAACAACAAATATACCACTTGTTCCAAATCAAGATATTCCTGTTGATTTAAAAAATAAGAACTTCAAGTCTTGTGTAATTGGCCTGTTTGCCGATCCAGGGAGGCTTTCTGACATAAGACGTAATAGAGTTGCTTTAATGCAAGAAAGTAGATCTACTAACTATACAGACATAAATTCTATAAAAAAAGAGGTAGAAGATTCCAAAAATTTATTTAAAAAATATAGCTGGCCAACCATTGACGTAACAAGAAAATCTGTTGAAGAAACAGCGGCATCAATTATCAAAATAATTGAAATTAAAAAAAATAAATGAAAATTGTTTTAGCATCTAAAAGCGGTGTAAGGAAAAATATATTAGATAAGCATGGAGTTGATTCCATTGTTTCCCCTTCTAATGTAGATGAAGATCAAGTCAAAGAGGCTTTACTAAACAAAGGAGCAGATCCAGAAATTATTTCAAAAAACCTAGCAGAATTAAAATCTGTCAAAATTAGCAATAAATATCCAGACTATTTAGTTCTAGGTGCAGACAGCGTTATATCTCTTAATCAAAAATTAATAAACAAGCCCAATTCAAGGGAAGAAGCATATAGTATTTTAAAGTTACTTAATGGCAACAAACATTATTTAATAAGCTCAGTATGTATCTCTAAAAATGGAGCAATGATTTGGAATCATACTGATAAATCGGAGTTAAAAATGAAAAATCTATCTGATACTGAGTTGAAAAAATATCTTAGCGGAATAAAAACTGAAATACTATTAGCTTATGGAGTTTATCAAATTGAAGCAGGGGGATTAAATTTATTTGAGTATATAAAAGGTGACAAAGATTCTATAATGGGACTTCCAATAAAACAAATTAAGGAGTACGTAGATAATTATAAAACATGAAAAAAACAAAATTTGCCATAATAGGCAATCCTATATCCCATTCTCTTTCGCCAATTATGCACAATTATTGGTTTAAAAAGTATAAAATTAACGCAGAATATGAATTGCTAGAAATCGATAAGAGTGAAATTCAAAATGTGATTAATAAAATTAAAAACAAAGAAATCAAAGGAATAAATGTAACCTTGCCTTATAAAAATTTTATAATACCTTTTTTAACCAAAACTATAAACGATGCTAATGAAACTCACTCAGTCAATACTGTTATGCTGGATGATAATAATAATTTAATAGGAGAAAATACTGATGTATTTGGATTTCAGGCGGCATATTTAAAATCGATACCCAATCAAGCAAATAAAAAGAAAGTCTTAATTTTAGGGGCAGGAGGTGTCGCACCTTCGATTATACTAGCTTTACTAAAATCAAATATAAGTGATATTTCCTTGAGTAACAGAACTTTTGAAAAATCCTTATTTCTTAAAAAAAAATTTAAAAACTTAAACGTTGTAAAATGGAATGACTGTTCAAAAGACATTAATAAATTTGATATTGTTATTAATGCAACTAGTTTAGGCTTAAATTCTAATGATAAATTTACAAATGATTTTAGCAATTTTAAAAAAACACTTGTTTATATTGATACAATTTACAATCCGGCCGAGACCAAAATGATTAAATATTTCAAATCTAATAAAATTAAAACGTTTAATGGATTAAATATGTTTATCTATCAAGGGCAAAAGGCTTTTTATTTATGGAATAAGATTAATCCAGAAGTTGACGATGAGCTGTTAGAACTATTGGAGTCCAAATTAAATTAATGAAAATCGGTATCACAGGCTCTTTGTCGTCAGGAAAAACCTCGGTAGCTAAAATTTTATCAAAAAACAAAAACATACTTTTTAGTGCAGATAAAATAGTAGGTAATTTGTATTCGGATAACAAATTCAAAAAAAAAATAAAAAAAAAATTAAATGTAAAAAAAAGTAATATTAAAGATGAAATCAAATTAAAATTATTAAAAAAAGAAATTTCTTTGAAAGAATTAGGGTCTATAATTCATCCATTTGTGAGAAAAAAAATGAGGGAGTTTCATAGAAAAAATAAAAAAAATAAGATTATTTTTTTCGAAATCCCACTGTTAATTGAAAGCAAGCTTATGAAATTTTTTGATTTTATAATATTGGTGGTTGCACCAAAAAAAAAAAGACTCGAACGATATTTAAAAAGCGGCGGCAAAAAAGAAATGTTCCATCTTCTTGACAAAAATCAACTACCTGCTCAAAAAAAAGTCAAACATTGTGATTTTTTAATTGTTAATAACAAATCTAAAAATATATTAAAAAAAAAGGTGCATGATATAATTGATCATGTCTGAAATATTTTTAGATATCGAGACAACTGGATTATCTTTTAAAGATAGTCATAGAATAGTTGAAATAGCCTGCATCGAAACTAATGAACTTATACCAACTAAAAGAGTATTTCATAAAATAATAAATCCAGAGCGTAACGTACCAGAAGAAGCGTTTAAAATTCATGGTTTTTCCACGAATTTCTTAAAAGATAAACCTAAGTTCAAAGAAATAGCAGATGAACTTATAGATTTTATTAACGGAAATGACTTAATCATACACAACGCATCATTTGACATACCCTTTATCAATCATGAGCTCAAATTACATAAAAAAGATGTTATCAATAAAAATAAAATTGTAGATACCCTTGAACTAGCAAGAAGTAAATATCCTGGAATGTCAAATTCATTAGATGCGCTTTGTAAAAGATTCAACATAGATTTGTCTAGAAGAGTTAAACATAATGCAGTCTTAGATTGTGAGTTATTGCGTGAAGTTTACATTAACCTTTTAGATGTAAAAGAACCTAAACTGTCATTTAATTCAAAAGTAGAGAGTAAAAGTAGTCATGGCAAAATATTGAATTATTCAAAAAAAATTGTTAAACCTTCAGAAGAAGAATTGAAAAATCATAATATTTTTTTAAAATCTGAGCTTAAAAAAAATTATTTTTAGTTTTGTCTTGATAAATACAGTTTTTTAAAATCGACACTTTGATCAATTTTAATTTCTCTGAATCCTGAATTCTCAAAAATAAAAATGAAAACTTTCCTAAGCTCTGGATATATTTCATTTGGTATTTGAATCAGAATAATTTCTTCTAATTTTTTTTTGTCTGTAAAGTTTTTATCCAATTCTACTAAGGTTGAATAGGTGACTAGGGCATTAATTTTATCTAAGTTTTTGTCTTTTGGTTCTAAAGCTAAAGTCGTTTGAATTTCTATAATATTATTTTTATATCTATTACTTTTAATGTCTATTTTAAATTTATAAAGCGATATATCTTTGGTAAGTGAAAAAAATTTATCAGGTTTTGAAATATCAAAGTTTAGATTTTTAATATATTTTGCAATTATTTTATAACTCATCTTTTTTTTCGTCAATTATTTCTGCTTCAATTGTTCGATCATCCTTTTTTTGAGTCTCACTTTTTCTTAGTATTGGTGAAAGTAAGAGTTTTCTTGTCATTGGAATTAATAATAAAAAACCTATAGCATCAGTGAAAAATCCTGGGATAATCAGAAACACAGCAGCAATTGCAATTGATGCACCAGACAATATTTCATAGACTGGCAATTTATTCTGATAAATGTTTACAAACCCAGATTTAATAGTCCTAACACCTTGAATTCTAGCAAAATAAATTCCAACTACGGCAGTTAAAAATATTAGTAAAATCGTATTTATCGCCCCAATATTCTCTCCGATTTTAATAAATAGCAATATTTCTATTATCGGTATGGCTATAATTGATATTAGTATTGTGTTCATTTGTCTGATACAAAAATATATTAATAATGTATATTTAGCAAATAATGAGTAGTAATTTTGGATATATAGATATTATTTTACTGGCCATGATAGCTGGTTTTATCATCTTAAGATTAAGAAGTATCTTGGGTAGAAAAACTGGACATGAGGATAAAATTTATCCTAGATTTTCAGAAAAAAAATTTGAAGAATTTAAAAATTTGCAAGAAGTAAAGTTCAAAAAGAAAAACTCTAATGAGTTAGAAGGTGAAGAAAAAGAAAAATTTATTAAAGGTGCTGAAGTAGCTTACGAAACTATAATTACAGCTTTCGCTAAAGGCGATAAAAAGAGTTTAAAAGGTCTTCTAACACCAAGAATGGCTACAAATTTTAACCAAGCTATTTCTGATAGAGAAGATAAAGGTATTAAGTCTGAATTAACATTTATAGGCATGAAAGAGTCTAATCTTGAAAAATTTGAAAAGGTTCAAGATAATATCTTTGCTACAGTTAAATTTGTATCTGATATAATTTCGGTTAAAAAGGACAAAAGCAATAATGTTTTAGAAGGAAACCCAGATAGAATAAAAACTGTTACCGATCACTGGAAATTTTCTAAGAAAGAAACAAGTAACAGTCCTAATTGGTATTTAGCTGAAATCTTATCTAAGTGAAAAAAAAAGATTCTCTTACACAAAAAGACAAAGAAGATTGGAGCAACTTTTTAAAAGATACATCTCGCGTTCCTGACAAAGATCAAACACTCCATACCGATAGCGTAGGCAAAAGATTTAGATTTGATTTGCATGGATTGGGTTTAGATGAAGCCAATAAAAGAGTAAAAGAAATTGTAAAGTCTTGTAGTGAAAAAAATTACAAAGAAATACTTTTGATTACTGGAAAAGGACTGCATTCCAATCAAGAAGATGTCTATAAATCCTCAGATTTAAGTAAATTAAGATTTAGTGTCCCCGATTTTATTAATTCAGATCCAGAAATTTCAAAACTGATTTTATCTATGGTTAATCCCCCATACAAAGAAGGAGGAGAGGGAGCATTACTTATCAAATTGAAAAAATTATAATATAAATTTCGAAAGATCTGTATCTTTTACTAAGTTACCTAAGTTTTTCTGAACAAACTCTTTATCAACGACTATTTTTTCTCCAGCCTTATCAGTTGCATTAAAACTAATATCATCTAAAACTTTTTCAATAATTGTATGCAATCTTCTTGCTCCTATATTTTCTATTGAGGAATTTACTTCTGTAGAAATTTTAGCAAGCATCTCAATACCATCATCCTTAAATTCTAAATCTACATTTTCTGTTTTTAATAAAGCTTTATATTGTTTGATCAAGCTATTATCTGGTTCTTTCAGAATTCTGATGAAATCTTTTTCATTCAATGCACTTAGTTCAACTCGGATAGGAAGTCTTCCTTGTAATTCTGGAAGTAAATCTGAAGGTTTGGCAAGTTGAAAAGCACCTGAAGCAATGAAAAGAATGTGATCCGTTTTTATTGGACCGTACTTAGTATTTACAGTTGTTCCCTCTATAAGTGGAAGAAGATCTCTTTGAACTCCTTCTCTAGATACGTCCCCACCTACTCTGTCTCCTCTAGCAGATACTTTATCGATCTCGTCTAAAAATACAATACCATTGTCCTCAGTTGATTTTTTTGCTTCTTTTACAATCTTATCTTCCTCAATCATTTTATCTGACTCTTGAGCTATTAAAATTTCATGAGACTCTTTTACAGTCATCTTCTTTTTCTTACCTTTTTTATTACCCATTGATTTACCTAAAATGTCTCCGATATTTACCATCCCAACGTTTGCGCCTGGCATTCCTGGAATTTCAAAACTAGGCATAGATGAGGATGTATCCATTACCTCGATTTCAATTTGATTATTGTCTAGGTCACCATTTCTTAGTCTTTTCCTAAAGCTTTCTCTTGTTGCAACAGAAGCTTTATTTCCAACTAGTGCATCCAAAACTTTATCTTCTGCTAGCAATTGAGCTTTTGCATTTACCTCTTTTCTTCTCTTCTCTCGCTCCATTGCAATCGCAATTTCTACCAGATCTCTGATAATTTGTTCTACATCTCTGCCAACGTATCCTACCTCAGTAAATCTAGTGGCCTCTACTTTAATGAATGGAGCTTCCGCTAATTTTGATAATCTTCTTGAAATTTCAGTCTTCCCGACTCCAGTTGGTCCTATCATTAGTATGTTTTTAGGTAAAACTTCATCCTTCATTTCATCTGATAAAGCTTGCCTTCTCCACCTGTTTCGTAAAGCAACCGCAACTGCCTTTTTAGCCTCTTTTTGACCTATTACATACCTATCCAATTCAGAAACTATTTCGCGAGGAGACAAAGCGCTGACTTTACTTTGCTCTGCCCCTTTGTCTTTTACAAGATTTAAGTTTGTAACTTTTTTTGATCCAGACATATTATAATTTTTCCATTGTAATATTGTTGTTCGTAAAAACGCAAATTTCTGAAGCAACTTTAATAGCCTTCTTTGCTATTTCTTCTGCATTCATATCTGTCTCCATTAATACTTTTGCAGCTGCTAAAGCATAATTACCTCCAGAACCTATTCCAATAATTCCATCCTCTGGTTCTAAAACATCCCCAGTACCTGAGATTATAAAACTTTTTTCTTTATCAGCGACCGCCATTAACGCTTCTAGTCTTCTTAAGTATTTGTCGCTTCTCCAATCCTTTGCCAATTCTACTGCCGCCCTAGAAAGATTTCCTGCATGTTTTTCAAGCTTAGCTTCTAATCTTTCGAAGAGCGTAAGCGCATCAGCTGTAGACCCAGCGAAACCTGCGATCACATTTCGTTTCTCAATCTTTCTGACTTTTTTCGCCTTGCTTTTAAGTACCGTATTTCCAAGGCTGACTTGACCATCTCCTACTACAATAGTTTCATTGTTCTTCCTTAAAAGAACAATTGTGGTTCCATGCCATTTTTCAGCTGTATTCATGCTATTCTATGTGGAGATTAATTTTATTTCTTCAATAGACATTTTGTGTTTATTGATAAAGAGCCCAATTATATATATATCATAGGGTAAATCGGCTATTATATGAAAAGAAAAGCAAAAATATTACGAAAAACTAAAGAAACAAGTATCTCAGTAGAAGCCAACATCGACGGCAAAGGTAAATACAATATAAAAACCGGGATAGGTTTTTTAGACCACATGCTTGAACAATTATCAAAACATTCTTTGATAGATTTAAATATAAAAGCTAAAGGAGATACACACATAGATCTACACCACACAACAGAAGATAGTGGTATAGCTATAGGTGAAGCAATAAAAAAAGCCGCAGGCAATTTAAAGGGTATAAAAAGATATGCCTCAGCCATGATACCAATGGATGAAACTTTAAGTAGAGTTTCATTGGATGTATCAAATAGGCCGTATTTAATTTGGAAAGTTGATCTTAAAGTAGAGAAACTTGGAGAAATGGATACAGAACTTTTTAAAGAGTGGTTTCAAGCCTTTGCACAGTCTGCCGGAATTACACTTCACGTAGAAAATCTTTACGGCGATAATAGTCATCATAAAATTGAGTCATGCTTTAAAGGATTAGCAAGGTCTCTAAAGGAAGCTTTTACGATTGATAAAAGAATAAAATCCTCTATTCCTTCTACAAAGGGCACATTATAAGATAAGCTCACCCAAATATGAACATATTTCCAGCCATTGATCTTAGAAATCAAAAATGTGTAAGATTAACTAAAGGGAAATTTTCAAGCGAAAAGGTTTATAATGAAGATCCAATTCACCAAGCAGAAATATTTTACAAGAACGGGTTAAAGTTTTTGCATATTGTTGATTTAGATGGCGCGTTAGCAGGTGAACTAAAAAATTTAAACATCATTAAAAATATAATAAAAAAGTTTAAATTAAAAGTTCAAGTTGGAGGAGGAATTAGAAACGAGGAAAGCATTAAAAAATTGGTTGATATAGGTGCAGATAAAATTATCCTAGGCACGGCTGCAATTAAAAATGATAATTTTTTAAAAAGAATCTGTGAAAGATACACGAATTCTATAGCTTTAGCTTTAGACGTAAGATCAAATAAAATTGCTATATCTGGATGGACAGAACAAACAGATCTAGACGTAGTTGATTATTTAGAAAAAGTTAAAAATTATGGTATTGCTAGAGTAATTTATACAGATATTAATAAAGATGGCACAAGCGAAGGACCTAATTTTGAGGATACCTACAAACTGGCTGAAAGATTTAATATTCCTTTTGTAATTTCCGGAGGTATCAGTTCAATAGATGATGTTAATAAATTAATCAAAGATAAAAAAATTGAAGGAATAATAATTGGCAAAGCAATCTATGAGAATAAAATTGATCTATCAGTGTTAGGAAAAATTTAATGTCTAATATAAGAATCATACCCTGTTTGGACGTAGACAACGGTAGGGTTGTAAAAGGAGTAAATTTTGTTGATCTTACTGATGCAGGAGATCCAGTAGAACAGGCCAAGCTTTATTATGAGGGTGGAGCTGATGAAATATGTTTCTTAGATATAACAGCTTCTCATGAAAAAAGAAAAGCAATGCTTGAAGTTGTAAAAAAAACTACACGAAACTGTTTTATCCCAATTACTGTTGGAGGGGGAGTGAGTAATTTAGAAGATATTAACAATTTACTTTTATCTGGTGCAGATAAGGTATCAATTAATACTGCGGCTGTAAAAAATATGAACTTTATTAAAGAGGCATCAAAAAAGTTTGGTGCACAATGCATAGTTGTTGCGGTAGACGCAAAAAAAGTATCAGAGGAAAAATGGGAAGTATTTACTCATGGAGGAAGAAACAAAACGGGTATAGATGCTATTGAGTATGCAAAAAAAGCCCAGTCCAATGGAGCTGGTGAGATTTTATTAACCTCAATGGATAAAGATGGCACTAAGTCAGGGTATGATCTAAGTTTACTCAAAGAAATAACATCTTCTTTATCAATACCAGTCATAGCCTCAGGAGGTGTTGGAAATTTAGACCATCTATACGACGGAGTAAAAAAAGGGGGAGCCAGCGCATTATTGGCGGCTTCCATTTTCCATTTTGGAGAGCTAACTATAAGAGAAGTAAAGGATTATTTAAAATCAAAGAATATTCAAGTAAGGTTATAATATGCTTAAAAATTTGGAAGATTTAATAAAAACAATCAGAGATCGAAAAACTTCATCTCCTGATAAATCTTATACGAATAAACTATTAAATGATAAAAATTTATCTGTTTCAAAAGTGAAAGAAGAATTTGCTGAGTTATTTGAGGCTGTGGAAAAAAATACAAATAAAATTCACGAAAGTGCTGATGTGATATATCATCTTTTAGTGTACTTAGAAGCTAATAATATTAAAATTGAAGATGTCATGAAAGAGCTAGAAAAGAGAAAAAAATAATGCATTACGACAAAAATAATATTTTTGCAAAAATTTTAAGGGGAGAAATACCTTGTAAAAAAATCTTTGAAAATAAGTATGTTTTATCTTTTCATGACATAAATCCTCAAAAAAAAATTCATGCACTTGTCATTCCTAAAGGGGAATATATTGATCTAGATGACTTCAATAAAAAGGCAAGCGACAAGGAAATTATCGAATTTCACAGAGCTGTAAGTCATGTTTCAAGCTTATTAGGTGTTGAAAACAAAGGTTATAGAGTACTTTCAAATATTGGTTCTGATGGAGGTCAAGAAGTTCCTCACTTACATTTTCATATATTTGCGGGAGAAAAAATTGGAAAGATGGTTGCTTAATATGAAAAAAGTTCAAAGATATTTTTTAGATTATGAGTTTGTAAAAAATACTAAAATTTTAGGAGCTAAAGACAAAAATCTATTAAAAATTATCCTAAACAATAAAAAAAATTATGAGATCAATAAATTTTTCTACAAGCAAATTGGAAAAGATCATTTTTGGAGAGATAGACTCGTATGGACAGACAAACAATGGCTTAAGTATTCTTCTAATCCACTTTTAGAGACCTGGATTCTTAAAGATAATGAAAATAATTTGATGGGCTATTATGAAATTGAAAAACACGAAAATAAAGAATTTGAACTAATAAATATGGGTGTATTGAGCGAATACAGGTCTAAAGGCTATGGATCTTTGTTGTTAAATCACGTTCTTAAAAAATCTTTTGACAATAAAGCTGAAAAAGTTTGGGTTCATACTTGTTCACTGGATCATAAGTTTGCTTTAGCCAATTATTTGTCTCGAGGTTTTAAAATATTTAAAAAAGAGCAAATTGACTTCGTTGCCTAACTCTTGCTTGGTAATGTAAAAACATTATTATTAATCATTTGATTGACCGAAGTAATCTCAATTTCAAATACTATTTGATTATTATACTGATCAGATGAGGTCCATCCTGCTAATAAAAATTTTTTTTTATCAAATTTGATTAATGTTTTGATATTATTTTTATCGATAAAAACAATATTTATATAATTATCTATAATTGTACTACTTTCATTTATTATTTTTATCAATTCATTTTTACTAAGAATATTTATAAAAGTGGATTTTGATAACGGATAAAAAAGTGTTTTTCCGTACCTTTTTTGTGTAATTGCCATCATTTTTTTATTTACAATAAGTTCCTTTTTATTTTTATCTTTGTAATTACATTTTAACTTGCCAGGAAAAACAAGAATACATTTACCTTCTTCTTTATTCTTATTTGTTGTTTGAGTAAATTCAAATTGAATATTATCTATATTGTTTAGTTTATCTATAATTTTAGATTTTTCGTTTACACTAGAGTGTGTTAAAATTAAAAATATACAACAAAAAATAAAAACTCTTATCGTTTTCAACCTTATAATACCTCTCGTTTACCAACATGATTTGCTTTGCTCACAACACCTTTTTCTTCCATCATATCAATAATTCTTGCTGCTCGGTTGTATCCTATTTGCAATTTTCTTTGTAAAAAACTAGTTGATGCCTTACCTTCAGACTTAACGATATTAATTGCTTCATTATAGAGCTCATCACTCTCCACAGATGAAATAATACCTTCATCTTCTGATGAGTTAGAAACAGAAGTAATATCCTCGATATAATCTGGTTCTCCTTGAGCACGTAAAACACTACTTATTTTCTCTATTTCTTTTTCAGAAACATAAGGACCATGAATTCTTATGATTCTATTTGCAGATGACATAAAAAGCATATCCCCCTTTCCCAATAGTTGTTCTGCACCTTGTTCTCCAAGAATGGTTCTACTATCTATCTTTGAACTTACTTGAAAAGAAACTCGTGTTGGAAAATTTGCTTTAATAGTCCCAGTGATCACATCCACACTCGGTCTTTGAGTTGCCATTATAATGTGGATCCCAGCTGCTCGTGCCATTTGAGATAACTTTTGTATGTAATTTTCAATTTCTTTTCCAGCTACCAGCATAAGATCAGACATTTCATCAACCACAACAACAATGTAAGGCATTTTCAATTTGTGTTTTTCATTATACCCATCAATATTTCTCACTCCGACCTTTGACATAAGCTTATACCTGTTATTCATTTCTTTAACCGTCCATCCAAGAGCAGAAGTAGCTTTTTTTGCATCAGTAATAACAGGAGATAATAAATGAGGTATTCCTTCATAAGCAGAAAGTTCTAGCATTTTTGGATCAATTAAAATTAATTTACAAAGCTCAGGACTTAATTTGTATAGTAAAGATGTTATTATTGTATTAACACAAACAGATTTTCCAGACCCTGTTGTACCTGCAATTAATAAATGAGGCATTGAAGTTAAATCACCTATTATAGGAACTCCCGAAATACTTTTCCCTAATGCTATTGGTAATTTTAAATCACGACTTTTAAAACGCTCATTAGATATAATTTCCCTTAAAAACACACCTTCTCTTTTTTCATTAGGTATTTCTATTCCCACAGTATTTTTACCGGGGATTACTGCAACTCTTGCGGAAGTCGAGCTCGTGTTTCTTGCTAGGTCATCTGATAAGTTTACTATTTTTGAAACTTTAACACCTGCAGCAGGCTCAAACTCGTATAAACTTACAACTGGTCCATTATTAATTTTTTGTATTTGTCCATTAATTCCAAAGTCTTGTAAAATTCCTTCCATAAATTTTCCATCAGGTCTATTTTTACTCATTTCTTGAGGAGATAATTTTGAATTATTTTTCTCTAACAAATCAATTGATGGTAGTTGGAATTTTTTTGATTTTTCTAAAGTCCTCGTCTGATCTTTAGCAAAGAAAAAACTTTGCTGAGTTTCTTTTTGTTCGTCGTGCACTATGTTTTCTGCCATTACTTCATTGCTTTCATTTTCGACAACTTCATTTCTTTTATTAGAGGAAAATGAAAATAGCCTTGAAACAATTTTTTTAAAATTGATATCAGAGCTTAGAATAAAAAAAAGTATTGTTAAAGCAATCAAAGCAAAACTCGTGTACTGATTTTCTATTAATGGAGTGTATTCGTATATAAAATTATATATTAATTCTCCTATGAAACCTGAATTACCGTTATCAAGTAGCCAAAAAGAATTATTAAATGTTATATGTAAAAATGTACATCCAAAAATTAGATACAAAGTTAAAAAAAATAATTTGTAAATAATATTTTTTAACTCTTTTTCAATGATTAATTTCAAACCCCACGAAATTAAAGTAGCTAGTATTAAAAACGAGATTAAACCAAAACTTTGTAACAAAAAATCTGAAACCTTACTTCCATATATCCCAAAGAAATTTTTTATATTTGAGTTAGATTCACCATATATTAATGAAGGATCTGATGGAGAATAAGTCGCGAATGAAATTGTCAAAGCTATTCCTAATGAAATTAGGACTAATCCAACAAACTCAAAGGTTCGCTTTTTTAAAAAATTTGTTAAACTATTTAAAAAGTTTGTATTCATATCGAATCGTAATACTTACTTTTTATCATTATTATGAAAAAACATAAAATATGCATTGTAGGTGGTGGTTTAACTGGCCTGATATCTGCTCTTGTTTTAAGTGAAAGAGGATTGGATATAGATTTAATACTTGAAAATAATACTCCTAAAAACAAAGATTTAAGAGTTACAGCAATATCTGAGAAAAATATGGAATTTTTAAAATCTACAATAAAAAATATCAATTTAAAATTATTTTATCCTGTAAAAAAAATTAATCTTTTTTTTGAGAAGAATAATCAAACTAAAAATTTTCTAAATTTTGATGAAAATAAAAATTTAATGTATTTTTTTGAAAACAGATTGACCAAAGATCATTTATCTAAATTATTGAAAAAAACCAAAATTAAAATTCAAAAAAAAACAATAAAATCAATCGATCTAGCGGAAAATAAAATCTTTACTAATTTTTCTTCAAAATCATATGATTTATTAGTTTTATGTTTGGGAGCAAACTCTCCAATCTATCAAAAGATAAGTGGCAACAGGAAAATCCAAAAAAATTACAAAGAACACTCCATAACTTGTTCTGTTAATCATCAGATTAAAAATATTGGAGCTCAACAGTTCTTTTTGAAAGAAGGACCTCTTGCAATATTACCCTATAATAAAAATAAATTTTCTGTAGTATGGAGTATTGAAGATATATATTTTTTAAAAAACAAAAAAAATATTACAAACTATTTAAAAACCAAACTATCAAATTTATTAAAAACAAATAAAATATCTTTAGGGAATATTCAAAGTTATCCTTTAAAATTATCACTTAAAAGAAACTATTATAAAAAGAATGCAATAATTTTAGGAGATGGACTGCATGTAGTTCACCCTTTAGCAGGACAAGGGTTCAATCTGATTTTAAGAGATATTGAAAAATTGAATGAACTAATTTCTAACAATATTAGATTGGGGTTAACTATAAAAGATTCGAATATTCCAAAAGATTTATCAGATAGCAGGAAACCAGAAAACTTATTAATGGGTCTAGGGATTGACACAACTAGAAATTTTTTTAAAAGTAATAAATATTTAGATCCAATAAAAGAAAACATTTTAAATAATTTTTCCAAATCAACATTATTAAAAAAAATTACTAAAAGAGTTGCAAACCTAGGTTTAAGCTAATGAATATTTTTGCTTTGTCTTCTGGTAGAGGTCCATGTGGTATAGCTATTATTAGAATGTCGGGACCTGATACTTTAAGTATATGCAAACTGATTTCTAAAGAAAAAAAGATTAAAGAAAATGAGATAAACCTCTGTAAATTTTTTGATCCAAGCAATGGCACTATTATTGATCCTGAAGCTTTAATCTTATGGTTTCCAAAGCCAAATAGTTTTACTGGTGACGATTTAGCAGAATTTCATGTTCATGGAAGTAACGCAATCATTAGTTATTTTCTTAAAGTATTATCTAGCCAAAAAAACTGTAGAATGGCTGAACCTGGAGAATTCACTAAACTAGCTTTTCAAAATAATAAAATTGACCTATTAAAAGCTGAGAGTATTGGGGATCTAATACACTCTGAAACTGAACTACAAAGAAAACAAGCAGTAAATTTAGTTAATGGCCATGCTTCCAAATATTACGATGATTTAAGATCAAAATTGATAAAGTCACTTTCTTTTATTGAGGCTAAAATTGATTTTGCTGAGGATGACCTTCCTGAAAATGTCCTTAAAGAAGCCCATAAATCAATTAAATCGATTCACAGTGATATAAGTAAAATTATTAATGATAATAAAGTAGGTGAAAAAATCAGAGACGGATTCCGAGTTTCAATCGTTGGCGAAACCAATGTTGGAAAATCATCTTTATTAAATTTATTATCAAAAAGAGATGCAGCAATAGTCTCCGATCAAGCTGGAACAACTAGAGATGTCATTGAGACATATCTAAATTTAGATGGTTATCCAGTTATTCTTGCAGATACAGCTGGGATCAGAGAAGCAAAAAATGATGTTGAAAAAAAGGGAATAACATTAGCGTTAAGTAAATTTAAAGAAGCCGATTTAAATATTGTAGTAATCGATAATTCAAACAAAAAAATTAGTGATAAAATAAGGTCTATTATTAATAAAGACTCAATAGTTTTACTAAATAAATCTGATGTTCAAGCTAAAGAAAATCATAAATTTGATGTAGATGCCGTACTAGCATCTGTAAAAGATAATAAAAATATTGATAAGTTAATAAATTTAATCAAACAGAAACTTAATAAAAAATTTTCATCAAATAACAGTGCTTTAATTTCAAGAGAGAGACATAGAGTAAAGCTAAATGAGTGTCTTAAAGAGATAGATAAGTTTCTAAAGAAAGATCAAAACAAAGATTTAGAATTAGCTGCTGAAGATTTAAGAATGGCTACACGACATCTTGGTAGTATAGTTGGCAAGGTAGACGTAGAAGAAATACTTGGATCTATATTTAAGGACTTCTGTATAGGCAAATAAAATAGCTCTTGTATTATTAATTTAGACCGTTACATTCACCTCATGACTAAAGAAAGCTTTGATGTAGTAGTTATAGGTGGTGGACATGCTGGATGTGAAGCTGCTGCAGCTTCCGCTAGAATGGGCGTTAATACTGCACTTTTTACGCATAAAATTGAGAATATTGGTGAGATGTCGTGTAATCCAGCTATAGGCGGACTAGGTAAAGGCCATTTGGTTCGTGAAATAGATGCATTTGATGGTGTGATGGGCATTGTCTCCGATAAATCAGGTATTCAGTTCCGATTATTGAATAGAAGCAGAGGTCCAGCAGTTAGAGGACCGCGAACTCAATCAGATAGAGCTCTTTATAAGAAGCACATGCAAAAAATTCTACTAAATTATAAAAATTTAACTGTGATAGCTGACCCTGTCACTAAATTTTTGTTTAATGACAATCAAGTTATAGGTTGTTTATGTAAAAGTGGTAAGGAGATAATGTGTAAGGAGCTTATCTTAACGACTGGAACTTTTTTAAACGGATTAATACATATTGGTGAAACACAAATACCTGCGGGTAGATATGACGAAAAACCATCTACCGGTTTAAGTGAACAACTAGCTAAATTTAATATGAAAATAGGAAGACTGAAAACTGGTACACCTCCTAGATTGGATGGGTCCACAATAAATTATGATGATTTAGAAATGCAGCCAGCTGATGCGGATCCTTATTTCTTTTCTTTCTTAACAACTAAATTAGAAAATAAACAGATTTCTTGTGGCATGACCCACACTAATGATGAGGTTCACAAAATTATTAATGATAATATTAATAGGAGCGCGATGTACTCTGGTAATATTAAAGGTGTTGGACCAAGATATTGTCCTTCCATTGAAGATAAAATTGTAAAATTTAAAGAAAAACAAAAACATCAAATCTTTTTAGAACCTGAGGGATTAAAGGACAATACTGTTTACCCAAATGGAATTTCAACATCTCTTCCTGAGGAGATACAGCTCAAAATATTAAGTAAAATCAAGGGTTTAGAGACCGTTAAAATGAAAAGAGCTGGGTACGCTATAGAATATGATTATGTAGACCCGAGGGAGCTAAATCCAACCTTAGAGACAAAAAAAATTAAATCTTTATTCCTTGCAGGGCAAATTAACGGAACTACTGGGTATGAAGAGGCTGCCGCTCAGGGACTAATTGCTGGTATTAATGCTGCTCTAAAAATCTTAAAAAAAGAGGAATTTATTTTAGATAGATCCGAGTCTTATATCGGAGTGATGATAGATGATTTAATTACTAAAGGTGTGTCAGAGCCATATCGCATGTTTACGTCTAGAGCTGAATATAGATTATCTTTAAGAGCCGACAACGCAGATCAAAGGTTAACTCCATCAGGTATTAAAATTAATTGTGTGGGAAAAACCAGAACAAAAATATTTTTAGATAAACAAAAAAAATTAACTCAGATTTTAGATTACCTTCAATCAAATTTAATATCACCTAATGAAGCAAGTAAACATCAAATTAAAATTGCTCAAGATGGTGTGAAAAGATCTGGCATTGAGTTGATGGCGCAGCGGAATATAAATATGGCAAAAATAAGGCAGATATGGCCTACTATACCATCGTTTGGAGATGATTTGGATGATCAAGTTGAAATTGATGCTCATTACTCCGGTTACCTTAAAAGACAGTCTCATGATATAGCAGCCTTCAAAAAAGATGAAGGTATAAAAATACCAGACAAGATCGACTACGATATTTTTAGCGGTCTCTCTAACGAGATCAAATCAAAGTTAAAGATAGTTAGACCTAAAACATTGGGACAAGCTTTAAGAATCGATGGAGTAACTCCAGCCGCAGCTATTATTTTGCTAGGTTATATCAAAACTAGGAAAAAAAGGGCTTCAGCTTGATAACAGAGTTCAACGTTAAAAGAATTCTCATTAAAGATTTAAATTTTGATGATCTAAAGATAAAAAAATTAGATAATTTTGCAAAAAAACTCCTTATTTATAATAAAAAACACAATTTAATATCGAAAAATACCGAAAAACAAATATGGGTTAGGCATATTTTAGATAGTGCACAATTAATTAAATTTATAGACGTTAGGAGCTGTTCAGGAATAGCTGATTTAGGTACCGGCGGCGGTTTTCCTGGCATTGTTTTAGCTATATATTTTCAAAATTTCAATTTTCACGTGAAACTATATGAAAAATCACCAGTAAAATCATCATTTTTGACTGATATTTCAAACATTTTAGGTTTGAACTGCAAAATTATATGTAATGACATAAATTCTGTAAAAATTGATTCTAATTACATAGTTTGTAGAGCTTTCCGAAAATTATCCTATATATTGAATATTTCACGTGAAAACTGTATAAAAAAACATAAAATTATCATTATGAAGGGAAAAAATGCACAGCAAGAAATAAATAATACTTCCATGATGAACAATTTTAAGTATAGATTAGAAAATAGTATCACGAATAATGATTCTAAAATAATTATTCTTAATACGAAATAAATTTTGTGAAACCGAACATCATAGCTGTTATAAATCAAAAGGGTGGAGTGGGAAAAACCACTACAGTAATCAATTTAGCTGCTTCACTGTCCATTTTGGGTCAAAATAATCTTGTAATCGATTTAGATCCTCAAGGCAATGCTACTACAGGTCTTGGAAAATCGAATAACGATGACGATAAAAATATTTATAATCTTTTAATAAAAAAAATAAATTTAAAGGATGGTTTACAAAAAACTGATATCAGAAACTTAGATATCGTTGGCTCAAATGTAAACCTTTCAGGCTTGGAAGTCGAAACTGCTAATGATGAAAATAGAGCCTTTATACTTAAAGAGATTTTAAATAACAACACTGAAATAATAAATGTGTATGATAATATTTTTATAGATTGCCCACCGTCATTAAGTTTATTAACGATAATGGCATTAGTTTCGGCAAATGAAATATTAGTTCCACTCCAAACAGAATTTTTTGCTTTAGAGGGAATAACCCAATTGGTTAAAACAATAGATAGAATAAAAATCAATTTGAATCCATCTTTAAGTGTAAGAGGAATTTTACTTACAATGTTTGATAAAAGAAATAAATTATCTTCTCAAGTTGATAAAGAAGCAAGAAATTACTTTAAAGAAAAAGTGTACCAATCTGTTATTCCAAGAAATGTAAGACTATCCGAAGCACCTTCTCATGGTCAACCATGTGTAACGTACGATAAGTCCTGCAGTGGAAGTAAAGCATATTTTAAATTAGCGGAAGAGTTTAAAAGTCAAACAAATAAAATAGGAAGCGCAGCATGAATGCTAAGAAAAATAAAGGCTTAGGAAAGGGATTATCAGCACTCTTTGGTGATCAAAAAAACCCTGCAAATACTGATAAAATTGAAGGGAGTGTTCAAAAAGCCCTTATAGGTGAGCTATCTAGAAACAAGTACCAACCAAGGACGGTATTTGATGAAAGTAAATTGACAGAACTTTCTAATTCTATAAAAAAAAATGGGATCATTCAACCAATTGCAGTTCGTAAAAATAAATCTTCATCTGAGCCATATGAAATTGTTGCCGGTGAAAGACGATGGTTAGCAGCTCAAAAAGCTGGCTTGCATGAAGTTCCTATAACTATTTTGGATTTAAATGATAGTGAGACTTTAGAAGTTGCCATTGTTGAAAATATTCAAAGAGAAGATTTAAATATTGTAGAAGAAGCCAAAGGATATAAACGATTGAACGAAGAGTTTGGATATGATCAAGATAAAATAGCTAATATGATGTCAAAAAGTCGAAGTCATATTAGTAATACTCTTAGACTATTAAATTTACCGAAAGATATTATAGCAATGTTAGAACAGGGAGAGCTGACAGCTGGACAAGCGAGGCCACTTATTGGAATGCCCAACGCTTCATCTATTGCAGAAGAAATTGTTGCAAAGAAATTATCTGCTAGATCTATAGAAAATATAAAAAAAAAGAATACCAAATCTTTTACTGTTGACCCTAATGTTTTCGACGCTCAAAGGGATATTGAAAGATCGATAGGATTAAAAGTAACTATCATAAATAAAAAAAATAATTCAGGTAAACTAACAATTGAATATAAAAATATGGATCAGTTAGAACTTGTTACTTCATTACTTAAAAATAAGTCCAAGAATTAGTACAAATATTTGTAATAGCATTTTTTACGACTGTGACCCCATTCAATGTGCTATTTTTTTTTAATTTTTCTTCTATTTTACCTAAATATGTTAATGCATCTAGAACGCTTGATATATGCCATTTTTTAAGCAGTTTTAAATATATTGGTTTATCTTTCCAGAAAATTGGTGGTCTTATTTTAGATAAAGTTGTATTTAAATCACCATGTTTATTATTTTCTTTAAGTATATCTAAAAGTTTAATCAATTTATAATTTAATTTGTTTATATAAAGAAAAGCATCCTCGTTTGTAAATGGAAAATTATTTAATAGTTCATTTAGTTTAATTTTATCACCGCTAAGTGCTGCATCTCTAATATTTTCGAATAATTCATTCCTGTCTGAATTCAATAAAGTCTCCAAATTATCATCTGATATTATTTTATTTTCATAAAATGATTTTATTTTTTCTATATTGTTAAGTATGTTTTTTCTATTTAAGTTTGAATAATTAAGTATCATATTAACACTATTTGAGTTTAAATTTTTAAACTCACCCAGCTCATTTTGAATTAATTTTCTTAAAGTAATATCGTTATCATTGTAACAGGGTATAACCGCCAAATTATTTTTCTTCTCAAATGTTGCTCTTAACTTTGATTTTTTATCTAATAATTCTGCTATTAAAACAATTCTTACTTTTTGTTTTTCATCCAAATCTAATAAGTTATTAATTTCACTAAGCATACTCTCACTTGTTTGATTTATTATTATTAATTTTTCTGCTGAAAACAAAGAGACGTTATTAACTTCATTTATTACAATTTGTTTATTTTTGGTTATATCTTCTTGATACAAATTTATGATTTCAGTGTTTTTATTAAACTTTTCAATTTTTTTTTTTAAGGTCTCTTTCAATCCAATATTCTCGCCGTAAATGAGTATTAATTTAAATTTGTCAATTTTTTGAATGTTATTTTCTATTTCAAAACTTTTCAGTATCATTTTTAACTAAAATAAATTCTTAGTTGATCTAATATTTCGTCTGCAATAACATCTATCAATGTATTATTTGCTTTTTTCAAATTATTAACCGTATCAGAATAATTATCTTCTACATCATATATTCTTTTTACAGTAAAATTTCTTTTAATTTCCTTAGCTGAATCAAGCTCAACAATTCTAACATTTGCTGATAAACTAAGACTATATTTAGTTACTTTATTTTGAATATTTTTTTCATGTATTGACTTATCTTTGTTTAATTCAATAGAAAGCTTAATTCTATTTTCACTATTTTCATTTGAGAAACGTTGAATTCTCTTTTGAATGATGAATGAGGCTCTAGCGTCACCAGTGATATTAAACTCTTGTACGTTGAATCTTTTTTGATTTTTAGAATTCATATTTTGATAACTACAAGATGTTATAATTATTAGTACTATTGAAAATAAAGTTATAGATTTAATTTTATTCATTATTTTATAATAAAGTTTATAATTCTATCTTTTACAAAAATTACTTTGTTAATGGGTTGACTTAAAAGTTTGTTTTTTATCTTTGTGTTTTTTTTACAAAGTTCTTCAACAGATGTTTGCGCTATACCTTTTTCTATCTCGATGATATCTCTAGTTTTGCCATTTATTTGAATTGCCATTTTGATTTTTTCCTGTTGAATTAATTTACTATCAATTTTTGGCCAAGTTTTTGTTTCTTTAGCTTCCAGCATTTCAAGACATTCATAAGCTATATGTGGGGTGAATGGTACTAGTATCTTCATTAATTTAATTAAATTCTCTTTTAGGCATTTATTTGAAACTTCTTTGGTTAAGTGTATTTGAAATAAATTAAATATTTCGTAAACATTTGCTACAACTACATTTAAATTAAAATTATTTATCGAATTTGTAATCTTGTTAACATAAGAATTCATCTTTAAATCAAAATCTTTGTCTAAATTAATCTTTTTTTCTGGTCTTTTTTTTACTTCACAACAAAGGTTATAAATCTTTTGAAGAAATTTATAAGCAGCATTAACGCCTTGATTAGACCATTGAATATCTTTTTCTGGAGGACTGTCAGACAGTATAAACCATCTAACGGAGTCTGCTCCATATGATTTTATCATACTTTCAGGATCAATAACATTTTTTTTGGATTTTGACATAGATTCTGACGGGCCAACTATTACTTTTGATTTATCTGATACCTTTTGAAAAATTCCCTTAGAACCTTTTTCAACTTCAGTTGGGTTCAACCATTTCCCTTTTTGATCTTTGTAGGTTTGGTGACATACCATTCCTTGCGTAAATAAACCTTTAAAAGGCTCATTATCTCTGATCTTATTATTATTTTTTTTAAGCGCACGCATAAAAAATCTTGAATAAAGCAGATGTAAAATCGCGTGTTCTATCCCACCTATATATTGATCTACCGGCATCCAATAATTAATCTTATTTACATCAAATGGTTCCGAATCTTTTTTAGGAGAACAGAATCTTAAAAAATACCAAGAAGAGTCTACAAATGTATCAAGAGTATCAGTTTCTCTTGTTGCAGGTTTACCTGTTTTTTTGTGAATAGTATTTTTCCAACTTTTGTGATTCTCAAGGGGATTACCAGGTTTATTTAAATCAATATCTTCAGGGAGTTTGACTGGTAATTCACTTTTATCAACTGGTACAATGGATCCATCATCTAAATGAATCATAGGTATAGGGCATCCCCAATATCTCTGTCTGGAAATTCCCCAATCTTTAAGTCTAAAACTTATTTGTTTTTCACCTATTTTTAATTTTTCAATCTTTTCTATTATTTTGGCTTTTGCTTGTTCAACCGTTAGTCCATTTAAAAAATCGGAGTTAATTAACGTTCCATCATCAGTGAATGCTTCTGATAAATTATTAAAGTTTTTAGGTTTAGTCGGATTATCCGAAACAACTTCTGTAATTTGAAGACCGTATTTTTTTGCAAAATCTAAGTCTCTTTGGTCGTGAGCAGGACAACCAAATATTGCTCCAGTCCCGTAGTCCATAAGAATAAAATTTGCAACAAAAATTGGAATATTTTTTCCTTTAATAAAAGGGTGGGAAGCAAATAGCTTTGTATTAAATCCGATTTTTTCAGCATTTGCTAAAGCTTCTTCGGTTGTTCCTACTTTTAAACATTCATTTTTAAATTTGATATATTTTTCATCTTTTAAAAATTTCTCACATATAGGATGATCTACTGAAACAGCTAAAAATGAAGCTCCAAAAATTGTGTCTGGTCGGGTAGTAAAAACATTAATTTTTTTGTTTGTGTCTAAAATCTCAAATTTAATTTCACAGCCTACGGACTTACCAATCCAATTTTTTTGCATAGTTTTTACCTTTTCAGGCCAATTATCCAATTCATTTAATCCTTTAAGTAAGTCATTAGAGAATTTCGTAATATCAAAAAACCATTGAGATAGTTTTTTTCTTTCTACTATAGCACCTGATCTCCAGCCTTTTCCATTAACAACCTGCTCGTTTGCTAAAACTGTTTGTTCGACTGGATCCCAATTTACATAATTTTCTTTTCTTTTAACTAATCCTTTTTTGTAAAAATCGATGAATATTTCTTGTTGGTGTTTATAATAACTTTCATCACATGTAGAAACTTCTAAGTCCCAGTCTATTGACAAACCCATAAGCTTAAGTTGTCTTTTCATTTCTAATATATTTTTCTCTGTCCATTTTTTCGGGTGTAAATTATTTTCTTTTGCAGCATTTTCTGCTGGCAAACCAAAAGCATCCCACCCCATTGGGTGCAAAACATTGAATCCATTCATGAATTTAAATCGAGCTATAACATCTCCTATGGTGTAATTTCTTACGTGTCCCATATGAATTTTTCCGGACGGGTAAGGAAACATTTCTAAACAATAGAATTTTTTCGAACTTTTATTATTGTAAAGTTTTTCTTTATCAAAAATAGATTGCCACTTTTTTTCAATCTCTTGAAAATTTAGTCTTTCCATAAATCAAAATTTTATTTTTTTACTTGCTTTTCCAAAATTGCAGCTTCTTTTAAAATTGATGCAATTAGTTCTTCTTGTATTCTTGATTTAAAAAGTTCTATGTTACAAGATTGATTAACAGAACATTTTTTTCTGTGCACTGTAATTTTAAGACTATTTGATTGAATTACATTCGACATAAATCTAACAGTTATTTTTAAAGCTTGATTTTTATTAGTTTCATCTGTGTACCAATCAGAAATAATTATACCGCCAGAATAGTCAACAGTTGACAGGGGTAAAAAATCTAAAATATCTAAAGTTGCTCTCCACATCGGATTTGATGTACTAAATTCATAAGTAGTAGAACCTGCTCCTCCTCTAATCATTTTACCGAGCCCAACACCTCTCCCCTCTTTAACATTTTTCTGAGCTCTTTCTGGTCCTGATATAGGAATTTTTCTTGTATCTACTTTTTTAAAAAAACCTTTTCCACACGAAACGAGCAGAGAAAAAAGAAAAAAATACACAATAATTTTGAAAAAATTTCTCATTTTACGACTATTTTTATATTAAATAGCATTGTTTAGTTAAAATCCAACAAAAATAAGGAAAATAGGGGTTTTTAGCATGTTGTAATTATACAACAGTATTGGAAAAAATGTATATATTTAATAACTTTCGGTACTAATTCCTTAATTTTAATAAGATAAAAGCCTGTTAATTATAATTAACGTTTTAACAAAAGGAGAAACAATGAATAAATTAACAAAACTATTGTTCTCAGTTTTTACGTCAGTAGCTATAGCTACATCAGCTTTTGCTGGTGAGTTCGCAGTTACTGGTAGTGCTAAGGCAACTTACACTATTTTAAGTAATACTGGAACTACAGGTACACATGCAATTGGTAAAGGACTTGGTATATCAAACGAGTTTACTTTATCAGCTTCAGGTGAACTTGATAACGGTATGACATGGTCATATGCACAAGACATTGACGGTGCTACAGTACAAGATGATGCGAACATCGCATTAGGTACTGATTACGGTACTTTCAAGATTTGTATATCTGAGTGTCCTCTATCAACAAAATACGCATTCGATAACTCAGCTTACGGAATAGGTTCTGATAACGGTTATGGTCACGGTGCAGCATCAGGTACAACTATGCAGTACGGTAGAAACGTAAACTCGTTTAACAACATTCAATTCCACGCTCCAGCAGACTTACTACCATTAGGTATGACTTTTAAAGCTGCTATAACACCAGGTGGTGCAGGTGGAAGCGCGAATGATTCAGTTCACTCTGTAAATGGTGATGTTAACGGTGAAATGACACAATACGCTACTACTATGACGCCAGTTGATGGTTTAACTATCGCAGCATCATACTATGATTTTAGCGACATGGGTGCATCAGATAATAGACAAAGTAGAGAAGGTGGTTCATTATCAGCTAACTACTCTATGGGTTCATTCTCAATTGGTTACGGTGAAACTCGTTTCACTCCAGAACAAGCAGCAGGAGTAGGTAATTCTGCAGCAGTTGTGGTAGACTTCTATGAAAACGTAGGTTACAGCTTAGGTTTCGCAGTTAATGAAAACTTATCTGTATCTTTAACTCAAGAAGAGTCTACAAAGAACCAGAAGAGTAAAGCAACAGCAACAGATGCTATCACTAGATCAGACGTAACAATGGAAATCCAAACGATTGACGTTGCTTACACTGTAGGTGGCGCTACGTTCTCAGTATCATCATCAGAAGGTACAAATGACTCGTACACTTCAGGTGACGACACTAACGAGCACATCTTTGCTATGTCATTAGCGTTCTAATTTCTTTAATTAGAAAAAATTTAAAAAAGCCGGTTAATAAATTTAGCCGGCTTTTTTTTTATGGCTGATAAACAAGCAAAAGATTGGGCTAAAATAGTATTTAATTTAGATAAATTTTTTTCATTTATGCCTCCCAAAGGAACTAATTCTTTTTTAGATCGAAGTGATAAAATATTAAATTTTTGAACTCCTAGATGCCCTTTTTTTAAAGGACTACTGGTTTCAAAGAGTCTAGCGAATATTATTAAATTACAACCCTGTTTTATTTTTAAATCAAGCTCTCTCTGATTATGAGCAGAACCAATAATTTTATATCCCTTTTTCGAATAGATATTTGTATGTAAATTTTTGTTGTGGGCAGATATGTATAATCCATCAGCATTTATTTTAATTAACAATTTTATATCATTAGCTACAAAAAAATTTACTCCATATTTTTTACAATTTTTTCTATAAACTCTCAAATCTTGAATTTTTTCTTTAGTTGTCTGATTTCTATAAATAATATTAAATTTATTCTTAATTTTAATTAAATCTAAATTAAATTCTCTAGTATTTTCTATGAATAAGTAGTATTTTTTTTTCAGTATCAGCATATGAACATAATAACCAATTTTGAGAAAATAAAACAAGAAATAAAAAATAATTTACTACATAGAGACACTAAAGTTATAGCTGTAAGTAAAACTTTTTCTTTAGAACATATTATGCCTTTAGTACAATATGGTCATAAAGATTTTGGAGAAAATAAAGTTCAGGAAGCTGAAAAAAAATGGACTGCGTTAAAAAAAACAACGAACACTTTAAACTTACATATGATAGGAAGATTGCAATCTAACAAAGCAAAAAAGGCAGTAGAAATATTTGACTATATACATTCTTTAGATAATGAAAAATTAGCTAAAGAATTAAGCAAACGACAAAAGGAAAAAGAAAAAAGTTTAGGTTATTTTATCCAAATAAATCTAGGGTCTGAAGAACAAAAGGGTGGTTTAGAAATAAATGATTTAAAAAATTTTTATGATTATTGTTCTAAAGAACTTAGTCTTTCAGTTCTTGGACTTATGGCCATACCGCCGAATGACAAAAATCCGGAAAAACATTTTAAAAAAATATCTGAGTTAAATAAACAATTTAACTTCGAGCACCTTAGTATTGGAATGTCCAATGATTACTTGCAAGCAATAAAATATGGAGCATCTCATGTAAGAATTGGTAGTGCCATCTTTGGGTCTAGAAATTAGATTATTTTTAAAAAAGTATTTTTATTAATAATTGATAGCAAATATTGCAAGTCTTTTTTTGATAGCGCTATACAGCCTAATGTGGGAGTGTAATTTCTTTTCGCAACATGTAAAAAGATTGCGCTACCCTTTTTTTTCTTAATAGGATTTAGATTATAATTAATTACTACAATTATGTCGTACATATTATCTTTTATGTGCAGTTTTTCAGCACTATCCTCGAAAGGAAACTTAACAAATTTATTATAAAATTTTGATCTTATATCATCACACCAACCAAAATTTTTTTGGATTGGGAAAACCTTGAGTTTGGAATGGATTTTTTTAATTCTCTCTTTTCTATAAAAAATATATTTAAATTTAAATCTACCTCTAGGCGTACATTTATCCCCCTCCTTTTTTTTACTTGTAATTCCTCTTTTACCAATAGCACATTTTGCTTTATAATCTTTAAAATAGATAAATTTTTTTTTTAATATTACATCCATGACAGATAAAAAAAATACCATCTTAGCATTTGGAAATAAAGAATTTAATAATTCTTTAATTGAAATTCAAGAATATCTGAGTTTCAATTTAAAAATAATAGATAATTTAAAAGATGATATATCTTTAGAAAATATTCAGGGGATGATAATCCATGAAGATGCGCTTAAAGATAATAAATTTAAAGATTTAATTAATAATCAAAGTCTAAATAAGATTGTTCTTCATAACTCAAAAAAAGTTAAAGGTGTGGAAAATATTGAAAAATTAAATTTACCAGTATCCTTTGATCAAATTAATAAAATTGTTGCAAATAATATCGTGAAAAGAAAGTTCAAAAAAAACTCATCTTTAGAAATTGATAATTATAAATTGGATAAAAATTTAAGGCAATTGATTAAAGGTACTGTTAATTTAGAATTAACAGAAAAGGAAATAGAACTTATAGAATTACTTAAAAATAAATCATTTATAAAAAAAAAGGAAATTCTCTCTACCATATGGAAATATTCTGCTGACGCGGATACTCATACTGTAGAAACACATATTTATAGATTAAGAAAAAAAATTAAAGATATTTTTAAAGATGAAAAATTCATTAAGAGTTCAAAAAAAGGATATACGATTTGAAAAAAAGAAATAAATTTGCCAAAGATTTAATGACCCCAAAATACAGAATTAGAGTTGTTAAACCTAAAAAGGGCAGGGGAAGTTATAAAAGAAAAAGAAATAAGAAGTATTCAGAATTAAATTAATAAATTATAATCTTGCACCGACTTGTTGAATAATTTTTGAGGAAAGTTCAGTTCCCTTTTCTAAACTTTCTTTTAAAGATAAGTTATTTATATAACCATGTAGAAAACCAGCAGCAAATAAATCTCCTGCACCAGTCAAATCTTTAATTTCCAAATTATTTTTTGCGTCACATCTAACTAAATTATCGTTATGTATCGCTACTGCGCCAATCTCTCCTCGAGTTATCACAATCAATTTTTTAATTTTTTTTGCAAATTCAACTACATCTTTAAAATTTTTTGTACCTATTAAAGCCATGATTTCTTGTTCATTTGCAAAGGTTATATTTAGTTTATTTTGAACTAAATCTAAAAAGTAATCTTTATGTCTTTCAACACAAAATAAATCAGAAAGAGATAAAGCAGATTGTTTGGAACAATTTATTGCTTTATTAAAAGCTTTTTGAGGATCACCTTTGTCCCATAAATATCCTTCAAGAAAAGTAATTTCACTTTTTTTTACTATTTCTTCATTAATATCTTTTTCACTTATTTTTCCTGCAGTTCCTAAAAAAGTGCACATAGTTCTTTCAGAATCTGGAGTTATTAAAATTAAACAAGTACCTGTAGGTATTTCTTCAGATTTTATTTTGTAGTGAAACTTAACTTTTTCTTTCTGAAGTCCTTCTAAATATTTTCTTCCTAAATTATCATCATTTACTTTACCGATGAAACCAACTTCATTACCTAATTGAGCTAGACCAACAATAGAATTAGCTACTGAGCCCCCAGAAATTGTCTTTTCAATTTTTAAACTTTTAAGAAGTTTCTTAAACTCATTTTCATCTACTAGTTTCATTGTGCTTTTGGTAAGTCCGTTCTTACTCAAAAAGTCGTCATCTATTTTGCAGATAACATCTATAATTGCGTTTCCTATGCCAAGAATTTTCATATTAAGCTTTTTTTGTGATAATTTTTTTTTTTCTATTTGGGTAACAGCTTTTACAAATTTTGCAAGTTAAACCAAAGCAATCTCTTGCTTTGCAATACTCCCTACCGTACCAGATGATTTGAAGATGAAGTTTATTCCAGTTTTTTTTAGGAAATATCAATTTTAAATCTTTTTCAGTCTGTAAAACGTTTTTCCCATTAGTTAATCCCCATCTTTGAGCTAAGCGATGAATATGAGTGTCTATAGGGAACGCTGGGTAGCCAAAACCTTGGGACATTACAACGCTAGCTGTTTTATGCCCAACCCCAGGCAACTGCTCTAACTCCTCGTAAGTATTTGGCACTTTACTCTTATATTTTTCAACCAAAGTTTTTGATAGATAATAAATGCTTTTAGCTTTAATCCGAAAAATTCCAATTTTTTTGATTAATTTTTCTATTTTTTTTCTCCCTAGCTTTACAAAATGTTTTGGATGGTTATATATTGGATAAATATTCTTGGTTACATTGTTAACATTTACATCAGTGCATTGTGCTGAAAGCAAAACAGAAACAAGCAAAGTAAAAGTGTTTTTGTAATTTAGCGGAATAGGAACCTTGGGGTAGGTATTATTTAATATTCTTTGAATAATTTTAGATTTCTTCTTTTTATTCACTTAAAGTTTAATAGATCTCTCATCGAATATAGACCAGCTTTTTTTTTCATTAACCACTTGCACGCAGACAACGCGCCCTCGGAATATAAAGCTCTATCAAAAGACTCGTGATTTAAAATTACAGTTTCTTTTCCACTTGAAAATCTCACTTCATGTTCTCCAATAACATTACCTTTACGAATTGAGTTAAAATTTATTCTTTTACCATAAGGAAACGTTTTTTTATTTAAATATTTTTTTCCCATTAAATTGTAAAGGTTTTTATTTTTTCCATCAGCTATACCTTTTCCTAACATCAAAGCTGTTCCAGAGGGATGGTCTTTTTTGTATTTATGATGAACCTCGTATACTTTAGCAAGAAAATTATTACTTAAAGATTTAGAAGCAATTTCCGTTAAATACATCAAAAGATTTACACCCAAACTCATATTTCCAGCTTTCAGGATTGGTATTTTCCTTGAAAATTTTTTTATCAAATTTTCCTCTTTTTTTGAAAAACCAGTAGTTCCAATAACCACTCTTTTTTTGAGTTTTAAAGCAATTTTTAAAACTTGCAAAGTACATTTGGGAACTGTGAAGTCCACAATTACATTTGCTTTTTTAAATGCATTAACATTGTTTAATTCAAGATTTAGACCAGCAATTTTCTTTTTGATTATTTTACTTTCTGTCAGAGCAACTATTTTAAAATCTTTTTTATTTTTGGAAGATTTTATAAGATGCTGTCCCATTCTTCCTAAACATCCAGTTATAGCTAAATTGATTTTTTTCATTACATAAATAGATTTATAATTACAACAATAAATAGCACAATTATAGTCCAAATAAAGAGATTTTGAGTTAATTGTTTTCGTTTTCTGTTGGTATTTAAAAATGAAGGAAGAACTAAAAACAACACTGCTAAAAGAAAGATAGCAGACATAATTTCATGCATGAACATAAATCTTTATGAGTTTTTCCAAAATTTTTTTGCTTTTTCAAAAAAGCTTTTAATAATTGGACTTGACTTTTCTGACTCTATTTTTCTAAACTCTTCTAATAGCTCTTTTTGTTTTGAATTTAAACTTGAAGGAACCTCTGTTATAATTTTAATGTACAAATCACCAAAACCATTACCTCTAAGAAATGGCATACCTTTGCCCTTAAGTCTTAATTGTTTTCCATGTTGTGTTCCAGCAGGAATCTTAATTTTTGCCCTACCACCATCTATAGAAGGTACTTCCACTGAAGTCCCTAGTGCTGCATCAGCGAAAGTTATCGGTAGTTCGAAATATAAATGTTCATCTGATCTTTGAAAAATACTATGATTATTAACCGATACAAATAAATATAAATCCCCTGTGGATCCCCCTTTACTTCCAGCCTCTCCTTTGCCAGAGACCCTTATTCTAGTCCCATCATCAACACCTTTAGGGATTTTGACTGAAACACTTTCTTTACTTTGAATTTTACCGTTGCCAGCACACTGTTTACAAGGATTACTTATAGTTTCTCCATACCCGCTGCACTCGGGGCAAGTTTGTTGAATTGTAAAAAATCCTTGATTTGATCTTACTTTACCTCTTCCATTACAATATTTACATGTCACAGGTTTTGAGCCAGGTTCAGACCCTTGTCCTGTACATCTTGAGCATCTTTTATATGTTGTATAATTTACCTTTTTATTTAAACCTGAATAGGCTTCTTCCATGCTTATCGACACATCGTATCTTAAATCATTACCTCTATTAGACGATCTTCTTCCAGATCTTCTACCACCACCGAATACATCATCACCAAAAAAATCCTCAAAAATATCTGAGAATGAAGATCCGAAGTCAAAATTACCAAATCCTTGACTGCTTCCCCCTTCAAAAGCTGCATGACCGAACTGATCGTAGTTAGTTTTTCTTTTATCGTCAGATAACACATGATAGGCTTCACTTGCCTCTTTAAATTTGTCTTCAGAGGCTTTATCTCCTTTATTTTTATCTGGATGGTATTTTAGTGCTAATTTCCGATAGGCCTTTTTAATTTCATCCTTAGAAGAGGATTTAGATACACCTAAGATTTCATAATAATCTCTTTTTGCCACAAGAAATTGCTCCTTTTTTTATCTTAGGCGCTTTTTTCTTTATCTTCTTTTACGTCTTCAAAGTCAGCGTCAACAACATTTTCCTTGTCGTTACCTTTGTTATTAGGACCTTTGTCATTTTTATCATCTTTAGGCTGATTTTTTTGTTGGCTCTTATAAATAGCTTCACCGAGTTTCATTGAAACCTGTATAAGATTTTGAGTTTTTTTCTTTATATCTTCTGTGTTCGTCCCTTTCAAAGATTCTTTAAGATCAGCAACACCCGCTTCAATAGCTTTTTTCTCTTCAGCTGAAACTTTATCACCATGTTCTTTTAAGCTCTTTTCAGTTGAAAAAACTATACTATCAGCCTGGTTTCTTGCATCAACACCATCTCTTTTTTTCTTATCAGCCTCTTTATTCGCTTCTGCGTCTTTAACCATTTTATTAATTTCATCTTCAGATAAACCTCCTGATGCTTGAATTTGTATTTTTTGCTCTTTTCCGGTTCCTTTATCTTTTGCAGAGACGCTTACTATTCCATTAGCATCAATGTCAAAAGTTACTTCAATTTGGGGTGTTCCTCTTGCAGCTGGAGGTATACCAACTAATTCAAAATTTCCTAAAAGTTTGTTGTCGGCAGCCATTTCCCTTTCGCCTTGCAAAACTCTAATTGAAACAGCAGGCTGATTATCTTCAGCCGTCGAAAATACTTGGCTTTTTTTTGTTGGAATAGTAGTGTTTTTATCTATAAGTTTCGTAGAAACGCCACCTAAAGTTTCAATTCCTAGCGATAACGGTGTAACATCTAAAAGCAACACATCTTTTACATCACCTTGAAGTACACCAGCCTGAATTGCAGCACCCATTGCAACAACTTCGTCTGGATTTACACTCTTATTAGGTTCTTTACCAAAAAAGTTTTTCACTGTCTCGATAATCTTTGGCATTCTCGTCATTCCACCAACTAAAACGACTTCATTAATTTCTGCTGCCGAAAAGCCAGAGTCTTTCAAAGCTGTTTTACAAGGACTTAATGTTCTTTCAATTAAACTTTGAACTAAGGCTTCTAATTTAGCTCTTGTAAACTTTAAATTTAAATGTTTCGGACCAGATTTATCAGCTGTGATGAATGGTAAATTTATCTCAGTTTGTGTTGCTGAGGACAATTCGATTTTTGCTTTTTCCGCAGCCTCTTTTAATCTTTGTAATGCTAATTTGTCTGATTTTAGATCAATTCCATTATCTTTTTTAAATTCATTAATTAAATATTCAACTATAGTATCGTCAAAATCTTCACCGCCTAGAAACGTATCACCATTAGTAGATTTTACTTCAAATACTCCGTCCCCAATTTCTAAAATTGAAACATCAAATGTACCTCCACCTAAATCATAAACTGCTATTTTTTTTCCACCTTTTTTATCTAAGCCATAAGCCAATGAAGCTGCAGTTGGCTCATTGATAATTCTTAAAACTTCTAAACCGGCAATTTTACCTGCATCTTTCGTTGCTTGTCTTTGAGAGTCATTGAAATAAGCAGGTACAGTAATGACTGCCTTTGTCACCGCTTGACCTAAATATTTTTCTGCTGTTTCTTTCATTTTCTGAAGAACAAATGCTGAAATCTGTGCGGGTGAATATTTTTTACCTTTACCTTCTACCCAAGCATCACCGTTATCAGATTTAATTATTTTATAAGGAACTTTTGAAATATCTTTTTGAACTGATGGTCCATCAAATTTTCTACCAATTAGTCTTTTAACTGCAAATATAGTATCCTCAGGATTTGTTACAGCCTGTCTTTTTGCAGGTTGACCAACTAATTGCTCCTCTTTTTCCAAAAAAGCTACTACTGAAGGAGTAGTTCTTGCACCTTCAGCATTTTCTAATACCTTAGCTTGTGTACCATCCATTATAGCTACACAAGAATTGGTTGTTCCTAAATCTATTCCTATAACTCTACTCATAATTACCTTTGTTTATGTTTTCTATATGGGGTCTAAATACTATTCT
>CACIKD010000003.1 GCA_902587145.1 uncultured Pelagibacteraceae bacterium | reverse complement strand
TGAGATTTTATTTATCAATTATTTTAATAGCGATTTTTCTATATAGCTGTTCACCTGTGGGACGTTTTGGTACTGGAGTAGATATAACTTTTGACCCTAGAACGATAGGCATGCAAATCGATGATACAATTATGGAAAAAAATTTGGTGGCCAGATTATCTTTAACTGAGAAAAAATATTTTTTAAAAATTCAGGTAGAAGTATTGGATGGTAGAATATTTCTATCAGGGAAAGTAGATGAGCCTGAAGAGAAAATTAAAATAACTAAATTAGCCTGGGAAACAAAAGGTGTTCGAGAAGTAAAAAATGCTATTACAATTAAAGGTAATTCAAATTTTAAACAAACTGCTAAGGATATCCTTATAACGAGTCAATTAAGAACTGCTTTGATTTTGAATAAAAAAACTAAAGCCAGAAACTATACATTAGAGACAATAAATAAAAAAATTTATATTTTCGGAATAGCAATGGATAATGAAGAAAAAAAGGAAGTTTTACTAGAAGCAGAAAAAATATATGATGTAGAAAAGGTCATACCATCTATTTACTTAGCTTCTGAGCTAAGCAGAAACAAAATTTAGTTCTTTTTATAATCAATTACATCAGAGGAATAAGCTGCAATCGAAGCAAGATTTAAAATGTCTGATGTGCTTGATCTTAATGGAGCTACTTCGATGGGTAGATCTAATCCAATTAATAATGGTCCAATTAATTTAGCACCTCCAAATGACTTCATTAGCTTTGTAGAAATAGCAGCACTATGAAGAGCCGGCATAATTAAAATATTTGCTCTTCCAACTATTTTTGAAAAGGGGTAAACATCTTGGTAAATAGGATTTAAAGCAACATCTGGTTGCATTTCTCCATCAAAATCGAAGTCGACTTTGTCATTTTTTAAAATATCTATAGCATCTCTAACATGTTTAGTATTTCTAGAAATTGGTTTACCAAAAGTCGAGTGGGACAAAAAAGCTACTTTTGGATCAAAACCAAAAAGTTTCGACACTCTTACGCATGATTTTGAAATAGCTACCAATCTTTCAGCAGAGGGAAAATCTTCAACATTTGTATCCGCAACTAAAACAGTTCTCCCTTTAAACACCATCATTGTCATACCAAAAATAGGTTCTCCCTTTCTCGCATCACAAACATGTTTTAGTTTTTCTATTGATGCAGCGTAATGCCTAATATTACCAGTGACCATCGCGTCAGCATCTTTACAAGCAACCATAGAAGAGCCAAATGCAATTCTATCATTACGAACTAACCGATCGACATCCCTTTCCAACTGTCCTGTTCTTTGAAGTTTTTGGTACAAATATTTAGTATATTTATCTCTTTTATCTTTATTAGTTGAATTGACAATTTCAATTTTAAAATTTTCATCTAAACCAATATTTTTTAAAGTTTCTTTAACTCTTTTCTCATTCCCAATCACTACAGGTGTACCTAGTTTATTTTTACCGAATTCTATAGCTGCCTTTAACATATTTTTATCTTCACCTTCAGCAAACACAACTCTTTTAGGACTTTTTTTGACATTAGCATTTATTCCCTGCATTAAAGACATAGATGGATCTAATCTTGCAGTAAGTTGATCTTTATAATTTTCCAAATCTTCAATTTTTTTTCTCGCTACACCGCTTTTCATCGCAGCTTCAGCCACGGCAGAAGGAATTCTGCGAACTAATCTAGGGTCGAACGTTGAAGGAATAATATATTCTTTTCCATACTTTGGTCTTTCTCCTCCATAGGCAGCAACAACTTCATCTGGAACGTCTTCTCTAGCTAATAACGCTATCGCATTTGCTGCAGCAACTTTCATGTCATCATTAATTATTTTAGCCCTTACGTCTAGCGCTCCTCTAAAAATATATGGGAAACCTATTAGGTTATTAACTTGGTTAGGATAATCTGATCTTCCAGTTGCAATTATTACATCATCACGTACTTCATTGATTATTTCTGGTTTGATTTCAGGATCTGGATTTGCACATGCAAACACTATCGGGTTTTTTGCCATCGACTTTATCATTTCACGATTAACAACATCCTTTGCTGACAGTCCTAAAAATACATCTGCATTTTTCATCGCTTGTTCTAGTGTTCGAAGTTTAGTCTCTACAGCATGAGCAGATTTAAATTGATCTACCTGATCTCTTCCTTTGTAAATTACACCTTTTCTGTCACACATAATTACATTTTCATTTTTAACACCTATTTTTTTAAATAAGTTTGTACATGCTATCGCTGAAGCACCTGCTCCATTTACAACTATTTTGACTTCACTAATTTTTTTTTTTGAAATATCTAATGCATTAATTAAAGCAGCTGTTGTTATAATTGCTGTTCCATGCTGATCATCATGAAAAACAGGAATATCTAAAATTTCTTTTAACTTCTGTTCTATAATGAAACAATCGGGAGCAGCTATATCCTCAAGATTTATACCACCAAAAGTACCTGCAATATTTTTAATCGTAGATATTATTTCATTTGTATTTTGGTTATCAATTTCTATATCGATAGAATCTATATCTGCAAATCTCTTAAATAATACAGCCTTACCTTCCATAACTGGTTTTGAAGCAAGTGAACCCAAATTACCTAAACCAAGAATTGCAGAACCGTTACTTATAACCGCTACTAAATTTCCTTTTGAGGTATAGTCATAGGCTTTGGAAGAATTTTTAGAAATTTCTTTTACTGGTGCTGCTACCCCAGGCGAATAGGCAAGTGATAAATCTCTTTTAGAGATAAGTGGTTTAGATGAATTAACCTCAATTTTGCCAGACTTATTGCCTATATGAAAATCTAAAGCCTCTTTATCTGTATAATGATCAATTTTTGATTTTTTTGTCATTGGATTTTGAGTATGTAATATATAATTGATTATATCACTAAAAATTTTGTCTTAATTATGAATTTATTATCTTCAACCACCGTATTTAGTTTTTATACTATGTTAAGCCGCGTTCTAGGTTATTTCAGAGATATATTAATAGCGATATTTTTGGGAACTTCTATATATGCTGATGCTTTCTTTGTAGCGTTTAGACTTCCTAATACTTTCAGAAGATTGTTTGCAGAAGGTACGTTCAACGCAGCATTTATTCCAAGTTATGCGTCTGAAAAATTAAAAAGCAAAGTACAAGGCAAAAGGTTTGCTGATGAAGTTTTAACTTTATTAACTTTAGGACTTTTAACAGTAGTTTTAATAGTAGAAATTTTCACACCGTACGTAGTTTATTTAATTGCTCCTGGCTTTATTGAAGACAGTAACAAATTTAACTTAGCAGTAGATTTAACTAGAATTACTTTCCCATTTTTAGCATTTGTAAGTTTATCATCTTTTTTTGCTGGAATTTTAAACACAGAAAATAAATTTGCTGCTGCTGCAGCCGCACCAATCTTTTTAAATTTAATTTTAATATTATCTTTGATTATTTCATACTATTATAAATTAGATTATGCGCTGAATTTATCTTATGGGGTTTCACTATCAGGATTAGTACAGTTGATTTTTTTAATGTTTTTTGCCTCAAAATATTATCAGCCTTCATTAGTTTTTAAAAAAAAAATAAAACAGAAAGTTCAATTTTTTTTGAAGAAACTTTTGCCAAGCATTTTTTCATCTGGAGTTATACAAATTAGTATCTTGGTGGGAACAATTATAGCGTCATTTCAATCTGGTGCAGTTTCCTATCTTTACTATGCAGATAGAGTTTATCAAATTAATCTTGCTATAGCTGGTATCGCAGTGAGCACTGTATCTTTACCAATACTAAGCAAATTAATTAAAAAAAAAAAAATTCATCAGGCAAATAGGATACAAAATAAATCTTTAGAATTGTCTTTATTACTATCATTACCGGCCAGCATAGCATTAATTATTGGCTCCGATGAAATAGTAAATGCTTTGTTTGGTTATGGATCTTTTACAGAAAATGACATTGAACAAACATCGCTTGCATTAAGATATTTTGGATTCGGTATACCAGCTTTTGCAGTTTTAAAAATATTTGCGAATTTCTTTTTTGCTAGAGATAACACAATGACCCCATTCAGAATTTCATCAATTGTCGTCATTATAAATGTTTTAATAAGTGTTTTGTTTTTTAAACAAGTTGGTTTTGTTATAATTCCAATTGCTACAACTTTATCTACTTGGATTGGAGTTCTTATTTATTTATTTATTCTTTTAAAAATTGGATATTTAAAAATTGAATCAAAGTTCTATACTCGATTAATAAAGATAGTACTCTCTACTACCATTATGTCTTATGTTTTTCACAATAGTATAAATTATTTTGCAAAAAACTTAAGTTATTCAAGTGATTACAAAATTTTATATTTATTATTTATAGTAATCTGCGTAGCTTTATTGTATTTTTTGATTTGTTATTTTTTAAAAGTATTCAATTTAAGAAGTTTTAAAACTAATTAGTATGAAAAAGGAATTAGTATTTTCTGGAGTTCAACCGACTGGTAATTTACATCTAGGAAATTATCTTGGAGCCTTAAAAAATTTTGTCTCACTTCAAAAGTCAAAAAACTGTTTATATTGTGTGGTTGATTTACACGCTATTACAACATTTCAAAACCCAAAAGATTTAAATTCCAATATTTTAGAAACTACTGCAGGTTTTTTAGCTTCTGGTCTTGACTCAGATAAAAGTATAATTTTTAATCAATCGTCTGTAAGTGGTCATGCAGAACTTGCATGGATTTTAAATTGTGTTTGTAGAGTAGGTTGGTTAAATCGTATGACGCAATTCAAAGATAAGGCTGGTAAAGACAAAGAAAAAGCCAGTGTCGGATTGTATATTTATCCAAATTTAATGGCCGCAGATATTTTATTATATAAAGCCACACATGTGCCTGTTGGCGCTGATCAGAAGCAGCATTTAGAATTATCGAGAGATATTGCTCAAAAGTTTAATAATGATTTTAATAAAAAAGATTTTTTTCCTTTACCAGAACCTTTAATTCAAAAAAATATTTCTCGTGTCATGAGTTTAAGAGATGGTACAAAAAAAATGAGCAAATCCGATGAGTCTGATTATTCTAGGATAAATTTAAAAGATAGTTCAGATGAAATTGTAAAAAAAATAAAAAAAGCAAAAACTGACGCTGATCCAATTACTGAAAACATTCAAGACTATGAAAAGAGGCCCGAGGCATATAATTTGTTAAGCATATACTCAGATTTATCAGATCAAAAAATTGAAACTACCATTAATGAATTTGTGGGAAAAGATTTTTCATCTTTAAAAATAAAATTATCTGAAAAATTAGTTGAGACAATTAGTCCAATCGGAAAGAATATTGCTAAATTAATGAAAGATAAAAAACACCTAGAAGATGTATTAAAAAAAGGCAAACAAAAAGCCAGTATAATCGCTGAGGAAAACCTAAAAAAGATACGTGAAATAGTTGGATTTGTGTAATATATATACTTTAAAATGATACAAGTAGAACAGACACCTAATCCAGACTCGTTAAAATTTCTGTCACAAAAAATTTTATCTAAAGTTGGAACAGAGGAATTTAAAAAATCAAATTTAAATAGCATTAAAATTCCTTTCGTAAAAGAGGTATTAAATTTTTCAGGCGTTGAACTCGTCTTAATTTCAGAAAATTTTTTGACGGTTAAAAAAGAAAAAAATGTTTCATGGGATAGTTTAAAACCAATGATCATTTCACATTTAAATGATTATTTCGAAAAAAGCGGGGATCCAATTTTGATAGACCATAAAATGGAAAAAAAATCAGATGATAATGAAACTATTTTAAAAATAAAAGATGTTTTAGACACTAAAATAAGACCAGCAGTTGCGAGAGACGGGGGTGATATCAAATTTAAATCATTTGAAAATGGTGTTGTTAAAGTTGAATTACAAGGGGCATGTTCAGGCTGTCCAAGTTCAATAATGACCTTAAAACAAGGAGTGCAAAATTTATTAAAACATTACGTAAAAGAAGTTAACTCAGTCGAGGCCATTTAGATGAAAAAGAATTTAAGTTATAGAGATAAATTACTTGAACTAGCAAATATCTACAAAATTTCTGAAGTACAAAATTATATTAAAAGAAAAAAGAATCTTACTACTCATCAAATTGAGCATATTTTAAAAAAGAATAATGTTCCTATACCAAAAGATTTCAACGTAAGTTTTTTTAAGAAAAGTATTTCAAATCCTATTTCAAAAGCTGGAAAAGGGGTTTCAGGAATTTATAGTGACACAACTGAGGGGGTAGGAAAATTTTTCAAAAAAACGAAAAGAGGAGCTACAGGATTATACGATGATACCACTGGAGGTGTTGGGAATTTCTTTTTATCATTGTGGAGGAACTCTGGTAATTTAGGACTTGGCATTTTAAATACAATTCCTAAAGTATTTAATACGGTTTCTAGTTTTATCTCAGATGCATTAATAAATTTGTTTAGCAGTTTTTATACCTCTGAAGTTGAAAAAACAAAAACTAATAAGTTAATCAAAGGTTTTGGAGTTGTGGTCTTTATATGCGCAGTAGGTATTACCTTTTTCACTTTAAAAGAAAACTATGGCGGAAAAGATGTAACTCAATCAGTTCAAGTTGAGAAAGAAAAACCAAAAAAAATTGAAAAACAGAAAGAAGTAAAGAAAAAAATAGAAAAAAAACCTCAAAAAAAAGAGGAGAAAAAACAGGTAAAAAAACCTGAACCAAAAAAAGAGAAATCTCCAAGTCAAGTGACCGAATTAGTCCTACCAAACTTAAACATCAAAACTGAGACTGTTTTAAGTTTGTTCGAAGATGTTGAATACGATTTAAAGACAGTAAGATATCAAAAAAGAGTAAAACCAATATACTTTACGCAATTCCCTAAAGATTTAGATGAAATAAAAGATACTAAGCTTAAAAAGGAAACATTTATAAAAATTGTCCTTCCTTTGGTAGTTGCTGAAAATGATAAAATTTTAGATGACAAAATAAAATTAAAAAGAATCACGTCAAAAAAAATGACTTCTGATAAAGAAAAATCTTGGTTAAGATTAAAATTAAGAGAATACAAAGTAAAAAATTCTGATATGGCAGAATTAAATAAAAGAATGGATATCATACCTGTCTCTATAGCATTAGCGCAAGCTGCAAAAGAAAGCGGCTGGGGAACATCAAGATTTGCTTTAGAGGGGAATGCAATATTTGGCCAGTGGACATGGACTGGTCAGGGTATAGAACCACTGAACAAAGGTAAAAACGAAGGTCACAAGATTCTCAGATTTCCAATTCTAAGAGCCTCAGTTAAAGCCTATAAGAATAATTTAAACACTCACAGAGGTTATTCAGAGTTTAGAGAAAAAAGATACAGTATAAGAAAAAGAAATAAGTCTATTAGAGGTTTGGATCTTACAGATACTTTAGATAAATACGCACAAACTGGAAAAGAATATACAGATATTTTAGAGCAAATAATAAAACAAAACGACTTATCAGACTTTGAGAAAGTTCAATTAACTAACTCTGTTGTTAAAAAAGATATACAACTTTAAAATTATTTTTCTTTCACCACAAACTGGATGCCAAGCCATCTGTAGAAACCATTATTTTCTCTTAATGAACAATTTATTCTGCCGCGTTCAGTAATAAACTTTCCATCTAAAATAATATTTAGACTTCTTTTACTGTCAAATTTTATTTTAGAATTTCGCCACTTATCTTCTTCATTTGAAAAACAGTTTATTTTATTTAAATTTTTCAAATTATCAAAAAATTGAATATTTACTTTAGGAGGATTATTCTTATCACTTATATATCTTTCTTTTGGCTGAATTGATTTGTACGGAAAAGGTAAAGTTTTAAGTATAGTTTTAAATCTCTCTTTTTCTCCGTATTTTTCATTAATCGGAAATCTTGGCATTTCAAATAAATTTTTAGTGTAATCGACCACTCCCGAGTGTTGACCGAAAGCATACTTAAAGCCTAGCTCAATCACTATATTTTTTAAACTAGAGCTATATTCACCAAAAGGATAGGAAAAAAAGGCTGAATTTTTCCCGATCTCATTCTTAAAAATACTGATAGATTTTTTCAAATCATTTTCAATTTCTTGATTTTCAAAGTCTATTAAGTAATCATGGGTATGGCTGTGATTTCCAATTTCAACGAAATCATATTTTTCTATTTCTCTAATATTTTCCCAGCTCATATACCCTCTTTTTCCGACCTCTCTGGTACTTACAAATAAGATGAAAGGAATTTTGTCTTTTTTAAGAATTGGCCAAGCATTATCATAGAAAGATTGATATCCGTCATCTATTGTAATGAGTACTTTTCTTTCTTTTTTATTATTATTAAGTTCATTTTCAAAATTTGACGGATTAATGAATTTAATTCCATCTTTTTTAATCAGGTTAATATGTTCTTTAAAATCATTTATCCTTATATTTGTAGAGGGGTATTTATTTTCTTCAAATCGATGATACATTATAGTAATTATACCAAAGTCATCTATGATTATTTCAGACGAGTGTAAATTGAATTTTAATGGTAAAAAAAATAGAAAAATGATTAATAATTTTTTAATAATAAACTGCACTGGCAATAATAATTCAATAGGTTTAAAATCTAATAATAAATTCTTTATTGAAAAATTACAAAACAATATTAATTCAAACAATCTTCTTGTTAACAATATCATTAAATTTTTAAAAAAACGTAAGGCTAAATTAAGCAGTAAATACTCTATTATTGTGAATATGGGGCCAGGAAGCTATTCTTCCATCAGAATATCTTTATCTGTGGCAAAAGGAATTCAAATTGTACATGGTTCTAATCTATATGGCTACAAAAACAATCAATTACCAGATTTAAAACTTGAAAATATTGAGAATTTAATAAAAAATAAACAATTAAAAAATAATTTGGTAAATCCAATTTATCAGTAAAGGAAAGTAATAATAATGAGTGTAATCGAAGAAAAATGTAAACAAAAAGGAGTAAGGCTGACAGAACAAAGACGAGTAATAGCAAAGGTAATGTCTGAGTCAAAGCTGACTTTCGGCTCCAAGGACCATCCTGATGTTGATGAATTGCACAAAAGAGTTACACTAATAGATAAAAAAATTAGTATAGCTACGGTATATAGAACTTTGAAATTATTTGAAGAGTCAGGGATTATCGAAAGACATGATTTTAAAGAGGGTAAATCTAGATACGAACCTTCAACAGATGAGCATCATGATCATCTAATTGATGTAAATACTGGAGAAATAATTGAATTTGTAGATAAAGACATTGAAGAGCTGCAAATTAAAATAGCAAAAAAACTTGGCTATAATTTAGTTGACCATAAACTAGAGCTTTATGGTTCAAAAAAAAAGAAATAATTTGAAAAAAAAAATATTTATAAAAACTTTTGGTTGTCAAATGAACGAATATGATAGCAACCGAATATTAGATATTACTAAAAAGATAAATTATTTTCCAACAACAGAAAAATCAGAGGCAGACTGTTATATTATCAACACTTGTCATATCAGAGAAAAGGCAACGGAAAAAGTATTCCACGATGTAGGTAGAGTTAAGAAGGAATATAAAAATAAAAAAAAACCGATCCTAATAATAACCGGATGTGTCGCTCAGGCAGAAGGTGACTTAATATTAAAAAAAGATCGTTATGTAGATGCAGTTATTGGTCCTCAATCATACCAATCTATCAATAAAATTATAAAAGAGATAGAAAATAAAAAAGATCAACATAATATTACCGATTTTGAAACAATAAAAAAATTTGATGAACTTAAATTAGTTCAAAACCATAACTCAAATGTATCATCATTTTTAACAATACAAGAAGGTTGTGATAAATTTTGTAAATTTTGTGTAGTTCCTTATACAAGAGGTCCAGAATATTCCAGAAATTTTAGTGAAATTCTAAATGAGGCCGATGAACTTATAAGAAATGGGTCAAAAGAAATAATTTTATTAGGTCAAAACGTTAATGCTTACAAAGATAAAAATAAGCGTTTATCTGATATAATTTTTGCTCTAGAGAAAAAAAAGGATTTAATAAGAATTCGTTATTACACCTCTCACCCGAAGGACATGACAAAAGATTTATTAGACGCTCACAAAGAATGTACTAAGTTGATGCCTCTGTTACATCTTCCTGTTCAATCGGGTTCTGATAAAATTTTAAAAAGCATGAATAGGAAACATAATATAAAAGAATATTTAAAAATAATTCAAATTTTAAAGGAAAAAAATTCAAGATTAAAATTTGCTAGTGATTTTATAATTGCTTATCCTGGTGAAAATGAAAATGACTTCATTAAAACTTGTGAATTAATGAAAAGGGTAAAATTCATAAATACCTACTCTTTTATCTTTAGTCCAAGACCTGGAACACCTGCAAGTGATATGGAAATAATTGATGAAAAACTAGCAAAAAAAAGACTTACGACTTTTCAAAACATTGCAGAAAATATTAAAATAAATTATAAAAAACAACTTTTAAATAAAATTGTAAAAGTATTGTTTGAAAATAAAATGAAAAAAGTGAAAGATAAATATTTTGGAAGAGATGAATATCAGAATCCAGTAATAGTTGACTCCAAAAAAAACATAATTGGCCAGGAAAAAAAAGTACTTATTAAAAAATTTTCTCAACATACAATATATGGTGAAATAATTGATACTGGCAACTTTCTTGCAGCTTAAATATGTCAAAAATAGAAAATCTTGAACAAAATTACAGCATTAAAAAAATAGATAAAGAAACAATAAATTTTAAGATTCATAATAACGATGTTTTAATATCAGTTGTTGGCGAATTTAATAGTAATTTAAATGAGTTAGAAAAACTGACTAAAACGAAGATTTTTTTTAGAGGAAATTCCATTACAATTAAAGGGAGTCAAAATGAGACTAACTTAGCATCTGATGCACTTAAATTTTTAATAAATAAATACCTAAAAACTAAATTGATTGAAAAACAAGATTTGATTTTATCCGTTAAAGAAAAAAATATTAGTTTTAAATCTAATGTTCATAATTTCGGTCAATTAATAAAAACTCCAAAAAAAACAGTTATAGCAAGATCTAAAAAACAATCTGACTATATTAATGCTCTTTCAAATAACGATATAACTGTAGCCTTAGGTCCTGCTGGAACAGGTAAAAGTTTTTTAGCAGTGTCAGTAGCTATAACAATGTTGTTTGAAAAAAAAGTGGAAAAAGTAATATTATCAAGACCGGCGGTAGAAGCGGGAGAAAAGCTTGGATTTTTACCTGGCGACATGAAAGAAAAAGTGGATCCTTACTTAAGACCCTTATACGACGCACTTTATGATCTTTTTGGATTTGAAAAAATAAATAAAAAGATTGAGTCGGGAGAAATTGAAATCGCTCCCTTAGCTTTTATGAGAGGAAGAACTTTAAAAAACTCTTTTGCCATATTGGACGAAGCGCAGAATGCAACATTAACTCAAATCAAGATGTTTTTGACTAGAATAGGAGAAAATTCTAAAATTGTAGTGAATGGAGACCCTTCACAGATAGACTTAATAAATAAATCACAATCAGGGTTAATAAAAACAAAAAAAATTTTAAATAAAGTTAATGAAATAAAAATAATAGAATTTGATCACAGAGATGTGGTTAGACATCCTTTAGTCACTAAGATCATTCAAGCTTTTGATAAAAATATTGATGATAAAGATTAATGTTATTGTCAAAGATAAAAACTGGTTTAAATATATTAAAAATCCAGAAGCTTATTTAAGTCGTAAAATAAAAAAAATTCAAACAGATAAGTTTTTTGGAAAAAAAAGATATCAATTCAGCCTTCTTTTATCGGAAGCAAAAGAAATAAAATATCTAAATAAGAAATTTAGAAAAAAAAATAAAACCACAGATATTTTATCTTTTCCAAGTCAAAATAAAAAAGAGCTTAAAATGTTATCTAAGTTTAATTTAGAAATTTATTTAGGTGACATAATAATAAATTTTAAAAAAATGAACACTTCATCAAAATTATTATTTAAAAGACAGTTTGATGTTTTATGGATCCATGGGCTAGTACATCTGTTTGGATACGATCATATAAAAGATAAAAATTACAAAAAAATGGCTGGTATAGAAATGAAATTCCTTAAAAAATTAAATTAGATGATAAATTTTTTTCTAAACAACAGAGTATTATTGGTATTTGTAACACCTTTTTTATTAGGTTGTTTTTCTGTTTTTTCTTTTCAGCCGTATAATTTTACAATAATTAATTTTTTAATATTTCCATGCCTTTTTTCTATTTTATGTTACATCAATAAAAGATCAAAAAATAAATACAGAAAAAAACCATATTTAATAAATTTATTTTACGTAGGATATTTTTTTGGTATAGGTTTTTTTTTGACCGGAACTTATTGGATTTCAAATTCTTTAAAATTTGACGATACCTTCAAAAATTTAATACCTATAACAGTTATATTAATTCCTATGTTTCTCGGTATTTTTTATGGCTTAGGCTCCTTAATATGCGGAAGATATTTAAAATATGACTTTAAATCCATTTTATTTTTTTGCGCTGCGATATCTGCTGTAGATTATTTAAGAGCAAAAGTATTAACAGGATTTCCTTGGAACATTTGGGCTTATAGCTGGTCTTGGTTTAATGAAATAATTCAAATTTTAAACCCTATTGGACTATTTGCTTTTAATTTATTAACAATTACTTTTTTTTGTATTCCAAGTATTTTTTTTATAAAAAAATATGAGCATAAAGGCTTAATTTTGAGTTTTTTTTTAGCTATGTTTTTTTCAAATTACATTTACGGAAATTATGTACTGAATAATAATAAAATAGAAAATCAAAAAAATCTCAAAGATAAAAAATATATTTATATTAAAATAGTTTCACCAAATTTTGAATTAAAATATGACTTATCTGAAAAAGAAATTTCAGATAGAATTAAAAAACTTATAATGTATAGCGGTGTAGAAAAAAACAAAAAAACACTTTTTGTATGGCCAGAAGGGGCACTGTCTGGAAAGTATTTTTTTGAAATAAAAAAATATAAAAATTTGATTAAAGAAAATTTTTCTTCCAATCATTTAATAGTTTTTGGAATAAATACCTTAGATAAGGAAGAAAATAAATTTTTTAATAGTTTTGTTGTAGTAGATAATAATTTAAATAAGCAATTTGAATATAATAAAGTGAAATTAGTTCCATTTGGGGAATTTTTACCTTTTCATAATAAATGGGAAGATATTGGATTAAAAAAAATTACAGAAGGCTTTGGATCTTTTACTAAGGGCACAATTAATAATACATTTTCTTATAGTGGCATAAACATTGTGCCTTTAATTTGTTATGAAATAATTTTTCCAGAATTAGTTCAAAAAATTAGCAGTCAGAAAAATTTATTAATAAATATATCAGAGGACGGTTGGTTTGGTGACTCTATTGGACCCTATCAACATTTTTCAAAATCAATTTTTAGAGCAATAGAAAGTGACTCATACGTTTTAAGATCCGCTAATAAGGGTTTTAGCGCAATAATTAATAACAAAGGCCAAATTATTAAAAGCTTAAAAAACAATGAAAGTGGGAATATAGAGTACAAAATCCCAATTATAGAAAAGAAGAACGGAAATAAAAATGATTTGATATTTTTTGTCCTTTTATTTACATATTGTTTAATCTCTTTAAGATATAAAAAAAATGACTGAAAAAAATTATTTATTTACCAGCGAGTCTGTATCTGAAGGTCATCCAGACAAAGTATGTGACAGGATTTCTGATATGGTAGTAGATAGTTATTTATCTAAAGATCCTTTCGCTAGAGTAGCTTGTGAAACTCTAACCACTACTAATAAAGTTGTGCTTGCAGGGGAAATACGAGGTCCAAATATAAGTAAAGAGGATATCATTAATAAAGTTAGAGACTGCATTAAAGATATAGGTTACGATCAGGAAGGTTTTTCTTGGAAAGAACAAACAAAAATTGAGTCCCATCTTCATGAGCAGTCAGCTGATATTGCGATGGGAGTAGACTCTAAAGACAACAAAGATGAAGGCGCTGGAGATCAAGGGATAATGTTTGGATACGCTTGCAACGAGACAGAAGATTTAATGCCCGCACCAATATTTTACTCACATAAAATTTTACGTTTAATGGCTCAAGATAGAAAATCAGGAAAATTAAAAGGTATCGAGCCAGACTCAAAGAGTCAAGTAACAATGCTTTACGAAGATGGAAAACCAAAAAAAATAACATCAGTTGTAATTTCAACACAACACTCAAAAGATTTAGATCAAGAAAAAGTTAAAGAGATTATATTGCCTTATATAAATAAATCTATACCAAAAGAATTATTAAGTAGTCTTAAAAGTTCAGAAATTTATATCAATCCAACTGGACAATTTATTATCGGAGGCCCTGATGGAGATACTGGTTTAACAGGAAGAAAAATAATAGTTGATACTTATGGTGGAGCAGCCCCACATGGCGGGGGAGCATTTTCGGGTAAAGACCCCACTAAAGTTGATCGCTCAGCAGCTTATGTTTCAAGATATCTAGCAAAAAACATTGTTGCCTCTGGAATAACAGATAAATGTTTGATTCAATTATCTTATGCAATTGGAGTATCTAAACCATTATCTATATTTGTAAAATTGGGCGACAAGGATCAAAGCAAAACACCCGAAGTTGAAAAAATTATAAAAGATAATTTTGATTTATCACCTAGAGGAATTAGAGAATTACTTAATTTAAATAAGCCAATTTATGAAATTACATCATCATACGGGCATTTTGGAAGAAAACCGACGAATAAAGGTGAATTTTCTTGGGAAAAAACTGATAAAACGTCACTTTTTAAAAAGGCGTAATCTTGAAAAAACCTTAATTTTTCTTTAATAATAACTAAAATTTAAAAAAGTACAAAATGGGCACTAGCCCATTTTTTTTTAGGAGAACTAAAAATGTTAAATAGGGGTTTAGACAAACTTGAGTTATTAAGAATAGTTGATGCTGTTGCAAATGAGAAATCAATAGATAAAGATATTGTAATTGGTTCAATGGAGAGCGCAATACAAAAAGCAGCTTTAACTAAATTCGGTCAAAACAATAACATTCTTGTAAAAATTGATCGAGAAACTGGTAACATTAGTATACAAAAAGTTTTAGATGTTGTTGAAACTGTAGAAGATCCAAGCCGTGAAATTGCCTTTAAGGATGCAAATTCAATAACAAATGATAAATCAGAAACATTAAAAGTAGGAGATAAAATTTACGAAGACCTTCCACAAATAGATTTTGGTAGAATAGCTGCACAAAGCGCAAAACAAGTTATAAATTCTAAAGTGAGAGAGGCAGAAAAAAACAGACAGTATGAAGACTTTATAGACAAACAAGGACTTATACTAAGTGGGATTATTAAAAGATTAGAGTATGGCAACGTCATAGTTGACCTAGGAAAAGCGGAAGGAGTTATAAAAAAAGATGAACTTATTCCCAGAGAAGTTTTAAAAACAGGAGAAAGGGTAAAAGCATACTGTTACGAAGTTAAAAAAGAGTTGAAAGGTCATCAAATATTTTTATCAAGAGCTCATCCTCAGTTTTTGGCTAAACTTTTTTTTCAAGAAGTTCCAGAAATATATGAAGGTATAATTGAGATCAAGTCCGTTGCTAGAGACCCTGGAAGTAGAGCTAAAATTTGTGTTTACTCTAAGGACACCTCTATTGACCCAGTCGGTGCTTGTGTTGGTATGAGAGGCAGTAGAGTTCAAACAATAGTAAACGAACTCCATGGTGAAAAAATTGATATCATAAAGTGGACAGAAGATTTACCAACACTTATCTCTGAGTCTTTATCTCCAGCTGAAATTCAAAAAGTTTTAATTGATCAGTCTAATAAAAAAATTGACGTCATTTTAAGTGAAGAAAATTTGAGCAAAGCAATAGGAAGAAGAGGTCAAAATGTTAGACTAGCATCTAAGCTCACGAATTTTGAAATTGACATTTTGACAGATAAAGAGGACTCAGAAAGAAGACAAGCGGAATTTAAAGAAAAAACTGAGGCATTAATTAAAAATTTAGAGGTCGATGAAACTTTGGGACAACTATTAGTCTCAGAAGGCTTTCAAAGTATTGAAGAGATATCCCAAGCCAATGCTGAAGATATATCTAAGATTGAAGCAATAGATGAAGAGACTGCAAAAGAATTAATTTCAAGATCGAAAGAAAGCCTAATCAAAGTGAAAGAAGAAGTTGGAAAAAGGCTTAAAGAATTGGGTGTAGAAGAAGAGTTAATTAATTTAAAAGGCATGACACAAGGCATGCTTGTAATACTAGGACAAAAAAACATAAAAAAACTTTCTGAATTTGCAGATTTATCAACAGATGAATTAGTTGGTGGATATGATGAAGTTAAAGGCAAAAAAGTAAGACTACAAGGTTATTTAGAAGAGTTTTCTTTAACTAGAGAAGAGGCAGATCAACTAATAATGTCTGCAAGAAATATTGTATTTAAATAGATTATGGATAAAGAAAAAGAAAAGAAAAAAACATTAACAATATCATCGAATTTTAAAAAGAAGATTGACCCAAGCGCTCTGTCAAAAAATAAAATTAGTAAACCATATTCTACGCCAAAAGATAAAAAGATCTCTTTCAAACCATCAAAAAATTTTAGAAAAGTAAGTCCCCCAGACCAAAACTTTCAAAACCAAGCAATTAAAGGAAAAAAATTCACTAGAAAGTTTGTAGAACAGCAAGCCACAAAATCATTTATAAAAAAAGATGAAAAACCAACTGGAAAAAGTAAATTAAAACTCAAAACGCCCATAGATAAAAGAGATTTTAAATTAACTGTTTCAAGAGCTCTTAACGTTGAAGAAATAGAAATTAAGCAGAGAAGTTTGGCAGCTGTTAAAAGAGCTAGACTTAAAGAAAAAAAAAATAGTCCTGAGGCCGAGGATAAGAAGGAATATAAAAAAGTCATTAAAGAAGTTAAAATCCCAGAACAAATAACAATACAAGAACTCTCAAATAGGATGGCTGAAAAGTCTAATGATATTATTAAATTTCTACTAAATATGAAAGTCATTGCAACAATCAACCATACTATTGATAAAGACACAGCTGAGTACATTGTTAAGGAATTTGGTCACAAAGCAATAATAGAAAATTCTAAACCTGAAGAAATTAATAAAAATAAACTTATGAGCGGAATGATAGAAAAAAGACCGCCTGTGGTAACTATAATGGGACATGTTGATCATGGAAAAACTTCACTTCTCGACGCACTAAGACAAACAAATGTTGTCTCTAATGAATTTGGTGGAATTACTCAACACATTGGAGCTTATCAAGTTAAAACTGAAAATAACGAATTAATCACATTTATAGATACCCCAGGACATGCGGCATTTACAGAAATGAGAGCAAGAGGATCTAAGATTACTGATATAGTTGTGTTAGTAGTGGCTGCTGATGATGGAATAAAACCTCAAACAATAGAAGCTATTAATCACGCTAAAGCCGCTAAAGTCCCAATAATTGTTGCTATCAATAAATCAGACTTACCAAATAAAAATGTTACAAAAATAAAAAACGATTTAATGAGGTATGAACTGGTAGCTGAAGATCTAAGTGGTGATACATTGTTTGTTGAAGTTTCAGCAACAAAAAAAACTAATCTTAATAAACTTAAAGAAAGTATTTTATTACAATCAGAAATCTTGGATTTGAAGGCCTCTATTTCTGATAAGGCAACTGGTGTTGTGATTGAGTCAAAGATTGATAAAGGCAAAGGCCCAGTATCAACAATTCTAGTATCTAATGGAAAATTGAAAAAAGGAGACTACTTCGCCTGCGGTAAAACATGGGGAAAAATTAGAGCTATGATAAATCATGACGGAATTTCTATTAATGAAGCCTATCCATCAATGCCAGTAGAAATTTTGGGTATGAATGCCACAGCTTTTGCAGGTGCTGAATTTCTAGTAACGGAAGATGAAGATAAAGCTAAAGAGATTTCAGAATTTAAAAACGAAAATTCTACAAAAAAGAAAATCTTGATAAATGATAAGTCAACAATATTTGATAAAGGAGAAGATCAGGAGGAACTTAATGTTATAATAAAATCGGATGTCCATGGGTCAAGCGAAGCCCTTAAAATGGCAATTGAAAAAATTGAACACCCTGAGGTTAAAACTAAAATTATCTTATCTGAGATTGGAATGATAAATGAGACCGATATATCATTAGCCAAGGCATCTAATGCTGTATTAATTGGGTTTAATGTAAAAGCAAATAGAGAAGCAAAAAAAATATCAGATGAACAAAAAATAGAGATAAAATATTTTAATATAATTTATGAGGCAATTGAATATATTGAAAAAAGATTATCTGGACTTTTAGAACCCGACATCAAAGAAATCTCTCTCGGTTCTGCAGAAGTCCAAAAAATATTTAAAGTCTCAAAATTTGGCCAAATAGCTGGATCAAAAGTAATCGAAGGTGAAATACAAAATAAGTCAAAAGCTAGAATAGTAAGAGATGGGACCGTTGTATATGATGGAGAAATTTTAAGTATATTTAGGGAAAAAAATTCAGTTAAAGAGGTTAAAAACGGGCTAGAGTGTGGGATAAGTTTAAAAGATTTTATAGATTTTAAAGAGAAGGATATTATACAGTCATATAAAATACAAAGAATTGAAAGAACTATATGATTAATAGCAATTTATCGAACAAAGGATATTCTCAAAGACAGTTAAGAGTTGGCGAACTTGTTAAGCAGAGTATTGGGGAAATTTTTATTAAAAATGAGACTAAAATATCATCATTTAATTCAAGATTTATAACTGTAACTGAAGTTAGAATGACCCCAGACTTGAAAACAGCGAGAGTTTACGTGATACCACTGGGCGGTATAGATATGAAAGATATTGTTGGTGTATTGACTGATAACGCACATCTTGTTAGAAAAGCGTTGTCAAAAAAGCTAAGTTTAAAATTTCTTCCAAAACTCAACTTTATTGAAGATAAATCTTTCGAATACGCAGAAAAAATTGAGAGATTAATTAAAGAAAATAAAAAAAATGAAACAGACAAAAAAAGATATAATTAAGTCACTAGCTATAAATAAATCAGATGTTGGGTCAGCTGAAATACAAATAGGTCTTTTGAGTGATAAAATTGAAAAATTAGCTGTCCATTTTAAGAAATTTAAAAAGGACAAACATTCTACAATCGGTCTATCAAAGTCGGTTAACAAAAGAAAAAAATTACTAAGTTACTTAAAAAAAAAGAAACCCGACTCATATGAAAAAATTATAAAACAATTAAGTTTAAGAAAATAATGTTTAAAATTCAAAAAGAAGAAATAGATTTTGGTGGAAAAAAATTAGTTTTAGAAACGGGCAAAGTTGCGAGGCAAGCTGATGGAGCTATTATAGCAAAATTAGGTGAAACAGTTGTGATAGCAACAGCTGTTGGTGCAAAAAAACTTAATGAAGGTCAAGATTACTTTCCTTTATCAGTGAACTATCAAGAAAAATATTACGCTGCAGGTAAAATTCCTGGAGGATATTTTAAAAGAGAAGCTAGACCAACTGAGGCTGAGACTTTAATTTCAAGATTAATCGACCGACCTATAAGACCTTTATTTCCATCAAGTTTTATGAATGAAGTACAACTATTACCGACTGTCTTATCTTATGATGGAGAAAATCAACCAGATATATTATCTATTATTGCCTCTTCCGCTGCATTATCAATTTCAGGTCTTCCTTTTCAAGGACCAATAGCTGCAAGCAGAGTAGGATACAAAGATGGAAAATATTTGTTAAATCCATCTCAGGAAGAGTTAAAAACTTCAGAGCTAGATTTAGTGGTAGCTGGAACAAAAGATGCAGTATTAATGGTAGAGTCTGAAACATCTGGTCTCTCAGAAAAAGTAATGTTAGATGCAGTAAAATTTGGACACGAAAAATTTGTACCAATCATCGATTCAATCGAAAAGTTAGCAAAAAAAGCTGGTAAACCAAAATGGGAAATTGAAGAAGTTGATAATACTGAACTTAAGAAAAAAATTGCTAAAGAATTCGAAAGCAGCTTAAGAAAAGCATTTAAAGAGGTGGATAAGAAAAAAAGATCGACATCTATATCAGAAATAGACTCTCAATGTAAAGAAATGTTCAAAGATGATGAGAACGTCACAGAGAATCAAGCAATGGCACAATTAAAATCTCTCGAAAAAGACATTGTAAGGACTGCAATTTTAAAAGACAAAAAAAGAATTGATGGTAGAGGACTTGCCGATGTAAGAAAAATTGAGTGTGAGGTGGGTGTTTTACCTAGAACACATGGATCAGCTTTATTTACAAGAGGTGAAACTCAAGCACTTGTGGTAACAACTTTAGGTATGTCGGATGATGAACAAAGACTTGAAAGTTTAGATGGCATGCAACGATCAAGCTTCATGTTACACTATAATTTTCCTCCTTTTTCAGTAGGTGAATGTGGAAGAATTGGTACTGGTAGAAGAGAAATAGGCCATGGTAAACTTGCCTGGAGAGCTATCAACTCATCATTGCCTTTAAAAGAAAACTTTCCTTATACTTTAAGAGTTGTATCTGAAATAACAGAGTCAAACGGATCTTCTTCAATGGCAACAGTGTGTGGAACATCTTTATCACTTATGGATGCGGGAGTGCCAATTAAAGAACCAGTAGCAGGAATAGCTATGGGCTTAATTAAAGAGGGAGAAAAGTTTTCAGTTTTGTCAGATATTTTAGGAGATGAGGACCATTTGGGTGATATGGATTTTAAAGTAGCTGGAACTAAAGACGGTATAACATCTTTGCAAATGGATATAAAGATAACTGGAATTACTTTTGAGATAATGGAACAAGCTTTAAATCAAGCCAAAGAGGGTCGAGAACATATTTTAGGTGAAATGAATAAAGCAATTAAAACCTCAAGAAAAGAATTTTCAAAACACACACCTAAGATGGAAACAATAAAGGTTGATAAAAAAGATATTGCGACAGTAATTGGAAAAGGTGGCGCAACTATTAGAGAAATAGTTGAAAAATCCGGGGCAAAAGTTGATGTTAAGGATAATGGAGAAGTGACTGTTGCTGCACCTGATGAAAAATCAAGAAATTCTGCTATTGAGATTATTAAAGGTTTGATAGCGAAACCTGAGGTGGGTAAAATCTATAAAGGCAAAGTGGTAAAAATTATGGAATTTGGGGCGTTTGTAAATTTTCTCGGGAAACAAGATGGTCTAGTTCATATTTCTGAACTTGCAGGTAAAAGAGTAGCCAAAGTGACTGATGTAGTAAAAGAAGGTGACGAAGTATCAGTAAAAGTTCTTGGTTTCGATAGAGGTAAAGTAAAACTTTCTATTAAACAAGCTGTAGCTTAAATTATTTAAATTTTGTACTCAAAATTTTGAGTTTCTTTATTAATCTGAAGTTCAATAGCACCATTTCTTAAGTGAAAATTTCTGGCCATGTCAGTCAACGGGGAGAGAGTTACTAATCTATTTAAATGATTTGATTTTTTTATTTTTTTAAATACCTCCTTAACTATAAGTTTACCTCCACCCTTTTTTTTTGACCAGACAGTGTAAGCTATAGCTATTTTTCCAACTTTTTGATCTCTCCTAATACTCTGTAAGTGCGCATCTTTTGTCATTAAATCCAATTCATTTACTGTCCTCGGTATCTCATTCGTAAAACCGAAGCACATTATTGCACAAATTTCATTTTTATATTTTACACCATAAATTTTACGACCATAACTAGTCCTAAAATCATTATTTAGCTCCGGTCGAATTGGATCTTCTGTTGGATTACAAGATTTAAGCTCAACTAGCTCAGCTCCTTTTATCCAGTCAAAGAAATTTTCAAATTTCTCTCTTACCTTTTTATTTAAATCTTTCATTCTAATGTTTATTTCTATTATTTTTTAGTTCTTTTGGTTTTCCTATTAATGCAATTTAGTAATGCGATTTTTGCAAGCTATGAAATATTTTTAGGGTCTGGCATCCCTACCTTGTTGTATCCAGCATCAACATAATGTATTTCTCCAGTCACACCATTGGCTAAATTGCTTAATAAGTACAATGCGGAGTTACCCACATCATGTATATCAACGTTTCTTTTAAGAAAGGAATGATCCTCATTCCATTTGTATAAAAATTTTGCATCTCCTATTGCAGACGCGGCTAATGTTTTAATTGGTCCTGCGCTTATGGCATTTACTCTAATTTTTTTCTTTCCAAGATCTCTGGCTAAGTATTTTACACTTGCTTCTAAAGCAGATTTACAAACTCCCATAACATTATAATTTGGAATTGCTTTGTTTGACTCATATGTAAGAGTCAACAAACTTCCCCCATCTTTCATTATTTTGGAGGCTTCTTTTGATACTTCAGTAAATGAAAAGCAAGAAATTAGCATACTTTTCAAAAAATTTTCTCTTGAAGTATTTAAATACTCCCCTGATAATTCCGATTTATCTGAAAAGGCAACTGCGTGAACCACAAAGTCAATCTCACCCCATTTAGACCTTACATTCTCAAAAAGTTTAATAACATCATCTTTTTTTTCAACATCACAACTAAATGTAACTTTTGAATTAAGTTTTTCAGCCAAAGGTATAACCCTCTTTTTTAAAGCATCTCCTAAATATGTAAAAGCTAATTCAGCACCAGCTTCTGCAAGTTTCTGAGAAATTCCCCATGCAATTGACCTCTCATTTGCAACACCCATTATCAATCCTTTTTTACCTTTCATTAAACTCATAATTATAATTTCTCAAAAATTAAAGCAGCGTTTGTGCCTCCAAAACCAAAGCTGTTAGACATTACAGTGTTAAGCTTAGCTCCTTTTTCAGTTTTTGTAACTATTGGGAATTTTTTTGCCTCTTCATCCATTTCATTTATATTCGCAGAACCTGCAATAAAATCATTTTTCATCATAATTAAACAATAAATCGCTTCATGCACTGATGCAGCCCCTAACGGATGTCCCGATAAAGACTTTGTAGAGCTAATTTTTGGAATTTTTTCTCCAAAAGTCTTATGAACTGCGTTGAGCTCTGTAATATCTCCTACAGGAGTTGATGTTCCGTGTGTATTTATATAATCAATTTTGTTTCTAGCGGTAGCCATGGCCATTTGCATACATCTTACGGCACCTTCACCAGATGGAGCAACCATGTCATAACCATCAGATGTTGCTCCATAACCAGTTAACTCAGCATAAATTTTTGCTCCTCTGGCTTTTGCATGTTCATATTCTTCAAGCACTAATACTCCAGCTCCTCCAGCGATAACAAATCCATCTCTGGTTTTATCATAAGCCCGTGAAGCAGTTTCAGGTTTGTCATTGTATTTTGAAGACAAAGCAGTCATTGCATCAAACATAGCAGTCATCGCCCAATGGACTTCTTCACTACCACCTGCAAATATAATATCTTGTTTTCCAATTTGAATTAATTCCATTGCATTTCCAATACAGTGTCCGCTAGTTGCACATGCAGAACTCATTGTATAATTTGTTCCTTTAATTTTAAACGGTACTGCGAGTGTGGCAGAAGCCGTACTACCCATTGTTCTAGGTACAATAAATGGACCCATTAATTTCGGAGTTTTAGCTCTGGTTTTATCAGCAGCAAGAATAACATTTTCAATAGATGGACCACCTGAACCCATAATTATTCCAGTTTTAAAGTTACTCACCTCATTTTCCTTTAAACCAGAATCTGAAATTGCTTCTTTCATAGCGATAAAATTATAAGCTGAACCAGACCCCATAAATCTAATTGTTTTTCTATCTACATAATCTGATAGTTTAATATTTGGTTTTCCGTGTACGTGACTTTTAAGATTATGCTCTTTATATTCGGTCGCATAAGAAATGCCTGATTTTGAATTTATCAAAGATTGATAGACTTCTTCTTGATTATTACCTAGACAAGACACTATACCAAGACCTGTAATTACTACTCTTCTCATGACTTAAACAAACCTACTTTCAAATTTTCTGCTACATAGATTACTTTTCCATCAGCATCTAATGTGCCATTAGCCAATCCTACTACAGCACCCTCTTTTTTTAAAATTCTTTTTATATTTATTTTATAAGTAGCCATCTTAACTTTTTTTAAAACTTCACCAGTAAATTTAACTGTGCTTACACCTAAAGCTCTCCCTTTTCCAGGTTCACCTGTCCAACCAAGATAAAAACCAACCAATTGCCACATAGCGTCTAATCCAAGACACCCTGGCATCACGGGATCTTTTTGAAAATGGCATTTAAAAAACCAAAGGTCTTCCTTAATATCTAATTCTGCCTCAAGATAGCCTCGCTTGAAAGTTCCTGTGCTATTTTCAATTTTTGTAATTCTGTCAAACATAAGCATCGGAGGCAGTGGTAATTTTGCATTACCTTCACCAAAAAGAATACCATTTCCACAATCAATTAAATCTTGATAATTATAACTATCCTTTTGCTTCATTTTTTAAATATGGTTTTACTTGATTAAAGTAGTTAATTATATATAAATAGTTTAAAACTATAAAGTAAGTAAAATCAATGATTATCAGTGATAATTTAAAAATGTATGTCCAAAAATTAAGATCCTCAAATCTTAGACCCACAAAACAGCGATTAAAAATTTGTAAGTTTTTATTTGATAGAAAAAAAACTTTTCATTTTACAGTTGAGACATTAAACAAAAAAATAAATAAAAGTGGAACTTCCAAAGTTTCTTTGGCAACAATTTATAATACAGTCGAGGCGTTTACTAGCGCTGGATACTTAAAGGAAATTTTAACAAGTAAAAATAAAAGTTATTATGATACTAACATTAAGTCGCACCACCATTTTTACGATGAAGGAAGTAAAGAACTTACTGATATTCATTATAGCCAAATAAAATTAAGTAAAGTTCCAGTCCCACCAAAAGGTAAAAAAATAAAAAATCTTGAAGTTGTAATTAGAATTCAAAAATAGCCATCTCTTATTGACTTTCTAGTTTAGAATTATTATAAACTAGATATTGAACTAAATCAGTATGAGTGTAGATTTTAAAAAAAATAAAAATGGCAAATGCCCTGTTATGCACGGTGGTATAACAAAATCTGGTGAGTCTAATACTTCAAGACTATGGCCAAATAGTATAAATTTAGATATTTTACATCAACACGACACGAAAACTAACCCTCTTCCAGGATTTAATTATAGAAAAGAAGTAAAAAAACTAAATTTCAAAGCCTTAAAAAAAGATTTGCTTAAATTAATGACCGACAGCCAAGAGTGGTGGCCAGCAGATTTAGGCAGTTACACTGGTTTAATGGTTAGATTAACTTGGCATCAGGTAGGAACCTACAGAGAATTTGATGGCAGACCAAATGTTGGTTCACACAGATTTTCTCCACAAGATTCTTGGCCCGATAATACAAATTTAGATAAAGCTAGACGTCTTCTTTGGCCAATTAAAAAAAAATATGGAAATAAATTAAGCTGGTCAGACTTAATGGTGTTAGCAGGAACTATGGCTTATGAAAAAGCCGGATTTAAAACTTTTGGTTTTTCATTTGGTAGAGAAGATATATGGGGACCAGAAAAAGATGTATATTGGGGAAAAGAAACAGTACCGCTTGCTGTTAATAGATATGGTGACCCACAAGATCGTTCTTCTCTTGAAGCACCACTTGCAGCGTCTCACTTTCAACTAGTTTATGTAAACCCTGAAGGAGTGGAAGGAAACCCAGATCCATTACGAACAGCAATGGACGTTAGAGAAACTTTTGGTCGAATGGGAATGAATGATATAGAAACTGCAGCACTAACTGTTGGCGGTCACTCTATAGGAAGAGCTCATGGAAATGGAGATCCAGCTAACTTAGGTCCAGAACCCGCAGCAGCTGACATTCATGAGCAAGGATTCGGATGGAATCAGCAAAATGGAACTGGAGTAAATCAAATTACTTCAGGCCTTGAAGGTGCTTGGACAACTAATCCTGATAAATGGGATCATCAATACTTGGATCTTTTATTAAATTATGAATGGGAAAGTAAAAAAAGCCCTGCAGGCGCTTGGCAGTGGGAGCCTATTAATCTTGAGGAAGAAAAAAAACCAGTTCATTTAGGTGACCCTAAAAAGAAAGCTAGATTAATGTTTACTGATGCAGATATGGCTATGGCTATGGATCCAGAATACAGAAAAATTTCAGAAAGGTTTTATAAAGATCCAAAGTTTTTCGAGGAGTCATTTGCCCGAGCTTGGTTTAAACTTACTCACAGAACAATGGGAAATAAAGAAAATTATATCGGTCCTTGGGCTCCCAAAGAGGATCTCCTTTGGCAAGGAAATGTTTCTCCAACAAAAAAGAAATATAACATAAATAAAGTAAAAAAGATGATCGCAAATAGCAAACTTAGTGTTAGTGATTTAATTACCACTGCTTGGGATAGTGCTAGAACTTATAGAGTAACTGACAAAAGAGGTGGAGCTAATGGTTCTAGAATTCGCTTAAATCCTATGAAAGATTGGGAAGCAAATGAGCCAAAAAAATTATCTAAAATATTAAAAGTTCTTGAAGATATAGCAAAAAAAACTGGAGCAACGATTGCTGATACAATTATTCTTGGAGGAAATGTAGCACTTGAAAAAGCTATAAAAAAAGCTGGCTCTAAAGTAAAAGTTCCATTTAGTCCAGGCAGAGGAGACTCTTCTCAAGAGCAAACTGAGATTAAGAATTTTAAGTGGCTTGAACCTTTGCACGATGGATTTAGAAACTATGTAAAATCAGATTATTCTGTAATGCCAGAAGAGCTTTTATTAGAGCGTGCTTCATTGATGGGACTAACCGCTCAGGAAATGACCTGCTTAATTGGAGGTATGAGAGTGCTAGGAACAAACCACGAGTCAGCCAAAAATAAAGGTGTATTTACTGATAAAGTGGGAACTTTAACAAATGACTTCTTTATTAATTTGGTTGATATGAAATATACATGGAAACCAACAGGCAAGAACTCTTATGAAATTATTGATCGCAAAACAAATAAGATTAAATTCACAGCATCAAGAGCAGATTTAGTTTTTGGTTCTAACTCAATACTTAGATCTTATTCTGAGGTGTATGCACAAGATGATAACAAAGAAAAATTTATAAAAGATTTTGTTGCTGTATGGACAAAGGTTATGAATGCGGACAGAACAAATTTAAAAAAGTTAAATTAATATGACTGAATTTACACATGGTATCCATGGTGCAGCTAGAAAAATTTATGAAAATAATAAAGGCTCACTATTAAGAACACTTGTTTACACTATTGGACATTTTTTAATAGCAATAACTGTCTTGATGCTTGTAGCGGATGTTTCTTTTATGATTGCTTTAACAGATGCCATAGTTGAACCATTAGCTAATACAGTTTGGTATTTTTTATTAGATAAATTTTGGGCCTCTAAAGTTTCATCAAAATAAATTTATATCCTTCCCCAAATTTCATTATTTTTAATCCAGCCTGTATATTTACCGGATTTAACTTTACACCAATTATCCTTACATTTTGAAACTAAAAGTAAACGGCCAGTTTCGATATTTACCAAAGGTTTAGAATATATTGTAGGTCTACTGTATAAAATTAAATCTTTTAAAGCTATTACAGACTTTTTTTTTGATAATTGAGAAATATGTATCCATCCTGAATTATTTTCGTGATCCTGTATTTTTCTAAAATTTTCTGATTTTTCTTTTATTAAAACTGGCAAGTGCTTTTTTTTGTAAATTATTTTTATAGGATAATCAAAAGATGGACCCAATCTTAAATTAACTTTGTCGTTTCTTAAGGATAAAAAATATTCTTCACTGACTAAAGTGTTGAAAATAAAATAAAAAATGAAAATTAGCCTTAACATTTATTACTACAATTTTTATTTCTACTTAAATGTATAGACCTAAAATTCATTTTAATTGAATTAAAAACAATCATTTTTTTTTCCATATTTGAATTAAAGTTGAGTATAGAATTTACTACCTCATTAGCCTGCAAGGTGCCCATGACACCAGTTATTGTTGGCATGACACCCTCTGACTCACAATTATTATTTTGTTCTGGGATTTCTGGTAGAAAACATCTATAACATGGCGTCTTTTTTTTGAAGTTAAACTTAAAAATATGGCCATCAAATCCGCTCACAGCTGCAGAGATCAAGATTTTTTTTTGTTTAAGAGCGTAATCATTTACTAGTAGTCTAGTTTTGAAATTATCTGTGCCATCACACACTATATCAAATTTTTTTATAAGCTTCTCAATATTGGTTTTATTTATTCTGATATTATATGATTTAATAATTATATTTTTATTTATTAATTTAATTTTATTTTTTGCCACATCAACTTTATATTTGCCAATATCGTTTATATTATAAATAATTTGTCGATTTAAATTGGATAATTCTATTTTATCGTTATCTACTATTCCAATTGTACCAACTCCCAGGCTAGCTAAATAAATTGATAAGGGACATCCTAGACCACCCATACCTAACACAAGTACTTTTGCAGACTTTAACTTTTGTTGTCCAATAACTCCAATTTTCTTTAAAATTATTTGTTTTGAAAACTTTTGATATTCTTTGCTAGAAATTTTCATGTTTAATTAAGACTTTTGTCATTAATTAATAATTTTTTGATTATCTCCCCAGATATTATTGAAGCAATAAAACTTTTTTTGTTTTTTTTTATTTGAGAAATTCTACCATCAGAGCGGATAATTGTTACTGCATTATAATCTTTATTAAAACCTATATCTTTCTTGGAGACATCATTCGCTATAATCCAATCAGCATTTTTGTTTTTCAATTTTATTTTTGAATTTTGTAAAAGTTTTTCAGTTTCAGCTGAAAATCCTATAACTAATTTTGGACGGTGTTGATTATTTTTTCCAATATAATTTAAAATATCTATGGTGCCATCTAAATCTAATCTTTCTTTTGATTTATTTTTTTTTATTTTATTTTTTTGGAAAGTCGATGGTTTAAAGTCTGAAACAGCAGCAGTACAAACAGCTACATCAACAGGCAAGCTTTTTTTTACTGCACTAAACATCTCATCTGAAGTTTTTACCTTTATAACTTTCAAACCTCTTTCAATTTGAAGGTTTGATGGACCCGCTATCAAGGTAGTTTTAATACCCATCCTTTTCAAGGCTAGTGCTATCTCATACCCTTGTTTTCCACTAGACTCATTTGAGATAAAACGCACTGGATCAAGATATTCCCTGGTTGGACCAGTCGTAACTAAAGCTTTAAATTTTTTATTTTTTACAACGTCCCTTTTATAAAAATAATTTTTTATTTCCGTATATATTTTTTTAGGGCTTAGCATTTTACCTTTTCCAAATTCTCCACATGCCATCTGCCCTTCTGTAGGACCTAGAAATTTATAACCGTAAGTGATAAGTTTTTTACAGTTTTCTTGAGTAGCTTTATGTCCCCACATTCTAACGTTCATAGCAGGCACTAAAACAATATCTTTATTTGAAGCTAACAGAATTGTTGAAGCTAGATCTTCAGCTTTACCATGGCTTAACCTACTTATTATATTTGCTGTTGCAGGAACAACCAAAATTAAATCTGCCCACCTAGATAAAGATATATGATCTATTTCAGCTTCGTTCTCTTTATCAAATAAATTTTCATAAACTTTACCTCCTGATAATGAAGCTAAAGATAATGGAGTTACAAATTGTTTACCGCTTCTCGTAAGAACAGTTTTGATTTCATAACCACCCTTTTTTAAAAATCTTAATAGATCCAATGACTTATAAGCTGATATACCACCACCTATTATAATTAAAATTTTTTTATTTTTAGTTTTCATCTAAGTAATTAAAATACTACAAATGTTATAATTACAATACCTAATATTGAAATTAAAATATTATTTCTGAAACTTTTTAATCTTAATTTTTCCATTTCGAGAGTAGTATTACTACTTTTGGTCAGGTTTAATTTGCCTTCTGCAATTAGCTGCAATGCATGATTTGCCTTGTCCATAAAATCAGGCAGATCAGGTATTCTTTTTAAAATTTCCCCAGATGTATCAATTGCACTCGTAATTGTTGCCTTTGGTCCTTTTAAACTTTCCAACCAATTTTCAAGAATTGGTTTTGAAACATTCCAAATATTCGTATCTGGATATAATTTTCTAGCAACTCCCTCAACAACAACCATTGTTTTCTGTAATAATAAAAGTTGAGTTTGTGTCGCCATATTAAATTTTTCTGTAATTTCAAATAGTTGTGAAAGTAAATTCCCTCCAGATATATCTTTAATGTTTTGCCCAAATATGGGTTCACCAACTGATCTTAGCGCTTGAGCAAACTCTTCCTTTGAAGCAGTCTTAGGAACTAATCCAGCTTGAAAATGAACTTCTGCTACTTTGACGTAATCTCTTTTTATAAACCCATAAAGAATTTCCGCTAAATATTTTTTATTGTATTTATCTAATCTTCCCATAATACCAAAGTCTACTGGTACAATATTTCCTTCATTATCTACAAATAAATTTCCTTCATGCATATCAGCATGGAAAAATCCATCCCTAACTGCCTGTCTTAAAAAATGTTGTATTAAATTTTCCGCAACATTTTTTAAATCAATATTTTTTTCTTTCAGAGCCCGGTGATCTCTAATTGAAACTCCATTAACTTTATCTAAAGTTAAAACTTTTTTTGATGTATATTGCCAATAAATCTTTGGAACTTTAAAACCCTTATCATTTTTTGTATTTTCAAATAATTCATTAGCTGCTGCTGCCTCGAATCTTAAATCCATCTCAATATTAGTGATTTCTCTTAAAAGATGCACGACTTCTACAAGCTTGAGTCTTCTTGTCTTCTTTAAGGTAGCTTCAATAATATATGCAAACAACATTAAAGCATCTAATTCTTCATTAAAAACTTTTTCTATGTTTGGTCTTAAAATTTTTATTGCGACTTCATTCTCTTTATCTTTAATTTTTATTTTAGCTAAATGAACTTGAGCGATTGAGGCTGCAGCTATTGGTTTAGAAATATCAATAATATTAGAAAATTGATTATCACCCACTTCATTTTTTAATATTGTTTTTGCTTCATCAAAACTAAATGGGGGAAGTTTATCTTGTAATTTTTCTAAGTCCTGAGCTAAATTATTACCGATTATATCTGGACGTGTAGCTAAAAATTGCCCTAATTTTATAAAAGTAGTACCCATCCCCTCCAGAGCGTCGCATAACTTTTCGCCTGATGACCTAGTGTGACTTATAATTTTTTTTTTTGAACCAATAGATATAATGTCAAAAAATATTTTTAATGATAGTGGCAATTTATATAATTGGTTTATGGTATCTATTGCTCCCGATGAAGCGAATTTCCTTGCTATTTTAACTAATAAAATTAATCTTTTTATCATTATTCAATTTTCCAACCAGTATGTATTGCGGCTATTCCATTTGTAAGATTTCTATATTCTACATTTGCAAAACCTGCATTAAGAATTTTATTTGAAAAGTCTTCTTGGTTATAAAATTTTTCAATGCTTTGTATTAAGTATTTATAGGGCATGTCATCACCTGCAACAAATTTCCCAACAGATGGTATTAACTTAGAATAATTTTGATATATAATTTTTAAAATTTCATTTTCAACTTTTGAAAATTCAAGGCAAAAAAATCTTCCTCCATTTTTTAAAACTCTATAAGCCTCATTTAAGGATTTATTTAAATTTGTAACATTCCTAATTCCAAAACTTATTGTATAATAATCAAAAGTCTCATCTTCAAAGGGTAAATGTTCTGCTGATGACATTTTCCATTTTATATTATTAAAGTTTCTTAACTTGTTTTTTCCTTTTTGAAGCATTTTTTCATTTGGCTCAACACATACTATTTCACAATTATTATTTGTGTTTTGAGAACATAATTTTGCAATATCACCCGTGCCGGAAGCAACATCTATAATTTTATTATTTTTTTTTGGATTTACCCAAGAAATAAGACTTTTTTTCCACGTTCTATGTGTGCCTAGTGACATAATATCATTCATTAAATCATATTTGTCATAAACTTTATTGAAAACTTTTTCTACTAGTTTAGATTTATCTTCGTAATGCAAACTCATAATTAATTATATGCCAGAATTACCGGAAGTGGAAGTTGTTAAAAAGTCACTAAGAAAGACTATATATGATTTAACAATAAAAAATATAGAAATACCAAATAAATTTTTAAGATATAAAATTGATGAAAAATTAATGAAAAAAATGATAAAATCAAAAGTTTCATCAGTTTTAAGGAGATCAAAATATATACTTATAAATTTAAATAACCATTATACAATTTTGATACATTTAGGTATGACCGGCAAAATTATAATAACTGGTCCCAATAAAAATAAATATAAAACAAGTTTTTATTATGAGTTATTGAATAATAAAACAATTCATGATCATTTAATTATAAAATTTAGCAAAAATATTCTTTTCACCTATAATGATGTTAGAAAATTTGGTTTTATAAAAATTTTAAAAACAAAAAATTTACAGTCTAGTTTTCATCTTTCTATGCTTGGACCAGAGCCTCTTTCACAAGAATTTAATTTTGGTTACTTTAAGAAAAATGCAAAAAAAAGAAAAGTTTATTTAAAAGATTTATTAATGAATCAAAGGTTCATAGCTGGTTTAGGAAATATTTATGTGAATGAGGCTTTATTTTTAAGTAAAATTAGTCCTAAAGTTAGATCGAATAAAATTCCCTTTAAAAAGATTTACTTGTTAGTCTCAAATATTAAAAAGGTATTAAAAAGGGCAATTAGAGAAGGAGGTTCTTCAATAAAAAATTTCAATAATACTAAGGGTAAGAGTGGAAACTTCCAGCAATTTTTTAACGTTTATGGAAAACAGGGCAGTAATTGTTCCCGGTCTAATTGCAAAGGTACAATTCAAAGAATACGGATATCCAATAGATCAACTTTTTTTTGCGATATATGTCAAAAATAATAAGTTGACCGGCATTTATTCGGCATATATACAATCTTACAATCATGCCAAATACCAAATCTGCGATAAGAAGAGTAAGAAGGGTGAAAATTCAAACTTCTGTTAATAGGGTAAGAAAAAGCAAGTATAAGTCAGCGGTAAAACATATGGAAATATTAATCAAAAATGGAGAAAAAAAAAAAATAAAAGAATATTTTCCTAAATTCCAATCAATTCTAATGCAGGTTGCTAAAAAAGGTATTGTAAATAAAAAAACAGCTGCAAGAAAAATTTCAAAAGTTTCAAAAAAAATTTCCTAAAATAAACAATTCAAAGTTGTTATACTTTTAGCTTATTTAGTTTCACAAACAAAATATAGTTTTTAATTTCTGTTAGGGGTTGTAAAATGAAATTTCTATTGTCACGCTAAGTCTACAACCTAAACTGATTTATTTTTTTAAAATTTAAAATAATTCTTGAAAGTTTTTTAAAAATGAGGTTTTTAAACTCTCAAGTTAATTTTAAATCATGAAAAATAAATTAATTAAACAAGAAAATAATTTTGTTTCTGAAGAGGAAAAAACAATTAATTGGCCTGATTTACAATCTGAATTTAGAAAAAGTTTTGGTGATGAAATCTATAATAGTTGGCTAAAAAATATTAATCTAATCAAAGAGTTTAATGATTATCTAGTTTTAGGTGTACCTACTAGATTTTTTAGGGATTGGATAGTCTCAAGATATTTGGATAAAATTTTAGAAATAGTAAAAAACTTCAAATTGAGCTTAAGTAGAATTGAATTTAAGATCATCGAAGATCAAAAAAATAACAAAGGTGACGAATTCAAATTAGAGGATTTTAACAAAGTAACTGAAATAAAAGATTCAATATTAAATTATAACAGACTTAATCCAAATTTAAATTTTGAAAATTTTATTAAAGGAACAAGCAATGAAGTGGCTCTTTCTTACTCAAAAAAAGTATGCGAACACACATCTAGGTATAATCCCTTATATATATATGGGGGAGTAGGACTTGGTAAAACACACTTATTAAATGCAATAGGGTTAGAGTTGCAATCATCAAAAGAGGTTATGTTTATTTCGGCTGAAAGATTTATGTACCATTTCATCAAATCAATTAAAAAAAATGATATGGTAAATTTTAAAGATTTTTTTAGGAAATCATCAGTTTTCATAATAGATGATATACAATTCATAAGAGGGAAAGAAAGTCTACAAGAAGAATTCTTTCACACATTTAATAGCCTTTTGGAGCAAGGAGCTCAGATTATTATTTCTGCTGATAGGCCACCTTTGAAACTTGATAGGGTTCAAGAAAGAATTAAATCCAGGTTATCAGGAGGCTTAATAATTGACATTGATGTTCCAGATTTAGATTTAAAGAAAAATATAATTATTAATAGAATCAATCATATTCAAAATCAGTTTAAGGAACATATAAATATCTCAGAAGAAGTCGTGAATTTTATTGCTTCCGAAGCAAAAACTAATATTAGGGAATTGATTGGAGTTTTAAACAGGGTAATCGCATTTAGCCGTCTTCATAAGAGAGTCTTAAATATAAACGATTGTAAAAATATTTTAAAAGATGTTTTTAATCAAGCTAAGATAGTTACTGTCGACAAAATTCAAAACACAGTTTCAAATTTTTTTAATATTTCATTAAATGATATGCTTTCACAAAGAAGATCGCGACCACTTGCTAGACCAAGACAAATTGCAATGTTTCTTGCTAAAAGACTAACAACTAGATCCTTACCGGAAATCGGTAGAAGGTTCGCAAATAGAGATCATACAACTGTAATTCATGCAGTTAAAACTATTTCAAGATTGTCCGAAAAAGATGAAGAAATGAAAAAAAATCTTGTCCAGATTAAAAGTCTTTTGTTAGAGAATTAATAATAATGCAATTTAATATTAATAGAGATTTACTGCTAAAATCATTAAATTTTGTCCAAGGAGTTGTAGAAAAAAAAAATACGTTACCTATTCTTTCTAACGTGTTACTTAATTTAAAAAATAATAAATTAGAGATAATAGCTACGGATTTAGACATAGTTTTTTACGACGAGATATCAGAATTAAAAGTTGTTGAAGAAGGAAATACAACAACTTCTGCCAATGTACTTTTTGATATATTAAGAAAAATCCCTTCAGGAACAGAAATAAATTTTACATTAAAAAATGAAAATAAATTAAGTTTAAAATCAAAAAATTCTGATTTTAACTTATTATGTCTTCCTTCAAGTAATTTCCCAACTTTTGATGATAAATTTGAAAGTGAAAAAATGGAGGTAGAAAAAAAAAGATTCCTTTCTTTACTGAATAAAACAAAAATATCTATTTCAAATGACGATACAAGACATTATCTTAACGGAATATATCTCCATGCAACAGAATTAAATAAAAATACATTTTTAACAGGAGTGGCAACTGATAGTCATAGACTTTCCTCAAGCAGTATTGCAATTGAAAATATTAAAAATTTTGCCTCGATAATTATTCCTCGAAAAACAGTCTTTCAGCTATGTTCACTTTTAGAAAATGTTAATGAAAAATTGTTTATCCAAACAAGTTCTAATAAAATTAAATTCACATTAGGTAAAATAAATTTAATTTCAAAAGTAATAGATGGCAAATTCCCTGATTATCAAAAAGTAGTCCCTAAAGAGAATACAAAAACATTAACAGTTTCATCTGCCGATTTTATTAATTCAGTAGAGAGAGTTGCATCTGTCTCAATTGATAGAAAAGAAGGAGTTAAGTTAGAATTAAGTAGAGATAAACTCAAATTATCCGTAAATAGCACAAACTCCGGTGATGGAAATGAAATAGTTGATGCTAAATACGATGGAGAGGATTTTACTATTGGATTTAATTCAAAATACTTAATCGATATAGCGTCTGAAATTGAAGATAAAAATTTAACATTTAAGCTTAAGAATTCAACCTCACCAGTTCTTGTGTTTGACAACTCAGATAAAAACAGTTTTTACGTAATAATGCCGATGAAAATTTAAAAGACACTTTACAACTTTTTTATTTAAAAAAGGATCTAAAACCATTGGTAATTCATATTAATAGAAGGATGTGTTATCAGCTGATTGTATATTATTTACAAAAAATGATATAAAATTAAAATTTAAAAAATTAAATGTCAAAACAATCTCAATTAAATAAAAAAAACGACTATAGCGCATCATCAATAAAAGTTCTAAAGGGTTTAGACGCTGTAAGAAAAAGACCTGGAATGTATATAGGTGACACAGACGATGGAACCGGTCTACACCACATGGTCTTTGAAGTTCTTGATAATTCAATAGATGAAGCTCTTGGGGGATACTGTAAAAATATTTCCGTTTTTATGAATTCAAACAATACTATCTCAGTCGAAGATGATGGAAGAGGAATACCCATCGATATGCATAAAGGTGAAAAGATGTCTGCGGCAGAAGTTATTATGACTCAACTCCATGCTGGTGGAAAATTTGATCATGACTCCTATAAAGTTTCAGGTGGTCTTCATGGTGTTGGTGTATCTGTGGTTAACGCACTTTCAGAAAAACTTGAATTAAGAATCTTTAGGGATGGAGTTGAATACTTTATCGAGTTTGAAAATGGCAAATCGTTAAAGCCACTTAAAAAAATAGGTAAATCTTCAAAAAGGGGAACAAGCATTACTTTTCTACCATCCAAAGAAATATTTTCATCAATAAAATTTAGTTCTTCAGTATTACAAAAAAGAATGAGGGAATTAGCATTTTTAAATAGAGGAATAAGCCTGACATTAATTGACAAAACATCTTCAAAACAAAAAAAATATGAAAATAAATTCGATGGAGGTATATTAGAATTTGTTCAATTTATTAATCAAAAAAAACCTATTTTAGCAAACAAAAATGAAAAAGCAGTATTTAAAAAACCAATTTATATTTCCGCAAATAAAGATGATGTAAGTGTAGAATGCTCTTTAGAATGGAATGCTGGTTATTCTGAAGAGGTAATGGCTTTTACCAACAATATTCATCAAAAGGACGGGGGAACTCATTTATTAGGATTTAGAAGTGCATTAACAAGAGTGGTTAATAAATATTCAAATGAGTATAACAAGAAAAACAAATTATCTCTCACTGGTGAAGATATTAAAGAGGGTTTAACCGTCGTCCTTTCTATTAAAATGCCAGATCCTAAATTTTCATCCCAAACTAAAGACAAACTAGTTTCATCCGAAATACGTCTTATAGTCGAAAGTATAATTAATGATAAAATATCAATGTGGTTCGATCAAAATCCTTCAACTATTAGAAATGTTCTGGAAAAAATTACTCAAGCGGCTGTAGCAAGAGATGTTGCTAGAAAAGCTAGAGATAATATTCGAAGAAAGGGAAGTTTTGAAATAACAGGGCTACCAGGCAAACTTGCTGATTGTCAAATTTCTAAAAAAGAGGGAACTGAACTTTATATTGTTGAGGGTGACTCTGCAGGAGGTTCAGCTAAACAAGGAAGAAATAGAGAGTTTCAGGCTGTTTTGCCATTAAGAGGTAAGATACTTAATACCTATGTAAATACAAATGGTAGGAACGCAGGAAAAACTGCCGAAAATGAAACCAAAGCTCTTTCCAAAATGATGTCTTCCAATGAGATCGTAACATTAATTAATGCATTAGGGACGGGCTCAAAAGACTTTGATATTGAAAATTTAAGATACGAGAAAATTATAATCATGACAGATGCCGATGTAGATGGTTCTCACATAAGAACTTTACTTTTAACTTTTTTTAACAATTATCCATTTAATCAACTAATAGAAAATGGTCATTTATATTTAGCACAACCGCCATTATTTAAGATAACGAAAAGCAATAAAAGTTTTTATATGAAAGACGAAAAGGATTTAGAAAATTATATTATTAAAAATTCTAATGCTAAAGAAAAAAAAGGAAAATTGACAACTAAAGAAATAAATAAAATTTTAGAACAAGAAAAGCAAAAGTTCATAATTCAAAGATTTAAAGGCCTAGGAGAAATGAACCCAGAGGAGCTATGGCAAACTACATTAAATCCAGATAATAGAAATTTACTAAAAGTGCAATATTCCAACGGTACTAAAGAAAAGTCAAAAGAAGACCAAAAAATAATAGGTATTTTAATGGGTGATGAAGTTGCTCCTAGAAGAGATTTTATAACTAGTAACGCACTGGATGTAGCTAACTTAGATATATAAACCCTATGGATTTTGCTACTATTTTCAGGTTAGAAGAAAACCTAAATTTAGATAAAAAAACGCTAGTAATTTTAAGATGGATTGCTATTTTTGGTCAAGTTTTTTCAGTCAATTTAGTTTATTTTTTTCTTGATTTAAATTTCCCAATTTTACTTTGTCATTTAATTATAGTTGTAGGATTTTTCACTAACTTATATTTACAATTTGGTCTTAAAGCGACTTTGCTCAAAGACGCATATTCTAGATCATTTCTTATGTATGATATTGTACAATTAAGTTTTTTATTATTTTTAACAGGGGGCATCTTTAACCCGTTTGCAATTCTTTTGATAGTTCCTACGATTGTTTCTTCCACTTTTTTAAGCATGGGGAGCACTATTATACTTGGATCATTAACAATTATTTTATTGTTTGTATTGACATTTTTTAAAATGCCTTTACCTGGAATGGAAGAATACGTACTTTCATTTCCAAATTATTATGTAACAGGAATATTAATTTCTTTAATAATTGGTCTTATATTTTTAAGTTATTTTGGCATTAGATTTGCCGGAGAAACAAAAAAAAGATCTGATGCACTTAATAAACTTCAACAAATATTGGCTAAAGAATATGAGCTAGAATCTTTAGGTGGTCAAGCAGCTGCCGCAGCCCATTCACTTGGTACACCATTAGCTACAATATCTGTGGTTTCCAAAGAGATGAGAAAAGAGGTCGGTGATAAATCCAAACTTACAAAGGATATTGACTTATTAATAAGTCAAACAAAGAGATGTAGTGAAATTCTTAAGAATATTTCTCAAAAAAAAATTATTAGCGATGAATTTCTAAGCTCTATGAGTTTTGAAGACCTGTTAGAAGAAATAATAAAATCTTTCAAAGAATCCTCAGAAAAAATTTTAAAATTAAACACTGATAAAGATATTAATAAAATAGAAATTAAGAGAAACCCAGAACTTATTTACGGTTTAAGAAACTTCATTGGAAACGCAGTAAAATTTGCAAATCAAGAGATAATTATATCAATAGTCAGTGACAATATTAATTTATATATATATATAGATGACGATGGCCCAGGTTTTCCTGAAGATATAATTAAAGCATTAGGCGAACCTTATATAAAATCTAGATCAAAATTATCAAAAAATAATGCAGGGTTGGGACTAGGGACTTTTTTGGGTAAAACTTTATTAGAAAGAAAATCAGCAGTAATATCTTTTGAAAATGGTGGTGTTCTGAATGGTGCTAGAGTGAAAATAAAGTGGACAATTAACGATTTGAATATTTCGTCTTAAACTCGAATACATAAGATATTATTTTATAAGCAAGTTTTGCTACTAAAAAATTGCAAGAATTAAAGTTTTTAATGGGCGCAAGTTCATTTATGTCTGCACCTACTACATTAGAAACTGAGCATACGTTTTTTAAAATAGGCATCACATCGTTCCAAAACATTCCACCTGGTTCTGGCGTGCCAGTTGCCGGCATTAAACTTGAGTCAAAGCCGTCTACATCAAACGTGATATAAACATTCTTATTTTTGAAAATTTTACGAATTTCAGAAATTTTCCATTCATTTTTTTTATTACCCCAAAAAATTTTAATTCTTTTTCTGTTTTTATTATAAAAAGTCATTTCTTCTTTGGATAAATTTCTGATACCAAATGATATAACTTTTACATTCTTGAAATCTAGACATCTTCTTATTGCTGTCGCATGGGAGTATTTTTCTCCGTCATACTGCTGTCTTAAATCTGCATGAGCATCAAAATGAAGAATATAAAGGCTTTTAAATCTTTTCACGAATGGTCTAATTGATCCACTAGTTATAGAATGTTCTCCCCCTAATACAAGTGGGAATAATTTTTTTGAGAGAATTTTTTCAATTAAACTTGCTATTTGAGTCAGCGCGGACTTAATTTGATTTTTTATTCTAAAAGATTTTAAAGTTTTAATACCTATATATTTAAATGTTTCTTTACCAAGTTCTTCATCAAATAATTCAACCTGATGAGAAGCTTTAATAATTTCCTTTGGTGCATTTTTAGTTCCCCCACCGTATGATACTGTTTTTTCTAATCCAAATGGCACAACAACAACTTTACTTTTGGTTCTTGTATTGGCTTCATATCCCAAAAACCCATCTTTTTGTTTTAGAAAATTCATTTTATTTAAAGATTTTGGAAAATTCTCTTTTTTCTCTCTTTTTCCAATTTTGTCTATGAAAAGCATCGCTTGCAATTAACGGTAATACACTAGTTGCTTCAGCAAAAACCATTTGCTCTTTAGATATATCAACTTTGCCCCAAGAACTTGCTTCTTTGAGAGTTGAGCTGCTGCACGCACCATCCCGAGTATCAGCAACGGTTATTTGAATAGCATATTTATGCATATCTACTTTCTTACCCAGAAGCTCTGCACACACAACTGTGTCTTGTATAAAGTTTTTTGGCACTCCTCCACCAACCATGAGTAGACCAGATTGTTTAGATCTAAGTTTAATTTCTGTTAATTCTCTAAATTCTCTTATTGAATCAATTGTAAGGTGTTTTTTTGGATTTTGTTCCTGATGCATCACTAATCCAAAACCGGCTGAACTATCTGTAAATGCCGGACAAAAAATTGGGACATTGTTATCATAAGCAGTCTCGATTAAAGAACCCTTCTTTTTTGAATTTTTTTTTAAATACTTACCCATTTCATTAATAAATTCTCTTGATGTATAAGTTTTAGGCTCTAAAGAATTTGCAATGTCACATATCTTTTGATCACAAGCTTGTAGTTCTTCTTCATCGATATATGTATCGTATATTCTATCAACGTAGTTTTCTCTTAACTTGGTGTCATTTTCGAACTGTGAGCCTTGATAATGTTTGAAACCTAAAGCCTCAAAAAAATCCATATCCACAATAGAAGCCCCTGTAGCGACAATAGCGTCTACCATATTGTACTTAACTAAATCAGAATATAATTTCATACAACCACCAGCTGAAGTAGAGCCTGCTAAAGTCAAAAAAATTGAACAAGACTTGTCCTCAATCATTTCATTAAATATTTTTGAAGCGTTAGCTGTATCTCTTGAAGTAAATGACATTTTACTCATAGACTCAATTATTTCTCGAGAGTCAAATTTTGTTATATCTATATGTTCAACAGGTTTGTTTAGAAACGATTTTTTGTTATGTCCTGCAGCAGAACTACTTTTTTTATTCATTAAGCTACTAAGTAATTAAATTTACCAGTATCGTCGTATAATGACATTATTGGTTTATCATTGACCTCAACAATAGTATTTGAATAAAAACCATTAAATTTAGTTCTAAAAGTTAGTCCGTAAGCTCCTAATTGTCCTAATTCAATATAGTCACCCTCTTTAATATTATTAGGTAATAAAAAAGGTCCTTTCATGTAATCTAAACTATCACAGGTTGGACCGTAAAATTGAAAAGCTGTTATCTTTTTAGATTGAATTCTGCCATTAGTAATCAATCTTGTTGGTAATATAAAATTAGGTACACCTGCATCAAATAAGGACCCATAAGTTCCATCATTAATGTAAAGTTTATTTTTCTTTCTCAGATTAACTCGTACAATAGTAGATCCACTTTCAGCCACTATCGCTCTTCCCGGCTCACAAATAATTTCTGGCATTTTTTCAAGTTTCAATTGACCTAAACCTTTTTTAATTTCTTCAAAGTAATTTTCTAAAGGCTCAGGTTTTAAATCAGGATAAAGAGAGGGAAATCCTCCACCGACGTTAATAGTATCAGGTACAATTTTTGTTTTTTTGATTATATTTGAAATTTCCTTTAATCCTTTTGAAAAAGAAATCTTATGCATACATTGAGAACCTACGTGAAAACTAATACCTAATTTTTTTGCATGCTGTTTACAAAGTCTCACTAAACCTAAAGCTTCTCCTGTTAAAGCTCCAAATTTTCTTGAAAGGTCTAATTCTGCATGCTCATTTGAAACTGTAATTCTTACGAACAAATTTAAGTCTTTTGCATTTTTTGTTGAATCCAGTATTTTCATTAACTCTTCTTTAGTATCTAAAGAAAAATCTTTTACACTGTAATCAAAATATGCGGATGTAATGTCCTCCCTGCTTTTAATAGGGTGCATAAAGTATAATTTTGACTTAGGACTAAGTTTTCTTATAAGTTTAACCTCATTAATTGAGGCAACGTCAAATCTTTCCACTCCGTTTTTAATTATATGTTTAAGAACATATTCATTCGGATTGGTCTTAACAGCATATAATATTTTACCTGGAAACTTATCTTTAAAAACTTTAATTGAATTTTTTATGGTATCTGGGCGTATACAGTATACAGGATTTACTGGTTTAAGTTTGTTAACTAATTCGTTAACGCTATTAAATTTTTCCATTTCATGTGTCCCCCATTAATTAACACAAAAGAGCTTTCAAAAAATTTATAAAAAACTCTTATTTGTTTCGCTTTTAGTGTTTTTTCACCTTATGTAAAGTAAAAAATGCAAGGCTGATATGTTAGAATCTTTTTCCCAAGAGGTTGTAAATGCTCTTTGAGCACCCATATAGCAAATTATGAGAAAAACAAATTTACAAACCCCTCAGCTAAATCTGGGTGATTTTCAAGATAAATCCTTGTTAATCCTTGATGATGACGATCCTCTTAGAGGAAGATTATCAAGAGCAATGGAAAAGAAAGGTTTTGTGGTAAAAGAGGCCAAAACTGTGGCTGAAGGGCTTGAAATTGTTAAAAAAACACCCCCTAATTTCGCTGTAGTAGACCTTAGGTTGGAAGATGGCAATGGGCTCGATGTCATAAAAGAGCTTTCCAAACACAAGTCTGACAGCCGAATTGTAATGCTTACCGGATATGGAAACTTACCAACAGCTGTGGCAGCTGTAAAAGCAGGAGCAATTGATTATATTGCTAAACCTGTTGATGCAGATGATGTTGAATCAGCTTTATTGGCATCGCCAGAATCAAAAGCAAAACCACCTGAGAATCCAATGTCAGCTGATAGAGTAAAATGGGAGCATATTCATAGAGTTTTTGAATTATGCAATAGAAACGTCTCTGAAACCGCTAGACGTCTAAAAATGCACCGAAGAACTTTACAGAGAATTTTATCCAAAAGATCACCAAGATAGTCTTACAGCCACTTTTTCAAAATAGACAGTTTATCATTTAATAATGTTACTATTAATGAAAGTAATGTTATCTTAAAAAGCTCAGCTAATAAAAAAGGTTTTACCCCTAAATCAATAATTGGTTTATCCCATCCAATTAAAGACCCAAGCCAAACAATACCTAAAAAGTAAATAACACTAACGCTTAAAATTAATTTTAAAAAATTTAAAATAATATTTTTATCGAATTTAAAAAAACCACTAAGAATTGCAGCAAATACAAAGCCTATTAAATATCCCATAGTTGGACCAATAAAGTATATTACTCCTGAACCCTTTTCAGGTGTCCCGGAAAAAACAGGCAAACCAAATATGCCTTCTAATAAATAAAAAGTAATAATAGTTCCTCCTAATTTCCAACCAAAACAAACACCTATCAAAAGCACCACAAATGTTTGCATAGTCATAGGCACAGGATAAAATGGTATTTTAAGTTTTGCTGAAATTGCTAGTAAAGTTGAACTTATCAAAATTACTAGGAAGTATTTAAGAATATTTATATGTTTTAAACTTTTTACTGATTCCATATTTAAATTTACCTTTATTTCAAGAATTTATCTAGTTTTTTGTTAACTGAATAAAAACATCCTCAAGATCACCTTCATCTATTGAAATATCGAGTATTTTCAAGTTTTTTTCTTTCAGGTAATTCGTTAACTCTTCAAAATTAATTGTATCTTTTTCGTAACTTACAACAATAGTATCATTCGACTCAACAAAAAACTTCACATTTGGAAGTTTCAGAATAATATTCGTTTCAAACTTTTTTAATTTAAATAAAATTTTTTTTATTTTTATTCTATCTAAAAGTTTTTTTGTAGTATCTAAAGCTACTAAATTTCCCTTATTAATAATTGCGATACGGTCACACATTTCTTGAGCTTCAAACAAATAGTGAGTAGTTAAAATAATTGTTACACCTATTTTGTTAAGTTCTTTTACATTTTTCCATAGGTTTTTTCTCAGCTCTACATCAACCCCAGCAGTTGGTTCATCCAAAACTAGTATTGGTGGTTGATGGACCATTGCTTTAGCAATTAATAATCTTCTTTTCATACCTCCAGATAGATTTCTTGAATAACTATCAGCCTGTTCATCTAAAGAGACTAACTTTAAAATTGTATCTGTTATTTTCTGACTATTTTTAATTCCGTAAAGACCTGCTTGTAAATCTAATAATTTTTTAGGACTAAAAAAGGCATCTAAATTTACCTCTTGAGGCACGATACCAATTGACGCTCTAACTTGTCTTGGATTTTTATCAAGATCAAATCCCCAAACATTTACTTTGCCATTAGTTTTAATAACCGTGCCAGCTAATATGCTTAAGAAAGTCGTTTTCCCAGCTCCGTTAGGCCCCAATAAACCAAAAATTTCACCTTGTTTCACTTCAAGAGTAATATTATTTAATGCATTAATCTTAGTGGCCTTTTTTTTGTCTCCCAAATATACTTTGGAAAGGTTTTCAACAGATAAAGCAGTTTTCATCATAAAATTTTAATATAACATTAAATTTAGGTATTATAAGTTATGAGCAAAATTAAAAAATCAGATCATTTTTATTTAATTGATGGCTCTGGTTATATTTTTAGAGCTTATTACGCTTTACCACCTCTTTCAAGAAAAAGTGATGGCTTGCCTACTGGAGCAGTGAGTGGATTTTGTTCTATGCTTTTTAAACTTTTAGAGGACGCGAGAGCTGATGATAGCAAAGAAAAACCAACTCACTTTGCAGTAATTTTTGATTCTGCTAGAAAAAACTTTAGAAATGAAATTTATCAAGATTATAAAGCCAATAGAAGTGAAGCGCCTGAGGATTTAGCACCTCAATTTGAGTATATAAGAAAATCTGTAAAAGCTTTTAACTTACCATCCATAGAACTTTTAAATTACGAAGCTGATGATTTAATCGCGACTTATGCAAAACAGATTACAAAATTAGGAGCAAAAGTAACAGTAATTTCTTCCGACAAAGATTTAATGCAACTCGTTTCAAAAGATATAAGATTGTATGATCCAATGAAAAGTAAAATTATTGGAGAAAAAGAAGTAATAGAAAAATTTGGAGTAAAACCTAGTCAAGTTATTGATGTTCAATCTTTAGCTGGAGACTCTTCCGACAATATTCCTGGTGTACCTGGAATTGGCATTAAAACTGCCGCTGAATTGATCAACAAATATAAAAACCTAGATACTTTACTTAATAAAGCATCTGAGATTAAACAAAATAAAAGAAGAGAAACATTGCTAGAAAATAAAGATAAAGCTTTATTAAGTAGAGAATTAGTGACATTAAAATCTAATGTTCCAGTAAAAGATGAATTAAGCAGCTTCATATTAAAAGACGTAAAAAAAGAGGTGTTATATAATTTTTTGAGAGAAATGGAGTTCAATAGACTTTTAAGTCAGGCGATAAGTTTTTACGGTGAAAATGATGAAAGCTCAGAAAAAAGAAAAGAAAATGCGAATAAAAAATCAGAAGTAAATACTAACAATTATAAGAGCATACTTAATGAAACCGATTTAGATAAGTTAATAAAAAAATTAAATGAAAAATCAATAATATCTGTCGATTGTGAGACTTCTTCACTTAACCCAATGGATGCTCAACTAATAGGAGTTTCCTTTAGTTATGAAGTAAATGAAGCTTATTATATTCCTGTTGCACATAAAAACTTTAAAAGTTTAAGTAAAGAATTTGTAATCAAAAAGTTAAAAAGAATTCTTGAAGATCCAAGTATAAAAAAAATAGGTCAAAATATTAAATATGATTTAATGATTTTTAAAAAATATGGAATAAATATAGAACCAGTCGAAGACACTATGCTTCTTTCGTATACCTTAGATGCTGGAAATAATAGACATAATATGGATACATTGTCTGAGATTCATTTAGGCCATAAAACAATTTCTTACAAAGAAGTCGTAGGCACAGGTAAAAAACAATTAAACTTTTCTGATATAAATTTAAAAGAAGCCACAAAATATGCAGCTGAAGATGCTGACGTAACATTACGTCTTTATAATGCTCTAAAAGATAGAGTAGACAGAGAAAAACTCAACAAAATTTATGAGGTATTTGAAAAACCCATGATTAAACTTTTATCGAAATTAGAAATGAATGGAATAAAAATAGATGATAGTTATTTGAAAAAATTATCTAAAAAATTTGAAGAAAGATTATTAAAAAAAGAAAAAGAAATTTATAAACTTTCTGGCAAAAAGTTCAATATAGGCTCGCCCAAACAATTAGGTGAAATAATTTATAATGATCTAAAGATTGCTAAGCTTAAAAAAACTAAGAAAGGTAGCTTAGCAACTAGTGCTAAAGTCCTTGAAGATTTAGCATTAACAGGTCATAAATTTCCTAGACTTATCATTGAATGGAGACAAGATTCTAAATTGAAAAGCACTTATACTGATGCTTTACAAGATCACATAAATAATAAAACTAAAAGAGTTCACACATCTTTTTTATTAGCAGCTACAAATACTGGTAGACTTGCTTCTAGTGACCCGAATTTACAAAATATACCCATTAAGTCTGCTGATGGTAAGGAAATTAGAAAAGCATTTATTGCAGATAAGGATAATATACTTATTTCCGCTGATTATAGTCAGATTGAAATGAGAATACTTGCTGATATGGCAGACGTTAAGGAGTTAAAAAAAGCATTTAAAAATAACGAAGATATTCATTCTTTAACAGCTAGCCAAGTTTTTAACGTTCCTATTAATAAGATTAATGAAGATTTAAGAAGAAAAGCAAAAGCTATAAACTTTGGAATCATATACGGAATTACTCAATATGGTTTAGCAAAACAAATTTCAGTTTCTAACCAAGAAGCCCAAGATTTTATTAATGAATATTTTAAGAAGTTTCCTGAAATCAAAGATTATATGAATAGCACGATTAAATTTTGTAGAAAGAATGGATACGTGAACAATATCTTTGGAAGAAGAATACATTTTAGAAGTATTAATGATAAAAATTTTAGTATTAGATCATTTCAAGAAAGAGCTGCAATTAACGCTCCTATTCAAGGATCTGCAGCGGACATAATAAGGCTAGCAATGATTGAAATTGATAGAGTGACTGAAAAAGAAAAAAAAATTAGCGCTAAAATGTTGCTTCAGATACACGACGAGTTAGTTTTTGAAAGTTCGTTAAAAGAACAAAAAAACAATGAGAAATTGATAAAACAGGTTATGACTTCAGTTTCTTCTTCTGAACACCACATGTTTTCAATTCCATTGGAAGTAAATGTAAATTCAGGATATAATTGGGGAGAGGCCCATTAATAAATATATTGGCGCCTAAATTTTGACAATTTAATTATGAAAACTTAATTATGAGTCACACGATTGCTTTAGTAGATGATGACAGAAATCTTTTGACTAGCATTAGCATCGCTTTAGAAAGAGAAGGTTTTAAAGTTCAAACATATATTGATGGTGAGTCAGCACTAATAGGACTTACAAGAAATCCTCCTGACCTAGCTATTTTAGACATTAAAATGCCAAGAATGGATGGGGAAGAATTACTTAAAAAAATTAGGAAAAAAATGTCTATACCAATAATTTTTTTAACCTCTAAAGATGAAGAAGTAGACGAGTTACTTGGCCTAAAACTTGGAGCTGACGATTTTGTAAAAAAATCTGGGGGTTTTTCAATGAAAGTTTTGGTTGAAAGAATTAGAGTTCAATTGAGAAAGAAAACGGAAAAAGTAGAAGATACTAAAAATATAATAACCCACGGAAAATTAAAATTAGATCCTTCTCAATTGGAATGTGAATGGAATGGAAAGGCACTTCCAGATAAACTTACAACAACAGAATTTTTAATAGTTAAAGAGTTAGCAAAAAGACCAGGGGTAATTAAGGAAAGAGCTCATTTAATGGATATTGCTTATAAGGAAAATACTGAAATTGAGGATAGAACAATTGATAGCCATGTTAAAAGAATTCGTAAGAAATTTAAAAGAGTGGATGAAAAATTTTCAGCAATTGAAACAAGGTATGGAAGTGGATATAGATGGAATGTTAGTTAATGAAAAAGAAAAAAACATCATCAATTTTAAGAAAATTTCTACTCTTTAATCTATCTATTTTTTCTATACTAGGTTTGTTCACAATACTTTATTTAAATGCCATTCAACCAAATTTAGTCAAAAAAGTTTCATCTAGTCATTTCATAATAATAAATAATACATCCGATCACATTGAGAGACTTGGGGTTGAGTTTGACAAAGAAGGTATCAAAAAGTTTTTACTTTCAACAAGATTTCTTTTTCAAGGCTTAGACAGAGTTCAATTTTTTTCCAACGAATTTGAATTGATAGGAGATACCAATATATTAGATTTAGACACAAGTGTTTTTGAAAAATCAGATGAAGTTATTGAAGAAGGTGTAGAGAGGAAAGAGTCCCAGATAAAACCATTATTAGAGGATGGCTCTGAGCAAAGTTTAATCTCAAACAAAATTAGAACACAATATAAAGATCAACCAATTACTATTGAGAATGAAATTAATAATAATTTTTTTGTCAGTACTATAAGTGAGTTAAAATTAAAGAATATTACTGTTGGCTATATAGTGGTTACAAATGAGGCAAATGATATTTTAATAGCAGTTTCGGAAAGAAAAAACTTTATAATAAGAACTGTTTTAGCTATTGCTTTAGTAATTTTAATTTTTTCATTATTCCTAAACAAATATATTTTGAAGCCAATTGGATTTTTAGTTTCATTTACTGAAGCAATAAAAAACAAATCAGATCAAAATATAGATATTCAAAAGTTTTTCGTAAGAGAAGACGAGGTTGGTAAACTCACCAAATCTATTGATGAAATGACTAAAGAACTTCAAAAAAGAACCAAAAGAGCAGAGACTTTTTCTACAGATTTAGCACATGAAATAAGAAATCCACTAGCTTCTTTGAAAGGGGCATCAGAACTTTTAGATAAAACTGATAACCAAAAAGATAGAAATAAATTATTCGAAATAATCAACCATGATGTGGAAAGAATTGAAAGATTAATTACGGACTATTCTCAAATGTTAAAAGATGAAGCATCCTTATCTCGAGAAAAAATGTTAAAGGTAAATTTAATGAAAATTATTTCAAATGTAGTTGAAGACTTTAGACAAGATCTTATAAATCAAAATAAAAAAATTCAAATTTTAACAAATTTTTCTAACAAGAATGAAAAAAATTATTTTATTATTGGAATAGAAAATAGACTCGAGCAAGTAATAGCTAATCTACTTGATAACGCTATTTCATTCAGTAAAGACCAACAAAAAATTGAAATCAATCTTACTGAAACTTCAAATAATTTTGTTATGACTATCAAAGACCAAGGGCCAGGTTTTACTGAAGCCTCACCTCAAAAAATCTTTAAGCGATTTTATAGTAATAGACCATCCAAATTCGGTGAACACTCTGGTCTAGGCTTAAATATCGCCAAAAATATTGTTGAGCTGCATAAAGGGGCAATAGCTGCGTCAAATAGAGTTAATCAAAGAGGAGCACAGGTAGAAGTTTTATTACCAAAAATTTTATCCTAATCTTACTTGATAAGAGAAGTTTATATTGTTAAAAACCGTTGAAATATGTCAGAAGATTTTAAAGTAAAAGATATTAAACTTGCAGAATTTGGTAGAAAAGAAATTTCTCTAGCAGAAACAGAGATGCCTGGTTTAATGGCAATAAGAAGTGAGTATGGTAACAAAAAGCCACTCAAAGGAGCAAGAATATTAGGCTGTTTACATATGACTATTCAAACAGCAGTACTAATTGAAACTCTAATAAAATTAGGAGCTGAATGTAGATGGTCTTCTTGTAATATTTTCTCTACCCAAGATCATGCCGCTGCTGCAATAGCTAAAGAGGGAGTCCCTGTATTTGCTTGGAAAGGCGAAACCGAAAAAGAGTATTGGTGGTGTGTTAAACAAACCATTGAGGGAAAAAAAAATTGGGTTCCAAACATGATATTAGATGACGGAGGAGACCTCACTGCATTAATGCATAAAGAGTATAAAGAATTACTTAAAAACGTAAAAGGGGTCTCAGAAGAAACAACTACTGGTGTTTTAGCGCTCAAAAAAATGGAAGCAAATAATCAATTGTTAATACCAGCGATAAATGTAAATGACTCGGTCACTAAATCTAAATTTGATAATCTCTATGGTTGTAGAGAAAGCCTAGTAGACGGAATTAAAAGAGCTACTGATGTTATGATGTCAGGTAAAGTAGCTATTGTGGCTGGTTATGGTGATGTTGGAAAGGGAAGTGCAGCTTCTTTAAGACAGGCTGGAGCTAGGGTCCTAGTTACAGAGACTGATCCTATTTGTGCTCTTCAAGCTGCTATGGAAGGCTACGAGGTTGTTTTGATGGATGATGCAATAAAAGATGCTGATATTGTTGTTACTGCAACTGGCAATAAAGATATTGTAACTGCAGATCATATGAGAAATATGAAGGATAGAGCTATACTTTGTAACATAGGTCATTTCGATAACGAAATTCAGGTAGAAGCACTTAAAAATTATAAATGGGATGAAATAAAACCTCAAGTGCACGAGATAGAATTACCTAGCAAAAAAAGGATTATCTTACTTGCTGAAGGTAGGCTCGTTAATCTTGGATGTGCAACAGGTCATCCTAGTTTCGTAATGAGCGCTTCTTTTACCAATCAAGTTATTGCCCAAATAGAATTATGGAATAATTCAGATAAATATGAGAATAAAGTTTATGTATTACCAAAACATTTAGATGAAAAAGTAGCAATGTTACATCTAGAAAAAGTAGGCGCAAAATTAACAAAAATGTCAAAAGATCAAGCAGATTATATTAGCGTTAAACAATCAGGGCCATTCAAACCAGATACTTATCGCTACTAAAATAGTAGCTAATGATTATAAAATCTTTAGAACAACTCAATTCTCTTTCCAAAAAAGTAGCAGATCATATTAAAGAAAAAGATTTTATCTTTTTAACTGGAGAAATTGGAGTAGGAAAAACTACCTTTACTAGGTACTTAATTAATTATTTACAAAAAAAAGAAGGCTCAAACATTACGGAAGTATTAAGCCCTACTTTTAACTTGTTATATGAGTATGATTTGAAAAATTTTAAAATCATGCATTATGATCTTTATAGACTCAAAAATAAGAGAGAACTCAATACTTTAGGTATATTTCAAGAAAATAAAAATGCAATAAAAATTATAGAATGGCCAAGTTTAATAAAAAATCCTAAATCTGATAAACTAGAAATCCATCTAGATTATGCTAAACAAGATAATGAAAGAAAATTAAAATTGCTAGGAACAGGTAAGTGGAAAAATTTTAAATGAATTATAGATTAAAAAAGATTTCAGGAGATGCATCATTTAGAGAATTTTATAGACTTAAAAAAGGTAATAAAACCTCAATTATAGTTCAAGCCAACAAAGAAAAGTTTAAAAATTTGATTACATACGTAATAATAAATAAGATTCTTAGAGAAAATAAGATAAATGCCCCAAAACTTATAAGTAATCACTTTCAAAACAATATGATCGAAATTTCAGACTTAGGTGAGAAATCCTTTTACGATGAAATAATAAAAAAAAAAAATAAATTTAGTTACTATAAAAATTTAATTAAAATTATTTTAAAATTACAAGAAATAAAAATTAAAAAAAAATACAATTTTAAAAAATACAATTTTAAACTTCAAAAATATTCTTTAACAAATCTTCATAGGGAATCCGACTTATTTTTTGATTGGTATCTTAAGTTCTATGCAAAAAGATTGAACGTTGGAAAGACCAAAAAAATTTTAAAAAAAGAATTAAATAAAATATTTAAAAAACTTTATTTCAAAAATAATACTTTTGTACACAGAGATTTTCATGCATCTAATCTTATGATTAATAAAAAAGTTATTGGTTTAATAGATAATCAAGATGCAATAATTGGCAACCCACTTTATGATGTTGTCTCGTTAATTGATGATGTTAGAATAAAATTACCTATTAATTTGAAGAACAAATTACTTAAATTCTACTATCTAAAATCAAAGCTAAAAAGGGAAAAATTTCTGAACTTAAAAAATGACTTCGATATTTTATCAGTTCAAAGAAACCTTAAAATATTGGGAATATTTGTTAGATTGAGTAAAAGGGATAACAAGTCGACTTATTTAAAATATTTACCTTATACTTGGAGTCTAATTAATAGACGGCTCAAAAATCCTATTTTTAAAAATTTTAAATTACTATTAAACAAACACGCTAAAATTAAAATTAAAAAAAATAATATTTTATGACTGTAAAATGTGCAATGATATTAGCCGCTGGACTTGGAACTCGCATGAGACCGCTAACTTTAGAAACTCCTAAACCATTAATTAAAGTAGGAAGAAAAAATTTATTAGAAAGATCTTTAAATCTTTTAGAAAATCATGGAGTGGAACAAATAATTATTAATGTTCACCATTTAGCTGATCAAATTGAAAAATTTTTATTAGATATCAAGTCAAAAGCAAAAATAACCATTTCAAACGAAAAAGATTTGCTACTAGATACCGGTGGTGGAGTAAAAGAGGGAACAAAAATTTTTGGTAAAAATCCTTTTTTTGTTATAAACCCAGATACATTATGGTTCACCAGTTATTCAAGTGAAATGCAATCTTTAGAGAAAATTTACAACGAGAGTAAAAAGCCATGTATGTTATTAGTTAATAAGAGATTATCATTTGATACTTCTTTTAAAGGAGATTTTAATTTAAAAAATAAAATTGTCTCGAAAGATAATGAAAATAATTTTATTTTTACTGGTCTTCAGTTACTAGACAGAAATCCATTAGATACGATCACTAAAAAAGTTTTTTCAATGAATGAAGTTTGGGATAAATTAATAAGCGAGAACAAGCTTTATGGTTATGAAAGTAGGCAAAAATTTTATCATCTTAATACTGAAAATATATATAACAAAATATCAAATTTAGATATCATTGATTAAAAATTATATTTTTAGCTCTAGACTTGTCTAAATAAAAATATTTTTTAATCTTTAAATTTTTTTCAAATTCAATTACTAATGGATTACCAGTTGGAATTTCTAATTCGTTAATTTTATTATCTGAGATTTTAAATAAAAATTTACACAGAGCTCTCAATGAGTTTCCATGCGCCGAGATTAGAATATTTTTTCCCCTAGAGAGATTTTTTTTAATTTCATTTTCATAAAAAGGGATTACCCTTTCATAAGTGTTTTTTAATGACTCAGTTAATGGTGTCATTCCGATCGGGATACCTGCATTTAGTGGACTAAAATTAGATAGATATTTACTATCTTTTGGCATTGGAGGCGGAGGCACATCCCATGATCTTCTATACTTTTTAAACTGCTCCTCACCAACTTTTTTTTTAGTTTCATCTTTATTAAGTCCAGTTAATGATCCATAGTGTCTCTCATTTAGTTGCCAAGCAGTATTAAATTTAAGCTCGAGATCGTTTTTTTTAAGTATAGTAGTTAAAGTTTTTATCGCTCTTTTTAAAAAGGAAGTATAAGAAATATCAATTTTTATATTAAGTTTCTTCAATAACTCACCTGATTTTTCTGCCTCGTCAACACCTTTTCCTGAGAGATCTACATCCACCCATCCTGTAAATCTATTTTCTGCATTCCAAATACTTTGACCGTGTCTAGTAAGGATTAATTTGCTCATAATAGTTAATTTAATTATTTTGTACTATAATAAGATCAAAATGAAAAATACTATATTTGAAATAATTAAATATACATACTACTTATCTTTAATAACATTATTACTTTTATACCTGTTTCCAGGTAGTCTATTTGGTTTTTTTCTATACGGAGATCTTGGCAAACAACCTAAACTAATTTCTAATCCAATCGGTACCTCAATTAACCATCTGATATTCTTTTTTTGTTTGAGCATTCTTGGTTTTATTACCTACTTCAAGTATAAAAAAATAATCTTTAGTTTCACTTTTTTATTTTTAGTTTCAATAATATTTGAATTGTTACATCTAATAATTCCAAATAGAGCTTTCGAACTAAATGATTTGCTTGCTAACAGCTTAGGGGTTATATTTGCCTTTTTTATTTTTAAAATTATTAAAAAATTTAAAAATTAGGCTATGCGAATAGTAATTTTATTTTTAATACTTACTTCTAATATCATAGCCGAAGAAATAATTGGAATTCCAAAAATAGTCGATGGTGACACTGTTCATATTAATGAATACAAAATTAGGCTTGAGGGAATTGATGCTCCAGAAATTAGGCAAAAATGCAAAAAAGAGAAACTTAAAATTTCATCAATTATCGGATTTACGTTTTATAAAGATTATAATTGTGGAAAAGTTTCAAGAGAAAACCTTAAGAAAAAAGTTGATAGATCAAAGATTAAATGTATTTCATCTTCTAAAGATAGATACGAAAGATATTTAGCCGTGTGTTTTAAAGAAAAAATAAATCTTAATAGATGGATGGTAAGAAATGGTCAAGCAGTAGCTTATAGACGGTATTCAAAAGAATATATACCTGATGAAGATTTTGCTAAGGAAAACAAGCTGGGTTTATGGCAAGGTAAATTTTTGTATCCAGAAAAATGGAGAAAGCTTAATTAATTTTTAGTATAAATTGGTTAGTGATTCATAATAAAAATTTATTTATATTTCTATTTTTAATTTTTACAGCATGTTCTTCAATTCCAAAAAACACTCAAAATAGCTGTGCAATTTTTGAAGAAAGATATCTTTGGTATAAACATGCTAGAGCCGCCTATGAAAAATGGGGTGCTCCAATACATCTACAACTAGCTTTTGTAAAAAAGGAAAGTGATTTTAATTGGTTAGCCAAGCCTCCACGAAAAAAACTTTTCAAGGTTATCCCTTTTAAAAGACCTTCGTCCTCATTTGGATATTCACAAGCTGTAAAAGGAACTTGGGAACAATATAAAAGAGAGACCAAAAATCCTTTAGCGACAAGAGCTAGATTTAAAGACTCAGTTGATTTTATTGGTTGGTATGTAAATAAAACTAACAAAATATTAAAGATTTCAAAAAAAGACGCATACAGACAATACTTAGCTTACTACAAAGGTTGGGGTGATTACAAAAATTATTCAAAAGATAAAAAAGCTATCATTTACGCTAAGTCGGTTAAAGAAATGTCTTCAAAATATAGAAAACAATTAACCATTTGTAAAAAAAACTTAGATAAAAATAAGTATATTATTTTTTAAGCTGTCTATTTAATTCAATTTCAACAGCATCAATTCTTTGAGTGTTCTTTCCAATAATAGAGTAAATTGTTGGAATTACATATAGAGTAAAAAAAGTTGAAAAAAGCATTCCACCGAAGATAGTTATTCCAACAGTCAGTCTGCTTGCTGCTCCTGGCCCAGAGCCAAGTATTAGAGGAAGCACCCCAATAATAGTTGAAAGACTTGTCATTAAAATAGGTCTGAGTCTTATGGATGCAGCCTCTATTATTGATGTCTCTATATTTTTTCCTTCTTTTCTCAGCTGATTTGCAAATTCTACAATTAAGATTCCATTTTTTGCTGACAAGCCAATTAATATTATTAAAGCAATTTGACTATAAATATTTAAAGAGGAGCCAACAACCAATATTCCTAACAAACCTCCAAGTATTGCCAGTGGAACTGTTAGCATTATAGTAAGGGGATGTTTCCAGCTCTCAAATTGAGCACTCATCGCTAAATACGCTGTGACTAAAGCCAATACAAATATGATATATAATTCTGTATTGGTTTTTTTATACTCTTCACTTTCCCCTTTGTAAGCAATTTTTGCCTTAGGAGTATTTTCTTCAACAACTTTGACTAAAAAATTCAAGGCCTCATCTAAAGAGTAGTCGCCAACTAATCTTGCTGAAATTGTTACTGCTTTTTGTCTGTTATATCTTGCTAAGAAAGGCGACTGACCTTCTTCATCATACCTAATTAAATTAGAGACTGATACAAGTTTTCCGTTATTATTAGATCTTACAAAAACTTTACTAATACTATCTGGCTCTTGTCTATCTTTTATATCACCCTGAAGAATAATGGAGTATTCTTTTCCATCTCTAGTAAAATTTGTAACTCTTTTAGAACCAAAAATAGTTTCAATTGTTCTCCCTATATCCTCTGTAGAAACACCTAAATCAGCAGCTTTTTTTTGATCAATTTGAACATTAAGTTGTGGTTTATTTAAATCGAAATCATCTTGTATTGATGTAAGTCCTGGATTCTTTCTAGCTTCTTTTTTAATAACATTTTTCCATTCTATTAATTGGTCATATGTATTACCTAGGATTACAAATTGAACAGGACTTTCTACACCACCGGTTCTAATACCTTGAGGCATTATTGGAAAAGCAAGCACTCCTGGCACTTTAGAAATTTTTCCAAAAGACTCTCTCATTATTTTAACTCCATGACGATCTCTTTTACCCCATGGTTCCAAAAGTACTATTATGAAACCACTATTTACTTGTTTTGCTGATTTTCCGAACCCTGGTACTCGCAATATTAATTTCCTATATTCACCTTTACCAACATTGGGCAATAAAAGATTTTCAATATCTTCTGCTTTAGATTTTGTAAAATTAAACCCTGAACCTTGAGGGGCCTTCACTATTACAAAAAATGCACCTCTGTCTTCAGGTGCAATTAGTTCTTTTGGAGCATAACTAAATAAAAAAACCGTTAGAGATAATACAATTGCTAAAAAAGAAATTATAATTTTTCTTTTTCTTACCCAACTAATTAGTGATTGTTTGTAAACTAATGTAATGTTCTTTAAAAATTTTTCAAATTTAATTACAATTTTTGATTTATTCATATTTTTCTTAAGAACTTTACTACCTATCATTGGACTTAAAGAAAGTGCTACGAAACTTGATATAACTACAGCTGAAGCTAAAGTAATTGCTGTTTGTGTAAATAATACACCAGTAATACCTTTAATAAAAATAAGCGGAATAAATACTGCAACCAATACTACTGTAGTAGCAATAATTGCAAAAGAAACTTGCTTCGCCCCTTTATATGCTGCAACAAGTGGTGTATCTCCTAACTCTATTCTTCGTACAATATTTTCAAGCATTACTATGGCGTCGTCAACAACAATTCCTATCGCTAAGACTAATGCCATTAAGGTAAATAGATTTATTGAAAAATCAAAAAAATATATTGACAAAAAAGTAGAAATTAAAGAGACCGGCAAAGCAATTAGAGGAACTATTAATGCTCTGATATTACCTAAGAATAAATAAATTATAATTGTTACCAATATTAAAGCAATAAATAAAGTTTTATAAACTTCCTTTATCGCAGCCTTTATGTAATTACTTCTGTCGAAAGAAACTTCTAATGATGTTCCAGGAGGTAATCCCGGTCTAACTTCTTTAATTTTATTTTTAATTCCATTTGCAACTTTGATGGTGTTTGCATCTGATTGTTGATAAATACCAATTCCAACCACTTGTTTACCGTTTCCTTTAAATAGTGTTCTGGTTGACTCTGCTCCGAGCTCAACTCTTGCAACGTCTGAAAGTGTTATAATTGATCCATCTCTTGCTCTTTTAAGCGGTAGTTTTTTATAACTTTCTAAATTTTCATATGCCTTATCTAATTTAATAGTTAAATCAACATCTTTAGATTCAATTCTTCCTGCAGGAAACTCAACATTTTCTTTTCTTAAAACTGACTCAACTTCTTGTGTTGTCAAATCTCTGGCCGCAAGAGCTATCGGGTCAAGCCACACTCTTAAGGAAAGTTCTCTCTCTCCTCCTAAACGAACTCTACCCACCCCCTCTACAGTTGAAAATAAATCAGTTAAGTATCTATCAGCATAATCAGTTAATTCTAAATCTGTCATAGTATCAGAATTAAAAGACAACCACATTGTTGTTCTCATTCCAGCGCTTTGTTTAAAAATTTCGGGTTGTTCAGCACCATCAGGAAGATTGTCCAGTACTCTTGCAACTGAACTTCTAACATCGTTAGCCACATCGTCTAAATCTAGATTGTTTTCAAATGTAAGGGTAATTCTAGAGCTTTCATCTTCACTAAAAGAGTCTATAGTTTCTAATCCAGGCGTTCCTCCGACAAAATCTTCTATTCTTTGGGTTATCTGAGTATCAATAATTTCTGCAGATGCACCTTTATACTCTGTTTGAATAGTGACAACAGGAGGCTGAACATCTGGTAGCTCATCTGTTGGTATTTCATTAAAAGTAAAAAGACCAAAGATAACTAAAACTAAGCTCATCACAGATGCAACAACAGGTCTTTTTATTGATAAATCGGTTAAAAACATTTTATTATTTATTATTAATAATTTTTACTTTTGTTTTATTTCGTACTTTAGAAACTCCTTCAGAAATCACCACGTCACCTTCCTTTATTCCTGAAAGAACAGATACTTTTCCAAAATTTCTATTTCCAATTTTAATATCCCTTTTTTCAGCAGTATTGTTTTTAACAATATAGACGAAAGAGGTGTTACCCTGAATTGTCACTGCACTTTCAGGAACCCCTATTTGATTAATTTCATTATAAATTATTTTTACGGTCATCAACTGCCCAGGAATTATTTCAAAGTTTTTGTTATTTACAGAAATTCTGGCTAAAATCGATCTTGTCGAAGGATCAATTCTTGAACTAATAGAGGACACTTTTCCTCTAAAAATTTTTCCAGAAAAAGCTGAGCTGGATATCTCTGCTTTTAGACCTGGTTTTAAAATTCCTACATAACTTTCTGGAATTTTAATATCTATTACAATTTTTTTTAAATCATCAAGAGTAATAATTAAACTATCTGATCCTAGTACACCCTGAGCTATTTCCCTTTTACCAAGTTTGCCTGCAAAATCTGCAATAATATTATTGCTATCTTTTAAAGCAGCTATGATTTCCCCTTTTTTAACAAATCTATTTTCTATTCTTAAGTTTCCTACAACATTATCTTTTTTAATTCTGTAAGTTTTAGAATTTTGAGCTATTGCAGTACCAAAGGTTTCAATACTTTTATAAAATTGCGATTTCTCAACCTCTTTAACTATTACGCCCGGCGCTGGTCTTACACTAAATTTTTTTTTAAAGTGTAATCCTATAAAATGTCTTGCGGTTATTACAATTGTAATAACAATTATAAATATAATAATAAAAGTTTTTATTTTAGTTGATGTTTTCATTTTTATTTGAGCCCGTACTCTGCCCAAGAACCATCATATATAACCGGTAATTTATTATTAACGACAGTACTTGCCAGACCTAAGACACAGGCCGTTATACCACTTCCGCAGCTAAAAGCTAATTTTTCATTTGGATTTATACCGTGATTTACGAATATTTTCTCTAATTCTGCTTTTTTTTTAAAGGTATTGTTTTCAGAATTTATTATTTTTGAGAACGGGAGGTTTTTTGATCCTTTAACATTTCCTTTCTTTAAATTTTTTCTTGGCTCTTCTACCAATCCTTTAAATCTATCTTCTCCTCTAGCATCAACTAAACAAAATTTTTTTTCTTTGATATTGTTTTTGACTTGATTAAAATTGATTACTAAATCATTTTTTACTTTAGCTTTATATTTAGTTTCTATTATACTAACTTTTTCATTTGATAATGGTCTATTTTCTAATTTCCATTTTTTTAATCCACCATCTAAGACTGAGACCAAATTAATATCATGTCCAAAATATAAAAATGTAAACCAGCATCTACTTGCACTTAGTACTTCAGAATTATCGTAGATAATAATATGATCATCATTTTTAATACCTAATCTAGAAACTATTTTTTCCCAATCTTGAGAGACTGGCAGCATATGAGGCAAGGGAATATTTTGATTTGAATTTTCATCTAAATCAAAAAAAATTGAACTTTTTATGTGATTTTTTTTATACTCTCCTAATGCATTTCGATTTGAATTAGGCATATGCCAAGTGGCATCTAAAATTTTTACTTTATTGATATTTTCCTCTAGCCAGTTGGTAGATTTTAAAGGACTCATCTTCGGGTTTTTTCAATATATTTTTGATGATATTCCTCTGCTTTACAATAGTTTTTTATCGGAGAAATATTTGTTTCAATTTTATTATTAAATACTTTATTAAATTTTTCTTTAACTTTTTTTGCTATTTCTTTTTGTTGTTCATTTTCGTAAAATATTTCACTTCTATATTGAGTTCCCACATCTGGAAATTGCATATCTTTTTGAGTTGGGTCATGCAATTTAAAAAATAGCTCTAAAATTTTTTCATAGGATATAATGTTTTCGTCAAACGAAAGTTTTACAATTTCTGCGTGACCAGTGTTACCTTGGCAAACTTCTTCATAGGTTACTCTCGACTTATAACCCCCAGCATATCCTACCTCGGTACCTATTATGCCTTTTTGAGTTTTAAATTGCTCTTCAGGTTTCCAGAAACATCCCATTGCTAAGTAACATTTTTGCATAAGTAATTTTATATGTTATGAAGTATTGAGGATAATAAATTGCTTACTAAAAATCAAATAGGCGTATTGTACATGGTGGCCAGCGTAATATGCTTTTCTATAATGGATATATGTGTTAAGTGGCTAGATTATTACCCAGTAGGGCAAGTTCTTTTCTTAAGATTTTTTATAGGCTTTATTCCTATTTTTTTTATAATTCCAAGAGAAAAATTGTTAAGTTTTTATAAAACTTCTAGACCAGGTTTACATGCATTTCGTGCTTTTACTGGTGCAGCAGCAATCATCGCATTATTTATTGGTTTAAGAGAATTACCTTTAGCTGATGTAGTATCCCTAACTTTTGGAGGACCAATATTTGTTACAGTTGCATCAATTTTCTTTTTATCTGAGAAAGTTGGAATTAAAAGATGGTCTGCAGTATTTTTAGGTTTTATTGGAATGTTATTGATAGTACAGCCAGCTTTTATAGATTTAAACTTTTACTACATCACACCGATAATATTTTGCATTTTTTTTGCTTGCGTAGCTATAAGTGTTAGATCCTTATCTAAAACTGAACCGAATTATAGAATTGCGTTTTATTTTACATTGCTATGTTCATTATTAGGTGTGGCAACTATCTTTAAAGGAGATTGGGTTTTTCCAACCAAAATAGATTTAGGAATTTTTATAATAATGGGCTTGTGTGGAAGTGTTGCAAACTTATTGCTTACTCAAAGCTACAGATTAGCAGAGGCATCATTAGTAACTCCAATAAAATATCTAAGTTTAGTTTTTGCAATTGTGTTTGGCTTCTTAATTTGGAGTGAAATACCAAAATTATTAACACTTTTCGGTGCATTACTAGTCATAACCAGCTCCCTTATAATCTTTATGAGAGAAAACAAACTAAAAAAACAAATTATAAATCCAAGACCATGAATAAAGCACCGAAGTATTGGATTAAAGCTAAAAAAATACTATCTAAAAAAGATAAAGTAATGGCTAGACTAATTTTAAATTATAAAGATGGATCACTGATAACAAGAAATGACGTATTTTTCTCATTATGTAAAAGCATAATTGGTCAACAAATAAGCGTTGCGGCAGCAAACTCTGTATTTTTAAAATTTAAAAAAAAATGTTACGGAAAGATAAAACCTAAAATTGTAAATAAATTATCTACATCAAGTCTTAAAAGTTGTGGTTTGAGCAGACAAAAAGCTAAAGGAATTAAAGAGCTTGCAAAAAAAACCTTAAATAAAGAATTTAATCCAAATTTAATTAAAAATATGAATGATGAGGAGGCCATAGAGTATTTATCTAGATTAAGACAAATAGGTAGGTGGTCAGCAGAAATGATATTACTATTTACATTTAATAGATCAAATATTTGGCCTTTACAGGACATAGGATTGCTGAGAGCAATATCGAATAATTATAAAAAGAAATATTTTCCACCAAAAATTTTTTTAAAAAAACTTTATAAAAAATTCAGTCCTTATTGCTCAGTTGCTACCTGGTACCTTTGGAGATCAATAGACGATGAACCAATACAGTATTAGGCACCCTCTACCGTTTGGTGTTGCCTTACGGCATAGCCTTTTAAAATTGAATGAGCTTCTTGATATTCTTTTGAATTGTAAAAAGAATTTGCTTCATTATAAGATGGAAATTCAATTACAACTGTCCTAGGTGATTTTTCACCCTCATTATTAATGGACTTCCCTCCTCTTATTAAAAACTTACCTTTATATTTTTCAACTGCTGCTTTAGCTTTAACAGCATATTCTTTCAGTTTTTCTTCATTACTAATACTTTTATAAACACAAACTACATAACCTTTCATTTACAACTCCTTTAAAATAAATTAATTTTTTTTATGGCTAAGAAATTAATCATAGATTGGAAACAGTATAATCAAATAGTAGAGAAGCTTGCAATACAGATTCATGATAGCGGTTTTAAACCTAACTTATTAATAGGAATAATGAGAGGTGGAGCACCCATAATTGATGTCTTAAGTAGAGTTTTTAAACTAAAATGTGCATATTTAGCTGTAGAGTCATATTCAGGAGAAAATATTGAAGATCAACAAGGAGAATTAATTTTTTCTAGAGAACTAAGTTCTACTGTGCAAGATATGAGTGGCAACATTTTACTTTGTGATGATTTATCAGACACTGGAGTTACACTAAATAAAAGTATTGATTGGTTAAAAAAATATCCCCCCTTAAAAGGAAAAATTAGATCAATTAAAACTGCGGTTCTTTGGAAAAAAGCTGACTCAACTTTTGAGCCAGATTTTTGTGCTCAAAAACTTAAAGATAATCCTTGGATAGTACAACCATTTGAAAAATATGAAGAAATAAGAATTGAAGATTTGAAGAAAGGTCAAAATTAAAAGGGCCGGTTTCCCAGCCCTTTTATAATTTAAGCAACAGCAAAACTTGCAACACTTAACGCAGCTATCAACCAAATAGCAGGAGAAGTAGTATTAAATTTTCCTGTAAAAATTTTAATTAATGCATAAGCAATAAAGCTTAAAGCGATCCCGTGACTTATAGAATAAGTCAAAGGCATAGCAATAAAAGCCACAACCGCAGGCGCTGACTCAGCAATATCATTCCACTCTATATCTGTTAAGTTTCTTACAAATAAGACTGCAACGTATAGCAACGCGGCACCATCTATCTCTTTAGGTAAAGAAGTGGCTAAAGGAGAAAAGAACAAACATGCTAAGAATAACACACCTATAACAAGCGACGTCATTCCTGTTCTTCCACCAGCTTTTACACCAGCACCTGACTCCACATAACTTGTGACAGTAGTTGTTCCCATAAACGCTCCTGCAACTGTACCAACGCTGTCAGAAAGCATGGCTTTATTTATATCTTGTACTTTTCCATCTTTGCCAACTTTACCAGCAACATTTGCAACAGAAGTTAAGGTCCCAGCAGTATCAAAAAAGTCAATAAATAATAAAGTAAATATTACTGTTGACATTCCTGCTGTAAAAGCAGCACCTAAGTCAAATGCAAAAAGGTAAGTCATTGGTGGTGGAGTGCTAACTACTCCATTAAATTTAGCAAGACCAGTTACCCACGCTATAACACTGAAAACTAGTATTCCAATTATAATGTTTCCACGTATTTTCATTTTTTCCATTACTACCATTGAAACAAATGCCAAACATCCAAGTATAACCAACGGATTTTTGATATCTCCTAAAGTTACCAAGGTAACTGGGTGATCTCCTACTACACCCATAATTTCCAGTCCTATAATTGCAAGAAACCCGCCTATTCCAGCTCCTATTCCTAACTTCAAACTTTTTGGGATAGAATTGATTAACCAAGCTCTTATTGGAGTTAAAGAAATTATTAAGAACAATACTCCAGCGACTAATACTGCACCCAAAGCTTCCTGGGGAGTGTAACCCATACCAGCCACAACTCCAAAAGCAACAAATGCGTTTATTCCCATTCCTGGAGCTAAACCAATTGGCCACGTTTTTCCGTAAAAAGCCATTATAAAACAAGCTATGGCAGTAGCTATTATTGTTGCAGTAAAGACAGCACCAAAATCAAAAAATCCTTTTTCTGGTCCTGCAAATTCTCCAGATAAAATAAAAGGATTTAAGAACATTATATAAGCCATTGTTAAAAACGTAGTAACGCCAGCTATTACTTCGGTTCTAAAATTTGTTTTGTGTTTTTTGTATTCAAAATATTTTTCAAGCATAAAACCTCCTAATAAATGTGCTTACAATGATTCTTTAGATAAATCTTTGAAAAAACTGCCTCTAATATAAAATTACAACCTGTGATAAATATTTCTGTTTATAAAATTGATGTATATTCTACATTTGGTTGAAAATGAAAATTGTTTTTTTATTAATTTTTTTATTCTTAAGTTTAGCTTCGTGCCAAACTGTTTCTAACAAAATTGATGAAAAAGTTTCAGAGGAAGAAAAGCAATTAAGCAAGTGGCTAAATAGGTCTGAAGAGGCATTAAAGATAGAATTTGGCAAACCAGATAAGATTGATTTTAAAAATAATTCAAGAAATAGGTTTTATGTTTATACAAAAGAAAAGTTAAAGATAAAATGCGAAAGAATTTTTGAAATTAGCTCAGCAAATAAGGTAGTAGGTTTTACAAGTAAAAACTGTTTTTAGTGACAAGCCTTATTAAATTTTTTAAGTCTCCAATAATTATAAGGCCAAGGTGTTAAAAATCCAACTAACAACATTATAGGTACGACCCACCATACTAATTTTGCTGAACCTACAATTAAGTAGTCTGTTAAGTTCATCGCCACTTCCATAGAAATCATACTGATTAGTGACATCCCACAAGCAATTTTAAACGCTTCAATTAATTTAAATTTTTGTTTAAATAAAATTATAGTCTCAAGAATGATAGAAGTTATTATTCCATTAATTATTGCAATTAACATAACTAAAAGCACCGATAAAGAATGAGGAGTTATCTGAAAATAATATATAGTTCCAAAATCTCCTATAGAACATCCGATTAGACACCATAAAGTATTATAAGCACTTTTTGACCAAGTAGTCTTACAATACCAATCAAACTTTTCCTTTATTTCCATAATTTAAATTTTGGCATTCTTTAGAATAAAACTATATTCTTCAGCAAGTTCTTTAATAGCATTGTCTCTACCACTCATTCCACCGTGACCAGCTGCTTCCATTTTACATTTTAATAATTGTTCGTTGTCATCTTCTTTAACATCTCTTAATTTAGCGATATATTTTACGGGCTCAGAATATAAAACTCTATTATCAAATATTGAAGACGTGATTAACATTGGAGGGTATTTTTTTTTACCCAAATTATTATAAGGAGAATAAGATAGTATATAATCAAAGTACTCTTTGCTTTTTATTGGATTTCCCCAAAGCTCCCACTCAGCTGGTGTAAGTGGAAGTTTTTCATTTAACATCGTTGTCATTGTATCTACAAAAGGTACTAGAAGTAACATTGCAAAAAATAATTCTGGAGCCATATTTGCTACACTACCTCCTGTAAGTCCTCCAGCACTGCCTCCGTAAAAACATAAACCACCTTTATGTGTATACCTTTGCTCAATTAAGTGATTTGCACATGCAATATAATCGTGAAAGGTATTTTTCTTAAGTTTCTTTTTTCCTTCTATGTGCCAATTGTCTCCTAAATCTCCCCCACCTCTTATATGTGCGATCGCGAATGTAATTCCTCTATCAACTAAGCAAAATCTTGAAGCACTAAAAGATGGGGACACACTATGCTTATATGCTCCGTAAGCATACAACAATATTTTTGACATTCCGTCTTGTTTTGAATTTTTAAGTCTAACTAAACTAATAGGTATCATACGTCCATCATGAGATTTAGCTTTTATTCTTTCAACAACATATTTATTTGGATCATGACCAGAGGGGATTTCAACTTCTTTAACTAGTTTTTTTTCTTTTGTTTTAATGTCGTATTCAAATATTTTACCTGGCGTCGCCATACTCTCCCAACTAACTCTGATTTTTGAGGTGTTAGTGTCCTTTTGCATTAAGCTTGCTCCTGGAACACCAATAGGTTCATTAGAAATTTTTATTTCCTCCTCTTCATTTGTATTAATATTTCTTACATATAACTTTGGTATCGCATCAGATTTCTCAGCTCTAATTATATAATCATCTAAAAAATCTAAACCACCAATAACCGTCTCTTTTTTTGGCGGTATAAATTCTTCCAAATTTTCAATATTATCTTTTTTACACCTTAAAATTTTGTAGTCTCTCGCATTTTCATTGGTGTGAACATAGAAATACTCTTTCCAGGAGTCCAAAGAATAACGTACGTCTTTTTTTCTTTTTCTAAACAGTTTTGGTTTAATGTCATCGCCAATAGACTCAAAGAAATACTCTTCAGTGGTAATATGATCTGAAGTAGAAATTATGAAATATTTTTCATCTGACGTTAAACCAATACTACACGTAAACGTCTCATCTTTTTCTTCAAAAATAAGCTCATCATTTTTAACAGGTTTACCTAAAAAATGTTTATAAATTTTTCTAGGTCTATGAAATTTATCTAGTTTAGAATAAAAAAAACTTTTACTATCTAGTGACCAAGTAATACTTCCGCTAGTATTTTCAATTTGATCTGGTAAATTTTTATTATTAGTTAAATCTCTTAAATAAATTGTGTAATACTCAGATCCTTTTAAGTCTAGAGAATATGCCATACAGTCGTCATTATGGGAAACACTGACACTACCTAGGCCAAAATATTCGGATCCAGATTTTTTCTTTTCTAAGTCCCCATCAAAATAAATTTCCTCTGGTTTAGATTTATCGATTAATTGTCTTAATCGCTTACCATAATTCCCTTTTGCTTCGGTTTTACTCCAATAAAAGTATTTTTTATCTTTGAATTTTAAAGATGTATCATCAAGTTTAATTTTTGATTTAATTTCATTAAAAAGTTTTTTTTGCAGATCTTTAACATCTTCAAAATATTTTTCAGTTAATAAGTTATTTTCTTCAATGTACTTTTTAACATCAGGATTTAGCTTATTTGGATTTTTTAAAACATCTAAAATATCATGCTGATCCACCCAAGAATAATCATCCCTTAAAGTAGTATTGTGATACTTTTTCTCGCTCTTTATTTTTTTTAATTCTGGTATACTCATTTTAAAAAAATTATATGAATTGGTTTTTAATTGGAATTATCATATTTGTCATTGTTTATTTATTTTTAAATTGGTTTGCCAAAACTAGTACTAAAAAAATAGCACAATTTTTAAAAAGATTAGCTATAGTTATATCTATATTTTTGGCAGCAATTTTAGCAATAGGCGGTAAATATATATTTTCACTACCATTTTTATTAATTCTCTTAAGCGGATTGAAAATAAAAGGTTTTACAGCATTACAATTATTTCAATTATGGAGGCTTATTCAAGTTCTAAGAAGTTCAGGTAGGTTCGGTAATACAGGTTCGCAGGCGACCACAAGTATATCAACTGAGGAAAGTTATAAAATTTTAGGTTTAAAAAAGGGATGTTCAAAGGAAGATGTTTTAAAAACTGCTGCGAAATTACAAAAAAAAATACATCCAGATATGAACCGTGATGTGAATTCAGAGCGACTTAGTCAGTTGGTAAATGAAGCAAAAGAAAAAATTATAAAAACTGACTTTAATTAATTTAAAATTTTTTTTGCAGTTTCTAATACGTCCTCTAAAGAAATCTTATCTTTACCTAAAGTATCGTGAGTCGTACTTTTAATTGTTTCTCCTCTAGGGACAATTGGAATTATATTTTTGGAGTAACCACTATAAGCATAAGCTGGTGAGTCTGCAAAAATTCCAATCGATCTTATTCCAAGCGCAGCACTCATGTGCATGAACCCAGTATCATTACCAATATATAAATTACAATTTTTAATTATAGTGAGGATAGTTGAAATTGACAATTTTTCCATAGTCATACAAATTGTATTAATATCTGATTTTTTTATTTTATCTATTATTTCTAAATCATCTTTGCCAACCGCAATAAAAAATTTACATTCTTTATGTTGGCTTAATTGATTTGCTAATTTTAAATAATTTTCAATATCCCATCTTTTTGTTGGTCCAGAAGCAGAAACACCCAAAACAATATTTTTTGTTTTTTCATTTATTCTATAAGTATTTTTTGCACCCCTAACATCTTCCTCTTTTAATAACAAATTGGGTTCTGTAGATAGAATCTTGCCAACCAGTGGTTCTGTAAAAACTTTTGCTGTCTGAAATATAATATCTTTAGAAGTAAAAAGTGGATATTGATATATACTTTTTATACCAGCAAACATAGCTATGAGCCTATATCTTAGAGATCCATTAAAGATATATATCCTATCAAATTTTCTTTTTTTAATTTCTTTTGATAAATTGAAAAATCCTGAAATTCCATCATTAGTAGAATCTAAATCTATAATCTCATTTAAGAAAGTCTCTGATTTAAACAACTCAGATGATCTTGATGTTTTTTTTGCCAGTAAAGAAATTTTTACATTATTTTTTTCTGATAAAGCCTTTAGATAAGGCAAAAATATAAGCATATCTCCTATCCCGTATCTTTGCTGTACAACAAGAACTTTCATTTTGAAATGTATTATTATAACTTAGACATAAAAATTTAGGTAAGATTATGATCAAAAAAGGTGTTTATGCAGCAACACTAAGTGTTTTAGATGAAAATGGTTCATTAGATATTGATGAAACTATAGCTCATGCTGAAAACATAATAAAAGAAGGATTGCATGGCGTTTTCTTTTTTGGCTCTACTGGACAAAGCCAATTAATTTCAATGGCCGAAAAAAAAGAATTAGTATCAAAACTTCCAATAAGCAAATTTAAAAAAAATTTTCATTTAGGCACTGGTTATAATTCATTAAAAGAGACTATTGAGTTTATCAAGTATTCAATAGAATATGATTTTCATAATTTTCTCATAATGCCTCCAGCTTATTATAAAGGCAATACCGAAGCCGGGGTTTTTGAATTTTATTCTAAAATAATCAAAAATATTCCTAAAGTAAAAATTATTTTGTATAATTTTGAAAAATTAAGCGGTTTTAAATTTGAAATAAATTTTGTAAAAAAATTGGTTGATGCATTTCCAAAAAATATTGTTGGATGCAAAGACTCCACGTATAATTTGTACGAAAATCTCAAGATTAAAGATTTTTTAATTTTTCCAGGAGATGAATCCAAGTTACTCAAAGGTTTAGAAATTGGTTGCTCTGGATGCATATCTGCAATTGCAAATGTTACTCATAAATTAGCTAGAGAAGTTTTCGATAACTTCGAAAAAAATAAACCTCAAAACGTAAATGATAAACTAATTAAGGTAAGGCATGCTTTTGATAATTACAATTTGATTTCTGGCTTACATAGCTATATGTCTGCTGAAAATTCAAAATTTAAAAATTTATTACCACCTTTAACGTTATTAAATTCGAAAGACTATAAAGAATTATTAAAAAAACTTGAAACTTTAAAGTTTGGGTTTAAAAAAAACATAGCAGCATAAATATGATTTTAGCAAAGGTATTAAGTAAAATTTATAAAAAAAATGGGATTATTTTAGAAGATTCTACTGGTCAAAAATATATCTGTGGAAATCCTCGAAAGGACAATCCGATAACTATCAAATTATTAAAAGATAATTTAAAGTGGAAATTAATTCTTGACCCTGAGTTAGAGTTTCCAGAGGCGTATATGAGAAATGAAATTTTAATCAAAAATGGAAGTTTGGAAGAATTTCTAATGTCATTAATAGAAAATCTTGGTCGAGAAGAGATTACAACAGCAAGTTACTTATCCAAAAAGATTTACGAAGCTGTTAGATATATTTCAAATTTTAATTTGCCAGGCAAAGCAAGAAAAAATGTTGAGCACCATTATGATATAGGTGGAGATAAGGGAGAAAAATTATATGATATTTTTCTTGATACAAAACATAGACAATATTCTTGTGCTTATTGGAAAGAAGATACTAAAACTTTAGAAGATGCACAACAAAACAAAATCAATCATATTATAAAAAAATTAAATATTAAAAGTGGTCAAAAAATTCTAGAAGTAGGTTGTGGTTGGGGAGGAATGGCTTTTGAAATAGCCAAACAAAAGGGATGTGAGGTTAAAGGAATATCTTTAAGTAAAAATCAAATTAATTACTGCAAAAAAAAAGCCAAAGAGCTAAACCTTGATAATCAAGTTTCTTTTGAATTAGCTGACTACAGAGAAGTTGAAGGAGAATATGATAGAATTTACTCTGTGGGAATGTTTGAGCATGTAGGTAAAAAATTCTATAATGTATTTTTTAAATCAATAAATAAACTCCTTAAAAACGATGGGTTGTTCTTACTACATACAATTGGAGTTGTTGACAAACCAACTCCTCCAAATAAATTTATTAATAAATACATTTTCCCAGGAGGTGTCTGTCCGTCATTGAGCCAGATAGTAAAACCCATTGAAAAAACTGGTTTAATAGTTGCTGACACAGAAACTCTTATTCGTCATTATGACAAAACACTTTTGAGCTGGTTGAACAGATTCATGGCAAAAAAAGATTTGGTTAAGGATATGTTTGATGAAAAATTTGTTAAAATGTGGTCTTTTTATCTAGCTAGTTGTGCAGCTGCTTTTAGATATAGAGACTTGGCAGTATTTCAATTACAAATTGTGAAGAACTTTAATGCAGCCCGACCTACAAGAGACTATATATATTCATAAAAACTGATATTTAATTATTATCAGGTATGAAAAAAAAGAAAAAAAAAGTTAGAAAAAAGTCACGGGTAAAAAAAAAACCAAAAAACAAAAGCAGAATAAAAAGAAGACCCAAATTAAAAAAAAGAGCAAAAAAAATAAAAAAAAAACTCTTAAAGAAAAAATTTAAATTTTTAGTTAAAAAAAGAAAAGTTAAATCAAAAAAAAGAAAAAATTTATCCAAAGAAACTTTTAGAAAAATTGTAAGACTTACCAATAAATTTAATTTTAATTTTAAAATTAAGTTTAATTTGGATAAAAAAATTCAAAGTTTTTTTCAAAAAATATCGGATAAAATAAGCTCATTAAAACAGGTTATTGAGGAAGAACGAGATAGAAAAAGAAAAGAGCGGCTTAAGATGATGCAAAGGGAAAAAGATGAAACTGTTAGAAGAGATAAAATGAAAAAACGAGAAGAGTTAAAGGCTAAACAGACTGAGGTTAAAGAGGAAATCAAATTGATAAAGGAGAGAAAAATTGAATTAAAAAGATTTATAAGAGAAGAGCAAGCTCAGGTGAGAAAAGAACAAGCCGAAAAACAAAGATTGTTTTATGAAAAAATTAAACTTGAGAGGAAAATTGAGCAATTCAGAAAAAGAGAAGCTTTAGAAATTAAAAATTTAGAGCGGGTAGTATTAAATCAAGAAAGAGAAAATTACGAAGAAGTCCAAGAAAGAATTGAAAAAATAAAATTGAAATATCAAGCCATAAGAGATCAAAAAATTAGAGAAAGGATTGAGCAATTAGGTATAGAAGTTTCAGATGAAGACACTAGATCAGATCTGTTAGAAAAAGAAAGACAATTTAATATTGCTAGAGAAAAAATAGAAAACAATTTAGAAAGTTTTTATAGAAGTATGGCTTCGTGTATTTTTCAGCTTAATAGGAGATGGTTGCCAAAAAAGATGTCACTATTAAGAGTCGTTGATAATCGCTGGGAGAATTCTGAGATTTTTATCAAATTAGATGAAGAAGTAGATGAAAACTGGATAATGCTTGTGTATTTAAAAGATAATAATCCAACTTCAAACATAATAGTTGAAGATAAAACTGATCCAACAAAAAGTCAGTCTAATGAATATAAGCCAAATGAAATTTTTAAATTTTCCGATGCTCTTGTAGACTCCCTTACTTCAATGATTGATAGAGAATATAAAAGAAAATTAAACTAATTTAAAATATTAGAAAGCTTTGTTACTTGACCAATTTTAAAAACAATAGCATCATCTTTTTTAAAACCAAATTTTTCTGCATTTTTTTTAAATCTTTCTGGCGGTTCCATTATTGGTTCTAATGATAGAATAACCGTTCCCCAATGCATACCTATTACTTTTTTACTTTTAAGATCTCTTGCTATACCCAAAGCTTCCTCTGGATTAGTATGATAAACTGACTTATCTTTTTGGGGCATTATTGGAAAAAAATTGTATGCTCCAATATTTATAAAAGTAATATCTATCGGTCCATATTTGTCCCCAAGTTTTTTATAAATATTTCCAACACCAGTATCACAGGCAAACAAAATTTTTTTGTCTTTGTACTCAATTAGATAGTTTCCCCATAAAGTTTTGTTGGTATCAAATAAACTTCTTTTTGACCAATGAACAGCTGGTAAAAGAGTAATTTTTAATTCTTCATTGATTTTAATTTTTTCGTACCAGTCTAATTCATTAACGTCTTTGTAACGATTAAAATATTTTGATAATTTTAATGGAGTAATTACTTTTGCTTCTTTATGTGGAAAGTTTCTTACAGCATTAACATCTAGATGGTCATAATGATTATGTGTGAGTAAAAAAACATCCGTTTTAGGAACCTCGTTTATATTTATAGCTGGTTCAACATATCTTTTTGGACCAAAAATTAAAGGACCTGTATTTTTTGAGAACAATGGGTCGGTAATAATTGTTGTATTTCCAAGTTTAATTAAAAATGTAGCATGCCCTATCCAAGCAATATAGTCATTTTTTAAATTATTATTAAGGTCCATAAGAACTTTGCTTCTTGGAATAACATGATCCTCGGGAAAATTGATTTTAATTTTTTTTCTTTCGTCATTGAAAATTTTATATGACCATTTTATATTTGGGTCTCTTTTGGGTGAACCCTCAGGATTTCTAAAGGTTCCGTCTGCTAGGTGATGATATGGTTTTTCCGCCATCGTATTAACTGAAATTAATATATTTAAAACCAAAAAATATATGAAATACAATTTCATTAATTTTTTTTATTTCTAGCTTTATCATTTATCTTTTTTCCATATTCCTTAATTTTATCCCATTCACTTAAACTTTTTGAACTGTTTTCAGCTTTTCTACTAATTATTAATGGCACCATAATTAATAATATGAATAAGAATATTAAAGCAATAATAAGGGATAATGACATTATCCCTTATTAGCACACTTTTGTTTTTTTTTTAAATAAATTAACTACTTAAACAATGCTTTTTATTGATTCTTTTATCAAAGTCGTTAAGTGCTTCTTTAGACACGAACCAGATAAATGAGGACTCTTGGATCTGTTTTGAGTCAGCAATAGTACATTTTTTGCCTAACTTAATTTTTGCTACGTTACCACCGGCACAGTTTGTCAACATAAGAAGTAAAGCTACAATTGATAATATTTTCATAAGTATATATTTAATTATAGATTTAGTAGATTGATTGTCATAAAATTGTTCAAAATAAGAGAGAAATTTAAGCAAGTTGCAGTTGCACAAATAAGAACATATATTCATCCGATGGATCATAAATACAAAGTGAGAATATATTACGAAGACACAGACGCTGGAGGAGTAGTATTTTACGCTAATTATTTCAAATTTACTGAGAGAGCTAGAACAGAACTTATTTATGAAAAATTAAATTTTAAACATCTTGAGCTGAAGAATAAATTTGATGTTATTTTTGTGGTAAAGTCACTTTCATCTAAATATATAGCTCCAGCTAAATTTGAAGATGATTTAATTGTTGTTTCAAAAATTATAGAGAAAAGCCCAGTTAGACTTGTTCTTGAGCAAAATATAGAAAAAGCAAATAAATTGATTTTTAAGTCCACAATTGAGCTAGCAATTGTTTCCTCTAATGGCAAAATAACGAAATTACCGGATAAGCTCCTGTCTTTAATTTAATTTTCTAAATGCTCTATTGTATTTTTCTTAAAAATTGTTAAAAATGTTTTGTGAAAGCAAATTCTCCAAATAAAGTAGCAATAATTATGGGCAGTAGAAATGACTATCCAATAATGAAAAAATGTGAGCTTATTCTTAAAAAATTTAAAATTAAAAACGAAGTTTTGATAGTAAGCGCTCATAGAACGCCTGAAAGACTTTTTAAATTTGCAAAAAACGCCCATAGGAATTACTCAGTAATTTGCGCTGGGGCAGGACGAGCTGCACATTTAGCAGGCATGTGCGCATCTCTAACGAAAATTCCAGTTATAGGAGTTCCAATAAAAGACAAAAAAACTGACGGTGTCTCTGCTTTGTTTTCTGTAGCGGAAATGCCAAACGGTATTCCTGTTGCAACAACTGCTATTAATGGGGCTCTTAACGCTGGACTATTGGCAATTTCAATTATTGCTTTGCAAGATAAAAAAGTAAGAATTAAACTTGAAAACTACAGAGCAAGACAAACTAAATCAGTTAAAAAAAGACCAAGGTAAATGTCTAAATCTATTTGTTTAGGAGTGATTGGTGGAGGTCAATTAGGCTCGCTTTTGTGTTCTGCTGCAAAAAAATTAAAAGTAAAAACAGTTGTACTTTCAGACGATAAGGATGGACCAGCACAACATTTTTGTGATGAATTTATTTATAGTAAGTATGATAATAATGCAAAAGTGAGTGAGTTTATTAACAAAGTTGATGTTGTAACTTACGAGTTTGAAAACATCCCTGTAGATTTTTTAAATTTAATTCAGAGAGAAAAAAAAGTATTACCATCTCCTAAAATAAATAAAATTGCTCAAAATAGGAAACTTGAAAAGACTTTTGTTAATGAATTAGGAATTAGCACCACAGATTGGGTTTATATTAAGTCAGCTAAGGACATAGAAAAAAATCAACACCTTTTACCCGGAATACTTAAATCTAATACTTTGGGCTATGATGGAAAAGGCCAGTTTGTTTTAAATTCCTTAGATGATGTTAAACATGATTGGTGTTTTACTAATGACTATATTCTTGAAAAAAAGGTAGATTTAAAAAAAGAAATTTCAGTTGTTGTTGCTAGATATGCAGATGGAACAATGACAAATTATGAGCCAATCGAAAATGTCCATCAAAATCAAATTTTATATAAATCAAAAATACCTGCTGATATAAGTGATAAAATATTCAAAAGCGCTACCAACAATGCAAAGAAAATTGCAGAAAAATTTTCATATGTTGGAATATTAACTATTGAGTACTTTATTACTAATAAAGATGAGCTATTGGTAAATGAACTTGCTCCACGTTTCCACAATTCAGGTCATCTTACTATTGAAGCATTTAACATCTCTCAATTTGAAAATCATGTAAGAGCTGTCTGCAATCTTAAGTCAAAGCCAATTGAAAAAATCTCTAATGCAGAAATGTACAATATTTTAGGTTCTGAAATTCATAATTATAAAAAAAAATCATTTAAAAAGAACGAATTTTTTCACGACTATTTAAAAAAAGAACCAAGAGAAGGAAGAAAAATGGGTCATCTAACAATTCTAGAAGACTAATTACTGAATTGTTATCCTAAACATTTTTCTATCACCGTTAAAAGCAGTTGCCGCATGAAGCATAGAACGATTTGACCAAAGAGCAATATCACCCTTTTTCCAACCAAAACTATAAGAAAATTTTTCATTTATTTGGTGAGAAGTTAAAAAATTTATAAGATCTTTTTGCTCAGAGTTTAAATTAACTATTCCAATAATGTGACCTGGAGAACAATAAATTGCTCTTCTTCCATTAATTAATTGAACTAAGTTATGTTCAGACCTAATCTCTTTCGTTCCGCTAGTCCCATGATCTGCCATTCTTAATTTCCTCGTTTGAGCAATTTTTCCTTGAGAGGAAAAAATACCTTTTAAATTTTCAATTTTTTGTTTTATATCTTCAGGTAACGCATCGTAAGCAAGAAATTGATTATAAAACAAAGTATTTCCTTTTCCCTCCTCAGGCACATCAATAGCTTGTAAAAAAGTAAACCTCGGAGGATTTTCTAAATATGAAGAATCTGTGTGAGGACCTTCACCAAAACTTTTTCCAGTATCAGTTTTTTTTCTTTCAATAACATATATATCTTTAAAATTTTTGTGAGGTTTAAGCATAGGGTATTTTGCTGGGTTTCCAAAATTTGTTGAAAAATTTACATATTGCTCTGCACTCAAGTCTTGATTTTTAAAAAAAAGCACTCCATATCTATCAAGTAACTTTTTTATTTCAACTATTTGGTCTTTTTTCACTTCTTGTAAATCAGTGTAGATAAAACATCCTACTTGATTATCTGTCGGTTCAAATTCTATTTTTGACATATAAAATTGTAAACCAAATTATATCAATTTGGCAATGGGTTAATTAGTTCTTTAGAATTATTTTTTGGATTATTAATTTCAAGGCCAATTTGATAAAAATAAAGATCTGGCGGTTTAATAGATTGTAAAATTTCTTGGGCATTATTTTTAAGATTTAAATAATCATTAATCTTTGATTTATTAATAATCAATGGTTGGCGATGGTGAATCTTAGAATTTTCACCATCAGCCTCTCTCGTAATTATACTAAACTGATTATTTTCAAACACTCCAGCAAAATACATTAAATCATTGTCATCTTTTAACTTAAAGCAAAAAGGAACTTTTTTATTTTCCTCAGATTTTGACCATTCATAAAAATAGCTGCAAGGTACCAATAATCTGTTTGTCGAAATTAATCTTTTAAAATACGGCTTAATTAAACTTTCTAATCTAGTGTTATGTAATGGTCTAAAACCTTCTTTGTCTTTTGCCCAGCTTGGAAATATACTCCAATGACAAAGTTCTAAAGCACGTCCATTACTATACTTTTTTATAACAGCAACTTCTTGTCCTGGACTTATATTAAAATTATCTATGCTTTCTACTTTTCCGATTACGGTTTTAACTATATCCGATGTTGCTTTTATTATATTGGTTTGTGCAAATCTTCCACACATTAGAAACCTATTTTACGAATTCTTTAATACGCTCTATCGTACTTTTTTTTGGACCATCATATTTAATTGAATATGAATTTGATGTAGTTAAAACTTCAACACCTTTTGTAAATATAAAAATAAAAAATATTATAAAAAAAACTACGAATATTTTCGCAGGATTATAATTTCCTGTTTCAAAAACACTTTTCTTTTCAATATTTGCTTTATGAAAAAATTTAAATGTTATGTAAACAGCAATTATTAAACCAATGTGCGCAAGTACGACGCCTGGCCCACCCCCAAATGAAACTTGTTAAGCTAAATACATATAAACTAAAAACAGTCGACCATACGAAAGATAATACTATTAAAATCTGAAGCCTAACGGTTTTTGGGAGCGCTCTTAAATCATTCTTCGAATCGTCAAACATGATATTTGCACAAGATATCATCCAATTTTTTATACTTTCCATATTCAATTTATATACTTTTTAGATTAAAATTTAAATTTATAATTTTCTTACCAAGTTTCTCACTCTGTTCATATGTTTATCAAATTTTTGCTGCGACATTCCAGGCAAAACTTCATAAAATCTTATATAGCTTGTTTTCATACCTCCAAGCTTTAAAACGCCAGCTTTAATTCTTCTAAAAGGAATATTTTGAAACCAAGTTTGAATACTAAACCAATTCCCGCCATAACTCATACTCATAATTGCTCTCTTATTTTTCATAGCACCTGCCACAGGATATCCCCAGTTACCCACTAATCTTTTGAAAGAAAAAAACCACTTAGGAGCAAGCACAAGATCAATCCAGTTTTCTAAGATTGCTGTCGCTCTTAAATTATAACAAGGAGAAATCATAAATAGCACATCACTTTGCTCTAATCTTTTCCTATAATCTAAAATTTGCTCACTGGGTTCAGATCCGTCATAAAAAGGTATTGGTTTTTCTGTATGCAAATTTATGAGATCAATCTCGTGACCTAACTTTTTGGCTTCTAAACAAAAAGTATCTCTTATTTCCTGATTAAAACTTTTATCTATATTATGATGTCCATAAACAACAAATATTTTACTCATATAACGCTTTTCTACCTTCTAAAATAATTGATAATCTCTTGTATTCTAATAAATTTTACACCAAAGACAAATCCTAAACCAACACCATACCAAACAGCTCCAGCTAAACCATATCCGTCAATGCTAATATCTACCTCATAATAAGTTTGAACTTTCCTTACAAAATAATAAAAAATTAAAGAACCAACTATTCCATTAATAAAAAAAAATTTATTTATCTTCTTCACTTTCAACTTTATCCTTCCAAAAAAAAAATATACCAGTTCCCCCGCCAATTAAAATGGCCGATATTATCCAAGCTGATTCGTGTTTCACAAATATTGTAATCACACCTGCAAGAACTAATAGAATGCCTAAATGTCTATTTTTCATCATTAATCCTATATTGACATGTATTAATGTTATACAATAGAATTAGATTACCATCCACATGGTCAGAAAGTGGCTCATCTACATGAGTTAAAAGTAGGTTGAATAAACTAACAAGGAGAATGTATGGATAGACATACAAAATTGTTAAAAGAATTCAGCCGAAGTAAAACACAGGCTGAACTCTTAAATAAACTAAGCAAATCCAGAAAAGCCATCAATACTGGTAACTCCGGTACTTTTGGTTACAGGTTGAAAGAAGGAACCAACGCTGGAAAAGTTCTTAAACATTTAAAAAAGACTTCAGATAACATTTAACTCTTGTAGGGGTAGTTTTATTACTGCCCCCAAGAATTTCCACAGTAGAATTTTTTATAATTTAAAAAAATTGTAGAAAAGTGATAAAACAAAGAATCTTTAATTATGAAAAATACTTACACATTTATTTCTTTGTTCAGTGGGGCTGGAGGTTTTAAAATCGGATTTGAAAAAGCTGGATTCAAATGCTTGCTATCTTCAGATATTGAACCTACAAGTGAAAAAACTCACTTCAAAAATTTTAAAAATCAACCATTTCTTTTAAAAGATATAAGAACAATTAAAACAAGCGAAATTTTAAAATTAACTAATTTCATAAAACCCGATCTAATAATTGGGGGACCCCCGTGCCAAGGTTTTTCTGTTATGGGTGATAAAAATTCTTCTGATCCAAGAAATGAGCTTTTTAAATCGTATGTGAGATTAATTGACGATTTGAAGCCAAAATGTTTTTTACTTGAAAATGTTAAAGGTCTAGCAACCATGTACCAAGGAACATTCCTTGAAGAGCTCAAAAATGACTTTGCAGAGTGTGGTTATAACATACATTTTAAAATTATTAATGCGTTTGATCATGGTGTTCCTCAATTAAGAGAAAGAGTTTTTATATTTGGAACCAGCTTAAAAAAAGAGTTTGACTTTCCAATTGAAGATAAAAAAAACTACAATGGATTAAAAGCATTTAAAAATACAAAAGATGCAATTTTCAATCTTATTGGCAAAGAAAACACAGTCCCTAATCATCTTCCACTTGATCATTCAGACACTGTAATTAAAAGATATAAATTAATCGCAGAAGGTGGAAAACTACCTCCTCCTGAAAAGCTTCCAAAAAGTATAAGAAGAAAAAATTTTGGAAATACTTACGTTAGACTTGATAGAAAAAAACCGGCACCCACAATGGTACCAGGTAATAATGCTTTTCCAGTTCATCCAAAACTTCATAGAAGTTTAACCCCGAGAGAAGCTGCTAGAATTCAAACTTTTCCAGATAAATTTATATTTGAAGGCAATAGAAGAGAACAATGTATACTTGTTGGTAATGCCGTTCCTCCTCTACTGTCAGCTAAAATTGCTGATGAGATTAAAAGGTATTTATCAGACAAAAATTATAAAGCCGCAAACAAAAATTTGGTTAGAAAGAAAAATAAACCAATTTCGAAAGTCATAAAGTTTAAATCAAAAGAAAAATCTAAGATATTTTTAGACTTGTTTTCAGGAGTAGGTGGTTTTTCAATTGGTCTAAAAAAAGCTGGATACAAACATCTATTGTCAGCAGACTCAAATAAATCAGTTATTGAGACTCACAAATACAACTTCCCCAATATTCCTATAGTTGAGGAAGAGCTACAAACAAAAGAAGCGCAGAAAAAAATTTTAAATTTAATTGGTAATAATAAAGTGGATCTATTGGTCGGAGGACCTCCATGCCAAGGCTTTTCTATTTTTGGAAATAGAAGATTTGTAAATACTAAAAAATTTGATCCCAAAACAGATAAAAGAAACAATTTAGTTTTCACTTTTTGGAAGTACGTAGAACTAATAAAACCTAAGTGGGTCATAATGGAAAATGTTGGAGGTTTTCCATCACTAGAAAGTGGATATTTTTTGAGAAAAATAGTGACGTTGCTACCAACAATTGGCTATAAAAATTTTGATTACAGAATTCTTAATTGTGCAGATTATGGTGTTCCTCAGAAAAGAAAAAGATTTATACTTATAGCAAATAACACTGGAAAAATAATTCCGTGGCCAAAGCCAAAATTTTTTTCTGAGCCAGAAAGCTGGCAAAAACCCTATAGAACAGTCGGGGAGGTTATAACAGACTTATCGAGTAAAAGTTCTCAGAAAAAATTCCAAAATCATTTACCTATGGACCACTCAAAAGAAATATCAGATAGATATTCTTTTGTTAAAGAAGGAAAAAAAATGGATGTAGACATCCTTCCAAAAAAATTAAAAGTAGCAAAGTACACTGGAAAACCTATTAAAAACTTTAGTCATGTTTACAGAAGATTGCATAGAAACGAACCCTCAATAACTTTAGTTCCTGGACATAATGCATTTCCAATTCATCCATGGTTAAATCGATTAATTACAGCAAGGGAAGCGGCAAGAATTCAAACTTTTCCTGACAACCTAATTTTAAAAGGAAGTTCAAAAGATCAATGCATACAAGTAGGTAATGCATTCCCTTGTTTGCTAGCAGAATTATTAGGAGATATCATAAACAAAACTGAAACTAATAACTGGACCAAGGATAATGTAAGCAGTCTTGCAAACTACAGTTTACTTGACAAGTGGTATTACAAAAAAAAATAAATGTTTACTTACTCTTTTGGATATTCTTTTATAAAACTTTTGTAAAGAAGATTAATCTTATCCATTTTAAATCCATAACTATATCTATCATCGTAGTGTCTTGTTCCATTTTTAAATTTTCTTTTAAAACCTAATTTAAACATTAATTGAAATTCAGACTGCAAATAGTTCCTTGACTTTGTTGTAGATCTCTCTGGATTTTGTTTAACAAAACCTCTCTCCTGAAAATAAGCTTTTAAAGCAACTCTTCTTTCATTCTCTGAGATATAATTTTTTTTATTTTCTGATAAAAAGGAATTAATATTATCGATCAATTCTTTATATTTTCCAGATCCTAAGACAACTTTACTTAGTTCTAAAAGTATATTCTTTTTATTTTTTACTTTTTTCAAAAACCTCAATCCAATTGATGTTGGAATTTTCGAAGTATTGTCCCAAAGTTTTAAGTGGGACAAAAAATTGTTGTGGTTTTTTTTTAAATCTTGGTAGTGATTATCACTCACATTGTCCGAAACTTCTTTTGATAATCTTTTTAAAGCATCTTCTTTTGAGATTTCATTTTTTTTTACCAGTTTTTTTAACTTAGCCTTTGTATCTTCAAGGGGAACTTGAAATTTCCCATTCTCATCTTTTATCTTTGAATTAACCAATGCAAGAGTTTTACTTGCCTCCACTGCACATAAATAATCTTCATAAAAAATATCCCAAATTACTTTGCTTCTATTAGAAACATTAAACGGAATTTCATTTGCTATTTTTATTAAATAATAATTTGCTTCTAGATAAGAGTCTCTATAATCTGCCCAAAAACTCCTATCCACTCCTTTTTCTTTAACCTCACCTATTTTAAAATCATTTGAAATATTACATCTTAATTTAATTTCTTTTATATTTTTTGGATTATATGTAATAAGACCAATAGGTAATTTTTGATAAATAGTTTTTTTAAATAAAGTCTCAAGAAAATCACCTATTTTGAATTTTTCAGGCGTAAAATTTGCGCAAACTAAATAAGACGCAGAATTAGAATTTTTATTTAAATAAGTAACAACTTGTCCTAAACCTTTTATTATATCTTCTCTGTGGTTTCCTATCGGTTTAAATTCAATTGCAATTCTAGACTTTATTTTGCTTGAATAAAAACTTCTGTCCGGAGAGGGAAAATTTAATTGTCCAGCTACTATTTGTATATCATCTTCGATAAATTTATTTTTCCATGAAGATTCTTTTTGTTTCCATTTTTTAAAAATTTCATCTGTAACAATTATGCTTTGCTGATCGTGGTTCAAATTCATTAATAGTTTTTTTGTTATCCAGTCACTTTATAACTTTTAAAACCATATGTGGACTCCGTTTTAAATTTTAATTTATAGGATAACGTGGGATAATAAACTTTAGTTGTTATTAACATTTTAAAATCATTTTTTGTCTTGACTTTTATAAAAAGATATATATATTGGTATTTATAACGAACGCATATTAATTGTATTAGATTGTGGTTTTGTTGAAAAAATTTTCCTCACATCACATTATGCGGTCATAACAGAAAGGTAAGTTATGTCTGACTATAAAAAGACAAGAAAAAACAAAGGCAAAAAAAGCAATAATATTGTGCCTTTGAAGAAAGATCTTAAAGTTATTAGCAATGACAATCCCGTCGATGCTAAACAAGTTGAGATCGATAGGTTAAACGACCATGTAAGAGAGGCTTTTAAGAAATTGGCTGAGTTTGCGGATGGTTGTAAATTAAATAACAGCGAGATGTGGTATAATATTTTATATTTTGCAAAGCAAAGAGCGATACATACCATTCCTTACGCTGAATTTAAGATAAATGATGAAGGTACCAGTTCAGAGGTCACTGAAAACTACGTGAAGTTTTACAATGAGCACTATCCTGAGCTTTTTAGTAACAAAGAAATAAACCGTAAACTTCATTAGGAGGAAACATGACAGATAAAACAAAATATAGAAATGTTTCACTCTCACATGAAACTTATGGCACGTTACAGTTTTTATCAAAAGTTTTACTCCCTGGTGCAAAATTATCCATCAGTAAAACAGTAGAGTCTGTAGCAAACGCTTACCAAGAAAAAATAAAACAAAATGATGATAAACCTATTCAGTCTTGAAATTTTAATTGGTTTAACAGTTGGTATATTTATTGGCTGGGTCCTTAAAAAATCTTTGATGAAAAATGAAAAATCAATAGATGAAGTAGATCTAGCCAATACCGTTAAAAACTTAGAACAAACTATCAAAGATTACCAAAAGGAAAATTCAGAAGAAAGAGGATCAATCAAAAAAATTATTGAGGACAGTAGAACAGGAATAGCTGACGTTATAAAAGCAGCTGATAATATTAAAAATACTCTGATTTCAGGAGGTTCACAGAAACAAGGAACTTGGGGAGAATTAGTTTTAGAGCATATTCTTAAGGAGAATTTAGGATTCACTGAAGGTGAAGAGTATGATGTAAGAGAGTCCCACACCGATGAAGATGGTAGAAAAATTCCCGATATAATTATAAATTTTCCAGATGGACGCCATGCAATTGTAGACTCAAAAGTTTCTTTGAAAGCTTGGGAAGAATACATTACGGCTGAAGATGAAAATTCAAAAAAAGAGGCATTTGATAGACACAAAATTTCTTTAAAAAAACATATAGATACTTTAACTCAAAAAAATTACCAAGGCATAAAAGGACTAAATACAATCGATACAGTAATTATGTTCTGCCCTAATGAAACAGCAATTACGTCACTACCTAGAAAAGGTGGAGCAGCTTTATTTGATTATGCAATGAAAAATAAAGTAACCTTGGCGTGCCCAAGCATACTTTATTATCTACTTAAAACTGCAGAGTATTCTTGGAAGGCAGATAAACAAAGTAAGAATATAGCTGACATTATTAAACTCGCTAATCTTGTAAGCGATCAAGCAGTAGACATTTATGGAACTGCTAAAAAAGCTCAAGCAGCTATTGCTGATACATCAGATAAAGTCGCTGATGTTATGGGAAAAATAAAAGATGGCGGCAATAGAAGTTTTCTTAGCAGAATAAGTAGAATGAACAAATTAGGTCTTTCTCCAAAAAAACAAATTCCTATTGAAGTTAGTGTAGATGATAGTGAAGAAAAAGATATTAAGGTGATCGAAAGTTTAAAAAAAAAGGAAAATAGATAATGCCTAATATAGCAGTTATAGATTTTGAAGCTCAATCAAGTTCAACATCTACAGGAAAAATAATTTCCGTTTCAGGAATTCTTTATAACGATCAGTTTCAAGAATTAGATCGTTTTGAATTATTCTGTAGAAATGTTCCAGGTTATATTCCAGACCCTTATAGTTTATGGGTTAACAAAGGATTAAAAAAACTCAAAAACTCTAACATGAGTCATTTGCAGCTGATGCTAGAAATGCATAAAAAAATTAATCAATGGTCTCCTTGTATTTGGCAAACATGGAATGGGCATGGGTACGACTATCCATTATGTGAAAAAGAAAACTATAGATCCCTTTTACCTATTTATATTTTAAAAACTAACGGAAACGAACCAGGTGACTTTTTACCCTTCGCTAGAGCAGCAAAACTTTTTTATCCAAAATCTTTAGAAACTTCCTATACAACTTCTAACAACCCAGTTTTTAAACTTGAAGATCTGGGCATGAAAAACTTTCCAGATACTGATAAAACTAAATTTCATACTGCTACTCAAGATGTAGAGATCAGTGCAAAAATTATGAAAAAAGTAAAAGAAACGGCTAAACCAATTTTTGACTCATCTTTACTTACGACATCGAAGCAAAAAGCTAGGGATGTAATTTTAAACAATCTGCTATTTACAACAGTTTTATATTATTTCGGAAAGAGTAGACCTTTCGCTTGCACTTATTTTTTTGATCATCCAGTTTTTGCTGGTTGGCCTGTTGTTTTTTGCTTAGAAAATGATCCAAAAGATTTGATGTCATTAGATTTTACTCTTCTAAAAGAAAGAATGAAAAAACCAGGCAAATTTTTAAGAAATATACCGCTAAAAAATCCAGTAATATTAAATATTAGTTACGCACTCAACCATGATCCTTTTAAAACAATTGGTCCTGAAAAACTTAAAGAAAGAGCAAATATTATTAAAAATAATCCTGATTTTGCAGAACGATGCAAACAAGCTATCTTAGAGATACATGAAGAGAAACTTAAACACAGCAAAGAAGATAAGGAAACAGCTAAAGATCCTCATAACCAACTTTATAGTGGTGGCTTCTTAGACAAAGATAGTCCTGATAATGAAATTATAAAAAAATATCATACGTTAGATTGGGATAAACGCTATGAACAGGTTTTAAAATTACAAGATAGTAGATTTAAGTATTTTGGTGAGAGACTAATATATCAAAATGAGCCTCAGGCTTTACCAAGAGAGGTTTATAATAGAATTCATATAGATACTGCCGAACGAGTTTTAAAATTAGAAGAAAAGAACTTTACAACTATC
>CACIKD010000002.1 GCA_902587145.1 uncultured Pelagibacteraceae bacterium | reverse complement strand
GATAGTGAAAGTCTTTACATAACAAGATCTGGATATACTGGTGAGGATGGTTTTGAAATTTCAATTTCTAATAAAAAGGTAAAAAACTTAATTGATTTTTTGATAAAAAATGAAGTTAAGCCCATAGGTTTAGGTGCTAGAGATACATTAAGATTAGAAGCCGGACTTTGTTTATACGGTCATGATTTAAACGAAAAAATTAATCCTATAGAAGCCAATCTTAAATGGGCTATTGCAAAAAAAAGGAAAGAAACTGGTGGCTTTAATGGATGGAGTAAAATAAAAAATTTGTTAACGAATGGAAGTGAAAAAATAAGAGTTGGCATTAAACCAGAAGGAAAAGTTATAGCTCGGGAAAATACAAAAATTTATTCTTCTAATGGTGAAGAAATAGGTTTAGTTACAAGCGGAACTTTCGGTCCGAGTGTAAACAGGCCAGTAGCAATGGGCTATATTAAATCAGAATTTTCAGAAATTGGAACTACAATACAGCTTGAAGTCAGAGGGAAAAAATATGGAGGTAAAGTTTCAGAGCTACCATTTTATAAAAAAAGTTATGTTAAATAAAAAGGGAGGAAAAAATGAGTGAAAAAAAATTTTCAAAAAAACATGAATGGGTTTCTTTAGAAGGCGATATAGCAACAGTTGGTATAACTAAACATGCAACTGAAATGCTTGGAGATATAGTTTTTGTTGAAGTACCTGACGCGGGAAAATCTATAGAGAAAGAGGGACAGGCCGCTGTTGTAGAATCGACTAAGGCAGCCAGTGATGTTTATTCACCAATTTCAGGAGAAGTTACAGAAGGAAATAAAGCTATAGCTGATGACCCAGGAAGTGTTAACGGAGATCCAGAGGGAGCAAGTTGGTTTTTTAAATTAAAAATTAAAGATAAAGGTGAGCTTGACTCATTAATGTCGAAAGATGAATACGATAAATTTTGTAAGGAGAATCCAAATTAAATGATTGATGATAATTCAAAAGAATTCATAAAAAGGCACATTGGACCTTCATATGATGAGCAGTCAAAAATGCTTCAACATGTAGGATATAGCTCGCTTGAAGATTTAATGAAAAATACTGTTCCAGAAAAAATTTTATTAAAAGATGATCTTAATATAGATGAGCCATTGTCTGAAAATGATGCTTTAAAAAAATTAAAATCTATATCTAAAAAAAATAAAATTTTTAGAAACTTTATTGGTATGGGATACTATAATTCTATAACTCCAAATGTAATCTTGAGAAATATCTTAGAAAACCCAGGCTGGTATACTTCTTATACACCTTACCAACCTGAAGTAGCTCAAGGTCGTCTTGAAATGCTTCTAAATTTTCAACAAACAATAATTGATCTTACAGGAATGGATATTGCTAACGCCTCTTTACTTGACGAAGCAACTGCTACAGCAGAAGCGGTCGGCTTATCCCAAAGATTAGATAAAACAAACTCAAAAACAATATTTATTTCAAGTAATTGCAACCCACAGACAATTGATCTTATTAAAACTCGTACTAAGCCTTTTGGATTAGAACTTATTATTGGTGATGAAAAAAGGGAGTTATCAAAAATTAATCAAGATATAATTTGCGGGGTTTTAGCTTATCCTGGGACTCTTGGTGAAATAATAGATCCAAGCGAAAGCATAAGTCAAATCCATAAAAAAAATGGAAAAGCAATTTTAATATGTGATTTATTATCTTTGGCCAGGTTAAAAACTCCTGCAGAACTTGGCGCTGATATATCTGTAGGTAGTGCTCAAAGGTTTGGGATTCCTATGGGTTATGGTGGGCCACATGCAGCATTTTTTGCAACTAAAGAAGAATTTAAAAGATCAATGCCGGGTAGAATTATAGGCGTATCGAAAGACAGACATGGAAAAAAAGCATACAGACTTTCTTTACAAACAAGGGAACAACATATCAGACGAGATAAAGCAACTAGTAACATATGCACGGCTCAAGCATTGTTAGCAATAATATCTGCAGCCTTTGCTATTTATCATGGGCCTGATGGGATACTTAAAATAGCCAATAGAACTTCTAAATTAGCAAAATTATTTGCTGATGAGATTAAAAAAAGTGGTTACCAAATTTTATCAGACCATTTTTTTGACACAGTAACAATTAAAACAAACGATAAGACAAACTCTATTTATCAAAAGGCCTTAAATGAAAATATTAATTTAAGAAAGGTTGATGATAAATACATATCAGTAGCATTTGATGAAGCAAAAAAATTAAATGATGTAAACGTATTGTTAAAAATATTCGGAGTTTCTAAAATAATTAGTCAGGATGTAAAAGTTGAGCTTAGTAACCTTCCTAAAAATCTTTTAAGAACATCAAAATATCTAACTCATCCTGTTTTCAATAAATATCATTCAGAAACAGAGATGCTAAGGTATTTAAAAAAACTTGAAGATTGCGACATAGCACTTAATCGATCTATGATTGCTCTAGGTTCTTGTACTATGAAACTTAATGCAACAGCAGAGTTAATGCCTATCACTTGGAAGGAATTTTCTTTACCTCATCCATTCGTGCCAACAGATCAAATGGAAGGGTATAAAATTTTATTTAATGACCTTACAAATGATTTAAAAGAAATAACTGGATATGATGCAGTTTCTTTACAACCAAATTCTGGTGCTCAGGGTGAATACGCAGGGTTAATGACAATAAGAAAATTTCATGAAAGCAATAAACAAGGTGATCGAGATGTATGTTTAATTCCAAACTCAGCGCACGGAACTAATCCAGCAAGTGCTCAAATGAGCGGAATGAAAGTAGTTGTTGTAAACTGTGACGAAGACGGCAACGTGGACCTAGACGATTTGAAAAATAAAGCAGAAAAATATTCAAAAAATTTAGCCGCTTTAATGGTTACCTACCCTTCTACTCATGGAGTGTTTGAAGAAAAAATTATTGAAATTTGCGATGTAATTCACAAACATGGTGGTCAGGTATATATGGATGGAGCAAATTTAAATGCTTTAGTAGGTATTGCAAAACCAGGCAAATTTGGACCAGATGTCTGTCATATTAATTTGCACAAAACATTTTGCATACCACATGGAGGTGGAGGACCAGGAATGGGACCAATTGCGTGCGCAAAACATTTAGCTGATTTTCTTCCAACTCATGAAGTAATTAAAGATGCAGGACCAAAAAATGGAATGGGGGCTGTTTCGGCTGCACCGTGGGGAAGTTCAAGCATTTTACCTATATCTTGGATGTATATAAAGATGATGGGGGCTGAGGGTTTAAAAAAAGCTTCACAAATTTCAATTTTAAACGCAAATTATATTTCGAAGAAATTATCTAAAGACTACAAAGTTTTATACACTGGTAAAAATGGTAACGTGGCCCATGAGTGCATAATAGATATTAGACCAATTAAAGCTAGTTCAGGAATTTCAGAAGAAGATTTAGCTAAAAGATTAATCGATTTTGGATATCACGCCCCAACTATGTCTTGGCCAGTTGCAGGAACAATAATGATAGAGCCCACAGAAAGTGAAAATTTAGAAGAAATAGATAAGTTTTGTAATGCATTAATTAAAATAAAAAAAGAAATTGATCTAGTGGAGTCATCAAAATTTGATAAAATTGACAATCCATTAAAAAACGCTCCTCACACTTACATTGAATTAGCTTCAAATGACTGGAGTCATAAATATACCCGAGAAGAGGCGGCTTTTCCAACCGAGTTTGTAAAAAATAATAAATATTGGCCTCCGGTTGCAAGAGTTGACAATGTTTATGGAGATAGAAATCTTGTATGTTCTTGCCCATCTATGGATGAATATAAAGATGAAGCTGCTTAATAAATGAAAATAGCAGTAATTGGCTCTGGGATATCCGGACTATCTTCTGCATACTTTTTGTCAAAAAAATTTAAAGTTGATTTATATGAAAAAGCTGATCACTTTGGCGGACACTCTTTTACCTATGATATCAAAGAGAATGACAAAATTGTTCCAGTTGATTTAGGTTTTATTGTTTTTAATGAAGTAACTTACCCAAATTTAATTAAATTTTTTAAAGATCTAAATGTTCCGTATGAAAAAAGTGATATGTCTTTCTCTGTTTCAATAAAAAATACTAACATAGAATATAGTGGAAGTGGTCTCAGTGGAATTTTTGCAAATAGAATTAATTTATTAAATTTTAAATTTTTAATAATGATAAAAGAGATAATATCCTTTTACAAAACTGCACCAAATATACTTAAAAATAAAATAACAGAGCAAACTTTAGGGGATTTTTTAAATAAAAAAAAACTTTCAGAATATTTTATAGATTATCACATAATACCTATGGTTGCAGCTATCTGGTCGATGCCTTTTGATAAAGCAAAAAAAATGCCAATAAAATTTTTTTTAAATTTTTTTATTAACCACGGTTTATTTAAATTAAAAAATAGACCACAGTGGTATACGGTTTCAAATAGAAGCAGATCTTATGTTAAAAAAGTAATTGATAAAATAAGCGGCGAAATATTTAAAAATTATAAAGTGAGCAAAATAATTAGAAGTGATGATAATATTCGAATTATGATTGGTAATGAGTATATAGATTATGATCAAGTAGTTCTAGCTTCACATGCTGATGAAAGCTTAGACATGTTAGAAAAACCGACTACACAGGAAAAAAATATTTTAGGAAAATTTAAGTATGTTAAAAACGAAGCTATTTTACATACTGATGAAACTTTAATGCCTCAAAAAAAAAGAGCCTGGTCTAGCTGGAACTCTATCTCAGATGGGAAAAGAACATGTATAACTTATTGGTTAAACAAACTTCAAAATTTAAAAACACCAAAAAACTATTTTTTAACTTTAAATCCTATTCATAATGTTCAAGATAATCTAATTATTAAAAAAATAAATTTTACTCATCCATACTTAAATACTGAGAATACGCTACTTCAAAAAGATTTACATATGATTCAGGGTAAAAAAAGGACCTGGTTTTGTGGTAGTTATTTCGGTTACGGTTTCCATGAAGATGGATTAAAATCATCAATTGAATTAATAAATAAATTTAAAATTTAATGAACTCTTGTATATATAATGGTGAAGTTACTCATACAAGATTTAAGCCTGTTAGGCATTTTCTAAAATATAAAACTTTTTCACTTTTAATTGATTTAGATGAGATTAATCTATTGGACAAATCAATAGGTATTTTTTCGTATAACAAATTTAATATTTTTAGTTTTTATGACAAAGATCATGGAGATCGAGATGGAGGTAATTTAAAGGATTGGGTAATTTCAAATCTAAAAAAATTCCAAATAAAAGAAAATATAACAAATATTAAAGTGCTTTGTTATCCTAGAATACTCGGGTACGTTTTTAATCCTTTGAGCATTTTTTATTGCTATGAAAAAGATAAATTAGTAGCAATTTTTTATGAGGTAAAAAATACTTTCAATGAACAGCACACGTATATTTTTAAAATTAAAAACAATGAGAAAATAATTCAAAAATGTAGAAAAAAGTTTTATGTATCTCCATTTATGGATATGAAAACTTTTTACAACTTTAAATTATTAAATCCAAACGATAAGTTATCAGTTTTTATAAAACAAACAGATGCCGATGGAACAATTTTAACTGCAACTCAAACGGGAGATAGAAAAGAATTTAGTTTTAAACAGCTTGCAATTAATTTTTTAAAGTACCCATTAATGACGATAAAAATTATTAGTTCGATACATTATGAAGCATTACTATTATGGAAAAAAGGAGCAATATATAGAAAAAGAGAAATTAAATTAAAAAATAATTTAAGTTTTGAGGAAAATTAATGAGTTTGACTAAAATTTCTGAAAAATTTGTTTTAAATAAACTTAAAGATATTTCACAAGGAAATTTAAAATTAATTAATTATGATGGGAAAGTTTTTCATTTTGGGGATTTAGAAAGTAAACTATCTACAGATATCAAAATTAATAATCCAAGTTTTTTCTTAAACGTTATACTAGGTGGAAGCTCTGCATTAGGCGAAGCACATATAAAAAGAGATTTTTACACCTCAAATTTAACGAATTTAATCGAACTTACTGCAAGAAATATTAATACTATTTATTCTTTTTCAGGGAGTTTAAAATTACAAAAAATAAAGAATTTTTTAAAAAAAATATTTGCGTCAAATACTAAATCTAAAAGTAAAAAACATATTTCAAAGCATTATGACTTAGGTAACGATTTTTTTTCATTATGGTTAGATAAAACTCTTACTTACTCAAGTGCGGTTTATAAAGACGAAAAAGATGATCTAGAAAAAGCACAAAAAAATAAATTTCAAGAACTTATTAATTTACTCAATATTAAAGAAGGAAATAAGATATTAGAAATTGGCTGTGGCTGGGGTGGATTTGCTGAATTTTTAGCAAAGAAATATGATGTAAGTATTGATTGTATAACGATTTCAAAAAACCAATATGATTTTACAAAAAAGAGAATATTTAAGTCAGGCCTGAATAATAAAGTTAACGTTAAATTTTTGGATTATAGAGACTTAAAGGATAAATATGATCATGTAGCCTCAATAGAAATGATTGAGGCTGTAGGTGAAAACTATATGGATAAATATTTTCAAACTATAAAAAAAGTTTTAAACAATAATGGTACTGCTGCAATTCAAGGTATTGTTATAAAAGATGAATTATTTGAAAGGTATCGAGCGAATGAAGATTTCATTCAAAAATATATTTTTCCTGGCGGTTTTTTACCCTCAATAAATTTTATGGAAAAACTTATAAAAAAAAATAGTCTCAAACTGGAGAAAATAAATACTTATTCCGATGATTATGCCAGAACTTTATCTACTTGGAGAAAAAATTTTTTAGGTGTCTGGGATAAAATAAGCCCACTCGGTTTTGACGATTATTTTAGACGTATGTGGGAATTTTATCTATCTTATTGCGAGGGTGGCTTTAAGTCTAGAAACATTAACTTGATTCAATTCTCTATGTCGAATAAATATTCCTCATGAAAAAATTTATAGGACTTTTTTTACTAATACTAATAACAGGATGTGCAAATAAAATGAAACCAACTGATTTTAAAGATCAAAAACCAAGATTAGTCATAGAAAATTATTTATCAGGCAATGTTAAAGCCTGGGGAGTATTACAAAACAGATCTGGAAAGGTTACAAGACAATTCAAAGCAGATTTAAACGGAAAGTGGGATGGTTCGAAATTAATTTTGGATGAAGTATTTAATTGGAAAGACGGAGAAAGACAAACCCGACAATGGAAAATTAACAAAATAGATGAACATAATTATGAGGGAACTGCTTCAGACGTAGTTGGAACTGCAAAAGGCTATTCATATGGCCCTGCCTTTAAATTCGAATATGTTTTACTTGTACCAGTAAAAGGTAAAAATATTAAAATTACTTTTGATGATTGGATTTTTATGCAAGATGAGCGTATAGCAATAAACAGAGCAACGATGACTAAGTTTGGAATTAAAGTTGCAGAGTTAACTGTAATGTTTGTAAAAGATTAGCGTTTTACTAATTTATCTACTAAAAATAAATATAGCCTATAAGGCAAAATCCTTAAAAATTTCAAAGTCAAGGTTAATCCTTTTGGAAAATGAATTTCAAAAGCAATACTTTTTACTAAGCCATTAAAAATTTTCTCTGCTGCATATTCGGGAGTTTTTAAAAATGGCATCGGAAATTCATTTTTATCAGTCAATGGGGTTTTTATAAAACCAGGTGATACAACTGAAACTCTCACTCCAAATTTTTTAAAATCAAAGTAAATGCTCTCACTAAAATTAGTTAGGGCAGCTTTAGATGGTCCATATCCACTTGAGTTAGGTAACCCTCTATAACCCGCAATAGATGAAACTATTGAAATATGTCCAGATTTTTTATCTTTAAAATATTTCTCAACAGATTTTACACAATCGATTACACCTAAAAAATTTACATTTATTACATTCTTTATTTTGTCAGGATCGATACTTTGTTCGTCTTTTGGCTCATATGTACCACTAGAAAATAAACATATATCTAAGTCGCCAAAATTATCTAAAATATTTTGAAAAACTTCATTAATTTGATTTCGATTAGTAACATCGAGAGGAAAAGATACTATATTAGGATTTTTAGCTAATTCATCAAGAAGTTCTTTTCTTCTAGCTGACACTGCAACTTTCCAACCCTCATTAGCAAACTTTTCAGCAACTGATTTTCCTATCCCGCTACTTGCACCAGTTATCCAAATTTTTTTCTGTTTTTCTGACATATAAAGTTTATATTTTAATAATGAATAATAAATATTTATCATTATTTATAATATTAACCATTACTTTTTTAGCCTCTGCAATTGGCGGTTTTACTACTTCAGCTTTTAAAGAACCTTGGTACTCACAATTAACGCTAGCACCTTTTAATCCTCCAGCATGGGTTTTCGGACCTGTTTGGACAACGTTATATATTTTGATGTCAGTAGCAATATGGAAAATTTGGTTTAATACAAAAAATAAATATATTCTTAAGATTTATTTTATTCATCTTTTTTTTAATAGTACATGGAGCATTGCCTTTTTTGGATTTCACCAAATAGGTTTAGCATTAATAAATTTAATTATTATATTAGCGTTCATCACATTTCTTTTGAAAGAATACTTTAAAATAGACAAGATCAGCTATTATTTAATGATCCCTTATTTTTTATGGAGCTCATACGCATTAATTTTAAATAGCTATATTTTTATTTATAATTAGAAAAATTTTGTAGGATAATTTCTTTTTAATAAATATTTGTTTATTAAAATTGACAAAATAATTATAATTATTGCTCCAGCTGCCACTGGCAAGAAGATAAATTCAAATGATACATCCGATATAAGGGCTATCAAAGGATTTGCGGCCGCTGGAGGATGCTCCACTTTAAAATACATCATCAAGGCTAAAGCAAATCCAACTGCTAATCCCAAAGTAATAAATGACATTCCAAAAATTTCATTAAATAAGATACCTACTGTTATTGATACAAGATGACCAAAAAAAACATTTTTGGGTTGAGCCATATCAGCTTGATAAAATACTAAAACACTAAAAGTTGTGGCGCCAAAGGAAAATACTAACCAATATCCATAAGGAGTCTCAAAACTCAAAAAAGCCAACACTCCTATTATAAGTGCCGCTGATAAGCCTAAAATTATTGGGATTAACTTTTCGTTTATTTTCATATTTAAAAACTTTTTAATTAAGTTATATACTTATATGGACCAGAATAAAGCTATTAAATTTTTATATAATTTATCCTCTAAACTTAATAAGTTTTATAAATCAAATTCCAAAAAAAAATTAATTATAATCAATAAATCAAAAAGAAAAAAAATATTCAATCCAGTAACTAATTTCGATAAAAGTTTTGAAAAGATGATAAGAGCTTATATTGTAAAATCATTTCCCGATGACGGGATTATTGGAGAAGAATTTAAAGAGAAAAAAACCAAAAACAAAAACTACTGGATTATTGACCCAATAGATGGCACCAAGGCATTTGTTGCAGGTCTTCCTACTTGGTCTAATTTAGTTGGTATGATTTACAAAAAGAAATCAATAATAGGAATGGCTAATTTTCCAGAATTAAAAAAAACCTATATAAGTTATAATAACGCTTCATTCATTTTAGATAAAAATAAAAAAAAGAAGTTGAAAACAAATTCGGTAATTAATTTAAAAAAAACGAAAATTCTATGCAATTTTCATAATCAAAATATAAATTTAAAAATCTTAAAAAAAATAGATAAATTGAATAAGAATATAAGCAGGATTACACTTGATGCATTTGGTTATTGTTTACTTGCAGAGGGTAAATTAGATGCAGTAATAGAATCTAATCTAAAAGTATATGATGTTGCCGCAATTATTCCAATTGTGAAAAATGCTGGTGGTTTTATTACCACATGGAATAATAAAAATGCTGAAAAAGCTGGAAATATCTTGGCAACTTCAAATAAAAAATTGCATTATAAATTATTAAAGCTATTAAAGAGTTAATATTTAAATGTTTAACAATTTATTTAATAGAATATTTAGAGCCATCAAAATTGATGTTGAGCTTTATGAAGAGGTAGAGCGAGATAAGTCAGCAACGATCCAAGCTGGCTTAGTCGTTGTACTTTCGAGCATGGCTGCAGGTGTGGGAGCTTTACAACTAGGAGCATCTAATTTTCTATTAGCTCCAATTTTTTCTCTAATCAGTTGGTACGTATGGGCGTATATTATTTATTTTGTTGGAGTAAAATTATTTCCTGAAAAAAATACTAAGAGTAATCATGGTGAGTTATTAAGAACTATAGGTTTTTCTAGTGCTCCAGGTTTATTAAGAGTATTTGGTGTAACACCAGATCTTATGGCAGTAACTTTTATTGGATCAGCTTTTTGGATGTTAGCTTGTATGGTAGTTGGGGTAAGAGCTGCTTTAGACTATAAATCTTTATGGAGAGCCTTAGGTGTTGTAATTGTAGCCTGGTTATTTCAAGCGATTTTATTATTTACAATTTTAATTTTATTTAGAAATTTTTAGATCGGAAAAATTGTTTTTGATAGTTTGCAACTATTACAAAATTTAAAACCATGCATAATTAAATTTTGTTTGACACTTTCATCTTCTTTTTTACATTCTTCACAGATAATATTATTCAAATCACTATTTTCATCTATGACAATATGATCATCGTTTTTCATAATAATTAATATATCATCTTTTCAATGAAAAAAATTACTCTAATCTTATTTATTTATTTTATAAACCTAAGCGTATTCGCAATAGAAACTAAAAAAGCATATTTTGCAGGAGGTTGCTTTTGGTGTATGGAAGAGTCTTACGATCAAGTAGATGGAGTTTTATCATCAATTTCTGGATACTCGGGAGGGCATTTAAAAAATCCAAAATATGAGGATGTTATTTACAAAGATACTGGTCACGTAGAAGTAATAGAAGTTACATATAACCCTTCAGTGGTGAGCTATAAAGATTTATTAAATGTTTATTGGAAAAATATTGACCCCTTCGATGCTTCAGGTCAATTTTGTGATAAAGGCAAAAGTTATAGATCTGTAATTTTTTTTGAAAATAATAGTCAAAAAGAACTTATTGATCAATCATTTAAAGAAATAGAGAAAAAATTTGATAAAAAAATCGTTACTTTAGTTTGGGAATTTGACATTTTTTACCCTGCTGAAAATTATCACCAAGATTATTATGAAAAAAATTTTATTAGTTATCTAATGTACAAAAACGCTTGTAAAAGAGAAGAAACATTAAAAAAGATATGGAATTGAAAAAAATATTTATAACTTTAGTATTTATACTTACATTTAACACTTTAAATGCAGAAATGATTAAACCATCGAAAGATTTATCTGCTTTCGATGTAGTAAAAATTCAACTAGAAGCATTAAAAAAAAACAACAAGCTAAATGATGGAATAAAACAAACTTGGCTTTTTGCTCACCCGGATAATAAAAAATTTACCGGCCCATACAAAAGATTTGAGGGTATGTTACTTGGCCAGCAGTATAAATTCCTTTTAAACCATTCGTCACATAAAATAAATTTAATTAGTAATAGCCCTAATACTTTTATTTATGGTGTTGAAGTATTAGACGATGATAAGAAATTATTTTTTTATGAGTGGCATGTACAAAAAGGCAGCGATAAAGATTGCAGCGATTGCTGGTTTACTTCTGCTGTTTCACAACCATTTGATCAAGGGAACACTATTTGAAACGTCCTCCTTTCATTTATAGATATATTATAATTGGATTGATTCTAGTAGGACCACCAATTTTAAGTGCTCACTATGGTTCTATATATTTAGGAAAAGAAAATGGAGTGCTTCTAGGGTTTTCTGTTGGAATAATTTGTGTAACATTTGCTTGTTGGAAATTGTACATAGATGACTGGAGGGATGACGAAGATTGATGCAATTTGTAACCTCGAGATCAGAAGCTTTAGATAAGCTTAATAAATTTATTGAAACCGATATATCAAATTATAATTCAAAAAGAAATTTCGATTTTGGTGTAAATAATAGGAGCAATGTTTCTTGTTTATCTCCATATATAACTCATAGATTAATTAACGAATATGAAACTACAAAACTTGTACTGAAGAAATATCCGTTCCAAAAAGTAGATAAATTTATTCAAGAAATATTTTGGAGAGTATACTGGAAAGGATGGCTAGAACTAAGACCAAAAGTTTGGACTGACTTCATAGAGGATCTTAAGACGATAAAAGAAGACGAAAAATATCTAAAAGCAATAAAAGGAGAAACTGAAATTGAATGTTTTAATGATTGGGTAAACGAACTTAAAAATTTTAATTATCTTCACAATCACACGCGGATGTTGTTTGCTAGTATTTGGATATTCACATTAGGATTACCTTGGCAAAAGGGAGCAGAGTTTTTCATGAAACATTTATTTGATGGTGATGCAGCCTCCAATACTTTAAGTTGGCGATGGGTTGCTGGGATACAGACAAAAGGAAAAAATTATTTAGCTCAATCATGGAATATTAGTAAATTTACAAATAACAAATATAAAAATGTTAAGTTGAACGAGACTGCCTTACCGATTATTGACAAAAGAGAATATAAAATTTCACCTTTTCAAATTAATAAAAGTGAGGAAATAAACGAGCAATTAATAGTATTTGAAAATGAAATGCACATTGATTTTTTTGATCAAAAAAAATACAAAAAAATTTACTTTGTCTTATTAGATAATAAAAATAGATCTCTAAAGCTATCTTCAAAAGTATTAGACTATAAAAAATCTGTTATTAAATCACAATTTAAAGAATATCAATTTAAGGCTGAATTATTAGATGAAAATGGTTTAATAAGTTTAACTAAAAACTCCAAAAAATTTGATGTTGTATATCCTTCTGTTGGAGAAAATTTCTCATTTTTGAAAAGATTGATAAAAAATAATGACTTAGCTATAAATTTTATTACCCGAAAAGAAGATGAATTTTGTTGGAAGTTTTCTAATAAAGGTTATTTTAATTTTAAGTCAAATATACCAATAATATTATCTACTTTTAAATTGAACTAGATTTAGAGCATTTCTTTGAACAATATTTTACTTTTTCCCAATTAAGTCTCCATTTTTTTCGCCAATTAAAAGATTTATTACATACGGGACAAATCTTCTTTGGAAGCTGGCTTTTTTTCATTTTTTTAAAAGATGTTTATTTTTAAGAAATAAAAAATAAGCAGCAATTTCATAAAAAATATTAAGAAAAAAAAATAAGGGTTTAATTTTAAAAATTTTATATAAAAAATTATATTTTGGAATATTTTTCCATATAATTAGAAATGACTCAGCACCATCAATAACTTTACCATTTTCTATTACATGCATTCTTCTTAAAAGTTCTTTATAAGATTTTGAGGTAACATTTAGTGCTTCTTGATTATCTGTAACATCAATCCAATTAATATTTTCATCACTATGTTTTTTATAATGATTAATTTCTGTTCTACAGATATTACAAGAATTATTAAAAAAAACTTTAACCATTTGTATTTTCTTTAATAAAATTGTTTGCTGCTTTAAATATTCTTGTTTTTCTTTCTTTATTCATTTTTTCTGAAATTCTTACCATCATCGCGAGGCGAGGATTTTTTAAAAAAAAAGTTTTATGTCTATCGATAAATTTCCAATATAATCCATCCATTACATCACACCAAGGACCTTTTTTAAAATGCATCATCTTTAAAAAATAACTAGATCCACAAATATATGGTTTTGTAGCAAATATACCTCCGTCGCTAAATAAACCCATACCATAAACGTTAGGGGACATTACCCAGTCAGAAGAATCTACAAACATTTCCATAAACCATTTGTAAACTTGCCTAGGATGAATTTCACAGAGATTCATGATGTTTGCTAATATCATTAACCTTTCTATATGATGTGACCATCCAAAATTTTTTGCATTATTAATTGCGTGATCGAGAGGATCTAAACCAGTGGTTCCATTATACCAAGTATTTTTCATTTTTCTTTTATGATTAAAAAAATTTGTTTTCTCTAATCTTTGGTCAAAATTTTGATAGATTCCTCTCATGAATTCTCTCCAACCAATAATTTGCCTTATGTAACCTTCTAGAGAATTTATTGGAACTTTATTCTCAATTTTTTTTAATTTCTCTAAAATCTCATTTGGCGTTATTAATCCTAAATTAATTAATGGACTAAGAGCACTATGAAATACAGTATAAGACTTATCAGTTACTGCATCCTCATAATCACCAAATAATTTTATTCTCTCTTTTAAAAATTCATCTAGCCATTTGTTTGCACCTTTTCTAGTCGTTGGAAACCAAAATTTATCAAGATCTCCGGGATGGTTTTTAAAATTAGAGCTTATAAATTTTTTAAGCACTATAGTTTCCTTAGTTTCTTTTACTTCTGAAATTTTTGGAATTTTTATCGAATTTGGTAATTTTTTTCTATTTTCTTCATCAAAACTCCATTTATTCCCTTTTGGTGTACCATTCTTATTCATTAGTAAATTCATTTTAGTTCTTACTATTTTATAAAAATTAGCCATAAAGGGCCTTTTATTTTTTGTAAGATAGCTTTTAAATTCATCTCTATTAATTAAAAACATTGGCGTTTTTATTTGATTTACTTTTAAAGAGTTTTTTTTAGTTAATGACAAAATTCTTTTTTCAAAAAATTTATCTTCTATTTCAAAAAAAGATATTTCTTTTATTTTTTTTTCTTTAATTACTTTTTCAAGTTTTTTTTCATAAGAAAGTTTAAAATCTTTATTTCCGTCTCTATAAAAAACATTGAAATTTTTGGATTTTAATTCATCTTTAAAAGATCTCATGGATGATAAAAAAAGAAGTATTTTTAGTTTGTGATGTTTTTCAAAGGTACAAAGGTTATAATCTTCAGCCATGAAAAATAAATGATCTTTATATGGGCTTAAATATTTTGGGTGAAACAGCTGATTTCCTAGAATGATGAATAGTTTCATAAATATCAATTTATATTGTTTTTATTGCAAAATACACGCGTCATTATTAGGCTGTCCAATTTCTCAGATCATGGTATTTAACCTTATGAAAAAATTAATTATAGGCGCCACTGGTTCTATTGGATCCGCAGTTTCAAGAAATATCCAAAAAAATGGTGGAAAATCTCATTTAGTAGGAAGGAATGAGAAAGAAATCACAAGCTTAGCAAATGAACTTGGCTCTTCCTTTACTGTGGCTGATGTATTAAACGAAAATTTTAGTGACAAAATTATTAGCGACTTGGGAAATGAAGATATTGATGGTTTAGCTTTTTGTGTAGGGTCAATAGATCTAAAGCCTTTAAAACTTACAAAAAAAAGTGATTACATGCAGTGCTTTAATTTAAATCTTATATCTGCAACGGAAATTATAAGAGCGACTTATGATAAATTAAAAAAAAATAAAGGTTCCATAGTTTTATTTTCAACCGTTGCTGCTAGAAAGGGATTTTTAAATCATAGTATTATAAGTTCTGCAAAAGCAGCCGTAGAAGGTTTAACGGTTGCATTGGCTGCTGAGTTTGCACCACATGTAAGAGTAAATTGTATCGCGCCAAGCCTATCTAAATCGAAGATGGCTGGATCAATGCTAAAAAATGAAAAGATGGCTGAAAGTATTGCAAAAATGCATGCATTGAAAAGAATAGGTGAAGGAGATGATTTTTCTTCTTTAGTAAATTTTTTATTAAGTAAAGATAGTTCTTGGATAACAGGACAGATTATAGGGGTTGACGGAGGAAGATCATCTGTCGCATGACAAATTTAAGAAAAAATACTAAAATTTAATCATGAAAAAAATTTTAATTATCATTATAAGTTTTTTCTTTATAAACAACTTTGCTTTTGCAGCAGGTGGAGATAGTGGAGAAAGTTCTTCAAAAGTCTCAATGTATGACGAAGCTGTAAAATTAATTAAAAGAGCAGGAAAGCTCGAGAAAAAAGATAAAAAAGATAAAGCAGTTAAACTTTATAAAGAAGCTTTTAACAAATTAGAAACAGCTAATAAAAAAGACAAAAACAATCCAGACATATTAAATTATATGGGTTTCACATCAAGAAAGTCTGGAAATTTTAATGAAGCAGAAAAGTTTTATTTAAAAGGCTTAAGCTTAGATCCAAAGCATAACGGAATTAATGAATATTTAGGTGAACTTTATGTTCAAACAAATAGAATTGAAAAAGCAAAAGAAAGACTGGCAGTCCTTAAAAACTGTAACTGCAAAGAATTTCAGGAACTTGAGTTAATAATTAAAACTCGAGGTTCAAAAATTTACTAAGACAAATCAGCAGCAAATTTTTTTAACTTTTCCAAAGGTATTAATTTGAGTGTTTTGATATTTGTTTTCTTTAAAAAAACAGTACAAGCTTTATTCTCTTCAATAGACCTCGCGTACCAAGTGGCACATACACACCAACAATCTCCATCTTTTAGACCGGGAAAACCAAACTCGGGATGTGGTGTGATTAAATCATTTCCTACTTTTTTGGACCATTCTAAAAATTCACTAGTAACTTTTGCACACACAGTATGAACTCCACGATCATTTTCGTCAGTATTGCAACACCCATCTCTAAACCAACCTGTTAAAGGTTCGTTTGAACAAGGTTCGAGAGGTTCGCCAAAAACATTTTTCTGAGTTTCTTTAGACATCTTTAAAGTTTAGTTGGATTAGGTTGTCCTTTATAAACTTTTTCTGGATCAAATTTTTTCTCTTTTTCCTCAAATTTCATTTCAACTTTTTCAGACTGTTTTATTTTACCTAATGGTATCGATCTATAAAAACATGATCTATAACCCACATGACAACTAGCGCCGTTTCCTATATCAACACTTAACCAAACAGAATCTTGATCATCATCTATTCTTATTTGAATTATTTTTTGAGTAAAACCACTGGTTTTTCCTTTGTGCCAAATAGATTTTCTTGACCTGCTCCAGTAATGAGCTTCTTTTGTTTCTATAGTTTTTTTTAAAGCCTCAGAATTCATATACCCATGCATTAAAACTTCCCCGGTTTTACTGTCCGTTGTGATTACTGGAATTAGGCCTTGGCTATCAAATTTAGGAGATAAAAATTTTCCTTCTTCAACTTCAAAAACACTGTCTCTTTTTTTAAACATGTAGCTAAAATAGTGAAAAAAAGACAAAATAGCAATTTGCATTAACAACATATGTCCTATAATAATGTTTAAAAAATTATGAAATTAGTCAAAGACTTAGAAAAATCATCGATAAATCAGAGCGGAGTCACTGATAAAGAAGCAGAAGATGCTTTCAAGACTATTCTGAAGTGGATAGGCGAAAATCCAGATAGAGAAGGTCTTAAAGAAACACCAAAAAGAGTAGTTAAAGCATTTAAGGAGTATTTCAGTGGATACCATCAAGATGCCAACAAAGTTCTTAATAAAACTTTTGGAGATGTTGATGGATATGATGACATGGTTTTAGAAAAAAATATTTCTTTTGAGAGTCATTGTGAACATCACATGGCTCCAATTATCGGTGTAATCCATATCGCTTATATTCCAAATAAAAAAGTTGTTGGTTTAAGTAAATTAGCTAGAACCGTAGAAGTTTATGCTAAGAGATTACAAACTCAAGAAAGATTAAATATGCAAATAGCTAAAACTTTAATGAGTGGATTAGAAGCGAAAGGTGTAGCTGTAACTATAGATGCTTCCCACCAGTGTATGACTATGCGAGGTATTAAGAAAGAAAAGGCGATGACACTTACAAATTATTTTTTAGGAACGTTTAAAGAAGATCTTTCACTTCAAAATAGATATTTAAAGCATATCGGAAAATAATGACTGTAAAATTTAAAGCAGTAGTTATAGATAATCAAAACGAGAAATTTACAAGAGATATCAAAGAAATCGACAGCAGTCATTTAAAAGATGGAAATGTTTTAATTAAAATTGATTACTCAAGTTTAAATTATAAGGATGCTTTAATTCTTAAAGATGGTGGAAAAATAGTTAGAAAATTTCCATTTGTTCCTGGTATTGATTTTTCTGGAAAAGTTGTCGAGAGCGGTGATGATAAATTTAAAAAAGATGAAAACGTAATTTGCACAGGATTTAGAGTTGGAGAAATGTATTATGGCGGATTTTCGCAGTACGCGAAAGTAGACTCAAATTTCTTAATTAAGAATCCAAAAAATATTGATACTGAACAATCTATGATGTTAGGTACTGCAGGGTTTACAGCTTTACAATGTTCATTTGCGATTAAAGCAAGAGAAGATCTTCTTTTAGGTGAAAAAGTAAACGACGTTCTTGTGACCGGAGCTACTGGTGGAGTAGGAAGCATTGCAGTTATGATTTTATCAAAAATGGGTTACAATGTTCATGCTGTGACAGGAAAAAAAGATAAAAATGATTATTTGAAAGATTTAGGCGCAAAAAATATTATTGATAGAAAAGAATTTGAAGGAGAAAGTAAGTTATTAGAGAAAGGAACGTGGGACGGTGTCGTTGATACTGTGGGCGGACCATCACTTACAAAAATATTAGCTCAGGTAAAGCCAAATGGTATCGTTGCATCTTGTGGAAACGCTGGGGGGATAAAAATAAATACGACTGTTATGCCTTTTATAATAAGAGGAGTTAAACTATGGGGAATCGACTCTTCTGGTGCATCAATTAAAAGAAGAGAATTTCTGTGGAATGAAGCTGTTAAACTTATAGATTTTAATAAATTAAAATCATTCACGAAATCTGTTTCATTTTCCGAACTTTTAGACACATATCCAAAGCTTTTAGAAGGCAAGTTCTTTGGAAGAGCTATAGTAAATCCTAACAAATAATTTATAATCTTTTCTCATGGACTGGGATAAATTAAAGATATTTCACACAGTTGCTGAGGCTAGTAGCTTTACTAAAGCATCAACAATTTTAAATTTAAGTCAATCAGCTATTAGTAGACAAATCCAATCTTTGGAAAGCGACCTTAAAATAAAGCTTTTTGAGAGACATGCTAGGGGATTAGCCCTCACTGATAATGGCAAATACCTTTTTAAGACAGCGCACGAGGTAATTTCAAAACTTAAAGATGTAGAATCTAATTTAAGCGAAGAAAAAGATAAATTGAGTGGCAAACTTGTTGTCACTACTGTTGTAAGCTTTGGGACCACATGGTTAACCCCTCGAATAAAAGAGTTTATGGATTTAAACCCTGGAATTGAAATAGAATTGATATTTGATGATAAAGAACTTGATTTAGCAACTCGTCAAGCTGACGTGGCCATCAGAATGAGAAGACCAAAACAACTTAATCTAATTCAAAAAAAGTTTGTTGATTTCAACTATCATATTTATGGGTCAAATGAATATTTAGAAAAAAATGGTTATCCAAAAACTTTAAAGGATTTAGATAAACATAAATTTATTACTTACGGTAAAGGCGCACCATCTCCTGTTTATAATCCAGATTGGGTATTAAAAGTAGGTACAAAAGATGGAAAAAAAAGGAAGTCTTTATTAAAAGTAAATAGCGTTTACGGACTATTATTAGCAGTTCAAAGTGGAGTTGGTTTAGCTGCATTACCAGACTATATAGCACACAATATAAACGGTATTACAAAAGTTTTACCAACTGAGCCTGGCAAACCAACAGAAACTCATTTTGTTTATCCAGAATCACTTAAAAATAATGCTAGATTAGTTGCGTTCAGAAATTTTCTTTTTAGTAAGGTAAATGAATGGAAATTTTAAATTTTATAATACCATTTATTGTTTTACTTACTATAGTTGTATTCGTTCATGAATATGGCCATTATTATTTTGCTAGAAAATACGGTGTAGGTGTCACTGATTTCTCAATAGGTTTCGGTAGAGAATTATTCGGTATTAATGACAAAAATGGAACGAGATGGAAATTTTGTTTAATACCTTTAGGAGGGTATGTTAAGTTTTTCGGTGACAGAAACGTTTTTAGTCAAGCTGAACAAGCGGAGCTTTTAAAAAAATACAATGAGAGTGATAGAAAAAAACTTTTTGTAGTAAAACCTCTTTACCAAAGATCATTAATTGTTTTTGGAGGTCCATTAGCAAATTTTATTTTAGCTATCATTATTTTTACCTTTATATATATCTTTTCCGGTAAAGATTTCACTCCAGCTAAAATATCCGAAGTACAAGAAAACAGCCCAGCCTTTTCATCAGGATTAAAAGTGAATGATGTTATTACGGAAATTAATGATAATAAAATAAGTAGTGTTTTAGAGGTTTCTACACATATTAATGCAACAACAAATGAAAATGTCGAAATTAAAGTTTTAAGAAACGAGCAAGAATTGTTATTCATAATAGAACCTAAAGAAGTAATGAGCGAAGATAATTTAGGCAATAAAGTAAAAAGGAAAATTATTGGTATAAAAATATCTCCTCTAAATAATGAATTTGATAAACAAAAATTAGGGCCAACCAAAGCCTTATATTATGCTGTGGGAGAAACATGGTTTGTAACGAAAACCACTTTAAAATTTGTAGGATCAATGTTTCAAGGAAAAGGGGATAGTTCACAATTAGGCGGACCCATACGAATAGCAAAAATAACAGGTCAGGTTGCTCAATTCGGCTTTATTGCCTTTTTAAGTATCATGGCTTATATTTCGATAAGTTTAGGATTAATAAATTTATTCCCAATTCCTCTTTTAGACGGCGGTCATTTAATGTTTTATGCTTTTGAGAAAATACTAGGGAAACCACTTTCCCAAAAAACTCAAGAGGGTTTTTTTCGAATCGGGTTATTTTTGCTGTTTTCTCTTATGTTTTTTACGACATTTAACGATCTTAAAGATTTAGGCTTATTTTAAGCCACTTTTTACTCGCAAAAAAGCAAGTAAAATCAACACTTTTTTAAACACTATATTTAGTGTTAATATAATTGTTTAATACTAAAAATAATGTTGATTTTGCTCAGTTTTTGTTGAGATTAGAATTAACCTAGGGGCAAAAATGAATAAAAAACAACTAGTAGCAAAAATATCGTCCACATTGGGCCAGAGTAAAGCTGATGCTGAAAGAACTTTTGACTCAATTACGACTATTATTTTAGATGCGCTAAAGAATGACGATACTGTAAAAATTGCAGGTTTTGGTACTTATAAAGTAGCTAAAAGAAAAGCTAGAGTAGGTCGAAATCCAAGAACAGGTGAGTCCATTCAAATAGCAGCTTCTCAAAAAGTTAAGTTTTTACCTGCTAAAAGCTTAAAAGAAATGTTTAACCGTTAAATCTTATTTTTAGCCCTTATTTGAAAAAATCAAATAAGGGCTAAACTACTTGCAAAAACTGCATAGCTCATTTTAAGACAAATCACTCCTCATTTAATTTTTAAAATTTTATAAGCACACTTTAATTAAACAAGGGAGTGTTATGAAAAAATACTTAGGTTACTTTTTTGCTGGAGCAGCACTATACTTTGGTTTCGCAGGATTAGGTTACGCAGAAACAACTGTATCAGCAGAAGTACAATATATATTTAATACCCTACTATTTTTAATGTCAGGTTTCTTGGTCATGTGGATGGCCGCAGGTTTCGCAATGTTAGAGTCAGGATTAGTAACATCAAAATCTGTATCAGCAATCTGTGCAAAAAATATAGGTCTTTATTCAATCGCCGGAGTTATGTTCTGGTTGGTTGGTTACAACTTAGCTTACGGTATTCCAGAAGGCGGATATATAGGCTCATTCACACCATGGAGTGATAATTCATCATTAGATACAGGATATTCTGATGGTTCTGATTGGTTCTTCCAAATGGTGTTCTGTGCTACTACAATGTCTATCGTTTCTGGTACGTTAGCAGAAAGAATTAAAATTTGGCCGTTCTTCCTATTTGCAGCTATTTTAACTGGAATTATTTATCCAATTTCAATGGGTTGGCAGTGGGGTGGCGGATGGTTATCGGTTGCTGGATTTTCAGACTTTGCTGGTTCAACATTAGTACATGCTGCTGGAGGAGCTGCGGCTCTTGCAGGTGCGATAATATTAGGTGCTAGAACTGGTAGATTCTCAGGAAAAGGCGAAGCTAAACCGATGGCACCGTTCGCGGCATCATCAATTCCATTAGCAACTTTAGGAGTATTTATACTTTGGTTAGGTTGGTTTGGTTTCAATGGTGGATCGCAATTGGCCGCTGGAACACTTGAAGATGTGTCTTCAGTCGCAACAATTTATATCAATACGAATTTAGCTGCAGGTGGTGGAGTATTAGCTGCTGCAACAATGTCAAGATTGATTGGTGGTAAAACTGATGTGGTCATGATGTTAAATGGAGCTATCGCAGGATTAGTGGGTATCACTGCTGAACCGTTAACACCAAGTCCATTAGCAGCAATTTTCATCGGAGCAATAGCAGGAATATTAATGTATTTCTCAACGAAATTATTGTTCAAATTAAAAATCGATGATGTTGTTGGAGCCATACCTGCTCACTTAGTAGCTGGTGTATGGGGTACATTAGCAGTACCATTAACAAATGGAGATGTTTCTTTTGGAGCTCAATTCTTAGGAACAATTTCAGTTGTTGTATTCGTATTTGTAGTCTCACTAATTGTTTTCCAAGCTATAAAGAGCACAATTGGATTAAGAATTAGTAAAGAAGCTGAAAGACTAGGAACTGACAAAGCAGAAGTTGGTGTAATAGCTTACGGTATAAGAGACTAATAAAATTTCTAACTTATCTCCTCCCTCGTTAGTTGGAGAAAACTTAAGGCCCAGCCCCCCGCTGGGCCTTTTTTTTATGCAAATTTTACATATGTGTTATGCCATAGTCACTATTTTACAACTTACTTAAAAATGAAATACGCATGTCAACGAGGGGGAAAAATGAGAAAAAGTTTAATTTTAATTTTAATATTTTTATCAATTTTAACGACATCAAGTTTCGCAGAAACTACAATGTCTGAAGAGGGTCAATATATTTTTAATTCATTAGCATTTTATATTGGCGGGGTTTTAGTTGCTTTTATGGCAGCTGGATTTTGTATGTTAGAAAGTGGACTTGTAACAACAAAAAGTGTTTCTACAATAGCAGCAAAAAATATAGGTAAATTTGCAATTTGTTCAATAGTGTTTTTTTTAGTTGGTTATAATTTAGCATATGGAATTCCTGAAGGCGGATATATTGGTTCGTTCTCAATATGGAGTGATGGTACTGAAATGGGAACTGGTTATTCTGGACATTCCGATTGGTTTTTTCAAACCATGTTTGTTTGTGCAACAGCTTCAATAGTTTCAGGTGCAGTAGCGGAGCGAATAAAGATTTGGCCGTTTTTCATATTTGCAGCTTTTATGGCAGGTTTAATTTATCCAATTTCAATGGGATGGCAATGGGGAGGCGGATGGTTAAGCACAGCTGGCTTTTCTGATTTTGCTGGGTCTACACTTGTCCATGCATGTGGTGGCGCTGCAGCTTTAGCTGGAGTAATTGTATTAGGCGCGCGAGAGGGAAGATTTGGTCCAAGAGGACAAAAAAGATCTATGGAACCTTTTGCAGCTTCTAGTATTCCACTAGTAACATTAGGAACATTCTTATTATGGTTTGGATGGTTTGGATTTAATGGTTTCAGTCAATTAGCTATGGGAACTTTTGATGATGTAAATGCAATTAGTAAAATTGCAGTTAACACTCACTTAGCTGGAGCGGCTGGTACAGTAGCCGGTGCAGCCTTGACTCGTTTATTAAATGGCAAAACTGATATTGTTATGATGTTAAACGGTGCTCTTGCAGGATTAGTTGCTATTACAGCTGAGCCACTAACACCGGGTCCAATACTTGCTATGTGCATTGGAGCAACTGGTGCGGTTATAATGTATTTTGGAACTAAATTCTTAGAAAGCAAAGCCTTGGACGATGTTGTTGGAGCTATTCCGGTACATATGTTCGCAGGTATTTTTGGAACTTTAGTTGTACCATTAAGTAATAATGATACAAATTTTACAATACAGTTTATTGGCGTAATTTCAGTATGTGTTTTTAGTTTTGTATTATCTTATGCAGTATTTAGAATTCTTAAAGAAACTGTTGGTTTAAGAATTAGTAAATCTGCTGAAAGACTAGGAACAGATAAAGCTGAAGTCGGTGTGTCAGCTTATTCCATTAGAGATTAATTTTTCTGATAGTTTGTAATTTAAATAAGGCTCGAGAAATCGGGCCTTATTTATAATTTACTTTCTTCCCATAACTTTTTAAAATCTATTGTTGGAGATAATCCAAATACAGAATTTACGTTAGTGCAATGTAGTGCCAGAGAAGGAATAGGAGAAAAACATTTTTCCTTGTCATAAATATTGTGAAGTATTGTTTCATACGGCTCATGTTCAATTTCACCCATTTTTATAAGTTCATTATAATATTTATTTATCATTTTTTTACTTGTTAAAAATGTTAACAGAGACTCTTTTACAGATCTCCAGTGATATTTTTGACCTATAAGTACATTGGTAGACTGATTTTTTTGATATAAATACGGATAATCAACTGGTACTATAAAAACTTCATCTTCAAAAATAGTCGAAAATTTTTCATAAACTGATAGCATCTCAGAAATACAATCATCACTATGGATGTAATCATCTTCAACAAAATAAACTAAATCATCAAAATTTTTTGATATTTCAAAAGACTTTATAATACTTGCCATTGTCGATTTCATATTATTTTCTATTTGAGTATTATTTTTTTTTATAACTTTTATTCTTTGTAAAAAATCGCTTAAATTTAATTCTATAAAATTAAATTTAAATTTTGATTTTTCTAAGATTTCTCGCATTAATTCTTTGTCTTCTTTTGAAGATCCGGAATCTATAATTGTAATCTGTAAATCAATATTATTTATATTCTGTTGGGATTTTTTTAAACTTTTTAGGAGTGAATTAATTGTTCTAAATGTATATTCCGATTTTTTGTGCTCAAATATTCTTTTTTTATTCTGAGAAACCAAATTAACTCCTGTACATGTTTTCAAGATAACATCTAGGCTACGTATTTTTCGCTTAATCTTTATTTCTCCCAAGGGTAAAGTTATCGATTTTTTACCGACTATTGATGCATTTTCCTTATTAAATGATGTAATAAATGACATGTCTGATTGATCAATAAGCTCATAACCCAACAATCTACATATTTTGATTAAGAGTTTTCTCAGAACACCTTTTTTATAAGTTTTTTCTATTTGTCTCATTGCAATCTAATCTTAATCTAATATCTTACTATCATGAATATAAAGTCATCTAAAGAGCTTGTTGATGAAGCAAACAAGGAAATAAAAGTTTTAAGTGCTGAAGAAGTCAAGTCTTCTTATGAAAAAGGAGATATAACATTAATAGATATTAGAGATATAAGAGAATTATGGAAAGAGGGTACAATCAAAAATTCAATTCATATTCCTCGTGGCATGTTAGAGTTTTGGTTAGATCCACAAAGTTCTTATTTTCAAGAAAAAAAAATTGGTGAAATGAAAAATATTGTTTTATTCTGTGCTTTGGGATTTAGATCAGCACTCGCTACTAAAGCCCTTAAAGAGATGGGTTTTAAAAATGTTGCAAATGCATCTGGAGGATTTGATGCGTTAAAAAATGTAGGTCTTGAAGTAGTAAATAAAGAGAAAAAATAATTATTTTACTGCCTCGGCAATGGCGTATTGGAGCCTGTCTTGACCCCAAAAAATTTTATCTTTAACTATAAAAGTCGGAGCTCCAAAAATTCCTTTTTTATAAGCATCGTTAGTTTTAGATCTTAATTGATCTTTAATATTTTGACTTTGTGATCTTAAAATAAACGTTTTTGGATTTATGTCTATATTCTTTAAAACTTTTTCAATTACAACATCATCGTTCATATTAAGACCGTCACCCCACACTGCGTTAAATATTTTGTCAATGTATAAGTCTTTAATACCGTCTTCTGCAGCAACAAATACACCTCTCATTAGATTTAAACTTTTTATTGGGAAATAAGAATTGAACTTAAAATTTATTTTGTTTTTTTCAGCAACCATCTTACAATCTCTAATCATAAATTTAGCTTTAGACGGTATGAAAGCTGGAGCTTTAATTTCATGTAAGTTATGAAGCCCACCTAATAGAATAGGTTGGTAGTTAATTTTAAACATATATTCTTTTTCAATTTTTTTTATTTTATTATGAGCAATGAACGCATACGGACTAATAAAATCAAAATAAAAATCAAAAGATTTATTCATTTAATGAAACTTTTTTAGCAAAGAAAATTCTAATCACCCAATATACAAATATTCCAAGTGGGCCAGTAAAATAGGTTATTATTAGTGACAATGCAGTCAAAAACTTTGGTATAGAATATCTCATCGAATCTCTCGCGATCCATGCACCCACAAACAAACTGATTGAAAGAAAATGCAACCAAAAAATTAATAAGAAATTTTCGTCAGAAAAAATTGCATAAAGATTTTCAATTCCTAAGTACAGTCCAAATCCTTCTAAAAAATTATCATTTAAATAGATTTGATAAACGACAAATATGTAAGCAATACCAAGTATTAAAGGAATTATAATAGAATGTACTAAAAAACGTGTAAGTGTACTATTGGGTGAAAATAGTAAAAGCAACCAAAAAGGTATTACACCCCAATTAGAGAAAAGGAATATGTTTTCTAAAGTTAAATATTCTTCAAAGTTATTTATCATTTAAAATAATATAGTATATTAGAATGATGAATCCCACATCTAATAAAAAAGATTTTGATGAGCTCAGCACAGCTTTAAAGGATATGGCTTACTCATATATTGAAAAATATAGTCCATCTAAACAACAGTTAAAAGTCTATTTAATGAAAAAAGTTTTAATTAAATTTAAAACCACAAAATCAAAAAAAGAAATTTCAGAATTAATTGATAATGTTTTGTTTAGTTTAGAACAAAATAAATTTTTAAATGACGAATTGTATTCAGATTCAAAATCAAGAACATTATTAAGAAGAGGCTATTCACTAAATAAGATTAATCAATCACTTAGGATGAAAGGGATAGATCAAAAATTTATTAAACAAAGTATAGAAAAAATTAAGAATAAAGAGATAGAGCCAGATTTTGTATCTGCTCTAAAGCTATGCAAAAGAAGACGCATTGGAGCTATAAGACCAAATGCAAATAGGGAGTTATTTTATAAAAAAGATATGGGCGTTCTAGCTAGAGCAGGATTTGATTATGACCTATCTAAAAGAGTTTTAAATTTAGAGCAAGAAGAGTTTCAAAAATTAATCAAAATTGTTTGATTTTTCATCTTCGACCAGTTGATCAATTTTTCTTTTTAAAGCATTTCTTACAAGAACAAAAACTATTAAACCAAAAATAGCAACTGATATAACTATAATTAAAATTGTTTTAGTCATTTAAATTTTTTGACCTAAGCATTAATAAACTTGGATTTCTATAATCTTCTTTTCCATACAAAAAAGGCTGATTATCTAAAGTAGTTATAATTGCTCCTGCATTTTCAGCAATAGCATGACCTGCAGCATAATCCCACTCATTAGCTCTTTCTTTTGCTGCATAAATATCAAAAGTACCATCTGCAATAAGACAAAATTTATATGAGCTAGCGACTTTTGCAATTGAGGAAACGTTATACTCATTTAATTTTTTCATTATTAATTCTGGTGGTTTGCTCATGCTAGAAACTGCAATAATATTATTTCTATTATTTTTTTTTTTACAATCTATTTTTTTATCATCACCGTTCTGTCTTATAAAACTTTGACCTATAGCGTAAGAATAAAATAATTGTTTTTTTTTTGGAACACCCACCAAGCCTATAATAGGTTTTTTATTAACTACTAAAGCTGCATTTAAAGTGTATTCATCTTTTCCAGATATATATTCTTTTGTTCCATCAATTGGATCAATTAACCAAAAAACAGAATTATTATTTTTTACTTTTATATTAACAGTTTCTTCTGAAATAATAGGAATGTCCGGTGTAAGTTGCTCAATTCTTTTACTAATTATCTCATTAACTTTTAAATCTCCATTACTAACTGGTGATCCATCCTCTTTAATTTCAATCTTTAGTCCTTTGTTATACAAATCTATCGACACTTGGCCCGCTTCTTCAAAAATAGGAATTAGTTTTTCAGTAATCTTTTTATAATCAATTTTCATTTATATTCACCTTTTCTAAAATTATGTGATTAACATCAATAACCTGTTTTCCACTATTCTGAAAATTAACTGTTATCTTATTTTTTATAATCGATTGTATTTGCCCTGTTCCCCACTCTTTGTTCCTAGGGTTTATTACGAAATCGCCTGGCTCAAGATCAAATTGCATTATGGAAATTAAATAATATATATAATATATACTTTATATGATCAATTCTCTAGGAATAAATAAGCCGAAAAAAAAAACAAAAGTGGTTGTAGCTATGTCTGGAGGCGTAGACTCTTCTGTTGTAGCAGGTTTAATGAAAGAAGAGGGATATGACGTCACAGGAATTACTTTAAAATTATATGACGACGCTAAGCAATCCAAAGAGGGAAGACAGTGTTGTGCGGGACAGGACATTTTGGACGCCAAAAGAGTTTCTGAGCAATTAAACATAAATCATGAAATTTTATATTATCAAAAAAAATTTAAGCAAGAAGTCATAGATAATTTTATAGAAAGTTATTCTTCAGGAGAAACTCCAATACCTTGCGTCCAATGCAATCAAACAGTTAAATTTAGAGATTTATTCAAATATTCAAAAGATCTAAAAGCAGACGCATTAATAACAGGTCATTATATTAAGAGGATTCAAACTAACGGAAAAAGCTCTATGTATAGAGCTAAGGATTTTTCCAGAGATCAAAGCTATTTTTTATTTAGCACAACCCAAGACCAACTTGATTTTTTAAGATTTCCTTTAGGAGACATTGAAAAAATGGAAACAAGAAATATAGCAAAAAAACTCAATCTTAATGTAGCTGAAAAACCGGATAGCCAAGACATTTGTTTTGTCCCCAATGGTGACTATAGCTCAGTAATAAAAAAATTTAGACCAGAGTCTTTTAATCCTGGAAAAATTATAGATATTAAAGGAAAAGTAATAGGGCAACATGACGGAATAATTAATTACACTATTGGACAAAGAAGGGGAATTAAAATTGCTGATAAAGATCCACTTTATGTAATAAAAATAGACAACAACAATAATACTATAGTTGTTGGCCCAAAGGAGGCATTAAAAATAAATAAAATAATTTTGAGAGAATTAAATATTCTAGGAAGTAAGAACGAGTTAGAAAAAGAAATTAAAATTAAAGTCAGATCTACTGGAAAGTTACTTAGAGCCAAAGTAAAAATTAATACTAATAAAGCTGAGGTAAATATTTTAGATGGGGAAAGCGGTATTTCACCTGGTCAAGCATGTGTATTCTATTTAAATGATGAGGCTGGGGATAAAGTTTTAGGTGGGGGGTGGATCGACAAGACATTTAATAAAAATTTATCCACCTAATTCACAAGCAAATTTAAGTCAACTAATAAGTGATACATATTTTTTTTTAATATGATTTAATGGAATTAATTAAGAGGCAACTCTTAACTGGCCAATTAAGGAAAAACCGAGAGGTTCAAGCTTAAAGGGCAGAAAGGTCAACTGAGTAGCGCTAAAATGGTTGATCGGGTGGGTTCGGCGGTAGCGCCTACAACGACGAACCAAAACTACTAAATTTCTGGGCGAAAGCCTAGAAATTTACGTGGTTCTTCTCCAGAAAAAAAACGTCAATAAATAAAAAGTTATTACCCCAACGAAATAGTTCCATTCAAGAGCATGTTTAAAATGTGTATTGCCTTTAGTTACTAAAATAGGAAGACTGGCAAAGGCCACAATAACTAAAATTGAAACTAATATCATTTTAATTACTAGAATTTTTTTATTTGTGATATCAGAAATTTTTGATTTTATGTTGAATAAATAATAAACCAGCATACCTTGAGCAATCAATTCAAAAATAATAAATAAAAGCAAAACTACTCTCCTAAATAACTTATAAATTTGGATATCAAATTTAACTCCTAAAAAAATTGAATGAATAATTAAAAATATTGCTGACAGTATCCCAAATATACGAAATTTATATTTAAAATTTTCTGTATTTCTTATTTTACAAATTAAATTATTATTATTATTCCAATAATAGAATAAAAGAATTCCAGTAATAATCATTGAGGGTTTAAAAATTAAATATTGAGGAAAAGTTCTAGAGGCTCTGCTTATAGAAAGACTTCCATCCAAATAAGGAATTGAAAAACCTGACCTTCCTATTTGATCAACAGCAAAAATAGTTCCCTCTAAAAGACTGGGATTCACAGATATAAAAAGACAAAGGTTAATGGCTATTAATGGTAGGAAAAAAATCCATAAACTTAGTTTACGGATTTGTGTTATTTCTCTCATTTATAAAATCTTATTTACGTTTATTTCTTTTTCTTGCTCTTCTTTTTTTTGATCCTATTTTACGTCTACCTCTATGTTTTTTAGGGTAACCCATATTTTCGCCTCCTTTTTTATATCTTAATTAAATAAACTTATATAAAGTTCACTTATACTCTTTTTATGAAAAAGTCTATAAACACATTTCTAAAACATACTGCTAAGGATTTTCATAATCAGTCAGTCAATCCCCCAGTTGTAAGAGCATCTACAATTATTTTTAAATCTTTACAAGATATACGTAAGATGCAAAAAAAATACAAGAAAGACCCTAGAGGAGGCCACTTTGATTATGGCAGACAAGGAACTTCAACAACACATATTTTACAAAAAATTTTATCAGAATTAGAAGAAAGTTATCATACCTTTTTAACTCCAACCGGCTTTGGATCAGTCTTTCTAGCTATTTTTAGTGTGGTGCGTCCAGGAGATGAAATTTTAGTAGCAGACCCAGTTTACTTTCCTACTCGTCTTTTTACAGAGACATTTTTAAAAGATTTTAAAATTAAAACTAAATTTTATAACCCACATGATTTGAAAACTATTTCAAAAAATATAACAAGTAAAACAAAACTTATTTTTGTAGAATGTCCAGGTAGCAATACCTTTGAATTTCAAGATTTATCTAAGATAATTAAAATTGCAAAAAGAAAAAAAATTTTTACTGCCATTGATAATACTTGGGCAACCCCATATTTTTTTAAACCCATTAAATTAGGATTTGATATGTCAATTGTTTCAGCAACAAAGTATTATTCTGGGCATTCAGACGTAATGGGTGGCAGTCTAGCTGTAAACAAAAAAACTTTCAAATTAGTTGAACAAACTAATAAAATAACAGGATTAAGACTAAGTCCCGATGATGCATACTTAATTTTAAGAGGTTTAAGAACTTTAGATATTAGACTAGAAAAACATCAAGCAAATGCAAAAAAAGTAGCTGCATTTCTTTCAAAAAATAAAAAAGTCACATTGCTTTATCCTTATAAAAAAGATTCTTTTAATTTTAGAATGTGGAAAAAATATTTTAAAGGTGCTTCAGGACTAATGGGTTTGAGAATAAAATCAAAAGATAAGAATTCTATTAAAAAATTTGTAAATTCTCTCAAACTCTTTGGGTATGGCTATAGTTGGGGTGGATTTGAAAGTTTAGCACTACACCAAGAAATAGTCGAAAGAGGATACAGAAGCTATTTAAATTTAAAAAAAGATGAACACATTGTAAGACTCCACATTGGTTTAGAAGATCCTAAAGATCTTATTGATGATTTAAAAAATGCGATAAAGTATATTAAATAAAATGTCAGAAAAATTCATAAATAATAAATTAACACTTATTGTACTTATTTCCGCCTGTGTAGTGATAATGATTTCTATGGGTTTAAGACAGACCTTTGGTCTTTTTTTTCAAGCTTTTGAAGAGGGACTAGGATGCACGCGTACAGAATTTGGTTTAGCAATCGGTATTCAAATGATTTTTTGGGGAATGTTTTCACCTTTGTTTGGATTAGTTGCAGATAGGTTTGGTGGTAATAAAGCTGTTTTTATAGGTTTCTTGATATTTGGTGCAGGTATATTTATGCTTTATTCTGGACCGAATACAGGTGTTTATTTTCAAATTAGTCTTGGAGTTTTAATCGGTATTGCTTTAGGAGCCACAGCAATAAGTGTGCCCGTTTCCGAAGTCAGCAAACATTTTCCAAATGAAAAAAGAACAATAGCATCAGGTCTTGTTACTGCAGCAGCGTCAGTTGGATATTTTATTGCACCTTTGTTTACAAAATATTCCTTAGGGGAATTTGGCTGGGAAGAAACTTTAAAATATTTCTTATATTTTATTTTACTTGGATCAATAGTTTCATTATTTATATTTGCTCCAAAAAAATTAATTGATAAAAACCAACCTATCGTAAAAGATCAAACTTTTTTTGAAGCACTAAAAGAAGCTTTTTCACATAAAGGATATCTTTTACTTAATGCAGGCTTTTTTGTTTGTGGGTTCCAAATAACATTGATCGCTACGCATATACCCGGATATATGCAAGAAAGGGGTATGGGGGGTTGGTCAGCAACTATTATTTTAGCACTAATAGGATTATTTAATATTATTGGAACTTTGGGCATGGGTTATTTAGGAACTAAATATAGAAAAAAAAGTTTACTTTGTATTCTCTATGCCTTGCGAGCTGTATCTATAGCTATTTTTATTTTTTCACCTCCATCAAATATAATGTCAATAGTTTTTGGAATTTCTTTTGGATTATTATGGTTATCTACTGTCCCTCCAACCAATGGAATAGTAGCGCAAATATTTGGGACTAAATATTTAAGTTCGCTTTTTGGAATTGTTTTTTTGAGTCACCAAGTTGGAGCTTTCATAGGAGCGTATCTAGGAGGATATTTTTATGATCAATTTGGTTCTTATGATAATGCTTTTTACATGGCCATTGCCTTGTCGATATTTGCAACAATCGTTCATTACCCTATTAATGAAAGGCCTATTCAAAGATCAGAAGCAACAATTTAAGGTTGTATTTTGAGTCTAAATTGGAATCAAAGGTGAATCAAAACGAGAACATCGCACTTTTTTTTGTATACTTAATGTGGATAAATCATTATTCTATTTCCTAAGTCGAAACAGTTTTAATAATGTTAATTAACCAAGGAGATATATGTTTTCACAAGAACTTAATAAAAAATTAGACCAGTACCATTTATTAAATCACCCGTTTTATAAGTCATGGAATGAAGGAAAATTAACGAGAGAAATAATTAAGGATTACGCAGAACAATATTACCAACACGTAAAAGCGTTTCCAAGATACATAAGCGCTACACATTCAATTTGTGAAGACATTGAAAAAAGAAAAATTCTTTTAGAAAATCTTCAAGATGAAGAAAATCCAAACGCAGACCATCCAAAGCTATGGAAAAACTTTGCATTAGCAATGGGTGCTGACAAAGATAAAATCGAAGATGTAAAAAGAGAGTGGTTTACTAACGATATGATTGAAAACTTTTTTCATCAAGCAAGAAAATCATATGCTGAAGGTTTAGCTTCTTTATATACTTATGAAAGGCAAATTCCTGAAATTGCTGAAACAAAAATAAGAGGACTTAAAAACTTTTATGGAGTTACATCAAAAGAAGGTTTAGAGTTTTTCGAAGCTCATAAAGCTGCTGATGTAATTCATAGAAAAGAATGTGAAAAACTTTTAGACGCTTTAACAGAGGAAGAAAAAGTTAAAGCTGAAAAAGCTTCAATGCTAACAGCTAGATATCTTTGGAATTTCTTAAGCGGAATGTCGACAAAGCATAAAATACAAGCCGCTGCTTAAAGAAACTTTATGGCAGACCAAATGAAAAATGATGGTCATGTCTGGGATAACAAAAAACCAACTGCTCAAATGCTTGGAAGATGGCAACCTTGGCACGCTGGTCATCAGAAACTATTTGAAGAGATACTAAAAAAGACTGGTCAAGTTAATATTATGGTACGTGACGTCCAAGGCGTAGATGACAATCCTTTTAATTTTGAGACGGTAAAAAAAAATATTTTAGAGGCTTTAAAAGATTATCAAGGTAGAATAAAAGTTACACTAGTACCAAATCTAACAAACATTTGTTATGGAAGAGGTGTTGGTTATAAAATTGAAGAAATAGTTCTTGACGAAAAGACGCAGCAAATTTCAGCAACTAAAATTAGGGAACAAATGAGAAAGGATGGAAAGCTAAAATAATTGCGAATTGTTCTCACTTGACCTGTATACATCAAACTACTAAAATTATTTATGTTTTCAATTAACCCATTTGCAGAACTTTCACAAACAGTACCATCAATTTTCTTGCAATTTTTTGTAATTGCTATGGTACTTTTAATTATTATTGGAACAGGCTTAGATATGCTACATAAAAAAAATGTAGTTTATTTTTTTAGAAATGCTCAAAAAGCAAAAAAATCCGCAAAAACAGAATTAAGCGCTGGAAAAAAAACAGCCGTAATTTTAAAAACAGTTGCTAGTGATATCGCAACTACATCAGAGCTTGGATTTGGAAAGAGAAGACTGGCTCATGTGCTTGGAATGTATGGAACAATCCTTTTTTGGATCGCATCTGTAGTTTTAATATTTAAATATTCTGATGGCGTAGCAGCGCCATCTTATATTCCAATTATCTGGCACGTTGGAGCAATAATGACATGTTTAGGTGGGTATTGGTTTTGGTTTTTTTTAAGAGTAGATGTATCCGCAGAAGCACATCCTTGGTACAGAATTATTGCCGCTGATTTATTTGTTTTAGCTTTACTAGCATGCGCTACTTTTGGATTAGCTTGGTCTTATTTTCAATCTTCTGGAATGACGGGATTAAGTTATTTATTTTTAATTTTATTTATCTTTGCAAATTTAGCTTTATTTGGTGGAGTTTATTGGTCTAAATTTGCCCACATGTTTTATAAACCGGGTGCTGCTATACAAAAAAATTTAGCAGAGGCCGATGGGTCTAGAGACAATTTGCCTCCACCAGCGGACGCACCAGAGCAATTTGGCCTTGGTATTAAAAGAGAACAACCAAAACATTATTAACATCATGATTAATAAAACTAGTATATTATTTAAAGCTATTATAGAAACTAAGAGGAAATAATTATGTCTACTTTTGTATATATGACAAGATGTGATGGATGCGGGCATTGCGTAGATATTTGCCCTTCAGACATTATGCATATCGATGAAACTATCAGAAGAGCAAAAAATATTGAACCTAATTTTTGTTGGGAATGTTATTCATGTGTTAAAGCATGTCCTAATCATGCCATTGATGTTAGAGGATATGCAGATTTTGCTCCCATGGGACACAGTGTAAGAGTTAGAAGAGAAGAAGAAAAGGGAACTATTTCTTGGAAAATTAAATTCAGAAATGGAACAGAAAAAGATTTTGTCTCTCCCATTACAACAAAACCTTGGGGAAAATTTATTCCAAAATTAGCTGAGGGAGATAAACCTCGACAAGGTGAAATGAATTCTCAAGTTCTTTACTCTGAGCCTGAGGGATTAGATACTAAGAAAGATTTACCTACAATTAGTAAAGACTCTTTTAAAAAGGGAGTTTATTATTAATGCCAAAAAGAAAAACTGTTCACGAAAATTGCGATGTTCTTGTAGTAGGTGGAGGTATGGCCGGAACAGGTGCTACATTTGAAGCCAGACACTGGGGAAGAGATTTAAAAATCATCTGTGTAGAAAAAGCTAATATAGATAGAAGTGGTGCAGTGGCCCAAGGCTTGTACGCTATAAACTGCTACATGGGCATGAGATGGAACGAAAATCAACCTGAAGATCATGTTAGATATGCAAGAAATGATCTTATGGGATTAGTAAGAGAAGACCTTGGTTATGATATGGCTCGTCATGTTGACTCTACAGTGCACATGTTTGATGAATGGGGTCTTCCCATGATGAAAGATAAAAAAACTGGCAGGTACCAAAGAGAGGGCAAATGGCAAATTATGATTCACGGAGAGAGCTACAAACCAATTGTAGCTGAAGCTGCAAAAAAATCTGCGGATAAAATTTATAATAGAATAATGGTCACACACTTACTGATGGATGAAAATAATGAGAATAGAGTTGGTGGAGCGGTAGGTTTTAATATGAGAACTGGTGACTATCATGTGTTTAAAGCTAAAACAGTAATAGTAGCTGCAGGTGGAGCGTCACATATATTTAAGCCTAGGGCAGTTGGAGAAGGAATGGGAAGAACTTGGTACGCTCCTTGGAGTAATGGATCTGCTTATGCTTTACCGATCGCAGCTGGAGCAAAAATGACTCAAATGGAGAATAGAATTGTATTATGTAGATTTAAAGATGGATATGGTCCTGTAGGCGCTTATTTTTTACACTTAAAAACTTACACGCAAAATGCAAATGGTGAGAACTATGAGAAAAAATGGTACGATAAAACAAAAGAGTTAGTAGGCGAGTATATAGATCATCACCCAACTCCAACTTGTTTAAGAAATCATGCATTTATACAAGAAGTAATGGCCGGAGGTGGACCAATTCACATGGTTACAAAAGAAGCTTTCCAAGATCCACATTTAGAAACGGTTGGATGGGAAAATTTTTTAGGTATGACTGTTGGTCAAGCTGTTGTATGGGCTTCACAAAACATTGATCCTAAATATACTAATCCTGAATTAACGACATCCGAACCATACGTCATGGGCTCTCATGCTACTTGCTCTGGAGCTTGGGTTAGCGGTCCAGAAGACATAGCTCCGCCAGAATATTTTTGGGGTTATAACAGAATGACCACAGTTGAAGGTTTGTTTGGTGCAGGTGATACTGTTGGAGGAAGTGCTCATAAATTTTCATCCGGTTCTTTCACAGAAGGAAGATTGGCAGCAAAAGCAGCAGTAAAATATATAGAAGATAAAAAAGCTGAAGATATTAATGTAAGTGATAACCAATGTAATAATTTGAGAGATATCATCTATAAACCTTTAGACAATTATACTATCGGTAGAAACGAGATTACAGGCGGAACAGTTTCACCGAGTTACATTTCTCCTATTCAAGGATTGCAAAGACTTCAGAAAATAATGGATGAGTATGTAGGTGGGATTACTGCTAATTATATGACTAATGATAATTTATTGAAAAAAGGTTTAGAATTACTAGACTGGTTACAAGAAGATTTAGAAAATGTAGGTGCTGAAGATTATCACCAATTAATGAGAGCTTGGGAATTAAAACATAGGACTTTAACTTCACAATGCGTGACTGAACATACTCTTTTTAGAGAAGAGACACGTTGGCCTGGATACTATTACAGGGGTGATAAGTTAAAGCTTGATGACGAAAATTGGCATTGTTTAACTGTATCAAGAAGAGACCCAAAAACTGGCAAATTTACATTGGAAAAAATGCCTGTATATCACATAGTTGGCGACGATAAGAAAAAGAAGGCCTCTTAAATTTATCAAAATGAACTTGTTAGAGAAAAGCGATGATGAAATCATTAAGATCGCTAGTCCTATTTGGTCTAACTTAGTAAAATCTTCCAATATTAAAGATTACGGAGGTTTTACAAAGGATTTCTCATCTCAGATGCTTTACGGTGCTAATGAGGTAGAGCTAGGAAAGCAATGGGCTAGCAATAAATTGCTAACAAGTCTTTCTGAGCAGCAAGAAGTATTAGGCTGTATAAGAAGAGATAATTTTATTACTGTTTTGTATAAGCAAAAAAGTGATACCGTTAAAGGGGAATTTCTGGGCAGATTAGTTTTGGGAGTTGAAGGCGACTTAGTAAAAGTATTTGGAGCCACAATTTATTAATATTGACAAGGTCAATTTTCAAGCATACTTAGACTTATGCTGGAAATTTATCTTCCAATTGCACAGGTCAATATAGATATCTTTTTATTATTATTCTTAAGTTTAGCTGTAGGTGTATTGTCAGGTTTGTTTGGTGTAGGTGGAGGTTTTTTAATGACGCCATTTTTAATATTTATGGGAATACCCCCTGTTTATGCTGTGCCGAACGAAGTTAATAATATATTAGCAACATCGGTCTCCGGATCTCTAACACATTGGTATAAAAATACTTTAGATTATAAAATGGGCTTAATGATTGTTTCTGGCGGTGTAGCAGGAACAATACTAGGAATAACAACATTTACATTTTTTTCTGATATAGGAAAAATAAGTATAATAATTTCCTTATTATATATGTATCTGCTTGCAATGGTTGGAACATTAATGTTAATTCAAACTTATAGAGAAAAAGTTCTACAAAGAAAAAAAACTTCAATTAAACAAAAACTTCATGAACATAATTGGCTTCAAGGATTGCCAATAAGAATGAGATTTCCTAAATCAAAATTATATGAAAGCGCTTTAACTCCAATTTTATTAGGCTTAGTAGTCGGTTTTGTAGCAGCAATGATGGGTATTGGTGGCGCATTCTTAATGGTGCCAGCTATGATTTATATTGTTGGAATGCCAATTAAATTGATACCAGGAACTTCATTATTTGTTACCATTTTTATAAGTGCAATAGTAACAATACTACACGCATTCAATTATGGATCTATTGACTTATTTTTAGTTATTCCACTCATACTTGGTTCTATAGTTGGTGTTCAACTTGGTCAAAAGCTTGGTCAGTTTTTAGATAGTACAGAGTTAAAATCTTTATTTGCAATGCTTCTGATTTCGGTAGCTATCGCTATTGGTTACGACTCTTTCTTTAGAGACAAATCCAATTTTAATGGAGAAAAAATTATTAAAACAGATTTAAACGCTTTAGCAGAATTTACTGTAAACTTTGCGAGTGAAGCGCCTTTCTTATACGGAACACTTGCTATTTTATTAGCCGTAGCTCTTGGGGCACTAATTGCATTTATGAGAAAAGTTCTAAGTCCAATAATTAGAAAAATGCTTAGTGACTTTAGAAAAAAAGAAGTTAAAAAAGAAGACGAAGTTAAATTTCCAGAAAAATAAAATACTTTATTGTTATGCGCTTCTGTATAGCTTAGTCATTACAAACTCCCTATGACCTAAAGCCTCAGCACAAGTTAATCTTCCGTTAGCAACTCTTAACATAGTTTTAATGAGTTCATCTCCTGCTTGAGATAAATTCATCTCTCTAGATAAAATTTTTGAAACATCGCAGTCTACGTGCTCTTTCATAAGTTTTGCTGTAAGAGGATTGGCTGTTAATTTTACTACCGGCTCAATAGGATTACCTATAATGTTACCTTGTCCTGTAGGGAACAAGTGTATATTAAATCCTCCTGCAGCTTGTAAAGTTACACACTCTGCTGCAGCTGACGAAGTATCCATGAAATATAATCCTTTACCTTTTTTAGGTTCTTCTGCTGGCTCTAATACATCTATAAATTTTAAATTCCCTATTTTTTGGAAGTTACCAAAGGCTTTTTCTTCTATAGTTGTTAAACCTCCAGCAATATTTCCCGCTGTTGGTTGACTTTCAGAAAGATCATTAGTTGCCTCTTTTAAAATAAAATCGTTGTAAGCGCTCCAAGTTTTCATAAATTTTTCTTTAGCTTCTGGAGTTGCTCCTCTAGCTGCACAAACTTTTTCAGCACCAGTTAATTCTGAAGTCTCTCCGAAGCATAGATGAACTCCAAAAGGCTCTAATTTTTCCATCAAATTTCCTACTGTTGGGTTTGATGCTAAGCCAGATGTTGTATCAGACTCTCCGCATTTAACTGAAATCCATAAATCACTTAAAGGACATTCTTCCCTTTGTTTCTCTGAAGCCCATTGAGAAAATTCTTGTGCTTTTTTTGAGGCCTTCATTATTGTACCTATGTCTCCGGTTCTCTCTATATGAAACCCTTCAACAGGCTTTCCTGTTTTTGCTATCTCATCTACAATTCTTTTGGTCCATTTAGGTTCAATTCCTATTACAATTACTGCTGCAACATTTGGATTTTTTCCAGTCCCAATCATTGTTCTAAAATGTAATTCTAAATCTGCTCCAAACTGCAATCTGCCATATGAGTGAGGTAAGGCTATTGTGCCTTTAATATTATTAGCCACAGCTTCAGCACATGCGTTTGAAATATCATCGACTGGAAGAATAATTACATGGTTTCTTGTTCCTGCTCTACCATTCTCTCTTTTATAACCTAAAAAACTTTTTGGGATTTCCATCTTATTACCATTTTTTTGTTTTTACATTATGAACATGCACATGTTCACCTTTTTTTATAGGCTTTACTACCTTGCCTATATCGTGACCATATTTAAGTATGGTATCGCCTTCTTTTAAATCTTGTAGAGCAATTTTGTGACCTAAAGGAACTTCATTCATCGAGCTAACTTTAACAGTTTTATCATTTTCCATGATCCAGGCACTACAATCTTGGCCTTTTTTTGTGGTTTCAATTACAACTACACCAACATTATCTTTTTCATCGTGTATAATTAAATCAGGCTGTGACATAAAATATTTAATGGATATAGACTAAATTTTGATATATTGGAAGAAAGATTAATTATATATTTAAGAGGATTTTTATGGCTAAAATGACCACAGAAGAAGCTTTTGTAAAAGTTTTACAGATGCACGGTATTGAACACGCGTTTGGAATTATAGGTTCAGCATTTATGCCTATTTCTCATATCTTTCCAGATGCTGGAATAACTTTCTGGGACGTCGCTCATGAAACTAATGGTGGTCTAATAGCTGATGGGTACACTCGAGCTACTGGAAAAATGTCAATGGTTGTTGCTCAAAATGGACCAGGAATTACTGGATTAGTAACTCCAATCAAAACTGCATACTGGAATCATACACCATTACTTTTGGTAACACCTCAAGCAGCCAACAAAACTATGGGACAAGGTGGTTTTCAAGAAGTAGAACAGATGAATTTATTTAAAGACATGGTTTGTTATCAGGAAGAAGTTAGAGATCCTTCAAGAATTGCAGAGGTTTTAAATAGAGTAATAGAAAAAGCGATAAGAGGATCTGCCCCTGCACAAATTAATGTTCCAAGAGATTATTGGACTCAAGTCATTGATATAGAATTACCACCAATCGTTAGATTAGAGAGGCAGGCGGGTGGAGCAGAAGCAATTGATAAAGCTGCACAATTATTATCTGACGCTAAGTTTCCAGTAATTTTATCTGGAGCTGGAGTCGTAATAGGTGGAGCTATAGAAGATTGTAAAAAATTAGCTGAAAAATTAGACTCTCCCGTTTGTTCAGGCTATCAACATAATGATAGTTTTCCAGGAAGCCATCCTTTAGCCGTCGGACCTTTGGGATACAATGGATCGAAAGCAGCAATGGAATTAATATCTAAAGCAGATGTAGTTTTAGCTTTGGGCACAAGATTAAATCCATTTTCTACTTTGCCTGGATATGGAATTGATTACTGGCCAAAAAATGCAAAAATAATTCAAGTAGACATGAATTCAGATAGAATTGGTTTAACCAAAAAAGTAACAGTTGGTATTTGTGGTGACGCTAAATTAGTAGCACAACAACTACTAAATAAACTTTCTAAAAAAGCAGGTGATACTGATAGGCAAAAACGAAAAGATTTAATACATCAAACTAAGTCTGCTTGGCTTCAAAAGTTATCAAGCTTAGATCATGAAGAAGACGATCCAGGAACTGTGTGGAATAAAGAGGCTAGATCAAGAGATAAAGATAGAATGTCACCTCGTCAAGCTTGGAGAGCAATACAAGCAGGTATGCCAGAAGATGTAATAATTTCAAGTGACATTGGAAACAATTGTGCTATTGGAAATGCTTATCCAACATTTGAAAAGGGAAGAAAATATTTAGCACCAGGTTTGTTTGGTCCTTGTGGTTATGGGTTTCCATCTATACTTGGAGCAAAAATTGGCTGCCCAGATGTACCGGTAATTGGATTTGCTGGGGACGGAGCTTTTGGTATCAGCATGAACGAAATGAGCTCTTGTGCGCGAGAAGAGTGGCCAGCAATAACAATGGTAATTTTTAGAAATTATCAATGGGGAGCAGAAAAAAGAAATACGACATTATGGTTTAACAATAACTTTATAGGCACGGAGCTTGATCCAGAGTTAAGCTTTGCCAAAGTTGCCGATGCATGTGGTTTAAAAGGTGTAACAGTTAAGTCAATGGAAGAAACTACTAAAGCAATTAAACAATCGTGTGAGGATCAAAAAAAAGGGATAACTACTTTTATAGAAATTATACTAAATCAAGAATTAGGTGAGCCGTTCAGAAGAGATGCTATGAAAAAACCTGTGAAGGTAGCTGGTATTAAAAAATCTGATATGAAACCTCAAAAAAATCTTAATTAATTTAATTTTAAAACACTAGCTGGATCTAGTTTTACATTAAACCAATTTAATCTTATATCTAAATGTGGCCCGGTTGATCTTCCTGTTTTTCCAACTGTTCCAATTTTTTCACCTTGCTTTACTTTTTGCCCAATTTTTACATCTACATCTTTTAAGTGCATATATAATGTACTGACCCCATGTCCGTGATCAAAGATAATTGTACCTCCAGTAAAATATAGATCATCTTCTGCAAGAGTAACTACACCGTCTAACATAGCTTTAATTGGGGTACCCTCTGGTGAGGCAAAATCCAATCCGTAATGAGGTCTTCTAGGTTTGCCATTAAGTATTCTTTGACTTCCATAAACTCCGGTAACAATTGAATTTTTTAGTGGAGCTTTAAACTTATTTTTGAAGAATGTTAAATCACTATTTACAGATCTAGCTTTACCAATCAAAACATTGTCTGCTTTAATTCTATCATAAACTTCTTTGGGGGGTGTAACTTGTTTAGGAGGTAAACCATCAATTCTTTGAATGATATATTTTTTTTTAAATATCTTTTTTTCTATAATCTCTGTCTTTCCATTATTTATTACTTTAATTATTACATTATTTTTTCTGTCTCTATCTATACCAAAAGCAAAGTACCCATCTTTTGTTACTCTGACTTTTTTTTTATCGATATAAACTTCTGAATTTTGATTAGTTTTTCCTAGGATAAAAGAACCTTGTTTAAAACTTCCTTGAAATTCAGTTGCGTAAGAATTTATAGGTAGTAAAAAAAAGAAGAGTAGTAATCTTATTATCTTGCTGTCCATCCACCATCTACCAATAATGAAGTTCCAGTTACCATAGAAGCTGCATCTGAAGCTAAAAAAACTGCCGCAGAAGATATTTCTGATAATTCTGCGTATCTTCCTAAAGGAATATTACCTAAAACTTCTTTTCTAAAATTTTTATTTTTAAAGAATTTTTTTGTCATCGGAGTAACTACAAAAGTAGGAGCAATGCTATTAACTCTTATATTATATTTAGCTAAATCTATTGCCATCCCTTTTGTTAATCCCTCAATTCCAAATTTTGTCATATTATAAACACTTCTTATGGGACCTCCAACATGACCCATCTGAGAAGACATATTAACTATCGCTCCACCAATTTTTTTTCTGTTTTTTGTCTCCACCATTTTCAATGCAACTAGGTTTGCAACATTGAATGCTGCAATTGTGTTTATTTTTACTACCTTTTCCATATCTTGTTTACGAATTTTTAGAAAATGTTCAGGAATATTTGTTCCTGCGTTATTTATTAAAACATCAATTTTTTTTTGTTCTTCAATTATTTTTTTAAGCTTAATGTAATTTGTTAAATCACAAACATAGGTTTTACTTTTTACTTTGTATTTTTTGGCTATTTTCGATACCGAGTCTAAGTCTTTTTGTGTTCTACTAATTAAAATCAAATTTGAACCCGCTTCAGCCAAAGCTATAGCACAAGCTCTTCCTAGACCTTTACCTGCTCCAGTTACTAATGAATATTTTCCCTTTAAATTATATTTTTTTAGATACATATTTATAAAATCAATTTTAAATCAGTGTATATTAAATCTACTGCTACGAATAGTATAGCCAATAAACCCAACCATCCAATCCATTTATATTTTTCAATCCATCTAGCTATCAAATTAGCTGCGAAAGCCATTAACGCAATAGATAAAGCTAAGCCAAATATTAACAACATAAAATGACCTTTAGCTGCTCCTGCAACACTCAATACATTATCAAGACTCATTGTAACGTCAGCCATAATAATTGTAAAAATCGCTTTACTAAATGAACTGTTATCAACTTTAATATCTTTCTTTTCAATTTGGCCTTTAATTACGTCGACATACAATTTGTAACAAATATAAAGAAGTAAAATACCCCCGATCAATCTAAGGCCGGTGATCATTAATAAATAAGTTGTAATTAATGTGAATAATATTCTTAAGATAACGGCAGCGCTAATTCCCCAAAAAATTATTTTTTTTCTTTTGTCAGGATCAAACTTTGACGCAACCATACCAATAATAATTGCATTATCTCCAGCTAAGACTAGATCGATAAATATTATCTGTATTAAAATTATTAATTCTTCTGTCATTGAGTTTGATTATTTAAAATAAATTCTGCACCTTTTTCTGCAATCATTATTGTCGGAGCATTAGTATTTCCTGAAGTAATATTTGGCATTATTGAAGCATCTATCACTCTTAAATTCTTAAGTCCATGCATATATAATTTATCATTAACAACTGCATTATCATCTTTACCCATTTTACACGTACCCACGGGATGAAAAATAGTTTGGGTAAATTCGCTACCAGCTTTTACTAATTCTTCATCATCAGTAATATGAACACCAGGTCTATACTCTTCTGGCTCATATTTTTTAAAAGTTTCACTCTCTAACATAATTTTTCTTACAAGTTTTAATCCTTGAGCCGCAACTATTCGATCATCTTGTGTAGACAAGTAATTCATTTTAATCTTGGGATTAACTCTACTGTCATTACTTACTATTGAAATTTCTCCCCTGCTTGAAGGCCTAATATTTGCAACAGTTGGAGTGATACCATCAAAGTCATGAAGTTTTGATGCTCCTAAAATATCTGTGCTAATTGGTTGAACATGAAATTGTAAATTAGGTGTCTCTTTTGATGGGTCACTTTTAGCAAATCCACAAACTTGACTTGCTCCCATTGTCATAGGTCCACTTTGTTTAAATAGATATTCTAAGCCAATCAAAAAATTACCAAATAAACTATTTATTTTACCATTTAACGATTTCAAATTTTTTACCTTATAGACTGGTCTAAACATTAAGTGATCTTGTAAATTTTTACCAACACCTTTCAATTCGTGAACAGTTTGTATGCCGTTTTTTCTAAGTTGATTTGAGTCTCCGACACCAGAAACCTGAAGTATATGAGGTGATCCTATTGAACCTGCTGATAATATAATCTCTCTTCGAGCTTTTACTGTAACAACTTCATTACCTTGATAAAAACTTACACTTTCTGCTTTTTTCCCTTCAAAATTAATTTTTTGAACATGCGCGCTAGTTATAATTTTTAAATTTTTTCTTTTTTTTACTGGATTTAAATATCCTTTTGCAGCACTACATCTTAATTTTAGTAAAGACTTGTTATGATTTGTAGTAAATTGAAAAAAACCTATCCCAGTATTATCTCCAGTATTAAAATCATTGGTTTTTGGAATTCCACATTCTTCAGCTGCATTTTGAAACTCATCTAACATTTTTAGATTAATTTTCTTATTAGAAACCATAATTGGTCCACTATCGTTATGAAATTCATTTTTACCTAATTCATTATTTTCAGATTTTAAAAAATAAGGTAGAACATCATTCCATCCCCATCCGCTATTTCCCATTTGTCTCCAATTATCATAGTCATTACTTTGACCTCTTATCCAAAGGAGACCATTAATAGAAGAACTTCCGCCTAAAGTTTTACCTCTTGGGTACCTAATTGATCTATTATTCATGCTTTTATCTTTTTCTGTATGGAAACACCAGTCAACTTTAGGGTTATGCATTGTTTTGTAATATCCAACTGGAATGTGTATCCATGGATAATTATCTTTACCTCCAGCCTCAAGCAGCAAAACTTTATTCCCTTCCTTACTAGTAAGCCTGTTTGCTAAAACACATCCTGCTGACCCTGCACCTATAATGATATAATCGAATTCGTTCATGATATTTATCTTATAAATTAGAAACTTTAATATTACCAATAAGTCTATTACAACCTTAGGTTTAAAGACTAGTGTTTGACTCTGTCAATTCAATCCAACATACTACCGAAAAAATAAACAAACCTAACGGGGGATAAATGAGAAGACTATTATCAATTGTTTTAGGTTTAGCTGTATTTATAGGTTTTTCTATAACTTCAGCAAACGCTAAGACATTAAAATGTCAGACCGTTCTTAACACTAAAGCTGATGAAGTGAAAATGTTAAAGGACTTTACTGACACTGTAACAGAATTAACTGATGGTTCATTAAAATTTGAAATTTTACCAGCAGGAGCTGTTGTAGGAGTAAAAGAAACTTTAGATGCAGTTGATAAAGGATTAATCGATTGTGGTTTCGCTTGGACACACTATTGGTCAGGTGATCATCCAGCAGCTATGTTATTTGGTTCGCCAGTAGCAGGTGGTGGAGTAGGTATAGACAATTTAGCATTTTTATCATGGTTTCAGTACGGTGGTGGAAAAGAGTTGTACGACCAATTATGGAAAGAAATGGGAAGAGACATAAAAGGATTTATGCTTCAACCAGTTGGACCAGAAGCTTTAGGTTGGTTTCCAAAACCAATTAAAGATATGGCTGACTTTAGAAAATATAAATTCAGAACTCCTCCAGGAATACCTGGTCAAACATATAAAGATATCGGTATTGCATCTGTAGCTATGGGTGGTGGAGATATTCTACCAGCATTACAAGCAGGTACTATCGATGCAGCAGAGTGGTGTTGCCCTAAACCAGATTTAACATTTGGTTTCCAAAAAGTATTAAAACACTACTATCTACAAGGCTTACACCAAGTAGTAGTAAATGCTGACTTTTATATTACTGGAAAAACTTACAATAAAATGACTGCTCATGAGAAAAAATCTCTTGAAGTAGCTGCAAACGCTTCATTAGCTAAATCTTTAAGCTACAGAATCTATGAAAATGGAAAAGCTTTAAGAGAATTAACTACTAAGCACGGAGTAATTTTAGAGGACACTCCTACAGACTACTTTAAAGAATATATGGCAGCAGCAAAGAAAACATTGAACAAAAACGCAGCAGAAAATAAATTTTTTGCTAAAGTTTACAAATCAATGAAAGAATTTGCTGATATTGCTGTTCCATTCTGGAGTGGTGCACAAATGTCAAATGCCAAGCTAGGAATGGCTCACGCAGCGACATTAAAGTAATAAAATAATTAAAGAAGTATTAGAGCGGGCTTTTAAAGTCCGCTCTAATTGTTTAGGATGAACTATGAATGACAAGCCACCAAAAATAGACATCTCAGATGAAATGATTGCTGAAAGGCGCGGCGGTTCAGGTAAAATGCCAGCCGATATGCCAGCATGGATGGCGAATACTATAACTTCAATAGATAAATTCAGCAAACGTGTAGGTAATATAGTTTGTTGGATCCTTGTGCCTTTAATTTTAGCAATGACTTATGAAGTTATAATGAGAAAATTATTTTTAGCTCCAACAATTTGGGCTTACGATATGAGTAGATTTTTATATGGGGCTCTATTTATGTTAGGAGCAGGGTATGCTCTCTCTAAAGGAGTTCACATAAGAGCAGATTTTTTATACAGAAATTTTAAAACTAAAAATCAAGGTCTCGTAGATTTTTGGTTATATATTTTATTTTATTTTCCGGGACTAACAGTCTTTCTTTACATGACTATAGGATATGTCGAAGAATCAATTCGTAGAGGCGAAAGGGGAATGGATACAACTTGGATGCCATTTATGTGGCCTATAAAATCATGTTTATTGATAGGTATAATATTTCTTTTAATTCAAGGTGTATCAGAATTACTTAAAAGCTATTGGGCTGCTAAAAAAGGTGAGTGGCCTGGAGAAGAAAAAAAATGATAGCAGAATTAATTGATCCAGCAGTATTAGGCATTATTTTAGTTGGAGTAATGCTTTTTGCTATCTTCGTTGGATTTCCAATATCTTTTACATTAATTTTTTTAGGTTTTGTATTTGGATATCTAGGATTTGGTAAACTAGTTTTCTATTTGATGACCTTACAATTTTCGATGGTCATGACCGAACAAACTCTGGCCGCCGTACCGCTCTTTGTCTTCATGGGAATTATGATGGAGCAAGCTGGTTTAATGGAAAGGTTGTTCTCATCATTCCAACTTATGTTAGCTAGAGTTAGAGGATCACTTTATTATGCTGTTTTATTTGTTTCTGTGATTTTTGCTGCAGCGACAGGAATAGTTGGAGCTTCAGTAACGATTTTAGGAATTATGGCTGCTAAATCTATGAATAGATCTAGTTATAATGTTCAGCTTGCTGCGGGAACAATTACGGCTGGTGGTACTTTAGGAATTTTAATACCACCAAGCATCATGCTTGTTGTGATGGGACCAATTATGGAAATTCCAGTTATAGATTTATTTGCAGCTGCAATATTACCAGGTATACTTTTAGCTTCGTTGTTTGCTGCATACACAACAATTAGATGTATGTTAAATCCTGAACTAGGTCCACCATTACCTGAAGACATGAGACCTACCAGTATGAAAACTGTTTGGATTGAATTTCTTTTAGGATTAGTTCCTCCAGCAGCATTAGTTTTTGCAGCGCTTGGAAGTATATTATTAGGTTTTGCAACACCAACTGAAGCTGCAGGCTGCGGTGCAATGGGTGCACTTTTATTATCACTTGCTTATAAAAAATTAACTCTCCCTAAATTACAAGAGGCTCTTGTGAAAACTTTAGAAATAACAGCTCTAATAATGGTTCTTGTAGCTGCCTCAAACTTCTTCGGAGCTGTATTTGCTAGATTGGGTACACCTACTTTGCTAACTGAGTTTCTACTTGGTCTTGAAATGAATAAGTATTTAATTTTAGCAATGATTATGGCGATGATTTTCTTACTTGGTTGGCCTTTAGAATGGGTTCCAATAGTTATGATTATAATTCCAATTATTTTACCTTTAGTTGAAGCACTTGGCTTTAACTTAACTTGGTTCGCCATACTAGTCGCAGTAAATCTCCAGACCTGTTGGCTCTCACCGCCAGTAGCACTTTCTGCTTATTTTTTAAAAGGCGTTGTGCCTGAATGGGATTTAAAGGATATTTATTATGGAATGATGCAATTTATGGTCTTGCAATTAATTGGATTAGTATTAATAGTATTATTTCCACAAATAGCTTTGTGGTTACCAACTTTACTTTATGGCAACTAAATATATTAAAAAAGCTTCTAAAACTCCAGAAACGGATGATCATAAAACACAGGCAGCTGTGCAAGATATTCTAAATGATATTGCAAAACGTAAAGAAGCAGCAATTAAAGAGCTTAATAAAAAATTTGATAAATACGAGGGAGAAGTAATCGTCTCTAAGGAAAAAATTGAAGAAGCAATCAAAAAAGTTGATCAAAAGACAAAAGATGATGTTAAATTTGCTCACGAACGAATTAGAAAATTTGCCGAGCATCAACTAAAAAGCATGAATAATGATTTTGAAGTTGAACTTTCAAAAGGTTTGTTTGCTGGACAAAGATTAATTCCAGTTGATACTGCTGGCTGTTATATACCTGGAGGTAGGTATGCGCACATCTCTTCAGCTGTAATGGCTATTACTCCTGCTAAAGTAGCTGGTGTTAAAACTATAATTTGTGCAAGTCCGCCAAAAGATAAAGATGGAGCAAACCCTGGAATTATTTTTGCTGCAAATCACTGTGGCGCTGATGTAATTATGAATTTGGGAGGTGTTGCAGCAATAGGTTCAATGACACACGGATGTTTCAAAAATCCACCTGTTGATTTTCTTGTTGGAGCTGGAAATCAATATGTAGCTGAAGCTAAAAGGATTGTTTATGGAAAAGTAGGTATTGATCAATTTGCTGGACCCACTGAAATTGCAATAATTGCAGATAAGACAGCTGATAAAGAAATCGTAGCCGTTGATTTAGTTGGTCAGATGGAACATGGATATAATTCTCCAGCATGGTTATTCACTACGGATAAAGAGTTAGCAGACTTTACAATGAAAAGAGTACCAGAGTTAATTAATGAATTACCAGAACTTGCAAAAGTAAATGCTACTGCTGCTTGGAAAGATTATGGTGAAGTAATTCTTTGCGATACTAATGAGGAAATGGCAGAAGTGAGTGATAAATATGCTTCTGAACACTTAGAAGTTCATGCAGAAAAATTAGACTGGTGGTTAAAGAGATTAAGAAACTATGGTTCGTTATTTTTAGGCGAAGAGACTACAGTAGCTTACGGAGATAAATGTTCAGGAACAAATCATATATTACCAACTAAAGGTGGTGGAAGATATACTGGCGGACTATTCGTAGGAAAATTTATTAAAACATTAACTTTCCAAAGAATGACAAAAGATGCAACAAAAGTTGTCGGAGCAACCGCGGCAAGACTTGGTAGAGCTGAAGGAATGGAAGCTCACGCGCGAACAGCTGACATAAGATTAAGGAAATACGGTTTCTCAAATTAATGCATGCATTAGTTTACACTGGAACACAAAAAATAGATTACAGAAAAGAAAAAGACCCAACACCAAAACCTGGTGAAAATATTATTAAAGTGCAAGCTTCAGGCATATGTGGTTCTGATATGCATGCTTTCCATGGACAAGACGAGAGAAGAGTTCCGCCATTAATTCTTGGACACGAAATAAGTGGCAAAGCTTTAGATGGCAAATTAAAAGATAAAAATGTTGTCGTTAATCCACTTATAAGTTGTGATAAATGTGAATATTGTAAAAATAATAGAGAACATTTGTGCCCTGAAAGAACAATGATTGGTATGAGTACACCAATTAAAAGAGAGGGCGGATTAGCTGAATTAGTTTCTGTTCCAGAAAAGAATATTTTTCAAATTTCAGAAAAAATTAATATTAAAGAGGCTGCACTAGCCGAACCAACAGCAGTTGCTCTTCATGCCGTTCTATTAGCTGAACAAAATCTTAAAAAACCTTTATCAGAAAGTAAAATTTTAATTCAAGGAGCAGGGGCAATAGGTCTTCTTTGTGGTTTAATTCTTAACAAAGAAAAAAATTCTAAAAGTATCATTATGTCTGATCCAAATAAAAAAAGACTTAATGAATGTAAAAAATACCTTTCAGCAAGTTTTGTTTCTCCTGAAGATAAATCTATAAAAGAAAATAACTTTGATTTAATATTAGAGTCTGTAGGTTTAGAGGTTACTCGTCAGCAGGCAATAAAATCAATTGCTCCCGGGGGGACTATAATCCATATTGGATTAACCCAACCGACAGGAGATTTTAATTTTAAGAAATTAACTATTCAAGAAGTTACTCTTGTTGGAACTTACTGCTATACGAACAAAGATTTTAAAAATACTTTAGATATTCTCGCTAAAAAAAAACTTGGTGATCTAGGCTGGATAGAATATAGGGATCTTAAAAAAGGTTCTGAAGCATTCAACGAAATACACAATGGGACCTGCGTAGCACCAAAAATCATTCTTATTCCATAGTTCATCTTATAGTTGTAGACAAATTGCATACCTGAAACCACATTTAAACATGGATAATCTAACTAAAAATTGTCTAAAATTATTTTATGAAAAAAATTATTTTACTGCTATCTTTATTTGTCTTCACTTCGGCTGTTGCAAAAATGAGTGACGAAAACAAATCAAAAGCATTGGATTGTGTCGGGATTTATATGGCAAATTACTTTCTTCCATCAGGAGAAAAATTTGAATACGGCATGAAAGAAAAATCTATTTCAACTGTAAAGGTTTTAAAAGCTTATGCTCTTGAAATAGGAATACCAGAAAAAGAGTGGGATGAAGGAGTTAATAAGGCAGTAGATAAGCATTACGGTTCAAAATATGACAAAGACAAAACTGAAAAATGTCACTCTTTTGTAGAAGCTTTGGTTCCTAATGGAGCTGAAAGAGTTAAAAAAGTTGTTCAAACATTATATTAAAGGGATAATCATGATAGATAAATTTGGAAATATATTTTATTTAATAATTTACTTAGCTCATTTTATAATAGTTGGTAGTTACGCTTACCAATTGGTATTTGATACAAAAAAATTTCTTAAAGGTAGAGGAGTAGATAAAACCGCTACTTTAATTACAAGATTTGCGGGTTCATTTATGATTGCAATAGTTTTAATGGCAATTTATGTTGCTTTTATTAGATCTGGTGGTTTAGAGGCTACTTGGGCATTCTTTAATTTAGTTTTTATAATAAACGTTTCAATATTAGTTACAAATTTTTATACTTTAAAAATTGATAAGACGGGTTTAACTAAAAAAACAAGGAACGATGGAATATATGCTCCACTCGTTTTAGTAATTATCAGTGCTATTCTTTGTTATGGTTTAGCAGACACAATTTATGTTTAGGAGAATGAATGGCTAAATTCATGAACATCGTAAGATGTAAAGTAAAATCTTCAAATAAAGATGAATATTTAAAAAAGATTAAAGAAATGCCAAAGTTTGATGGACAGATATCCGCAAAGTATGTTGAAACAAAGCCAAACGAATTTTTTATGATTGGTGAATGGAATTCTGAAGATGATATAGCTAAAGCAAGACCAAAGATGATTGGTTTCCTGGATACGCTAAGACATACTTTAGATGAACTGTCTCCCGAATTAGGTGTAACGGATCCTCATTCTGGAACAGTTGTGGTAGAGAAATAAGAAAGGAGAAACAATGGCTAAATTTTATACATTAGGATGTTACACAGCAAAAGGTCTTGGTGGGTTTGTAAGTAACCCGTCAACAGATAGAAAAGCTGCTACATCTGCACTTGCTGCCTCAGTAGGAGCAAAAGTTACTCGATATGCTGGCCTGAGAGGAAAATATGATTTCATGGCAGAGATCGAAGGAACTTTTGAACAAGCAGCTGCAGCTGCCATGGTCGCTGTATCAAGTGGTGCAGTATCAGATTTTACTATTTTAGAAGACGTTGATTTAAACGGAATAGCTAAAACAGCTCAAAAGATGGCTAGCTCTTACAAAGAGCCTGGAAAATAATTATTTTCTAAAGCTGATACATTTTAGGGTATCGGTGAAACTTAATTGATTTTTATAATTCAAATTAATCTCATCGATACCTTTTTCTAAATCTTTTTTTGATAAAGTTAAAAGACAAGACATGTATCTATTTTTAATCATCGATACATACTTTCTCTTAGAAATTTTTACATTAAAATTGAAATTTGTCTCTTTAATTCTTCTTAAATTTTTTCTGATGATTTTAAATAATTTTTCATCTTTTTTAAGACTATTATTAAGCTGTTTTTTCATTATTTTAAAACAAGGTATTTTATTATTTTTTGTTTTAAGAGAAAAAATTAAAAGCGTTCCTCTTTTATTTAAATTCTTTTTTGCTAAATTTAACAATGAAACAATTTTTGTTTTAGAGAAAAAATGTATTGTTTGTTTAATGATTATAACATCAAATTTTTTCCCTTTTTTTAGATATTTTAAAGCATCTGATTTCTTAAATAATATATTTTTTCGAGTGTTTTTATTTTTTAAAACATCTATACCAATAGCTTTTTTTTTAAATTTATATTTTCTTTGAAGAAAGCTAATTATATTAGCTCTACCACAACCTATATCTAAAATTTCCGTATTCTTATTTAATTTAACTTTTCTTTTTATAAATTTATGAAATTGACTGATGTATCTTTTCGAAGAAAGCCACGTCCTATTATCCCAGTTTTTTAATGGCTTCATTAGAGTGCCACGACAGCAGCAGCCATCGAGGCAAGTCTTGCTTGAATATCATCGGCTCTACTTGTGATAACAACTGGCACTTTACCGCCCACAACTACTCCCGCAGCACAAGCGCCCATAAAAAATATCATCATTTTAACTAATCCATTACCCGCTTCCACATTAGGCACCAATAGAATATCTGTTTTTCCTGCAACAGCATTTTTTATTCCTTTTATTTGAGCAGCTTTTTCAGACACCGAGTTATCAAATGCCATAGGACCAAAAACATCAGCTTTAATACCTTCCTCTTTAGCTCTTTTTGTTAATTCTTTTGCTTCAACAGAACTTGGAACACTCTCTAAAACTTCTTCTGTAGCAGATAAAATTGAAACTTTAGGTTTTTCAATACCTATCCTATTTGCAAAATCTACAGAGTTTTTTAGAATATGCATTTTAGTTTCTAATTTAGGTAACACGTTTAACGCACCATCAGTAATGATGAATGGCTTATCATTTTTTTCTAATGTCATATGCCATACATGGCTCAATCTTTTTTTACCTATTAGATTTAAATCTCTTTTTAGTACTGCTTTCATTAAAACATCTGTGTGAATATGACCTTTAACTATTATTTTTACTTTACCTTCACTAGCTAATTTAGCAGCGATCGGAGCAGTACTATTTTCATCAGGCTCATGAACAATTTCATATTTTGAAATATCCCAATTAATTTCTTTTGAAATTTTTTCGATTATTGACTTATCTCCAACAAACAATGGTGTTATTAAATTTGCCTCCACTGCTTGCTTAGCCGACTCTATTGCAACTTTTTTTACAGCATTTACTATTACAGCTTTTACTGGACCTTTGACTTTTGCAATGTTTAAAAGATTTTCAGGACAAACTATGTTTTTATTCGTTAGCATCAAGGTCTTCCATTTCTTTCAGTATTTTTGAAGGTATAGATATATCTTTATTTATATTTTTTTTATATATCTTATTTTTTCTTTCTCCAGGATACATAATTGAGCTAAATCCTTTTGCTTTAGGAAGTTTTTTAACTAATTTGATATTATTTTTCATCTCTTTTAAAAAACTATTTCCCGAAAACACATTAGGATTAATCGTAATAAATAGATGTCCTACGTTTTGTGGTCCTGTAAAGTCATCAAAAGGATCTTTTGTTTTTCCACCATGGCTGCTTCCAGTCAAAACACCGCTTAGTATATCAACCATCCAAGCTAAACCCGAACCTTTAAATCCTGCTATAGGTAATTGCGTACCTTGCAAGGCTAGTTTAGCATCTGTCGTTATTTTTCCTTTTTTATTAAGAGCAACGCCGAAAGGAATTTTTAAACCCAACTTTTCTGCTCTTCGTATTTTACCTCGATTAATCATTGAGGCTGAAGAATCAAATATAAAAGGCGTATTACCTGTTGGCGCTCCAAAGCAAATAGGATTAGTTCCAAACAAAGATTTTTTTGCTCCATGCGGCGCTAATGCAGGAGGGGCATTAGTAAAACAAAATACTATTAAATTTTTCTTTACAGCTTGCTCGGCATAAAAACTAGATAATCCGTAATGACCACTTTTTTTAATAGCTACAAGACCAATTCCAGTTTTTTTTGCATTTTTAATAGCTACCTTAATACCTATATCTGCAGCAACAAAACCAATACTGTTGTCCGCATTAATATGGGAGATAGATGAACTTATTTTTTTTATTTTTATTTTTGGTTTTGAGTTTATAAGACCTTTTTTCAATCGATCACAATACATCTTTAATCTTGCTAAACCATGTGACTGTGCATTTATAAGTTCAGCTTTAAGTAAATAATCAGCACAAATCCTGGAGTGACTGTTTGAAAGATTATGTTTTTTAAAAATTCTCTGAAGTTTTGAAAGTATTACTTTTTTTTTCACTTAATTATTTTAGAACCTTTTTGTTCCCAGTAATTTGTTCTTTGTTCTGGATTCTCAACCAAACTCTTACACATGAGACCGTATTTTTTAGCTAAAGATGAAAAATCTTTGTTTGCCATTTTCACAAACGTATCTATTTTTGTCTTAGTCATCTCAGCCATAACTTCAGGATTTAACCCCATAATTTCCCCTAAATCATAGTTATACTTCAATGAAACATCTGCACTATTTTCTAAATTTTTTATAATTCCCTGATCTTTCCCAGCTTTTTTAAAGCTCTCTGCTGCAACCTTATAAAAACTATAACAATCTAAATAATCTTTTTGAATGTTTTCCATGATATATTTAGCTACTTTTTTTTCTTTTGCTTTTTCGTCAGCTAAAATAGTTCCAGGAAGAAGAAAAACAATTATTATGGTAAAAAGCCTTTTCATTAATGACTAACCTTTTCCTCGCCAAGGAATAGTTTTATCAATAATTTTTCTAATTGTAATATCAAATAACAAACCTAACATTCCCATAATAAATATAGTTATCCATATTACTTCATATTGGAAATATTTTTTAGCGACATTTTCTACGAACCCAACTCCTGTAGTCCCGGCTAAAAATTCTGCAGCTACTAAAGTTCCCCAACACATTCCTGTTGCCACTCTTATGCCAGTAAGAATTTCTGGTAAAGAATTTGGGAAAATAACATGTCTTAATATTTGCCATTTAGATGCGCCAAGAGAATGTGCGGCGTGAATTTTGGATAATTGAGTTCCTGAAGCCCCAGCTCTAGCCGAAATAATCATTATTGATAGCGAGACCATAAATAACAAGAACACTTTGCCAAGGTTATCAATACCTAAAACTGAAATAACTAAAGGTGCCCAAGCTAATGGTGGCACAGGTCTGTAAAGTTCAATTAAAGGATCAAAAAATCCTTTTGCAAATCTATTTAATCCCATGAAAAGCCCTAACGGTACTCCCACAATAATTCCTGCTACAAGTCCAAGGAAAACTCTCAAAAATGAATCCCATATATGACCTGTTGGTATTGGAATTTTAAATAAATTGAAATCTCCTGTTACAAAACTTAATACTTTGCTTTTAAAGTTAGGTTTAACTTCACCCTTTTCATTATGAACCGGGTACTCACCAGGTAAAACATCCGCAAACCAATCAGGAATTAAGAATCCAATAATCTTACTCACGTCCATCATTTCATACCAAATTAATGGAATTTGTTTGTAACCAACATTAGGGTTAAGCATTAATGTAAATTTATTAATTGTATCTGAAGGTTTCGGTAGCCACCTTCCTGATCCTTGCTCTGAACAACTTGGCCCGCTAGAAATAATGGTGCCAGATGGAAACAAAAATATATCGACCCATCTTAAAGTGCCTTGTTCTTTTTTCTGTGCTTTATCAAAATTAATTATTGAAAGCTGCATGTCTTTCAAAGTATTTGGTGGAAAAATACTTGCGTATTCAATTCTTCGTGCAATTTTTAAAATATCTTTTGCGAACGAGGAAGAAATCTCTTCTGAAGAGCCAAGATTAGTCCTGAAATCTTTAATCTCTTTTTTTAGCTTTTCCAATGCTGAAGTATATTGGCTATTGTGGTTTCGGAGTTCAAAGAACTCGTCACTAATCAAATTAAGTTCCTTAGCGGCTGCTTGAAATTTTAAACCTCGTTTTGTTTTTGGTATCGAGGGTATTTCAATAGTGTTTTCAATTGATGTGCTTGAAGCTTTCCAACTACCTTCCTCTTTAGCAGCTTCAATTCTTTCTATTTCTTGTTCAGCACTCTCATTTGGATAATCTTTTTTTCTAAAATTTTCAGTTAAATTTATAATTTTGTTATTAATTATTTTAATTTGTTCTTTTGTCTCACTATTTAAAAGTTTTTCATTAGTCAGTAAAGGAATTGTATTTTTAGTTTGTGAAACAAAATTTAATAATTTGCTTCTATCTTGACTTTTTACTTCTTCTGATTTTTCAATTTCAACAATTATTTTATTTAAATTTTCTGTCTCAGTTTCAATTACAGAAGTACTTTTAAGTTGACGCTCTTCAATTGGAAAAAGATACTTAAGAGAAAGAAGTGACTCATTTACCTTTCCGACTTGACAAAGTTCATTAGCTGATCTAGGAAAAAAAGATTTTGCAATATCCCATGAATAATAAAGCCAAACTAATAATAAGAAACTGCTACCAACAATTACCCAATGAATTCCACCTTGAGCCCTCTCTGGATTTCCAAAAACAGCATCTACTTTTTCTGTTTTAATTAATTTCCTACCGTATAAAACACATCCGACGATAGCAAAGAAAAATACAAAAGTTAAAAAAGCTGTGATCATTAATTATCTTTACCCATTATTTCTTCTTCCATGTCCCAAATCATAGAGAGAATTTCTTCTCTTTTTGAAACGAATTCTTTATTGTTTTTGATTTCCCTTAAATCACCGTTAAGACCCATTGATGCAAAGGGTAACTTATATTCTTTATGAATTCTTCCAGGTCTTGGGGCCATAACGTAAACTTTTTCTCCAAGCAATAGCGCCTCTTCAACAGAGTGAGTTATTAAAATAATTGTTTTTCCTGTTTCTTTCCAAATTTTAAGAACTAGCGACTGCATTTTTTCTCTCGTTAATGCATCTAAAGCTCCTAGAGGTTCATCCATTAAAATTAAATCAGGATCATTTATTAAGCATCTAGCTAAAGCTACTCTTTGCTGCATACCCCCTGATAATTGGTAAGTAGGAGTATTACCAAAACCTTTTAAACCAACTATATCCAACCATTCGTCAACTTTCTTTTGTGTTTGAACAACGTCTTCTTCTTTCATTCTCAAACCAAAATTTACATTCTCAGCAACAGTTAACCATTCAAATAATGCACCTTGCTGAAAAACCATTCCTCTATCAACACCTGGTCCATTGATTTCTTTATTATTAAGAGTAATTTTTCCTGAAGTTGGTCTAATAAATCCTGCTGTTATATTTAATAAAGTTGTTTTTCCGCATCCTGAGGGACCAAGGACGGTTAGTAATTCCCCTTTTTTAATTGTGAAATTTAAATCTTTGAGAGCATGGACAGTCTCTCCTTTCGGAGTTTTAAAAATCATATTTAAGTTTTGTGAAATCAAGTCGCTCATAAAATAATTATATTAGATATTTAGTTAAAAAAATAGGCACCAATTAAATAAATTGGCGCCTATTAATTTTATTTCTTAAACTACGGTAAAAACTTAGTAGTTACCGTACCTCTTGGAGTGTCAAATCCTTTTAAAAACTTAGCAAGGTTTCCACTCTTCATAGATTTTTTTGTTTCTCTTGGTGTTAAGAATTTAAAGCCACTTAAAGTGTCTTTCATGTCAGCAACTTTCATTTCTGACTCTTTTGACATAGCTTTCATATCACTTCCACCTTTTCTATATCTTTCGTTAGCTTCATGAGTTAACTCAACGAATGACTTTAACATTCCTGGGTTTTCTTTCATGAATTTGTTAGTAACAGAAACGATATCAATACCCATAATTCCACCAGCTCGTGCTTCATCTACTGTTAGAAGTCTTTTTCCAACTGATGTTGCAGACTTTATAGAATTACCACCAAATAAACATGCCATTACTACATCACCACTTACTAGTGCAGCTGCACCTTCTTCAGGATCCATAGCAATAATATTCATTTTTTTTCTATCAGCTCCAACTATTTTCATACTTTCAGTAAAAACATACTCAGCCATAGTTCCTAATGGAACTGCAACTTTTTTACCTTCTAGCTCTGAAGCATTCGCTTTTGTAATACCAGATTTATTAGAGGTAACACATGTTGTTCCTCCCATACCGTATTCCATAGCAACGTCAACTAAACTGATAGGCGCTTTAGCTTTAACAGCGTTAATGTAAGGCATTAAACCTTGTGAGTAAGAGATATCAATATCTCCTGCTAACATTGCATCTGTCATCGCCACACCATTCGTAAAATTAGTCCACTTCACTGGCACACCTAGTGCTTTTGAATATGCTTTTTTATTCATGTCCTCTAGATTAGGAGATGGCCACTCTAAAAAGTACGCAACTCTAACTTCTTTAGCAGCAGAATTTGCAACTGAAGAATAAAGAGAAAAAGCCAAAACCATTCCAAGAACTGTGCTTATTATTTTTTTCATAGTTCTCCTATATATAGTTTGTTAATTAATGAAGATTTAAAATGAATTTTAATCGTAAGTAAATACCTAGAGTGTTCAATAATAGGCGATGTTTAGACAAATAATCAATTATAGGTTGCAATTGAAATTAATACTAATTTTTTTAAATTCTTTTGAATTTTTTTAAATTCATAGAGGTGTTCGACGGATAAGTTTTGCCAAACACTTTCTTATAAGAAATCTTTTTTATTTTAGGATTATATTTTTTTACAAATTTAAATACGCTTTGAGCTTTTCCTCCAAAATTTATTATTCCTTTTAGTTTTAAAATTTTAAAAACTTTCGGAGCAATATCTTCATGAAATATAAAATTTGTATAAAAATCACTAAAAGCTGCTTTATGTACAAATGGTTTTTCTGTCATAGAGGCTCTAACAATTAAAGAATTTTTATACAGTTTTACAGAACATTCGCCTCCTAATTTTGACCATGCATAATTATTTATTGGCAAAACAGGATCATTTTCTTTATAGCCACCTTTTTTCCCTGGATATACGTAACTTGATGAAAAATAGATAAGTTTAATATTCAGCTTTTCACAAATTTTAACAATATTTGCTGTCCCAATAATATTTAAGTCAATGCTCTTTTTAATATCATTGTTATGCACTGACATTGGTCTAGATAAACCTGCTAAATGAATAAGATATTTTGGTTTTTTCTTTTTTAAGTATTTAAGAATTGAGTTTTCTTTAAGTATATTTAAATTTGACTTTGAAGGGAAGAATACCGAGTATTTCGATTTCACCTTTTTAAGAGATGAAGCAAATCTGCCAGTGCCACCTGTTACTACTATTCGATTACTATAAAGCAACATGGGAAAACCAAGCACCTCCATTTTTTTTAAATTCTTTTTCTTTTAAAAAAATTTCCTCTTTGTGGTTCCAAGCAAATAAGAAAGCTATATCCGGAATATTTTCTTTAAAATGACTCATGGGAACAACTGGTATATGTTTGCCTGGCGAAAACTTTCCAATTTTTTCAGTTGTAGTATCACAAATATAATCAATTAAATCGGTTCCAATGTTACAATAATTTAAAACTGTAGTACTTTTAGCTGTAGCTGCATAACCGCAGATTTTTTTATTGCTAGACTTAAATTTATTCAATTTTTCTACAGTCATTTTTTTTGATAATTCACAAGCTTTTTTAAACTCTAAACATGACTCAATTGTGTCTAATTTTTTACTTTGTTCTTCATCAAGAAATTTAGAAACTATTTCACTTTTTTTGTGTTTATTCTTTCTTCCAATTACATATCTCATTGACCCTCCGTGAGTTACCTGAGGCAGAACATCTATAAGTTCAAAATCAAACAAATCAAAAATTTTCTTTATTGAATTGACAGAAAACATAAATATGTGTTCATCGTATATTTGATCGTAAGAAATTTTTGAAAACATAGATCCAAGATAAGGCTCCTCAAATATAAGCAAACCTTTAGATGATAATAATTTATCTACACATTTAATAACGTCTTTAAGATCTGGAATATGAGCTATAACATTTGCAGAACATATAACATCAACCGAAGAATGGAAATTCTTTATCTCATCTAAGTTTTGAGTATTAAAAAACTTACTCAATGTTTTGATATTTTTTTTATTTGCAAGTTCAGCAATAGTTATAGAAGGTTCAAATCCTACTGCTTCAATATTAGAATTCTTAAAATTTTCAAGCAAAGTTCCATCATTAGAACCCACTTCAATAAGTTTTGATCCATGGTGAAGATGCTTTTCTTTTAACCAATGAGCAAATTGGTTAAAATGTTTTTTCATATTTAGTGAGCTGCTAGTATAAAAAGGATATCTATCATTATGTACTTTTACAGGATTTGAAAACTCATTTAATTGTAGCAAAGATACTTTACTTGAAAATCCTACTTCCATTTCGTAAAAAAACTCATTATCAAAATTATTTTCATCTAAAAAACCGTTGGCAGACGGCATTTTGCCAAAAGACATGAAAGGACTTAGCTTATCTCCAGTTATCTTACATTTCATTTTATTTTTTTTGAAATTGTTTAAAAGTTAAATTTCTTTTATCTTTTTTTGAGAGTATTGGATTTTTAATAGGCCATTTAATTTTAAGCGAAGGATCGTTCCAAATTATCCCGATTTCATGTTTAGAAGATCTAAAATTTGTATTGTAATAATGAACTATATTTTCCTTTTCTCTAGCTAAAAATCCATGGGCAAATCCAGGAGGAATAAAAATTGATTTTCCATTTTTTTCAGTAAGTTCGATTTTAAAATGCTTACCAAATGTCTTTGAGTTTTTTCTCAAATCTACTGCTACATCCAAAATTGCTCCTTTTAAAACAGAAACAAACTTACCCTGTTTTTTTTTGGTTTGCATATGCAGACCCCTTAAGACGTTCTTCTTTGACCTAGATGTACATGAAAAAATAAATTTAAAACCTTTAAATAATGTTTGTTTAAAATCTTCCTTAAAATAACCTCTTGAATCCTTGTAGACTTTATTAGTGACAATCTTGAGACCTTTTAACTTAGTTTTTTTAATTTGCATTATTTTTTATACGATATATATTTTAAAATTAAATACCACTATTAGTTGTATATAATTTAGTTGTTTTAGGTAAGCAATAGTCTAAAGATTTTATTATTATGAGTTCACAAAGAACAAACATCCCAAACTCCTTAAACGAGCATTGGATGCCATTTTCAGACAACAAATCATTTAAAAAAAATCCTCGACTTATAACTGATGCAAAAGGGGTCTATTTAACAAATCATTTAGGAAAAAAAATGATTGATGCCAGCTCAGGTTTATTTTGTAATCCTCTTGGACATGGAAGAAAAGAAATAACCGAAGCAGTTTCTAAGCAGTTAGACAAGTTGGATTACTGTCAACCTTTCAATCAAGGATTTGGAGGATCTTTTGAATTAGCAACAAGAATTGCAAAAAAAACTCCAGAGGGAATAAATAGAATTTTTTATACTATATGTGGATCTACTGCAGTAGAGACTGCTATAAAAATTGCAATCGCTTATCACAGAGCAAAAGGAGACTCAAAAAGATTTAGATTTGTCGGCAGAGAAAGAGGATATCACGGCATGAACATTGGAGCTACCACAGTTGGTGGAATGATTAATAACGTAAAAACTTTTGCCAGTGTTCTTATGCCAGGCGTACAACACATGAGGCACACCCACTTACCTGAACATAAATTTGTAAAAGGACAACCTGAAACAGGTGTTGAGTTAGCAGAAGATCTAGAGAGAATTGCAATGAATTTTGGAGGTGAAAATATCGCTGCGTGTATTGTCGAACCTATAGCTGGATCAACAGGAACCTTGGTTCCTCCAAAAGGTTATTTAAAAAGACTTAGAGAAATATGTGACAAACACGGAATACTTTTAATCTTTGATGAAGTGATCACGGGTTGGGGAAGGACAGGCTCAGCATTTGCAGCTCAAGAGTGGAAAGTTACGCCCGATATTATGACAATGGCAAAAGCAACAACTAATGGAGTTGTACCAATGGGAGTAGTGGCTGTAAAAGAGGAGATGTATGATACAGTGTTAGATGCATCAAAAAATCCAGAAGGAACTCCCGAATTATTTCACGGTTATACTTACTCTGGAATTCCAGTTGCTGTTGCAGCAGCTTTAGCCGTTCAAGATATTTTTGATAAAGAAGATATTTTTAATAGAGCTAAAGAAATGTCACCTTATTTTCAAGACGGTTTACACTCATTAAAAGATTTAAAAGAGGTTGTAAGTATAAGAGGATATGGAATGATGGGTGGCATAGAAATGAAAATGGTAGACAAACCAGGAAAAGCTGGATTTCAAACATTTAAACATTGTTACGACGCCGGTGTGAATTTTAAGAACACTGGAGACAGTTTAATTATAGCACCTCAATTTATTTGTGAAAAAAAACATATCGACGAGATAATCGAAAAATTAAGAACGGGTATTACAAATTATACCAAATCATAAATGATCATCGGAGTACCAAAAGAAATAAAGCTTCAAGAGCATAGAATTGGCTTAACTCCTGATAGCGTTAAAGTTTTAACGAAAAAAAATCATAAGGTTTTAGTGCAAAGCAACGGTGGATTTGAGGCAGGTTTTACAAATGAAGATTACAAAAATGCCGGAGCTCAAATAATTGATAATGCCAAAGAAATATTTAAAAAATCTGAGATAATTGTCAAAGTTAAAGAACCTCAAATGAGTGAAGTGAAAATGATAAGAGAAAATCAAATAATTTATACTTACTTACATTTAGCCGCTGCAAAAGAACTTACCGAAGGATTAATTAAATCAAAATCAATATGCATTGCATATGAAACTGTTACAGATGATAATGGTCGGCTCCCTTTACTAGCACCGATGAGTGCCGTAGCAGGAAGAATGTCAATACAAGCTGGTGCACACTCACTTGAAAAAAATCAAAAGGGAAGAGGATTATTATTAGGAGGAGCACCTGGAGTCGAGCCAGCTAATGTAGTTATTTTAGGCGGTGGTGTGGTTGGAGAAAATGCAGCGATAATAGCTACTGGAATGAAAAGTAAAGTTTACATAATAGATAAATCTAAAGATAGATTGAAACAATTACACAAATTATTTGGAGATAAAATTATAGCAGTAGAAAGCGAAAAAATAGATCTTAAAAAAATGGTATCTGAATGTGATCTATTAATTGGGGGCGTTCTAATTCCAGGCGCAGAGGCACCAAAATTAGTTTCAAAAGAAATGATTAAGTCTATGAAAAGAGGCTCAGTAGTTGTTGACGTTGCAATTGATCAAGGCGGATGTATAGAAACCAGCAAACCAACTACACACGCAAATCCAACTTATATTGTTAATGATGTAGTGCATTATTGCGTTGCTAATATGCCTGGTGGTGTCCCTCGTACGTCTACAATGGCATTAAATAAAGCGACTTTGCCTTTATTAATTAAAATTGCTGATCAAGGTTACAAAAAGACGCTTTTAGCTGACAAAAATTTCTTAGCTGGATTAAATATTTTTAAAGGAAAGATAACTTGTAAAGGGGTTGCTGAGGCTTTTAAAATAAAATATTTCCCTCCAGAAAAGGCAATTACAACATAAACCCAAACCGGTCTTAAACTCTTAAAAAAGTTTCTTACTTACAAGAAATTATTTCCTAAACCACCCAATGTGAACAAAAAATAGATTAAAATATTATTCGATATATGATTTAATGATTTTAGTATGAGTGCACAACCTGAAGAAAAAAATGTTAATCATTACTCTTGGTTAGATAATCCAACTAGCCGCAAAAAAAGAGTTGATGTAAACGATTTGGTCTCAAAAATGAACGAGGACAAAAAAAGAGACAGAAAAAATAGCATCATATTAGGCGCAGCTGCGGTATCGGCAGTGACAGTTTTTGGTATAATTTTAACTCTGTAATAAATTACCCTTTCACTTTTTATTGAATTTCAAGCTCTTATTTCAATTGCTACTAACCACGTCATTGATATAAATGTTTAATGAAGCTCAAAAGCTGTAGAAACTGTAAATCAAAAAAGTTAATTAAACTATTCTCATTAGGTAACATGTGTTTTACTGGAAAGTTTCCAAATCAGAGTCAAAATATTAAAAAAAAACCAATCGTATTAGTAATCTGTGATAGATGTAAACTTGTCCAATTAGGTCATAACTTTGATTTAAATTATTTGTATGGGCCTGACTATGGTTACAGAACAGGTATTAATAAAACCATGTTAAATCACGTTAAAAGCGTAGTGAGGTATTTATCAAAAAAAGTAAAATTGAGAAAAAATGAATTAGTAATGGATATCGCTAGTAATGATGGTTCTTTATTAAAATTTTACAATTCAAACATTATTAAATGTGGAATAGATCCTATATTAAACAAATATATAGATGAATATAAAGATGTTAAATTTAAAATTTCAAGCTTCTTTTCCTCGAATAAGATAAATTCATACGCTAAAAAAAAAAAGTTTAAAATTATTACAGCTCTTTCAGTTTTTTATGATGCAGCAGACCCAAATAAATTTTTAAAAGATATAAAAAAACTTTTACATATTAAAGGAATTTGCTTATTGGAATTTGCAGATTTAGCTTCAATAATAGAAAACAAAATGTTCGACACTATTTGCCATGAGCATTTAGAGTATTACAGTTCAAAAGTAATTATGGAATTATGCAGAAAAAATGGTTTAAGGATTTTCGATATAAAAAAAAATAAAATAAACGGTGCAAGCAAACAATATTATATTTGTCACAATAAATCACACTTTGTAGATAATTCGTCAATTATTAAAAAAGAAATGAATATAGAAAAAAAGCTTAAACTTACAAATATCGAAACTTATAAAAAATTTATAAATAAAATTGATACATCTAAAAAAAAACTTGTTCAGTTTTTAAAAAAAATAAAAAAATCTGGAAAAAAAATCCATTGTTATGGAGCCTCGACCAAAGGTAATGTTTTATTGCAGTATTATAAATTAAATAACAAAATTATAAGCTACGCAGCTGAAAGAAATGAAAATAAATTTAATCTATATACACCTGGTACAAAAATAAAAATTATTTCAGAAGTATTGTCGAGATTCCATAATCCAGATTATTATCTAGTTTTACCTTGGCATTTTAAAAAAGAAATTTTATCTCGTGAAAAATATATTAGAAAAAAAGGGACTAAATTTATTTTTCCACTTCCAAATCTTGAAATAATTTAATTATATAACTTTTTGACAAGTGACTCAAAGTGGCTTTGAAAATAAAAATCATATGCCTTATGTCCGTTAGGATAGACTAGCGGAAAATTGGGTCCGGACTCTAAAAGCCTTGGAACTTTTAGAGCTTCTGCTAAAGCGTAACCAAAAGATAAATTTCCTATAAATAATTTTGAACCTTTGATAATTGAGGCTAATTCTAAAAAATCATTGCTTTCGTAATGCTCAAGATTAATTATTTTATCTTTTAAATTCTTGTATTCATTTTCTAAACCTAGGAAAACAATCTTATTGTAAGAACTCAAAAAAGAATAATCTATTTGATCATTTTGTCTCCTTAGACTTCTCATAATAACTATAAAATTTTTATATTTGTCATTTGAAGCTACGTTTAAGTAAGTCTCTGATAAATCTGGAAAAGTTCCTGTGAGATGAGAATACCATCTAACTGAGTCAATGTTAAAATTAATTGGCAATTCTCTAAAAAAATTTAAATCAATATCTATTTTTTGATTACTAAAAGTTTCAACCTTTTCAAGAAATCTTTGTTGTTTTAACAGAGGGATTAATTTCACGATTGAATTTTTAGTTAGATAAACATCACCAAAGGGATGATCCTTAGTAATTGCATGATCAGGGATTTTTTTATCACTTTGAATGTATAAATGACAATTTTTTGTTTTTGATAATAGCTTTATAGTCGGCAAAGAATTTATTATATCACCTAGATGTCCATAATGAAGAAATGAAATTGTATCTTTGCTATCTATACTTTTGTAGAACTCATTTATTTTTGGTATTATATAGTTTTTATATCTTTCATTATTCGAATTTCTTTTTTTTTTAAAAAATTTAAAGAAAATTTTTTTCACAATAAAGATTACTAATAGCCTTCTTTTTCAACAAATTCGAGATCCGCTCTCACCATATCTTCAACTAATTTTTTAAAATTATATTTTGGTTTCCATTTCAGCTCTCTTTTTGCTTTTCGACAGTCACCTAACAAACTATCCACTTCAGATGGTCGGTAAAGATTTTTTTCTATCTTAATAAATTTTCTATAATCTAGATCAACTAATTTAAACGCTAATTTAGCAAAATCTCTTACAGAATATTGCAAACCCGTACTTATAACATAATCATCTGGTTTTTTTTTGTTTAACATAAGCCACATTGCTTCAACATAGTCTTGTGCATGTCCCCAATCTCTTTTTGCATCCATATTTCCCAGTTTTAACTCTTTTTGAAGACCAAATTTTATCCTTGCTACTGCATGAGTAATTTTCCGCGTAACAAATTCAAAACCTCTTCTTGGAGATTCGTGATTAAATAAAATCCCACTACAACAAAACATTTTATATGCCTCTCTGTAATTTCTAGTTAAATCAAAACCTGCGACTTTTGAAATTCCATATACTGACCTTGGATAAAAGGGAGTTTTTTCTGTTTGGGGCACCTGTCTAACTTTTCCATACATTTCAGAAGAGCCAGCAAAGTAAAATTTGGTTTTTGGGGAGAATTCTTTTAGTGCAGATAAAATATAATGAGTTCCATTTATGTTAGTATTTAGTGTGGAAAACTCATCTCTAAATGAATAATCAATATAACTTTGTGCACCTAAATGATAAACCTCATTAGGCTTAATTCTCTGAATAATTTTTGCCATACTGGCATAACTTTCCAATGAAGCGGGATGCAAGGTAATTTTTTCAAGTAAATGTCTTAATCTCCATAGTCTATGATTACTATCTTCTGCAGCGACTCTTCTAACTAAACCGTGGACTCTGTAATTCTTTTTTAATAAAAACTCAGCTAAATAAGAACCATCCTGGCCTGTTATTCCTGTAATTAAAGCTCTTTTAGGCATTATATATTTTAGTTAATTAATGTTATTAATAATATTAAATATTTTTTAAATTGATTTACATTATTAAAAAAAAATTACAATTGCTATTTAAAAAGTTCACTTATGGACTTTTTAAATTATTTTACGGAGAAATAAAAGACTTTAGGCCATTAAAAAATGATTTAAATTCAAAACTTCTAGCCTCCAAAATTGACAACCAGTATAATTATAAAATATATGTCATTAATAAGGCGAGACTTTACACCGATACCATAAATGATGCTGCTATAATTAAGGACGATAACATTATTGAGGGACCATCTTTTCAAATTAGAAACACGAAATTTGATGTAATAAATAAAAATATCGTTTTAACAAAGGGCACTCCAAGATTAAAAAAAAAAATAAAAGGTAAAGTATTTTCTTTACTTACAGGTGGCGGGGGGAATAATAATTACTGGCATTGGTTATTCGATGTTTTACCTAGATTTAAAATTTTAGAAAATATCCAAAATTTGAACGATATAAATTACTTCCTTTTACCAAATTTAAAAAATAAATTCCAAATTGAAACATTGGATATAATAGGAATACCTAGAGACAAAAGATTATCAAGTATTAAACAAAGACATATCGAATGTGATCAAATTATTGTTTCAGATCATCCTTATGTAATTAATAATGATGCATCTAATGAAATTCAAAATTTACCAATGTGGATTATTAATTGGTTAAAAAAAACTCTTAATAAAGATAAATTATTAAGTGATAAAAATTTTCCAACCAATATTTACATAGATAGAAGTGACTCTCATCCCAATGTTGCAAACTTAAGAAAAATAATAAATGAAAAAGAGGTAGTAAACTGCTTAAAAGGAAGGGATTTTAAAATTATTACACTCTCATCTTACTCATTTAAAGATCAAATGAAATTATTTTATAACGCAAAAAATATAGTTGGGTTGCACGGAGCTGGTTTTGCAAATGTCATTTTCAGTAAACCAGAGTTAAAAATACTTGAACTCAAACCAGCAGGTGCTGGTAAAATGTGTGAAAACCTAATAAAAAAGTGCAATGTAAATTACGATTGTATTTCTGTAAAACCTGAAAAATTTGATTTAAATAATCAAATGGGACATATAAAAGTGAATTTAAATGAATTAGAAAAAAAATTATAAATGAAAAGGTATTTTAGTGTTGAAATTTTAAGATTTTTAACTTCTTTGAGTGTTTTACTATACCATTATAGACATTTCTTTGGTCCATTTAATATACTTTCTGATAACGATTACGAGATTGCAAGGTTAAAATTACCTTTTTATAATTTTATTGACTGGCTATATTCATATGGATTTTATGGAGTGCATGTTTTTTACACTATATCTGGTTTCGTTTTTGCCCATGTATATTTGTCATCAAAAAAAAATACATCGTTTAAAGAATTTTCTATAAATAGAGTCGCTAGGCTTTATCCACTTCATTTTGCAACTTTATTATTTGTGGCTTTATCTCAATTTCTTTATTTTACAAATTTCGGAGATTTTCAATTTAAATATATTAATGATTTTTATCATTTTTTTCTTCAGTTATTTTTTATTTCTTCTTGGGGTTTTGAAAGTGGACATTCATTTAATGCACCTATTTGGAGTGTCTCAGTAGAGATTGGTATTTATATTCTGTTTTTTTGCTTAATAAAAATACTCAAAAAATATCAATTGAAATTTTTAATTTTATTATCCCTAATACTTATACTAATTGATAAATCAAATATTTTTAACACGCTATTTTTAGAGTGTGCAAGACTATTTTTTTCAGGTTCGATAATCTATTTTTTAGTAAATTATAATACAAAAAAAATGATTTTTATGATTTTAAGTTTACTTTTGTTAGGATTTTCATTTACAGGAAATTTTAAAACATTTCTATTTTGCCCCTCATTATTATTATTTTTCTTAAGCTTTGAAGATTTTATTAAAGGAGAAAATGTAAAAAATAGCTTTGGTTTTCTTGGAAATTTAACATACGGTCTTTATTTACTGCATGTCCCATATCAACTCTCAATTATTTATTTATTTGACATTTTATCTATTAAAATAAATTTATTTAATAACACTATTTTCTTTTTTGCTTATTTTTTATCACTAGGTTTTATAGCAAGTATAGTATTCAGTCTGTATGAAAAACCATTAAATAAAATAATAAGAAAAAGATTATTGAATGTATAAAAAAAATACTATAATTCTTTCTAGATGGCGAGGTAGCTCAGTTGGTTAGAGCACAGGACTCATAAGCCTGGGGTCGGCGGTTCGACTCCGCCCCTCGCTACCACAAAAATTATGAAATTATCAGTTATTGTAATATCTTTTCAAAGTGGTCATTTATTAAAAAAAATTTTATCTAATTTTAAAAAAAAACATCAAATAATAATCATTGAAAATTCTATGACTCAATCAACAAAAATGTTAGAAAAAAAATTTAAAAATGTAAATGTAATAATACCTAGTGAAAACTTAGGTTATGCTAAAGCCTTTAATTTGGCCTTCAAAAAATGCAAAAACAATTTTGTATTAACAATTACACCAGATGTCATAATAAATAAAAATTTAATAGAAAAAATAGAGAAAATAATTAATAGTTTTAAAAAATTTACTTTGTTAGCACCTGAATATAAAAATCAAAAAATTTATAAAAATTTTACTTCTTTAGAAAATATTGAATTTTTAAAAAAAAAAATATGCAATTTTAAAATTGAAAAAGTAAAAGATATAGATTGGTGTTTTTGCATAATTAATAGAAAAAAGTTCAAAAAAACAAAAATACTAGATGAAAATTTTTTTATGTATTTTGAGACTACTGACTTATGTAAAAAATTAGAAAAATTAAAACATAAGATGTTTATTATTAAAGGATTAAAATTTAGACATTTGGGCACAAGCTCTTCTCACAAAAAATTTGATAATGAAATTTTAATCAATAGAAATTGGCATTTTAGTTGGTCTAAGTTTTATTTTTTTAAAAAAAATCAAAATTATATATACGCTTTAAAAAAAATAATTCCTAATGTTTATAAAAATACAATAGGCATTATAATATCATTAGTAAAAATAAATTTATTTGATGCTAGATTAAATTTAGCAAGCCTCATGGGTGCGCTAAATGGTATTTTCTTAAGAAAATCTTCATACAGGATTAATCTTAAAAATGACTAATAATAATCTAAAAATGTTTTGTTTGACCTTAGAGCCTAATCATCTCAGCATTATAGAACAAATGAATTATATACCTGTTGGTTTAGGGGAAAAAAATTTTCCTCAAAATTGTTTTAGCGATAAAAGTGGCAATAACATTTCAAAAAAAAATAAGTATTATGGGGAGTATTCGTTTCACTATTGGTTATGGAAAAACTACTTAGATCAAATTAATCAAAATTGGATTGGATTTTGTCAATACAGAAAATTTTGGTCATTAGATTTTACCCCCAATAATGAGTTAAATTTGAAAAATTTACAAAAAAAAATTCTTAAAAAGATACCAGATGATTTTAATGAATTTGATGTTATTCTTGGCGACCCTTTATTTGTAAATCAAAGAAAAATAATGAAATTTTTAAAAAATGGTTTTCCTTTAGTAGCATCAAATCCTATGGTGTTATTTAATGAAAAAGCAAGAAATATAAAATTTCATTTTGATTTAATGCATGGCAGAAATAACCTTGATAAAGCAATAAATTTACTTGATAAAGAAAATAAAGAAGACTTTAAGAGATTTGTAAATAATGAAGTCTCTTTTAATCCTCACAACATGTTCATTTGTAAATCTAAAACATTACTTAATTCTTACTACAATGAAGTTTTCCCATGGTTAGAAAGATGTGAAAAATTATTTGGTTTTGATGATCTTAAAGGATATGGATTAACGAGAATTTATGGTTTTTTAGCTGAAAGATTTTTGTCTTATTGGTTTAAAAAAAATGCAAAATATAAAGAGTTACCAATTCTATTTCACGATATAAGCGGTAACTAAGATATTAATCGATTTAAATATTTTGAGTAATCACAATTACCGTAAAACTTGATACTTTCTAGTAGGACTTTTTTGTTTATCCATTTTTTTTTTAATGCAATTTCTTCCAGGCAGGCAATTTTAAAACCTTGTCTTTTTTGTATAGCTGAAACAAATGAAGTCGTATCATAATAATCATCTATAGAACCAGCATCTAACCAAGCTCCACCTCTTCCTAAAAATTCAGCGCTTAGTTTATTTTTTCTTCTATATATGTTTAAAAGATCAATAATCTCTAACTCTTTTCTTTTTGATGGTTTAAGTGTTTTACTAATGCTAACAACGTTTTTATCAAAAAAATACAACCCTGTGACTGCCAAGTTTGATGTTGTGGATTTAGGTTTTTCTTTTAGATTTAATATTTTTTTATTTTTTATTGACGCTATTCCATAAAGTTTTGGATTGCTAACAGGATGTAAAAATACTTTTGCTCCACTTTTAAGCTTAATTGCATTTTGCAATGTTTTGGTTAAACTTTGCGCATAAAAAAAATTGTCACCTAAAATCAAAGCTACTCCGTTTTTATCGATAAATTTTTCACCAATAATGAAAGCTTCAGGTAAACCGTTTGGTTGTTTTTGTTCTTTATACTGTATTTTGATGCCAAAATTTTCTCCATTTTTTAAAATCTTCTTAAACTGACCCACTTGACCCTTATTAACAATAACTAAAACATCTTTTATACCAGCAAGCATCAGCACAGATAATGGATAATAAATTAATGGCTTATCATAAATTGGAAGTAGTTGTTTATTTACGGATTTTGTAATTGGACTCATTCTTGTTCCAAGACCACCAGCTAAAATAATCCCTTTTTTTATCATAATTTTAAACCAAATCTCTTAACATATAATTTCTTCGATATTGAATTAATAAAACTTTTATTATTTAAATACCAGTCTATTGTCATATCTAAACCTTTAATCAAACTAATCTTTGATTTCCATCCTATTTGCTTTTGTATTTTATTACTATTAAGCGCATACCTAAAATCATGACCAGGACGATCTTTTACGTAAATAATTTTAACTTTTTTTCCAATTTTATATTTTTTTTTCTTAAAAATTTTTAGAATAGTTTTCACCAAATTTATATTTTTGAGGTTAATATTTGATCCAACGTTATAACTTTCACCAATTTTACCTCTTTTAAAAATTTTATATAAAGCATCACAATGATCCTCAACATGGATCCATTCTCTTGAGTTTTGACCTTTAGCATAAATAGGAAGAGGATTATTATTTAATATATTTGTTATTATTTTTGGAATAAGTTTTTCTGGAAATTGATATGGACCATAATTATTACAACAATTAGAAATCAATGCTGGTAATTTATAAGTTCTTATATAAGATTTAATCAAATGATCGGCACTAGCTTTCGAGGCTGAATATGGTGAGCTAGGATTGTAAGGAAATTTTTCATTGGATCTACTATTTATAATATCCCCATATACCTCATCTGTTGATATGTGAACTAACTTAATTTTTTTATTTTTTTTATTATTCTCTCTTATTGCTTCTAAAATATTAAAAACCCCTAAAATATTTGAATGTATAAATTGAAAAGGTGAGTCTATAGATCTATCAACATGAGTTTCAGCTGCGAGATTAAAAATACATACAGGTTTGTATTTTTTAATTACTTTATAAATTTTTAATTTATTGTTAATGTCAATTTTTAAAAATTTATAATTTTTTTTTGAAAGATTATATTTGTGAAATGTATTTGAAGAATAAGTTAATTTATCTATATTAATTACAAAGTATTTTTTTTTGACTAAATAATTAACTAAATTGCTCCCTATGAACCCAGATCCACCTGTAACTATAATTTTTTTCATATTTGAATAAAGAATATTTAGTGTAATTGTGTTAAAATAAAGAATTATTATACAAAATCAATTAATAACATAAATAATGAACAATAAAGATATAACTGCAGTAATCACGTCTTTTAAGAGCGAAACTAAGATTTTAAGCTGTATCAAATCTTTAGGCAAAGACTTTAAAATAATCATTATTGAAAATTCTAATGATAAAAATTTAAAGGATAAATTGGAAAAACAATATCCTAATATTAAATGTGTTTTATCAGATAAAAATTTAGGTTATGCGAAAGGTAATAATCTAGGCTTAGCAATGGTTAAAACAAAGTATGCTTTAATCATAAATCCTGATGCAGAAGTTCAAAATAAATCAATCGATAATTTCTTTGTGACAGCAAAAAACAAACCGAACTTTGCAATCATTGCTCCTTTTATTCAAGAAAAAAATAACAAAGATTCAAAAATAAATAATGAAATATTTGAAGTTAAAAACGTAAAAGGCTTCGCGATGTTTTTAAATATAGAGGAGTGCAAGGATGTAGGATTTTTCGATGAAAACTTTTTCATTTATTTTGAAGAAATAGATTTTTGCAAAAGACTAATTAAAAAAAATAAAAAAATATTTTTAGATACTAACATTATAATAAATCATGCTGGGGGTACTTCACATGATGAGTCAATTAATCATGAAATGGAAAAATCAAGAAATTGGCATTGGATGTGGTCAACTTTTTATTTTCATTATAAACATTATGGTTATTTAGCTGCATTAATAAAAATATTACCAAAATTTTTATCAGCTCTTTTTAAAACTTGTTTTTTTAAGATTATTTCAAATAAGGAAAAAAAGGATATTTATTACTGTCGATTTAGTGGAATACTAAATTCAATTTTGATGAGAAAATCGTGGTATAGACCAAAAATTAATTAAAGTTGATTTATATTAATTAAAATTATAAATATTCCCCAGTGAATAATAATCAATATAAAATACTTGTTACAGGAGTTGCAGGCTTTCTTGGATCTCATTTATCAGAACAACTTTCAACATTAGGTCATAAAGTTGTTGGAATAGATAACATGATCGGAGGATATAAAGATAATATCCCTAAAGGCGTAGAATTTCATAACATTGATTGTTGCGATTTTGAAAAAATAAAAAAAATTATGAAAGGTGTGCAAATAGTTTATCATTGTGCAGCTACAGCTCACGAGGGGTTATCAGTTTTTTCTCCTTATGAGATTACAAAAAATAATTATTTAGCTTCGGTCTCTATTTTTTCTGCAGCTGTTAATGAAAAAGTAAAAAGAATAATTTTTTGCTCATCGATGGCAAGATACGGTTCACAAGAATATCCATTTACCGAAACAATGAAACCAAAACCAGTTGATCCCTATGCTATATCTAAAGTAGCAGCTGAGGAAGTGCTGATAAATTTGTGTGAATTAAATAATATTGAATGGGTTATTGCAGTACCTCATAACGTAATTGGTCCTAGACAAAAATATGACGATCCTTTTAGAAATGTGGTTTCAATAATGATTAATAGAATGATGCAAGGTAAGGCACCAATAATTTACGGAGATGGAGAACAAACAAGATGTTTTTCATACATTGATGATTGTTTATCGTGTTTAATACCCATGTTAGATGAAAAAAAACTTAACAAACAGATAATTAATATTGGACCAGATGAAGAGTTTGTGACAATCAATAAAGTTGCTGAACTTTGCTCAAATGTAACCGGCATAAATTTACCCCCTATCTATAAAAAAGATAGACCACAAGAAGTAAAGCACGCAATTTGTTCAGCTGATAAGGCAAGAAAATTATTAAATTATAAAACAAAAGTCTCTCTTAAAGAGGGGATACAAAGAACGTTTGATTACATTAAAAAAAGAGGTGTAAAACCATTTGAGTATCATATCAATTTAGAAATAAACAATGATCTCACCCCAGACAGTTGGAAAAAAAAGGAGATCTAGTGACCGGGAAACTCAATTAAACTTTTAGTAAAATAAGATTTTTTTTTAAGAAGATCGTTGCCTGGTAAATCAAAAAGATTTATTACAAATATAAATCCAGCCACCGATCCCCCAGATAACTCTATCAGTTTTGCAGCTGCTTCAGCAGTTCCTCCTGTCGCAATTAAATCGTCTATAACCAAAATATTTTCACCTTTATTTATCGAGTCTTTATGAACTTCAATAGTAGCTTCACCATACTCTAACTTAAAGTCAACAGAGTGCCTTTCTGCAGGCAACTTATTTTTTTTTCTTAAAAGAATTAGAGGTTTATTAACTAAATAGGATACTGCTGATGCAAACACAAAACCTCTGGACTCAATAGCTGAGACCTTATCAAATTTAATTTTTTTTGAAATCTCAATAATTTTGTCTACTGTATATTTTAACGCCTGAGGGTTTTTAATTAGAGTAGTGATATCTCTAAACAGTATTCCTTTTTTAGGGTAATCGGGTATAGATCTTATATATTTTTTTAAATCCATATTTAGCTTCAATATCTAGCAAAAAAAGGCTAGATTTTAAATAATGAAAAAAAGAATTCTCGGGATAATTGGTGGAAGTGGTCTTTATCAAATAGAAGGTTTGGAAAATATTAAGTGGAAAAAGGTGAATACTTCTTGGGGTGATCCCTCGGATAGAGTTCTATCAGCAACATTAAATAAAAAAGAAATTTATTTTATACCTAGACATAAGCGAGGTCATAGAATTAGTCCATCAAATATAAATTTTAGGGCAAACATAGAAGCTCTTAAAAAAATGGGAGTAACAGATATTGTTTCAGTTTCGGCCGTCGGTTCTCTTCAGGAGCATTTAAAACCAGGTTCTTTCGTAGTAGTTGACCAGTTTATAGATAGAACTTTTGCAAGAATTAAAACTTTTTTTGATAAAGAAATAGTCGCTCATGTTTCGATGGCTAAACCAACAAGTCCTGCTTTAATGAAATGTTGCGAGTCTGCTCTTGTTAAATGTCAAATACCACACCAGGTAGGAGGAACCTATTTAGTTATGGAAGGACCTCAATTTTCAAGTTTAGCAGAGTCTAGAATGTATAGAACTTGGAAAGCAGATGTAATCGGAATGACAAATATGCCTGAGGCTAAATTAGCTAGGGAGGCAGAAATTAGATATTGTACAGTTGCGATGGTTACAGATTTTGATTGTTGGCATCCAGACCATGATGTTGTAGATGTTCCTACCGTTATAAAAACTTTGCAGCAGAATGCATCTAATGCTCAAAATATGATTATTGAAATAATAAAAACTTTTGAGTCTTTTAACACAAAAGGAGATCCTGCTAATGATTGTTTAGATACTGCAATAATTACACCAAAAAAATTTCAAACTAAAAGTACTATTAAAAAATTAAAATATATAGCTGGTAGAGTTTTAAAAAAATGAAAATTGAAGGTAAGAATTACCGAACAATTTGGTTTGAAAATAATGAAGTTAAAATCATTGATCAAACCAAACTTCCTCATAAATTTATAATTAAAAGTTTAAAAAGCATCAAAGATGCAATTAATGCTATAAAAACTATGGAAGTAAGAGGTGCGCCTCTTATAGGAGCTACTGCGGCCTATGGATTAGTTCTATCTATTATTGAAAAAAACGATTTATCCTTTTTAAAAAAATCAAGTGAAGACTTAATTTCTTCAAGGCCTACAGCAATAAATTTAAAATGGGCAGTAGATCGTATGATGAAAAAATTATCGGGAGTTAATAACAGCGATATTTTGAAAATAGCTTTGGATGAGGCAAAAGCAATTACAGAGGAAGATGTAGAGTTTTGTAAAAATATAGGAATTAATGGGGTAAAAATTATTGAGGAAATATCCAAAAAGAAAAAAGATGTAGTAAATATTTTAACCCATTGTAATGCAGGGTGGTTAGCCACAATAGATTGGGGTACAGCAACTTCTCCAATTTATCATGCTCACCAAAAAGGGATAAAGGTACATGTTTGGGTTGACGAGACTAGGCCAAGAAATCAGGGAGCTAATTTAACCTCTTATGAACTAAACGAGGAAAAAATTCCTAATACTATTATTACAGATAATACCGGAGGAATTTTAATGCAAAGAGGAAAGATCGATATGTGTATCGTGGGTACCGATAGAACTTTATCAAACGGCGATGTATGTAATAAAATAGGAACTTATTTAAAAGCATTATCCGCAAAAGATAATAACGTTCCTTTTTACGTCGCATTGCCAAGTTCAACAATCGACTGGAATATAAAAGATCATAAGCAAATACCTATTGAAGAAAGAAATTCCGAAGAATTATCTCATGTAGAAGGAATCGATGAAAATAATAATCTTAAAAGAGTAAGAATTTACCCACAGAAAAGTAAATCATTAAACTTAGCCTTTGACGTAACACCAGCTAAATTCGTTACAGGATTAATTACAGAAAAAGGCATTTGTGAAGCATCAGAACAAGGGCTAAAGGGACTATTTAAGTGAAAAAATTAAAAAAAGAAGTTATTAAATATTCAAAAAAATTAAATGCTACCAATTTATCAGCTTTAAGATCTGGAAATATATCAGTAAGAGTAAAAGAAAATGGTGTAGAAGGGTTTTATATAACTCCTTCAGGAAGGAGATATTCATCACTTAAACCTAATGACATAGTTTTTGTTTCTTTAAAAGGTATCTACGACAAAAAAAAGGGAAAACCTTCATCAGAATGGAGATTTCACCAAGATATTTATGTGAATAAAAAAGAGGCTAAAGCCATAGTTCATGCTCATTCTACTTGTGCAACAGCAGTTTCAACTCATCAAAAAAATATTCCAGCATTTCACTACATGGTTGCAGTTGCAGGTGGTGAGGACATTAAATGCACTAAATATGCAACTTTTGGAACAAAAAATCTTTCAAAAAATATTATTAAAGCTTTAAAAAATAGGTCAGCCTGTTTAATTGCTAATCACGGACAAGTTGCTTTTGGCGAAAATTTGGAAAACACTTTTGAGCTTGCTCAAGAGATCGAAAATATTTGCCATCAATACATTAATGCCATAAGAATCGGAATACCTAAGATTCTTTCAAAAAAAGAAATGAAAATAGTTTTAGGTAAATTTAAAAATTATAAAAAAGGGTAACTTTTTATGGTTAAAGTTGGTGAGCACATTACGATTGATTTTCTTGGTGTAAAAAAAGACTATACCCCCGAGTTTTACGAAAAAATAATATATACAATTGCGAAAGCAGCTAAGGTTGAGATTTTAAATGTTGCCTCTCATCGTTTTCAGCCACAAGGATTCACATTAGTTGCATTACTTGCAGAGAGTCATTTTAGCTTTCATACATTTCCAGAAAAAGGTGTAATTAGTTTTGATTTCTTTACATGTGGAAAAGTAAACCCAAAAGTTGCTTTAAAAATATTAAGAAAAGAAATTAGACATGAAAGAGTAGTTACAAATGCTTTTGATAGAAGCAGTATTGGACTTTATGATGATATTTATAGTACTCCGGGTCAAAAAAAATATTATGTAGTCAAAAATGTCTTAGAAAAATTTACATCGAAAGTAGGTCAATTCGTTGAAATAATGGATTTAGAGGAATTTGGTAACGCCTTATTTATCGACCATGAAATTCAAGTATCAGAAAAGGATGAAAAAATTTATAGCTCTAATTTTTTTAAATCTAGTTATGATCTAAGTAAAAAAAATAATAATGTTGCTATAATTGGGGGAGGAGACGGAGGAGTAGCAAGAGCTTGTCTAGAAAACAACTCTAATTATATTGATTGGTTTGAACTCGACCCAGAAATTGTAGATGTTTGTTTTAAACACCTTCCAAAAGTTTGTTCTAAGGTAAAAAAGAGTAATAAAATAAAAACATTTTGGGGTGATGCATTTAAAAGTATAAAAGAAATAGAGGACTCAAAATATGACAAAATTTTTGTAGATTTAAATGATGACCAATATTGTATTGATTTAGCAAAAAAAAATATGAAAAACTTAAAAAGAATTTTAAAAAAAGGTGGCGTAATCACAGCACAAGTTGGAAGCCAAGATAAAAAACCAAAACAGGTAGAAAAATGGTGTAATGTTTTGGAAAAAAATTTTGGTAATGTAAAACTTTCAGGCGCTTACGTACCAAGTTTTGACTGCAAATGGAATTTTGCATCATCAATGATGCGTTAAGCCCTAATATTACACAATAAAAAATACTAGTATATTATCAATTTATTCCCTAGAATTTGCAAATGTTTAGAGTTTCTTGCATTCAAATGTGCTCTTCCGATTGTATTAAAGATAATCTTAAAAGAAGTGAAAAACTTATTAAAAAAGCAGTAAGTCAAAAAGCAAATCTAATTATAACTCCTGAAGTATCATCAAAGTTCTCGTTAAATAAAAAGAAACTTTTACAAGTTGCTACAACAATGAATAAAGACTCCTATCTTTTAGGGATAAAAAGATTAGCGAAAAAATATAAAAAGTGGATTTTAATTGGCTCTCTAATAATAAAAAATAAAAAGAAACTATTAAATAGATCGGTTCTTATTAACGATAAAGGAAAAATAAAGACATTTTATGATAAAATTCATATGTATGATGCTAAATTGAGTAAATCAGAAAAATATTTCGAGTCAAAAACTTTTAAGGCAGGAAAAAATATTAAAGTTGTAAGTCTTCCATGGGGAAAATTAGGACTATCGATTTGTTATGATCTTAGATTTCCCAATATGTACAGAAAAATGTCAAAAAAAGGAGCTATTTTTTTAAGTATACCTTCAGCCTTTACTGAAACTACTGGAAGAAGACATTGGCATACTTTGTTAAAAGCAAGAGCTATTGAAAATTTTTCATACGTTTTTGCACCTGGTCAAGCCGGTAAACATTGTAATGGAAGAAAAACTTACGGACATTCTTTAATTGTGTCTCCTGACGGAAAAATTTTAAAAGAATTAGGTAAACGCGAAGGTGTAATCACTACAACTGTTGATCCAAAAAAACCTATTAAATTAAGAAGAACTATTCCTAGTGTTAGTTTTGACTAATAATGAGATTTAACTTCCTTAATATTTGAACCCAATATCTCATTAATTTTTAATTTTATTTTTGCTCTCTCATCATTAGATTTATATACATCACGCGAGAGCTGTATGAAAGTTTCATCAAATTTTTTCTCTTTTTCTGCTTTACGTTTATTTTCTTCGATATCCCAAAGTTTAAGATTTATTTTTTTTAAATTTAAAACAAGATCTTCTATTCTTTTTTTATCAGGTATTTTTTCATCAGAGGTTTTTGTAAGCGAAGATAGCTCTTTATTTATATCTTTTAATTTTTCACTATCTGTTATTTTTTCCATCTTTATCTCAAGAATAGTAATTTTATCCAATAGCTCACCAGCAGAAATCTCAGCTAGTATTTGATTTAATTTTGTATTCATAAAGTATTTTTTTGATTATACTAATTAATTCATTATATAAAGTTAAAATTATGTCAAATATTTTAATAATAAAGCACGGATCTCTTGGAGATCTAATACAAGCAAATGGGGCTATTCAAGACATAAAAAATTCTTTTACAACATCCAAAGTTCTTCTTTTAACTTCGAGGCCGTATTTAGAATTTATGTCATCATGTCCTTACATAGATGGGGTAATTTTGGACAAAAGATTACCTAGATGGAACTTGTTTTATTTGAAAGATTTAAAAAAATTATTAGAAAGATATGAATTCTCACATGTATTTGATCTACAAAATTCAAATAGAACGAAATTTTACAAAAAATATTTATTAAAAAAGCCTATTTGGTCATCGTCAGAAACTTCTCTTGATATTGGAGAAAAATTGTCAGATTTTGACGAAGACTCTGTTTTGACCAGGATGGAAAAGCAGCTGAAAAAAAGCAATGTTTTAACTAAAAACACTCAAGCCATTAATTTAAATTGGAGCATAAAAGATATTTCTAGAAATTTAAAACAGTATACAAATGGAGATTATGTTTTACTTTTTCCATTTTGTTCAAAAAAACATGTCCAAAAAAAATGGCCTTATTTTTCTCAATTAATAATTAGAATAAAAGAAATTTATAAAAATAAGTATCCTGTTTTAGTTGCACCAGGTCCTAATGAAATAGATGAAGCAAAAAAACTAAATGCAAAACTTGTTGTAGATAAAAATAAACCAGTCAATATAAGTTTTTTAATTTCGTTAATTAATTCTGCTAAATATATTGTGTCAAATGATACAGGACCTGCACATATTTGTTCTCACCTTAATAAAAATGGACTTGCATTATTTGGAAGTCATACCACTGCAAAAAAAGTTAATATAGGAAATACAAATTTTAAAACATTAACAGTCAATAATTTAGCAGAGTTAAAAGTCGATGATGTTATTGATCATATAAAAAAAAATTTAGATTAACTTAATATATTTTTTTATAATTTTATCCCAATTAAAATTTTTTGAAAACGTAAAAGCATTTTTACCTAGTTGTTTAAAATTATCATTATCGTAAAATTTAACTATAGTTTCATATATGGAATTTAAGTCATTTCCATCACACAAATATCCAGTAACACCGTCTTGAATAGCATCAGAGGCACCACCAGCAATACCTCCAATTGAACCAGTTCCAAAAGCAGCTGCCTCTATGAAAGATATTCCAAAACCTTCAACGGATTTTTTATAAATTACAGAAGGCATTAGAAAAAGATCAGATTGTTCTAAAAGCGCTATTTTTAATTGCTCAGTTGACTCATTTAAAAGCAGCACTTCATTACCAAGACCTAATTCATTTTTTAAACTCCTAAGATTTTGCATTTCATCACCATCTCCAATGGAAATATATTTAATGTTTGGAAATCTTGGTTTTAAATTTTTAATCGTCATTAAAATATTTTGATGACTTTTTCTCTTATCAAGTCTCGCTACGGTTATAATTTTTGGAAAATTATTTCTAAACAAATCTTTTGCTTTATCTAAATTTTTGTTATCAATTTTAATTGGATAGTTACAACCAGGATGGATGATTTTAATTTTTTTTTCGTTTAAACCATTATTAATAGCAAGTTTTTTTGTAAATTCAGAATTTGAAATCACATAACTTGCTTTATTTAAAGCTTTTAACATTCTTTTATTTATAAGAGTGCCCTCTACATGATTAATCTCTTTGGAATGTATTAAGCAAAATGATGTTGTATTTGCCAAGATTTTATCATCTATTTTTTCTATACTTTTCCAGTGGTCGAAAAAAAAAGCTCTAATTGAATTTTTTAGAGAAAATTCTTTTATTAAATTTGCTTTTCTATATTTTCTAAAAATTTTAAAACCTGAAACACGAGTAATGTTGATGCCTGAATTTTTATCAAAGTTATTTTTTACATTAGTTTTGTCTGCAAATACTTTTACAGGCCCATGTTTTAACAAAGATGAAGATAATCCACCCATTAAATTTTGCATTCCACCAATTTCTGGAGGAAAGTTTCTTGTCGATATTACAAACATTATTTAATCCACTTTATGTTACAGCCCATACTTGGTATTTGTTCTTTTGGACCATTTTGTGTTTTAGAGATCTCTAACATGGCTTTTTTGAGATCACTTTCACCGTTTTTAATAGGAGATAGATTTTTCAACTCTCTAAACCTACCTCTATACTGTAGCTTCAATAGTTTATTATAACCAAAAAAATCTGGAGTACACACTGCTCCAAATTTTTTAGCAATTTCCTGATTATCATCAAACAAGTATGGGAATTCAAAATTATTCTCCTTTGAAAAAGATAGCATATTTTCAAAAGAGTCCTCAGGATAATTTTTTGTATCATTGGACATAATAGCAACTGTTTCAATTCCGTTTTTTTTTATCTCTTTTATATCTTCCACTAATTCTTTAATTATAGCTTTGACGTAGGGACAATGATTACAAATAAACATAATCAGAGTTCCATTTTTTCCTAAACAATTATCAAGTTTGTGAAATTTATTATCTACTCCTTTTAGATTGAAATCGTGAGCTTTTTCATCAAAATTGCATATAGGGGTTTTTGTTAAGACCATATTATATTATAATTATATTAATGATTTATAATTTCAACAATATAAGTCCAAAGATTGATAAGGATAGTTGGTTTGCACCGAATTCAGTTCTAATAGGTAACGTCACTCTAAAAAAAGATGCGAACGTTTGGTTTAACGCGACGTTAAGAGGAGATGTAGAACCAATCACAATAGGTGAGGGTTCAAATATACAAGACGGAAGTGTAATTCATACTGATCCAGGCTGTCCGGCAACTATAGGTAAAAATGTTACAGTAGGTCATTTGGTAATGTTACATGGATGTATAGTTGAAGATGATTGTTTAATCGGAATTGGAAGCACAATTCTCAACAAAGCCAAAATAGGAAAAAATTCTATTATAGGAGCTAATGCTTTAATAACAGAGAATAAAATAATTCCTGAAAGATCTTTAGTCATAGGTAGTCCCGGAAAAGTAATAAGACAGGTCACAGATGAAGAAATAAAACATATCAAAGAAAATGCCGAGCATTACGTAAAAAATTATAAAAAATATAAAAATTTAGGGAATTAACCAAGAAAATTTTTTAGATCCCTCAAACTCAATTAAAGCTCTTCGATGACCCTTGGCAGCAAGATATAACCATTCAATACTTTTAATCTTACATTTAATAACACAAAAATTTTTATAACCTTCTTCACTTTCCTCTTTAGTAAAATCAAAGTTATCAAACTTATTATCTAGTCCTGAAGTTGGTTTTTCAGACTTTGTACCTGGGCCATTTGTTACTAAATAGCATTTCCTACTTATATGTCCTGTTTTATCCCAAGATTCTTTTGTAATCTCGTCATTGTAATGTAATTTACTTTCTACTTTCATCCTTAGCTGTATTTTTTCTTTTTTTCCGTAAAATAAGAGAGAGCTATTAGGGTTTTTCTTAATAGCGCCAATCTTTGTAGATCTTATATCACTATGAAATTGAAGAGATATATTTTTTTCATCTGCTTTTCTAAGAACAACAACTCTTCCATCTAAGTTATTCTTATCTCCACAAATAAATACAGGTGTTCTAAATTCTGAATTTCGATCATTTACAGCTCTTACAAGCAATGCCCATAATTTTTTTTCTATTTCATTAAAGTCTTCGTAGTAACTGACGTTTTCTATTGACACTATTTTTTAAATCTTTTTATCAAGCTAGAAGTATCCCATCTTTGTCCACCCATTTTTTGAACTTCAGCGTAATATTCATCAATTATTTTAGTTATTGGTAATGGAGAATTATTTTTTTTAGCTTCATCCATCGCAATTTTTAAATCTTTTCTCATCCAATCAACAGCGAAACCATAATTAAATTTATCTTCTATCATAGTTTTATGTCTATTATCCATTTGCCAAGATTGAGCAGCACCTTTTGAGATTACTTCAATAACATCATGCATGTTTAAACCAGCGTTCATTCCGAAATTAATTGCTTCAGACAATCCTTGTACTAAACCGGCTATACAAATTTGATTTACCATTTTAGTTAATTGCCCACTTCCCGAAGGACCTAAAAGCTTAATTTTCTTGCTATAACAATCTATTACTGGCTGAGCTTTTTTGAATGGGGCCTCATCACCACCAACCATTACAGTGAGTGTTCCACTCTCAGCCCCAGCTTGTCCACCTGATATAGGAGCATCTAAAAAATCAAATCCTTTGGCTTTCGCCTCCTTGTATAATTCACGAGCAATATTTGCTGAAGCAGTTGTATTGTCTATATAAATTGAATTCTTCTTTGCAGTTTTAAATAAACCTTTATCGCCCAAAGTAACTTCTCTAAGATCATTATCATTTCCAACACATGTGAAAATAAAATCACAATCTTTTGTGGCATCCATTGGTGTTTCCGCAAGATTACCTTTGTACTCTTTAATCCATTTTTCAGCTTTAGATTTTGTCCTATTATAAACAGTTACTTTGTGCCCGGCTTTTGATATAAATCCAGCCATAGGGTATCCCATTACACCTAAGCCTATGAATGAAACTTTACAACTCATAAATGATTAATCTCTCTCTCAATAAAAAAGTAATTATATTTGGTTTTATATTTACATTTTTTTCAAGTTTTGGACAGAGTTTTTTTTTGGGATTGTTTAACGCACCAATTAGAAAAGAACTTGATATCACACACGGACAATTTGGAACAATTTATGCTTCAGCTACAATATGTTCAAGTTTATTATTAATTTGGGTGGGAAAAAAAATTGATGAATTTAAATTATTATATTATTCATTATTTGTAGTAATTTTACTTTCAATTTCCTCTTTATTTTTTTCTTTCATCAACAATGTTTATTTTCTGGCTATTGGAATATTTCTAATGAGATTTTCAGGCCAAGGATTAATGAGTCATACCTCAACAACTTCAATTTCAAGATTCTTTGACAAATCCAGAGGAAAGGCTTTAAGCACTATATGGTTTGGTTTATCAACAGCTGAATTTATTCTACCAGTTTTCATAACTTATTTAACATTTTTGTATTCATGGAGAATTGTTTGGCAAGGCATAGCTTTAATTATTATAATTTTATTACCAATTGTTATATTTAAATGTATCCAAACTATTAAGTTAGATTCAAGAGAAGAAGACTTATCTAATAACAAAAAAAATCAAATTAAACAATGGACCCGTCTAGAAGTAATTAAAGATTATAGATTTTATATTGTGTCACTTAATATGTTAGCAGGACCATGGATAATTACAGGAATATTTATATATCAATCATTTATTTCAGAAGCAAAAGGATGGAATATATTTGTTATTCCAAAAGCTTTTATGTTTTACTCAATAATATCAATATTATCACTTATTATATCAGGTTTTCTAGTAGATAAATTTACGAGCAGAAAGTTAATTCCAATTGTTAATATTCCTTTACTATTATCAATGTTAACACTCATATCTTTTGAATATGATTTAAGTGCTTTTATATTTTTAGGTTTGATAGGAATAACAAATGGTTTAGCCAATGTTCTTGGCTCTTCTACTTGGGCAGAAATTTACGGAGTAAAGTTTATCGGCAGTATTAAAGCCCTAACAACAGCTTTAATGGTATTTTCAACGGCTTTTGGCACTGCTTTATTTGGAATATTAATTGACCAGGGTTTCTCTATTGCAGAGATAGCTTTAATTGGTGCAACGTATATCGTTGTATCTTTAATTTTATTGCTCATTTTTAGAAAAAAACTTGAGCCGGTAAAGTTATAAAATATACTTGATTTATTAAGATATATTGACTAAATAATCCTCATCATGGCAAGAATTACCGTAGAAGACTGCTTAGAAAAAATCGACAATCAATATGATCTAGTTCTTTTAGCGAAAGAGAGGACAACCCAATTAAATTCTGGTTCACCAATGTTAGTTGAGGAAGACAACGATAAAAAAACAATCATTGCATTACGAGAAATTGGAGATGGAAAACTATCAATTAAAGAACTGGAAAAAAACGCCATAACAAGATTAAGAAAAGAACCTGATGAAGTTGAAGAACTTGAGGATACTGAAGAAGAGGTTAATGATGACTTTGAAAATATATACAAAGGCCAAGTTTCAAAAAGCGGCATAGCTGTTTTACCATCGAAAAGAACTAGAAGAACACCTGATCAAAAACCAACAAGCAATTTAGCTAAAGAAGCTTTATCCGAGCTCAAATCTGAACAACCAGAAATTAAGCAGGAAGATATTGAAAAAGAAGAACCATTAGAACTCAAAGAAGAAATTAATAATACAGAAGATAAATAATGAATAAAACAATTTCAGTTGCTCCAATGATGGACTGCACTGATAAGCATGAAATTTATTTTTTAAGCCTTATTAGTAGAAATGTTCATTTATATACAGAAATGATTGTTGCTAATGCAATTATAAGAGGAGATAGAAAAAAATTGTTGTCTTTTAATAAGATATCAAATCCAGTAACTCTTCAAATTGGAGGATCAAATCCTAATGAGCTTAGCGAAGCATGCAAAATTTCAGAAGATTACGGTTACAATGAAATTAATTTAAATTTAGGATGTCCAAGTAAAAAAGTTCAAAAAAACAAATTTGGTGCGTGTTTAATGCAAGAACCAGATCTAGTTGCTAAGTGTATTGAAGCTATGGCAAAGTCAACAAAGTTACCAGTAACAATTAAAACAAGAATTGGTTACAATGAGGTTGAAGACTTTGAATTTTTAAAATCTTTTATTCAAATAACCAAAGATGCTGGATCAAAAAAATTTATTATTCATGCAAGAAAAGCATTATTAAAAAAATTAAGTCCAAAAGAAAATTTAAATATACCGCCCTTAAAATATGAATTTGTCTATAAACTTAAAGAGCATTTTAAAAATGATGAAATTATTATTAATGGGGGAATTAAATCAATTGAAGAAATTAAAAATCATTTAATGAAAGTTGATGGTGCAATGATCGGTAGAGCTGTTTACCATTCTCCTTATTTTTTAGCTGATATTGAAAGAGAAATATTTAATAATCAAAGTGTCCCTTCAAGAGGTGACGTAATGGAAAAGTTAATTCCTTATATTCAAGAGCAAACATCTCAAGGTATTCAATTAAACCATATCATGAGACATACCATTGGATTATTCCATGGACAAACTGGATCAAGAACTTGGAAACAATATCTATCTAAAAATATGTGTATTAGAGATGCAGACCTACAAAAGGTCAATCATATAATGGATCAGGTTAAAAAAACAAACCCCACATCTTTAGAAAGATAATTTTGGATATTCTCTCACAATCAGAAATTATTTATTTAATTTTTATTATGATCATCACAGCAATTCCTGCTGGATTTGCTGCAGGTTTATTTGGAATTGGTGGAGGTTTAATTACAGTTCCAATTTTGTTTTATATTTTTAGTACTTCAGGAATAGAACCTAGTTATTTAATGCATTTAGCGGTTGGCACATCGTTTGGAATTATAATTCCAACTTCTATTGTTTCTGTAATGACACATCATCAACATAAAGCTGTAGACTTTAACATTGTCAAAGGTTACGGAATATTTGTAGCTACAGGGGTTATTTTAGGAACAATTTTAGCAGCAAGTTTAAAAACTAAACCCCTGATTTTGTTTTTCACAATTGTTGTTTATCTTTTAGCTTTTTATTTACTCTTCCTTAAAGAGAAAGAGGAAAATTTAGATGTAAAAATGAGTTTACCATCTAAAGTAATAGCAGGAATTGTTAGTGGTTTTATATCTGCACCAATGGGTATAGGGGGAGCAGTTATGAATGTGCCAATTTTAAAGTTTTTTGGATATCCAATAAATAAAGCGATAGGAAGCGCTGCAGCCATTGGTTTTATTATTGCATTATTTGGCGCTGTAGGATTTTTAATATCCGGTTCGTATCTAAACGCTCAATTGCCTCTTAGCGTTGGTTTTTTCAATATTCCAGCCTTTCTAATATTTTTTCCAATAACAGCTTTTATGGCTAGGTTAGGGGCTAAAGCTAGTCATAGAATTAATAAAAAGAAAATGACTAAATATTTTGGTTTATTTTTAGTAGTTATAGGAACTAGATTTCTTTACGAATATTTTTCACTTTAAATTTTTTGATCGTACTCTCCGATTTTACCAGTTTTTTTAAGTAAACCATCAATAAATTCAAAAATCTTTCTTTTACGATCGTCAGACGAAGGACTCTCTGTTACTACAACCAGTGAAGGTTTATTAGATGAAGCTCTTATTAAACCCCAAGATCCATCTTCTAAGGAAAATCTCACACCATTAACAGTTAAAACTTCTACAATTTTTTGATTATCTATTTTAATATTTTCCTTTTGAATTTTTTGAACCTTTTTTACCATATCATCAACAACTCCGTATTTTTCTTCATCTTTACAGTAGGGGGCCATAGTTGGAGTTTGATATGTATTTGGTAATTCTTTCATCAGCTCACTCATTTTTTTGTTTTGATTATTTAACAAATGACAAACCTGTATTGCAGAATTAACGCCATCATCATAACCATATCCTAAAGGTTGATTAAAAAAGAAATGGCCGCTTTTTTCAAAACCTGCCAACGCTTTTTCTGTATTCACTTTTCTTTTGATATGTGAGTGTCCCGTTTTCCAATAAATAGTTTTACATTGATTTTCTGTTAAAACTTTGTCTTTTGAGTAAAGACCGGTAGATTTGACATCTACAATAAATTTGGAGTTTTTATGTTTTGGAGCTAGGTTTCTAGCAATTAATAAACCTATTTTATCAGAAAAAATTTCATTACCCTTTTCGTCAATCACTCCGCACCTATCTCCATCACCATCAAAACCAAAACCTATATCTGCTTTGTTATCTTTAACAGCTTTAGAAATAGCATGAAGCATTTCTAAGTCTTCTGGGTTTGGATTGTATTTTGGAAATGACCAGTCTAGTTTACAATCCAATTCTACCACATCACAACCTATGCCTCTTAAAATATCTGGTGCAAAAATACCAGCTGTTCCATTTCCACAAGCGACTACAGCTTTAATTTTTTTGTTAATTTTATTATTTTTGATTAAATTTTGTGTGTATACGTTTTTAAAGCCATTAATTTTTTTTAAATTACCTTTACCTGATTTGAATTTATTATTAAGAACGATATCTTTTAACTCAGACATTTCTTCTGGAGCGTGCGTTAATCCTTTTTTGATTCCCATTTTTACTCCAGTCCAACCATTTTCATTATGACTAGCTGTTATCATTGCTACTGCATCGGAGTTTAAATTAAACTGAGCGAAATAAACCATTGGAGAAAGAGACAAACCAACATCCTCAACATTACAGCCTGTCGATACCAAACCTTCACTTAAAGCCATTTTAATTTTTTCACTGTATGACCTATAATCGTGACCAACTGTTACCCTTGGATTAATTTTTTTTGTATGGCCTATTATTTGAGTTCCTAGGCCTTTTCCTAAATTGGTGATTCCCTCTATATCGATGTCTTTTTCAAAGATCCACCGAGCATCATATTCTCTAAAACCATTAGGATTGATTTTCATGAGTTATAAATACTAGAGAATAAAGGCATTTGTTATTAAATGTTTATTAACAAAATTTTCCACTTGCAAAAATAATCAAATGTTCTTATAATGTTCTATTGATTTTGATGGTATATAGTATATTAACAATATTGTAACACAACATATAGTTGTTTATTAACAATTAACCAGTAAAACAAGTTAAATTATGAGTAAAAATGTATCTTTGGCAATAAAAAAAGCTATGGGCAATATGAGCCAGTTGAACCAAAATGATCTGGCTATCAATGGTCCCAAAAAACCGGATTTATTCTCTTTATCAGGTGATACTGAATTATTTCAAAATGACAAAGGTATTACAATTAAAATTGATAGATCTAGAGATTCTAATCTAACAGATTTTGGTAGAGCAACATTAACAGATAGGTATTTGGGTCAAAACGAGTCATTTCAAGATCTATTTGCAAGGGTAGCAAGTGTGTATGCTGATAATAACTTACACGCTCAAAGATTATACAACTATATAAGCAATTTATGGTTCATGCCAGCAACACCAGTATTATCAAACGGTGGAACTGAGAGAGGTTTACCAATTTCATGTTTTTTGAATGAGGCAGGAGATAGCCTAGAAGGAATACTTGGTCTTTGGAGTGAAAATGTTTGGTTAGCCGCTAGAGGAGGCGGTATTGGAAGCTACTGGGGAAACTTGAGATCTATAGGAGAAAAAATTGGTAAAGTAGGTAAAACTTCTGGCATCATTCCTTTTATTAAAGTTATGGATTCACTTACACTTGCTATTAGCCAAGGATCTTTGAGAAGAGGATCTGCTGCATGCTATCTTCCAATAGATCATCCCGAAATTGAAGAATTTATTGAAATGAGAAGACCAACTGGTGGCGATGTGAATAGAAGATCTTTGAACTTGCATCACGGTGTTTTAGTTTCAGACGATTTTATGAGAGCAGTCGAAACAGACGGTCAATGGGCGCTTAGAAGTCCAAAGGACGGAAGCGTGCAATCAACCATGCCAGCAAGAAACTTATGGATCAGATTATTAACAGCTAGAGTTGAAACAGGTGAGCCTTATATAGTTTTCATTGATACAGTTAATAGACAAATTCCTCAACACCATAAACTTGCTGGATTGAAAGTAAAAACATCTAATTTATGTAGCGAAATCACATTACCGACTGGAATAGATAATTCTGGAAAAGAAAGAACAGCTGTTTGTTGCCTATCCTCTTTAAACATCGAAAAATATGATGAATGGAAAGATGACACAATGTTTATTGAAGATGTAATGAGATTCTTAGATAACGTAATGTCTGATTTTATAAATAGAGCACCGGACAGTTTTAGCAATGCAAAATATTCTGCTGCTAGAGAGAGAAGTGTAGGCTTAGGAGTTATGGGCTTACATTCATTTTTTCAACAAAAAAATATTCCTTTCGGATCAGTAATGAGCAAAGTATGGAACCAAAAAATTTTCAAACATATACAAGAAAAAGCTGATCAGGCTTCGGTAAAATTAGCTGAAGAGAGAGGTTCTTGTCCTGATGCTGAAGAGTATGGAATCAAAGAGAGATTTTCCAATAAAACGGCTATAGCTCCAACTGCTTCAATTTCAGTTATTTGCGGAGGAGCTTCTCCTGGAATTGAGCCTATTGCTGCGAACAGCTACACTCATAAAACTTTATCTGGTTCATTTAACGTAAGAAATAAATATTTAGCTAAGATTTTAGAAAAACACGGAAAAAATGACGATGAAACTTGGTCCTCAATTACGACTAATCAAGGATCTGTTTCGCATCTAGATTTCTTAACAGATATTGAGAAAGATACTTTTAAAACAGCTTTTGAAATCGATCAAAGATGGATTGTAGAATTAGGAGCGGATAGAACACCAAACATATCTCAAGCTCAATCAATAAATGTGTTTGTTCCAGCAGATATTCATAAGAAAGATTTACATCAAATACATTTTCAAGCATGGAAAAAAGGATTGAAAAGTCTGTATTATTGCAGATCAAAATCAATACAAAGAGCTGAAAACGTTAACACTGGATCTTCAACAGATGTGACAAAAAACGTTTATAAAGCTAACAAAGAATCAAATAATGAAGAAAACAAATACGAGGAGTGTTTATCATGTCAGTAGCAAAAAAAGAAAACAGTAAAAAAATTATAGAGCCAAAAAAAATGGGATTATTAGTAGAAAATCCTGTTTATAAACCATTTAGATATCCTTGGTGTTACGACGCTTGGTTAACACAACAAAGAATTCATTGGTTACCTGAAGAAGTTCCACTTGGTGATGATGTAAGAGATTGGCAAAAAAATTTATCACAACCTGAAAAAAATTTAGTCACACAAATTTTTAGATTTTTTACTCAAGCAGACGTAGAAGTAAACAATTGCTACTTAAGGCATTACACTACTGTTTTTAAACCTACGGAAGTATTAATGATGATGACTGCCTTTGCATCCATGGAAACTGTTCATGTAGCTGCCTATTCTCATTTATTAGATACAATTGGTATGCCTGAGTCAGAATACTCTGCTTTCATGAAGTACAAAGAAATGAAAGACAAATACGATTATATGCAAGGTTTTAATGTCAATTCAAAAGAGGATATTGCTAAAACTGTAGCAGTTTTTAGTGCTTTCACAGAAGGGCTTCAATTATTTGCTAGTTTTGCAATTCTCCTAAATTTTCCGAGACACAATAAACTTAAAGGCATGGGCCAAATAGTAACTTGGTCTGTAAGAGATGAAACTCTGCACTGTAATTCAATGATTAGAATATTTAAGGAGTTCATAAAAGAAAACCCAGAAATCTGGACACCTAAATTAAAAAAAGAGCTTTACGAGGCTTGCAGAACAATTGTTGAGCATGAAGATGCTTTTATCGATTTAGCTTTTGAGATGGGTCCGATGAAAGGTTTAACGGCTCAAGAGGTAAAAGATTATATTAGGTTCATTGGAAACAGAAGATTAGTTCAATTAGGATTAGAACCTATTTATGATGTTAAGAAAAATCCATTAACATGGTTAGATACCATGCTCAATGCTGTTGAGCACATGAACTTTTTTGAAGGTAGAGCTACAGAGTATTCTAAAGCTTCAACAAAAGGAACTTGGGTCGAAGCATTCTCTTAAATTGAGATTAGACTATCTTTGATTTAAAAGCATAACTTCTCTAACTTCCTGACCTTTGTATTTAGATAAAGGTCTGATTAGTTTGTTAGACGTATGCTGTTCCATAATATGAGCTGACCAACCTGTAATTCTAGACATTACAAATATTGGAGTATAAAAATCTATATCTATTCCCATCATATAGTAAGTAGGTCCGCATGGAAAATCTACATTAGGGTGTATATTCTTTTTCTCTAACATGACTTTTTCCAAAATTTCATATATTTGAGTATACTTTTCTTTTTTTAAAAGTTTTGCAACTTTGAACATATAATGTTTCATCGTAGGAACTCTCGAATCTCCTGTCCTGTAAACTCTGTGACCAAATCCCATAATAACCTTTTTCTTATCTAAAGCATTTTCAATCCAAGCTTTTGCTTTCTCTGGTTTCTTTATTTCTTTCATCATGTGCATTACGGCTTCATTAGCTCCACCATGTAATGGACCTTTAAGTGAAGCTATCGCCCCAGTAATAGCACCGTGTAAATCAGATAAGCTGCTAGTTATTGTTCTGGCAGTAAATGTCGAAACATTAAAACTATGTTCAGCATAAAGGATTAGAGAAATATCAAAAGCCCTAACAATTTCTTTATCAGGAACTTTATTAAACATCATTTTGAAAAAATTTTGTGAAAATGACAATTTTTTATCTGGAGAGATAATTTTTTTACCTTTTCGATATCTAAAATAGGCCGCAACTGCTGTAGGCGTTTTAGCAAAAATTCTCATTGCTTTTCTCATGTTAGCTTTAGGGGAGTTATCTTTTGTATCTTTGTCCTCTAAGGCCATTAAACTTACACAAGTTCTAATAACATCCATAGGATGCGCAGTCTTTGGCATTTTTTGAATATCATTTAAAATTTGTTTTGAAAGTTTTCTTTCTGATCTTTCATCTTTTATAAATTTTTTTAATTGTTTTTTGTTTGGTAATTCTCCGTGTAAAACTAAGTAGGCCACTTCCTCAAAATCACATTTGTCACATAATTCTTGAACCGTGTAACCCCTGTATGTAAGCGTACTCAATTCTGGAACAACGTGTGATATCGTAGTTTCATCAACTACTATTCCTAATAAACCTTTTTTAATTTCCTCACTCATTATTCATGTCCCTCAGTAGAAAAATCTGTAATTTTTTTATCTGGCGTATTGTATTTCTCATATTCTACGAGCTCATACAACCTTTTTCTAGTCTGCATTTTGTCTATAATATTATTTTGGTGGCCATCTTTAAAAATTGATTTCAGACCTTCTTCTGCACTTTTCATAGCTAATCTTTGAGTTGTTACTGGATAAATAACTAAATTGTATCCTAAATTTTCCAGTTGTTTTTTATCTAATAATTTAGATTTACCAAACTCAGTCATATTGGCTAGCAAATAGCCTTTTGAATTTTTTCTTACTTTTTCAAATTCATGCTCATCTTTTAAAGCCTCTGGAAATATCATATCAGCACCTGCACCTTCATATGCTTTAATTCTATTAATTGTTTTATCTAAACCTTCAACCGTATTAGCATCTGTTCTGGCGATAATTAAAAAGTTTTTGTCTTTTCTTGATTTGACACATTCTTCAATTTTCTTAACCATTTCCTCTATAGAAATAAGTTCTTTATTGTCTAAGTGGCCACACCTTTTTTCAGGAACCTGATCTTCAAGATGACAACCAGCTAAACCTTTAGCCTCAAAGACTTCAATTGTATTTTTACAATTGCCAAAACCTGTATCGATATCCACTATCGTGGGCAAATCTGTAACCCTTGCTATTTGACTACTTCTATAGCTCACTTGATCTAACGAGGTTAGACCTATGTCAGGCAATCCTAAGTCATTTGACATTACTCCACCAGAAACATAGACGCCATCGAAACCAATTTCAGCAATTAATTTTGCACACAGAGGATTGTAAGCACCTGGAAATCTCAATAATTTTTTTGATTGTAATTTACTTATTAAATTAGATCTTTTTTCTGCTACTGTTTTTTTTGTAAAGTGCATTTGCCAAAATGTATATTAGAGCAGAGTATAAAAATCAAAGATTATTTAAGTAAAATAAATAAACCTGTTAAAACTAATAGTATTGCAAGTAAATATTCGATTGTTTTTTTAATCTTCAAATTTGTAACAAATTTTCTTAAACCACTACCAAATAAAGCCCAAACGCATATTGATGGAAAGCATATTACTGCAGCAGTAATTGTGACAAATGCAATACCTATAAAAATATTTTCTTCGGTAGGAAAAAAACCTGAAGCTACTGTTACAGCTATAGACCACGCTTTGGGATTTACAAATTGAAAAATAGAAGCCTCATAAAATTTTAGAGGTCTTCCTGTTTCTTTCTGTATCATACTAAAAGAACCAATCATTGTTTTAGCTAGGTAAAGTAAATATAAAAAACATAAAATTTTCATATAAAATTGAACCTGAGGATAAATTAAAAATAAATTAGCTAAACCAAAACAAGTTAATCCTATTTGAAATATATGACCAAGAGGAATTCCTATTACATGAGGCAAAGTTCTAAAAAAACCAAATTTTAATCCAGAAGCAGTTAACATAGCATTATTAGGGCCAGGAGTTATAAACATAGTAAAATAAAAAGTTGCTAGCGCCGAGAATAGGGCAAAAGTTATCATAAATATTTTTCTATAACTTTTTCGAAACCAACAAAATCTGAAATTAAAGCGTCATGCTTAATTTCATTTTCAGATTTTTCTGTGTAGCCATCTTTTACTAAAATAAAAGGTAATTTAGCATTGTGAGCAGACATCTCATCAACTTCACTGTCACCAATCATTATTGTTTTATTTAAATCTCCACCAATAATTTCAACGACATCTGTTAAATGTCTAGGATCAGGTTTGTTAAATTCAAAAGTGTCTGATCCTGCAACATATTCAAAATACTTGTAAATATTTAATTTCTTTAATAAATCAATTGCTAAACGCTCTTGTTTATTTGTACAAACAGCCATTGAAATTTTTTTGTTTTTTGCCCAATCTAAAAATTTAACTAGCCCTTTTAATGGCTTACTATACGTATCAATATTTTTAGAATAAAAATCAATAAACTCTTTAGTCATTGCTTTTTTAGTTTCTTCACTTTTAATTTCTTCTTTAAACGATCTTTGCATCATTACCCATGCACCTTTTCCAGCCAGTGATTTTATGTCTTCCATTTTTTTTTCTTCGAAACCAAATTTTCTCATTACGTGATTATGTGCAGACATTAAATCTGGGGCAGTGTTAACAATTGTTCCGTCTAGATCGAATAAAATGGTTAGGTTTTGAGTCATTTTTTAAAGTTTTAAAAAGAAATATTTTGTGACTTATTTATAATCCATTTCTAATGTAAAGAGAACTTTTTATGAGAACAAATTTAAAACTTAAAAAAGCGATTAAACTAAGATCTGAACAAGATAATTTAAGAATAAAAGCCTTAAACCAAGGTGTAGAGTTAATCGCACCGGAAACAATTTTCCTATCCAAAGATACGACATTTGGCAAAAATGTAAAAATTGAACCATATGTTGTTATTGGATCAAAAGTAAAAATCGGAAACAATGTTACAATAAAGTCTTTTTCCCATTTGGAGGGAGCCAAGTTGGAAAAAAATGTTACAGTTGGGCCTTATGCCAGAATTAGACCTGGATCACATTTTTTACCAGGTTCGAAGGTAGGTAATTTTGTAGAAACAAAAAACTCTAAAATTAAATCTAAAAGCAAAGTAAACCATTTATCCTATATTGGTGATACAGAAGTTGGAGAAAATAGTAATATCGGAGCAGGTACTATTACATGTAATTATGATGGAATTAAAAAGAACAAAACTAAAATTAAAAAAAATGTATTTGTAGGATCTAACTCTTCTTTAGTGGCACCATTAGTAATCGAGGAAAATTCTGTAGTAGGCGCAGGATCTGTAATTACAAAAAATATTGCAAAAAATTCACTAGCTTTGACTAGATCGCAACAAATTACTAAAAAAAATTACAAAAGGAAAAAAAAATAATGTGCGGGATAATTGGTATTGCGAGCAATAAGTCTGTTACTTCAAATATTATCAATTCTTTAAAAAGATTGGAATATAGAGGATATGACTCCGCTGGTATTGCGACAATCTCTAAAAAAAATCTTAATGAAAAAAAATGCTCTGGAAGAGTTGAAGAGCTTGAAAAAATATTATTTAATTCTCCAGCTCAAGGTAATATAGGAATTGGCCACGTGAGATGGGCTACTCATGGCATACCAAACGAAGTCAATGCCCACCCACATTCTTCTGAAATAGTATCAGTGGTTCATAATGGAATAATTGAAAATTCTAATTCTCTTAAAAAGAAACTGGAAAAAGAGGGATACAAATTTAAATCTCAAACTGATACTGAAGTTATCACATTATTGATAACAAAATATTTAAAAGACTCAAATCCAATTGATGCAGTATTAAAGTCTTTAGAATATCTTGAAGGAAGTTTTGCACTAGGGATATTATTTAAAGACCAATCTGATATTATTATTGGGGCTAGACGAGGCAGCCCACTTGCTGTTGGATACTCAAATAACGAAAATTATTTAGGTTCCGACTCATATGCACTTAAAGCAATGACAAATAAAATTTCTTATTTAGATGACGGAGAGATATGCAAAATAACAAAAGATAGTGTTGAATTTTTTGATGTTTCTAAAAATAAAATTAATAAAAAAATATTAGTTTTATCTGAAGATAAAAATGAAGCAAAGTTAGGTGATTATAAAAATTTTATGTCTAAAGAAATATTTGAGCAACCAACTACTATTAAAAATTGTTTGAACGAATATATAGACAAAATAAGAAATGATATAAATCTTTATGACTTTCCTATTGACCCAAAAAAAATTAATAAAATATTCCTTGTAGGATGTGGTACTGCTTATCATTCATGCCAAGTTGCTAAATATTGGATAGAAGAATTAACAGATTTAAACGTAGAAACTGAGGTGGCTTCAGAATTTAGATATAGAAAGATTAGATTTAACCCTAATACTTTATATATATTTGTGTCTCAGTCTGGGGAAACAGCAGATACAGCTGCAGCTTTAGATATAGCTAAAAAAAATAAAATGAAAACTTGTTCTGTTATTAATGTAGTAGAAAGCTCAATAGCTAGGAATTCTGATTGGGTTGTCCCTATTCATGCGGGCCCAGAGATAGGCGTAGCATCTACAAAAGCTTTTATAGGCCAAATGTTAGTTTTGTATATAATGAGTTTAAAGATATCTAAAATAAGAGGGAATATTGACGATAAAAATTATATTGAAAAAATTAAAAATCTTAAAAATTTGCCTCAAGGAATTGAAAATTCATTAAAGACCGAGGAACTTATTCAAATATTTGCTAAAGACTTTTTAACAGCCAAAGGATCAATGTTTTTAGGAAGAGGATCATCATTCCCTATAGCATTAGAAGGAGCATTAAAATTGAAAGAATTGTCTTATCTTCACGCTGAAGGTTACCCCGCTGGAGAAATGAAACATGGTCCGCTAGCTTTGATTGAAGATGGTCTACCTGTAATTATTTTAGCACCTAAAGATAAATATTTTGAGAAAACAATTTCTAATATGCAAGAAGTTATTGCAAGAGGAGGAAAGGTTTTATTAATATCCGATAAACATGACGAAGTGATTAATGAAAATATCAGATTTAAAATTGAAATGCCTTTTATAGATGAATTGCTTAATCCTTTTTTATTAACGATACCACTTCAATTATTAGCTTATCATGTGGCTCTTTTAAAAAAATGTGACATCGACAAGCCAAGAAACTTGGCTAAATCTGTTACTGTTGAGTAATTATTCTAATTTAACTATTGGAAATTATATCTCTATACTCTATATACATATCACAGGTTGAATATGAAAAAATGGACATTAAATAGCTGGGCTAAATTTCCTGCAAAGCATCTACCTAGTTATGTAGACAAAAAAGAACTGGATTTAGTCTTAAGTAAAATACAAAAATATCCACCACTTGTTTTTGCTGGAGAAACTCGATCTTTAAAAAAAGCATTGGGGCAAGTAGTAGAAGGCAAAGCTTTTCTGCTTCAAGGAGGAGATTGTGCTGAAAGTTTTGCAGAATTTCATCCAGATAATATCAGAGATACGTTTAAGGTAATATTGCAAATGTCTTTAGTTTTGACAGCTTCAGCATCAGTGCCAGTAGTAAAAGTAGGAAGAATTGCAGGGCAGTTTTCTAAACCAAGAAGCGCTCCAACAGAAAAAAAAGATGGAAAAGAATTACCAAGTTATTTAGGCGATAATATTAACGGAATGGATTTTAACGAGAAAGCAAGAATTCCAGATGCAAAAAGATTATTCAGAGCTTATTCTCAATCGGCATCTACTTTAAACTTGTTAAGAGCTTTTTCCCAAGGAGGTTTTGCTGATCTAAGACAGGTTCATTTATGGAATTTAGGATTTATAAAAGACAAAACTAAAGGTAAATACAAAGAGATTGAAGATAAAATTAGTGATGCTTTAGCGTTTATGCAAGCTTGTGGAATTAATTCTGATAATAATAGAAGATTAAGAACTGTTAATTTTTATACTTCTCACGAAGCTCTTTTACTACCATTCGAAGAAGCCATGACAAGAGTCGATTCAACAACTGGAGAGTATCACGATACATCTGCACACTTTGTGTGGATAGGAGATAGAACAAGACAACCAGACGGAGCTCATGTTGAATTTTGTAGAGGTATTAAAAATCCTTTAGGCTTAAAATGTGGTCCGACCTTAAAACCAGAGGAACTTGTAAAACTATGTAATATTCTTAATCCAGAAAATGAGCCAGGAAGAATGACCTTGATTTCAAGATTTGGTGCAGACAACGTAGAAAAATATTTACCCAAACTAATTAAAGTAATTAAAAAAGAGGGATTAAATGTAATATGGTCATGTGATCCTATGCACGGTAACACTATCAAAGCAGCCACAGGTTTTAAGACAAGACCTTTTGACAGTGTTTTAAAAGAGGTAAAAAATTTTTTCGGAGTACATCAATCTGAAGGAAGTTATGCCGGAGGTTTACACGTCGAAATGACTGGTCAGGATGTGACCGAATGCACAGGTGGGGCACAGAAAATATCTGAAAATGACCTATCTAATAGATACAGAACTCATTGCGACCCAAGATTGAATGCTGATCAAGCGTTAGAATTAGCTTTTTTAATTTCTGATGAAATTAAGAAAAACTCAAAATATTCAAAAAAAATTATCCAAGCCGCGTCTTAATAATTATTGTAATTATTAAGACATGACCTTAAAAGAGGAGGTGTATTAATTATGGAAGTAAAAAATAGAGCAAAAATTATCACTGATTGGATCAACAATTATTGTGAAACTACCTCTTTTAATCCTAAAGCATTAGTAGTTGGTATTTCAGGAGGTATAGACTCTTCCGTAGTTAGTACGCTATGTGCAAACACAGGAAGAAAAACAATTGTGTTAACAATGCCAATTAAACAAATAAAAACCCAACATGATTTAAGCTTGAAGCATTCAAAATGGTTAAAAGATAAATTTAAAAATGTTGAGCATCACTTAATCGAGATGGACAAAATATTTGGATCTTTTTCCGAAGTTCTAAATAACTTTGATAACGAACATGGATTTGCAAATTCAAGAGCGAGGTTAAGAATGGCAACTCTATATCAAGTAGCAGCAGCTAATTCTGGTATAGTAGTTGGAACAGGGAATAAAGTTGAAGATTTTGGTGTTGGCTTTTATACTAAATATGGTGATGGGGGCGTAGATATTTCTCCAATAGCAGATTGTACAAAAACTCAAGTTTGGGAATTAGGTAAATATCTTGGGGTTTCAGATGAAATTATTAATTCTCAACCGACTGATGGATTGTGGGATGATGGTAGAAACGACGTCCAACAATTAGGTATGAGTTATGAGGATCTTGAAAAAGCTATGGAAAATAAAGATGATCCAAACTATCAGAAATATTTAAAGATAAGAGAAAAAAATTTACACAAAATGAATCCTATCCCAGTTTGCAAATTTAATGAATAATTTACACTTAACTAATTCACTTACAAATAAAAAAGAAATTTTTAATCCAATTAATAAAGAAAAAGTCTCCTTATATGCATGTGGGCCAACTGTTTATGACAATCCACATGTTGGAAATGCTCGTGCTATAGTAGTGTTTGATCTTCTTTTCAGAATACTCATCGAACTTTATGGAGAGAAAAAAGTTAATTATGTTAGAAATATAACAGATATTGATGATAAAATTATTGAGGCTTCAAAAACTAAAAAAATAAGTATTTCAGATTTAACAAAATCTGTAACGGAAAAATTTCACAAAGATTGTAAAATTTTATTTTGTTTAAATCCAACTAAAGAACCAAGAGCAACTGATCATGTTGAAGGCATGATTAACATGACAAAAAATCTAATTGAAAAAAATGCTGCTTATGAAAAAGAGGGGCATGTTTTTTTTAAAGTAAGTTCATTTAAAAAATATGGAAAGCTTTCAAATAAAAATCCTGATGATCTAAAAGCTGGTGCGAGAGTTGAAGTATCTAAATTAAAAAATGATCCTTTAGATTTTGTTCTTTGGAAACCTTCAGATAATAATGATCCTGGTTGGGACTCGCCATGGGGAAGAGGTAGACCTGGATGGCATTTAGAGTGTTCAGTAATGAGTGAAAAATATTTAGGTAAAAATTTTGATATACATGGTGGAGGATTAGATTTAATTTTTCCTCATCATGAAAATGAGATTGCTCAATCGTGTGTACATAATGGAACAGATAAATTTGCTAACTATTGGGTACACAACGGTTTTGTAACTATGAATAAAGAAAAAATGTCAAAATCACTTGGCAATATAACAACAATAGAAGATGCAACCAAAAAATATTCAGGACAGGTGGTTCGTTTATCTTTATTAAGCGCTCAATATAAACAACCATTGGATTGGAATAACGAATTACTCACAGAACAATCAAAAACTTTAGATAAATGGTACTCAATGTATTCCTCTGAACTTAGTGAAAAAACACCTGATTGTTTTAATGATTTATTAGATGACATGAATACCCCACTTTATATCTCTAAATTGCATGAGTTGTTTCAACAATCACAAAATGGAAACAAGGATAAAAAAAAAGAATTTAACAAAGCCTGTCGTTTAATTGGCTTATTTAATGAAAGCGCAGAAAAAAGAGCTGAGTACAAAAAAAGTAAAGTTAAAATCTCTAAAGATAATATATTAAGCAAAATTAAAGATCGCGAGGAAGCTAAAAAAACCGGCAATTATAAACTTGCTGATCAAATAAGAGATGATTTAAATAAAGAAGGTATTGATATAAAAGATGAAAAAGGTAAAACGACTTGGAACTATAAATGAACAGAGAAAAAATATACATTTTTGATACAACTTTAAGGGATGGCGCACAGACTGAGGGAGTCGACTTTTCAGTTGAAGATAAGAATAAGATTGCAAAAATTCTATCCAATATTGGAGTAGATTACATAGAGGGCGGCTGGCCAGGTGCAAATCCTGTAGATAACGAATTTTTTGATAAATCTCCTAATCTTGGAAACTCAAAATTTACAGCTTTTGGGATGACGAAGAAGAATGGAGTTAGCGCAGATAATGATCCAAATTTATCTCCTTTAATGAACGCTGATTGTAAAACAGTTTGCGTTGTTGGAAAAACTTGGGACTTTCACGTCAAAACTGCTTTAGGTATTAAAAATGAAGATAATTTAAAAAACATAAAAGAGACAGCAAAACATTTCGTAAAAAATAATAAAGAATTTCTTTTTGATGCTGAACATTTCTTTGACGGATATAAAAATAATCCTAATTATGCCCTTGATTGTCTAAAACAAGCTTATGATGAGGGGGCTAGATGGGTAGTTTTATGTGATACTAATGGCGGAACTTTACCAAATGAGGTTGGGGAAATAATAAATAGTGTTACCAAAGTAATTCCAGGCAAAAATTTAGGTATTCATGCTCATAACGATACTGAAAATGCTGTAAGTAACTCTTTAACAGCTGTACTAGCTGGAGCTAGACAAATACAAGGAACTATAAATGGTCTGGGAGAAAGATGTGGAAATGCAAACTTAATGTCTATTATACCGACACTTTTTTTAAAAAAAACTTTTAGTGACAAATTTGATTTAAATGTAAACAAAAAGAAACTTTCATCATTAACTGAATGCTCTAGATTTTTGGACGAAGTTTTAAATAAAAAACCAAACAAAAGTATGGCTTATGTTGGGGGATCTGCTTTTTCACATAAAGGTGGATTACATGTTTCTGCTGTTAAAAAAGATCCAAAAACCTACGAACATATAGATCCAAAAGAAGTTGGTAATCATAGAAACATTATTGTTTCAAATCAAGCCGGAAGATCAAATATAATATCCAGACTTGAAAATTATGGAATAAAAATTGATTCAAAAGACACCAATGTTCAAAAAATTTTAAATGAAGTTAAAGAAAGAGAATTTACTGGTTACTCGTACGATGGTGCTGATGCATCTTTTGAACTTTTGGCAAATAAATTATTAGGTAAACTCCCAGAATATTTGAAAGTTAAAAACTATAATGTGAATGTAAAAAAAGATAATGAATTAAAAACAACTGCAGAGGTTACTTTTATAATTGATGGTAAGGAAATCCATTGTCAGGGTGAAGGAAATGGACCTGTGAATGCACTAGATAATGCAATTAGATCAAATTTTAAAAAGGTTGAAAAATACTACAAATATTTTTCTGATCTTAAGCTTTTAGATTACAAAGTTAGAATTTTAAATACTGGAACAGGAGCAACCACAAGAGTTTCTATTGAAAGTACTGATAAAACTGGGAAAAGCTGGTTTACAATTGGTGTTTCTCAAAATATTATTGAAGCTTCATTTAAAGCATTAATAGATAGTTTAGAATATAAATTGTTCAAAGAAAAAGCACCAGCAAATATTCATGAAAAATAAATATGGTTTTATTTTAATTAAACCACAACTTGGTGAAAACATTGGAGCGTCTGCACGATCATTAAAAAATTTTGGATTCAAAAATTTAATTATTACTAATCCTAAACATGGTTGGCCCAATATTAAAGCCAAGGCAACTTCTGTTGGCGCTTTTGATATTTTAAATAAAACAAAGGTATTCGACAATACTAACTCAGCTATTCAAAATTTTGATATAATTTTTTCATTCAGTGCTAGGAAAAGAGACATAAATAAAAAACATATTAGTTTAAATAAATTTCTTAATATCACAAAAAAATTTAAACAAAAAAAAATTGGATTAATGTTTGGTCCAGAGGCATCAGGTTTGTCGAATTTAGATTTATCATATGCTAATTATGTAGTTCAGATACCTTCATCACCAAAGTTCAAATCAATGAATCTTTCCCACTCAGTATCATTGATTTGTTACGAAATATTTAAATTAAATAATTCAAGACTTACAAAACAACTTTTTTTTAATAAAAATATAGGTCAAAAGGGTAAGTTATCTCAAATACTTAAGTTGCTAATAACTAATCTTGAAAAGAAAAATTTTTTTAAACCACCTGAAAAAAGAAGTTCAATGATTAAAAATATAAACAATTTATTTTACAGATTGGAGCCAGATGATAAAGAACTAAGGATTTTAGGCAGTTTAATTGGCTCTCTCAGCAAAAATAAAAAAAAGCTCAATTGACATGCACCCCCTAAACCTTGTAAACCCGTGTTCAAATAATGACAAAAAGATTAAAATCTAAACATAAAGTAGACAGACGACTTAAAGCTAATTTGTGGGGCAGGCCCAAAAGCCCTTTTAACGTTCGTGCTTATCCTCCAGGTCAGCATGGCCAAAATAAAAAAGGTAAACCAACAGATTACGGAATTCAACTTCAAGCAAAACAGAAACTCAAAGCATATTACGGAAATATAAACGAAAGACAGTTTAGAAATATTTATAGAAAGGCTCTATCTAAAAGAGGAGATACATCTGAAAATTTAATAGCTTTATTAGAAACTAGACTTGATACAGTTGTTTATAGAGCTAAGCTTGCACCAACCGTTTTTGCAGCCAGACAATTAATCAACCATGGCCATATTAAAGTTAATAAAAAGAGGGTGAATGTTTCAAGCTATCTTTTAAAAGACTCTGATCAAGTTGAAGTTAACGAAAAGTCAAAAAAACTTAATGTAATTGATGGTTCTATACAAAGTAAAGAAAGAGAAATTCCAGAGTACATTCAATTGGATGGCAAAAGTAAATCCGTCAAGTTAGTCAGAGTGCCAAAATTCTCAGAAGTTCCTTATCCCGTAATTATGGAACCAAATTTAGTTATTGAATACTATTCAAGATAATTAGATTAATTTTTTTTCTTCTAAAATTTTTTTTAATTCACCTTTTTCAAACATATCTTTAACAATATCACAGCCACCAATAAATTCTCCTTTAACATATAATTGAGGAATAGTTGGCCAATCACTAAAATCTTTAATCCCTTGTCTTAAATTTTCATCTTCTAAAACATTTACACCTTTAAATTTTGCATTTAAATGTTTTAAAACATTTGATACAGCCATTGAAAAACCACACTGTGGGGCTTCGGGTGTACCTTTCATAAATAAACAAATGTCATTTTGATCAATCAAATTTTGTATATTTTCTTTAATGTTCATTTTATTTTGCTTCAGTTGTTAATGAAAGCGCATGAAGCTCATTACCCATTTTACCTTTTAATGATTTATAAACTTTTTTATGTTGTTCGATTTTACTCATTCCCTTAAATATCTTAGATTTGATGATTGCAGAATAGTGATTATTGTCACCCATTAAATCTTTTATCTCTATGGATGCGTCTGGTATTGCTTCTAATATATGTTTCTTTATTTCTTCAGCTGTTAAGGCCATTGAATTTATTGTACCATTTATTATTTAACTCATAAAGCTCTTTTACATTAATTTTTAAATCTTTTTCCAATTCAAAATAATCTTTTTGAGTTGTTCCAATATTTTCAAAATATATATTATTTTCTCTCAATTTTTTTTCTACTTTAGACAAATTATTTTTCTCTACTTCAATTAAATATCTTCCTTGATCCTCACCAAAAAAATATTCAAATATATTTGATATCTTTTGAGGTTTTTGTATTTTAACACCAACTTGTGAACTTATAGACATCTCGGCCAAAGCAATAATAATACCACCAGACGAAATATCGTGTACAGAATTAATATTTTCGTTAGCGATCAGTTTTAAAATCATTTCACCATTATTTTTTTCATTTAGCAGATTAATTTCAGGAGGCATTCCATCATGTATATTGTATAATTCATTTATAAAAGCACTTTGGTCTAAATGACCAAAAGTTTTACCTATTATCAAAATATGACTATCAATTTTTTTAAATTTATGATTTTTAATTTTATTTAAATTTTTTATCAATCCTACACCACCAATTACAGGAGTAGGATAAATATTATTATTATTGGTACCGTTGTAAAATGAAACGTTTCCAGAAACTACTGGATAGTCCAAAAATTCACATGCCTCTTTAATTCCTAATATATTTTCTGCAAACTGCCCCATTACTTCTGGGTTTTCAGGATTTCCAAAATTTAAACAATTAGTTATAGCAATTGGTTTGGCACCAACAGAAATTAAGTTTCTCCAGCTTTCACAAACAATTTGTTTGCCCCCACTTAGAGGATGAGATTTGCAATAGTTAGCCGATGAGTCCACTGTTAAAGCAATCGCTTTATCTTTTTGGTGTATTTTTACGATTGCAGCATCTGCCCCAGAACGCTCAATAGTATTACCCATAACCATTTGATCGTATTGCTCGGTTACCCATTGTTTGTTTGAATGATTGGGTGAGGATATAAGTTCAAAAAAAGCTTTATCAAATTTAATTTTTTTATGTTCTTTAAGGTTAATTTTTTTTTTATCAAATTTTTTTTTGACCCATTTTCTGTCATATAAAGGCGCTTTTGAGGATAATGCCTCTATTGGAATCGTGGCTACAACTTCATTTTTAAATTTTAAAGATAAATTTTTAGTATCTGTTGTTTTACCAATTACGACAAAGTCTAGATCCCATTTTTTAAAAATTTGTCTTGCTTCGTTTTCTTTACCATCTTCCAAAATAATTAACATTCTTTCTTGGCTTTCAGATAACATCATCTCATAAGGACTCATATTTTCTTCTCTACAAGGAATTTTGTCTAAATCTAACTCTATACCTAAACCCCCTTTAAAGGCCATCTCAACACTTGACGATGTCAAACCTGCTGCACCCATGTCTTGTATAGAAATTATAGAGTCTTTTTTCATTAACTCTAAGCAAGCTTCCATTAAAAGTTTTTCAGTAAAAGGATCTCCTACTTGTACTGTTGGTTTTTTATCTTCAGAGTTTTCATCAAATTCTGCTGATGCCATTGAAGCCCCGTGAATTCCATCTCTTCCTGTTTTAGACCCAACATAAACTACAGCCTTATTAATACCTTTTGCCTTAGAGTAAAAAATTTTTTTTTTATTTACCAAACCAACAGCCATTGCATTAACAAGTATATTCTCATTGTATGTGTTGTTAAATTTTGTTTCACCGGCAACTGTCGGTATTCCTATACAATTACCGTACCCACCAATACCTGAAACAACACCATTCAAAAGATTTTTTGTTTTTTTGTTACTTGGATCACCAAAATGAATTGAATTAAGTAGAGCTATAGGTCTAGCGCCCATTGTGAAAACATCTCTTAGTATTCCTCCCACACCTGTTGCAGCACCTTGATAGGGTTCAATAAATGAGGGATGGTTATGACTCTCTATTTTAAACACTATTGCGTCGCCTTCTCCAATATCAATTACTCCAGCGTTTTCACCTGGACCTTGAATTACATTTTTATTTTTAACAGGCAATTTCTTTAAATGAATTTTTGATGATTTATACGAGCAATGTTCATTCCACATAGCTGAAAAAATACCCAGTTCCAAATAATTCGGCTCTCTATTCATTAAGAGTTTAATTTTAGAATATTCGTCCGATTTTAAACCGTGCAACTCAATTATTTCTTTTGTAATTTTCATTAACTTAAAATACTTGTAAATAATTCAACACCATTAGAATTACTTATTAAGTTGTCAACCATTCTTTCAGGATGAGGCATCATTCCTAGAATATTTTTTTTATTATTTAATATTCCAGCAATATTATTTAAAGACCCATTAGGATTACTGTTTTCATTAATTGAACCTTCTTTGTCACAATACTTAAAGGGTATAAGATTATTATCTTCCAATTCCTTAAGATGATCTCTTTGAGTAAAATAATTACCTTCGTTATGTGCTATATTTAAACTAATAATACTATTCTTCTTATACTTATTACAAAATTTATTTTCATTATTAATTATCTTTAAATTTATATCTTTTGATACAAACTTAAGATCTTTATTCCTTAATAATGCTCCTCGAAGAAGTCCGGTTTCGATTAGTATTTGAAACCCATTACATATACCTAGTACAAGACAACCTGAATTCGCTGCTTTTATAACTTCCTTTAAAATATTAGATTTGGCAGCAATAGCACCTGATCTTAAATAGTCTCCATATGAAAAACCACCAGGAATAACAATTAAATCTGATTTTGGTAGCTCACTATCTTTGTGCCAAACCATTTTATTTTTAAATTGAAGATTTGTAAGAGCTGTTGCAACATCTCTGTCACAGTTTGATCCAGGAAAAACAATTACTGAAGAGTTCATTAAATTTTTTTTATTTTATATTCCTCTATAATTAAATTTACTAAAAGTTTTTTACACATATCCTCTATAATATTATGAGCTTTCTTTTCATCTGTCTCATTCAAATCAATTTCAATATATTTTCCTTGTCTCAAATTTTTTAGCGAATTAATCCCCATGCTTTGTAACGTATGCTCAACTACTTTGCCCTGAGGATCTAACACATCTTTTTTTAAAGTTATGATAACTGCAAATTTCAATTTATTTTTTTTTGAATTTTATTGATCGTGGTTTACTGAAATTTACTTCTTTAACATTTGTTATTTCTGGTAAAATACCAAGTCTTCTAGCCACTTCTTGATAGCCCTCAATTATATTTCCTAAATCTTTCCTAAATCTATCTTTATCTAATTTTTTTTCTGTTTTTGAGTCCCAAAGCCTACATGTGTCAGGACTAATTTCATCAGCAAGAACAATCTCATTAACTCCTTTGTCTTTATTCCAAGATTTTCCGTATTCAATCTTAAAATCTATTAACTTAATGCCTATACCTCTAAATAAACCAATTAGAATATCATTTATTCTAAGTGTCATCTTATCTATTTGTCTAATTTCTTCTTTCGTAGCCCATTCAAAGTTGAAAATATGTTCTTTTGACACTACAGGATCTTGCAACTCATCATTTTTAAGACAGTATTCTAAAAGAGGCTTATTTAAAACTGTTCCTTCAGCCACCCCAAGCCTTTTTGTTAAAGATCCACTGGCAACATTTCTTACTATAAATTCAATGGGAATTATTTCTGCACGTCTTATTAATTGTTCACGCATGTTAAGTCTTTTAACAAAATGTGTTTTTATCCCACTTTGCGCCAAACTTGTTAAGAGATATTCAGATATTCTATTATTTAAAACACCTTTACCTTCAATTTTAGATTTTTTTAGATTATTAAAGGCTGTTGCATCATCTTTAAAATGCTGAATAACCAAATATTTATCATTTGTTGAATAAATTATCTTGGCTTTTCCTTCGTAAAGTTTTTTGCCTTTATTCATATGAGATTATTTTTTTAACGCTCTTTTAAAAATTATATTAATTTTTTTAGAATGATAACCTAAATCAAACAACTTTTTTAATTTATTAACAGGTATTTTTTTAATAATTCTCTTATCTTTTGATAAATTTTCAAAAAAAGAAGTGTTATTTTTCCAAGTTGTCATGGCATTTTTTTGAACCAATGCGTAGGCTTGTTCTCTTGTAAAACCACAAGACGTAAGTTCCAGAAGAACTCTTTGAGAAAAAAATAAACCATTTGTTAAATTGAGATTTTTTTTCATATTTTTTGGATAAATATTTAAATTTTTAATAATGTCATTTAATCTTACCAATGCAAAATCTAAAGCAATTGTTGAGTCTGGCCCAATATTTCGCTCAACAGCGGAGTGAGAGATATCTCTTTCATGCCATAATGCTACATTTTCTAAAGCAGGTAATACATTAGCTCTTATTAATCTAGCTAACCCAGTTAAATTTTCACTTAAAATAGGATTTCTTTTATGAGGCATCGCTGAAGACCCCTTTTGTTTATTGCTAAAAAATTCTTCAACTTCTAAAACCTCAGTTCTCTGCAAGTGTCTTATCTCAACTGCAAATCTTTCTATAGAACTTGCAATTATTGCTAAGGTAGAAAAAAATTGAGCATGTCTATCTCTTGGGATAACTTGAGTAGATATTGGTTCAATTTTCAATTTTAGTTTTTTCGCAACATAATTTTCTATTTTAGGATCAATATTTGCAAAGGTGCCTACCGCTCCAGATATCGCACAAGTGGAAATCTCATTTATAGAATTCAAAAGTCTTTTTTTGTTTCTTACAAACTCTTGATAAAAAGAAAGCATCTTTAAACCAAAAGTTACAGGTTCAGCGTGAATACCATGACTCCTTCCCATACAAACTGTAAATTTATGTTTATTAGCTTGTTTTTTTATTGAAGATAAAAGTAAATCTAAGTCTTTGACAAGAATTTCACCAGATTGTTTTAATTGTAAATTAAAGCATGTGTCCAAAACATCGGATGAGGTCATTCCTTTATGAAGGTACTTTGCTTCTTTTCCAACTTTTTCAGTTATAGAAGTTAAAAAAGCAATTACATCGTGTTTGACTTTTTTTTCAATTTCTAAAATCCTTTTAGTATTTATTTTTGCTTTACTTCTAACTTTTTTTGAAACACCTTTTGGAATAATCTTATACTTTTCCATAGCCTCTGCAGCCGCAATTTCAATTTTAAGCCACAAAGAGTATTTATTGAAATCACTCCAAATACTTTTAAGTTCTTCTCTTGAATATCTTTCAATCATTATAAATTTGGAGGAAAATTTAAACCTTTATCCGATAAAGTAAAAATTTCGTATCCTTCTTTAGTTACACCAACAGTGTGTTCAAATTGTGCTGATAAAGATTTATCCTTAGTAACCGCAGTCCATCCATCTTTTAAAGTTTTTGTTTCAAATTTTCCATAGTTGATCATGGGTTCGACAGTAAATATCATTCCAGCTTTAAGTTCTTGGCCAGAATTTTTTTCCCCATAATGAAGCACATTTGGACTTTCATGAAATTTTTTTCCTATGCCATGACCACAAAAATCTCTTACAACTGAAAAACCCTTTGCTTCAACAAGTTTTTGAATTGTATAGCCTATATTTCCAATTTTCATGTTTGCCTTTATTATTTTTATAGCTTCCATCATAGCTTCATACGTAGTTTTAATAAGCTTCTTAGCTTTTACAGAACATTCACCCACAACAAACATTCTACTTGTGTCCCCATGCCACCCATCTTTTATAGCGGTAACATCGACATTAAGAATATCTCCATCATTCAAAACTTTTTCTGATGGAATGCCATGACAAACGACATGATTTGAAGATGTGCAGCAAGATTTTGGATATCCTCTATAATATAAAGGCGCAGAAAAAGCTTTATGATCATTTATAAACTCATAACATAACTTATCAATTTCTGAGGTGCTTATTCCAGGTTTAATAATATTATTTACTTCATCCAAGGCACCTGCCGCTATAGATCCAGCTATTTTTGTTTTTTCAAAACTTTCACTCATTTTATAAAATTAACTCTGTTATTTATTATTATTCCTTTTGATAAAAACTTACAATCATAGCAAATAACTTTTAGTTTATTTTTTAAAGCAAATGTTAATAATTTTTTATATTTTGGGTCTATGTCTTCAGCAATTTTAAATTTTTTACAATCCTCCCTCTGTATAATAAACGCTAAATAAATATCGAAACCTCTATTTTTTGCTTCTATTAACTCGTTTAAATGCTTTAATCCTCTTTCAGTTACAGCGTCAGGAAACTCAGCAATATTTTTAATTCTTGATAACGTTACATTTTTTACTTCAATAAAAATACCTTTTTCACTTTTTTTTATAAAAAAATCAAATCTTGTATTTTGATTAAATTTTTTTTCTTTAAATAAAATATCATTTTTTTTAATATCTATTATTTTTCCACTTGATAACGCTTCGTAGAATATTTTATTTGTAAGATGAGTATTTACTCCAATTTTCGTTCCATTAACTTCTATTATTTGGAGAGTATATTTTAACTTTCTTTTTTTATCATTTGACTCAGTGAACCACACTTTATTACCTTTTTTGAGAAGACCCATCATTGAGCCTGTATTGGGACAATGAGCAGTAATAACTTTATTTTTAACTTTTATATCAACAAAAAACCTTTTGTATCTTTTAATTAACACACCTGCTATTAATTCATTTTCAAAAATCATATATAGTTTTTTACTATGAAGAAAAATTTCAAAAAAGTAAATGCAGGTATTATAGTTATCGGCAACGAAATTCTATCAGGAAGAACTCAAGACTTAAATGTCTCCTTTATAGCGAAATGGTTAAATGAAAAAAATGGTATTACAGTTCATGAAGTAAGAGTTATACCTGACGTAGAAAAAATAATCATAAAGACTACATCTGAGTTAAGAAAAAAATATAATTACATTTTTACTACTGGAGGAATAGGCCCAACACATGATGATATTACCGCAAAATCAATTTCAAAAGTATTTAAAGTAAAATATGAATATCACCCAGAAGCTTTCGCTATATTAAAAAGATACTATGGAAAAAACAATTTTAACGATGGCAGAAAAAAAATGAGCAAAATGCCAAAAGGATCAGATCTTATTTACAACCCATCTAGTGCAGCACCTGGTTTCAAAATAAAAAATGTTTTTTGTCTTCCAGGGGTTCCTTTAATTTTAAGATCGATGATACACAATTGTACTAAATATTTAAAAAAAGGTTCAAAGGTTTACAGCGACTCAATTAATTTGATTACAGTTGAGAGCAACATATCCAGAGAATTAGGAAAATTACAAAAAAAATATAAAAAGTATATTGATATTGGAAGCTATCCTTTTTTTAGGCTTGGAAGAGTTGGTGTATCAATAGTTTTGAGGTCTCAAAATAAACATAAAATTTCTTTATGTAAAAATGAAATTTTAAAAAATATTGTAAAGAAAAAAAAAATTAAAAAGGTATGAAAATTTTCGATTGTTTCATGTTTTACGATGAAGATTTGGTGATAGATCTTCGTTTTAATATTTTAAATGAACATGTGAACGAGTTTGTAATAGTTGAAAGTAAATTTACCCACAGCGGTAAAAAAAGAGAACTTTTATTTGATATTAATAAATATTCCAAATTTAAAAAAAAAATAAATTATATTGTATTAGAAAACGAGCCTACAGATTTAGAAATAGTTTACGATAATGATACAGATGATAAAAAAAATTCTAAGTACATTATGAATGCGTTAAAAAGAGAAAATTATCAACGAAATGGCATAAAAAAAGGATTAACAAATGCAAATCCTGACGATTTAATTCTGATTTCCGATGTTGATGAAATTCCAAATTTATCAAATATAGATATTAATAAAGTTAACAATGATATAATTCTATTTAAACAAAATTTTTATTATTATAAATTTAACTTAAAACTTGAAGATATGCCTTGGTTAGGTACAAAAGGATGCAAATATAAAAATTTAAAATCACCCCAGTGGTTAAGAAATATAAAGGATAAAAAATATCCTTTTTGGAGATTAGACGTATTATTTTCTGACAAAAAATACTCGAATATTAAATTTATTGATAATGGAGGTTGGCATTTTTCAAATATGAAAACCCCTAAAGAAATAGAAAAAAAAATGAGAACTTATCTTCATCACAGAGAGTACGATTTAAAACCTTTGGGTACAAAAAAAATCGAAGAGATAATCAAAAGTAAAAAATCTATTTATAACTTAAGAGCCGACATGAAAAATGAAAAATTTGATGGAACCCAAAATCTTAAAGCCACAGATGGACATGAACTGCCTGAATATCTTAAAAAAAATAAAACAAAATACTCTAATTGGATTGAATAGATGACAAAAAAAACGATCGTTACTCTTTCAGACTCAAATTATTTTCCGTTACTTGAGGAATTAATTCATTCAATAAGAAGATTCAAACAAAGTGAAAATATTGATATTTGTTTATTGGATGCTGGATTATCATCTGATCAAATAGAATTAATTAGTACACAGGTTGATGAAATTAAAAAAGCAGACTGGGATATAAATATCCCTTTTTATAAAAAAGGAAAAGAATGGTTAAAAAGCCAAATCTCAAGAGCCTTCCTTCCAAAATATTTCCCTAATTATGATAAGTATTTATGGATAGATTGCGATGCTTGGGTAAACTCTTGGGAGTGTATTGAAAATTATTTTAAAGCTTGTGAAAACAACAAACTAGGTATCACTCAATCAATAGGACCAGGATACAGAAATTTAGCTAAAGTAAATTGGATATTTGGAAAACTTGCAGCGATTAAAACTCAAAATTATAAACATGCGAAAATGTCAGGACTTTTAGAGCAAGATGCTAGAAAAATTGCTTTTGCCCCTCATTTAAATATAGGGGTTTTCTCTTTAATGAAACAATCTTCTTGTTGGGACGTATGGCAAAAAAATTTAAAAAAAACGTTAGCTAAAGGCAGAGTGTTTGGATCAGAGGGTTTAGCGATAAATATGACAGTTTATATAGATAATGTAGAAACTGAATTTCTACCCATTAGCCACAATTGGATAACAAGTCATCTTCTTCCGGTTTATGACGAAAAGAATAAAACTTTTAAAGAACCAAATATTCCGAATAATGAGATAGGAATTATGCACTTAGCGGCTGGAATATGGAAAAACGGGGTAGATATGAGAGTTGATAAAAATATAAAGGTTAATATAAAGTCATTAGAGGGAAAAATTATAGAAAAAAGTTTAAGAAACTTAAATAAATAAAAATATGAAACTCTGTAGAATTGGTGAACTAGATAAAGAAAAACCTGCAATTATAGATAAAGATGGCTCATATAAAGATCTATCTAGCGCAATATCTGATCTTAATCCTGAAAATTTAAACTTTGAAACTATTGAAAAAATAAAAAAATTAAATATTAAAGACTTACCAACTCTTGATGCAAACTCTAGAATTGGAGCTTGTGTAAAAAATCCTTCGAAGTTTTTGGGAATCGGTCTGAATTTTAAAGATCATGCAACAGAGCAAAATTTACCAATTCCTAAAGAACCGATTATATTTTCAAAATTTACTAATTGTATTGTTGGACCTAACGATAACATAGAAGTTCCAAAAAACTCAAACCATACAGATTGGGAAGTTGAGATTGGTTTTGTGATAGGAAAAAAAGCTAAATATGTTGAGGAAAAAAATGCGCTTGATTATGTTCTTGGTTTTTTTCTTGTCACTGATGTTAGTGAAAGAGAATTTCAAAAAAATAAAGGTCTTACTTGGGATAAAGGAAAAGGTTTTGATACTTTCGGACCGATTGGACCATATATTTTAACAAAAGATGAGGTTAAAGATTACAATAACCTTAATATGTTTTTGGATGTAAATGGTGAAAGAATGCAAACTGGAAACACTAAAGATATGATATTTAACATTGAACAGCTTGTTTCTTACATGAGCAACTGTATGACTTTATACCCTGGCGATATATGCTGCACTGGAACACCTAACGGTGTTGGTGAAAACATGAAGCCACCAAAATTTTTAAGGGGTGGTGAGGAACTTATCTTAGGAATAGATAAATTAGGTAAGCAAAAACACAAAGTTGTTAAAGGTTAATACTTAACTTTAAATTAAAATCATGACAAACCTCTCTATTGTATTACCTACCTATAATGAAAAAGATAACATTATAGATCTTATAAATAAAATTAAGGATGTTATTCAAAGCTATACATATGAAATAATAGTTGTTGATGACAACAGCCCAGATAAGACTTTTGAAAAATGTAAAGAATATTTTATCAATGATAAAAATATCATAATGATACTTAGAAAAACAAATTACGGATTAGCTAATTCTATTAGAGAAGGTATTGAAAATGCAAAAGGGGAATACGTTGTAATAATGGATACTGATTTTACACATGATCCAAATCTTATTAAACAAATGTTAAGTATGAATGCAAAGTATAATATTATAAGTGGCTCAAGATTTTGCAAAGGCGGATCAATGGAAAGTACAATGCATTATATTCTAAGTCGGTTATACAACAAAATGATAAAATTTATTTTACAAACAAAAATTGAAGACAATCTTGGTGGATTTTTTTGTATTGAACGTAAGAATTTAATGAAACTTCCTTATGAGAGAATTTTTTATGGTTATGGAGATTACTATTTTAGATTACTGTATTTTGCTAAAAAAAAAGATTTTTCTATTGTTGAAATTCCAGCACGATACACAACAAGAACCAGAGGTAAATCTAAATCAAAATTTTTTCAAATGGCCTACAAATATTTTATAGAAGTCATTAAACTTAAAATAAGCTCTTAATAAAATACTTAATAATTTACGACGAATGTTTAAGATCAAAAATTATTAATTCAAATTTTCTCAAGCAGACTAAAAAAATTAAAAAAAATTATCCGAAATCTAGTAATACGGCAAAATTAAATGTCTATTCGTATCCTAGCAGAGAATTAGAGTTAAAAATTAAGGAGAAAAATATTAAAACATTGAGATTGTGTAACTAATTTTTATTTTGCATTTATCTTTTATTACAGATATTGATAAATATATTCTGTAATAAAAAAATTTTTATACAAATGAAATTTATACCTTACGCGAAACCTAGTTTAATTAATGTAGATAAAAAACATTTAATCAAAGCGTTCGACTCAACATGGATATCAGGTGGTTTTTATGTAGACAGCTTTGAAAAAAATTTTGCTAAGTTTTTAAATTGCAATAAAGCTTTAAGCGTTAATAATGGAACTTCTGCCATCGATTTAGTCTATCAATCACTAAGTTTGAAACCGGGTGATGAAATAATTTTTCCTGGATATGGATATATGGCTGCTTCAAATTTAGCACTCAAATACGGATATAAACCAAAATTTGTAGATGTAGATCCTGACAGTTTATGTATTGATGTTGAAAAAATTGAAAAGCAAATAACAAAAAAAACAAAGTTATTAGTTGTTATTAATACTTACGGTAATATTTGTGATTTTAAAGAAATATTTAAAATTTCAAAAAAACATAATTTGAATATTCTTGAGGATGCTGCTGAGTCATTAGGCTCTACCTTAAACAACAAACAAGCAGGAACCTTTGGTGATTTTGGAACTTTTAGTTTTCAGGCAACTAAATCTGTAACAACAGGAGAAGGAGGCATGATAACAACAAAAAAACCTCAATCTCATTTTAAAAAACTTTCAATGATAAGAAATCACGGTGTAGATAAAAAAAGATATTTTCATATCTTGCCAGGTAGCAATTTTAGGTTAACTAATTTACAAGCAGCTATTGGATATTCACAACTCAAAAGGATCAATTTTTTTAAAAACGAAAGAAAAAAAGTTTTTAAATTATATCAAAATTATTTAAAAGACTGCAAAGATATAAGTCTTCAAAAATTTTCTAATAAAGTAAATCCTATGATATGGACATTGTGTGTTACTTTAAGTTCAAAAAAGAAATTAAATAGAGATAATTTAATTAAAAAATTATTAAAAAGAAAAATAGAAACTAGGAATGGGTTCTATTCACCAAATCAACTTAAAATTTACAAAAACTTTAAATCTAAAGAAATAAAAATTTCTGACACGATTTCAAAAAATATTATTTGTTTACCCATATATCCTGGTTTAAAAGAAAATGAAATTAGACATATTTCAAAAAATTTAATTGAATTAATCAACTGAGTTTAATAGTAATAACATTGATAAAATATGAATAGGGCCCTCGTGGTGAAATTGGTAGACACAAAGGACTTAAAATCCTTGCCCTTTTGGGAGTGCCAGTTCGAGTCTGGCCGAGGGCACCACTAATATGAATAAATTCCATTTCGTTTTCGACAAAAATAAAAAATCGCAAAACTTTAAAAAAAAACTTTCTAAAATATTTAAAAATTTTTCTCCTCTAAAGTCTTCTTGCATTATTGTTTTTGGTGGTGACGGTTTTATGTTGAAGAATTTAAAAAAATATTACAAATTTAATAAACCATTCTATGGTGTTAATTGTGGAACCTTCGGATTTTTGATGAACAATTCAAACATTGATTATCTTGAGCGAAAGATATTAAAATCAAAAAAGACCACTATAAGTAGCCTTTCTGTAAATTGTTCATATGGAAATGGTTTGAAAAAAAAATTATTAGCAATAAATGAAATTTCAATTTTTAGACAAAGCAAACAAACTGCCTCTCTTAATATTTCAGTAGGAAAAAAACAAATTATAAAAAAACTAATAGGTGATGGAGTGCTTGTTTCAACACCTGCTGGAAGCACCGCATACAATCTTTCTGTTCATGGGCCAATTTTATCTTTAAATTCTGGAAAGTTAGCCATCACTCCTATCAGCCCTTTTAGACCCAGAAGATGGAAAGGTAAAATTATTTCTAATAAGTCAATTGTTAAAATAAAAAATCTTAATTCAAAAAAAAGACCAATAGCAGCTGTTGCTGATAATATTGAATTGAGAAATGTTAAAAGCTTATCAATTAAAAGAAATAAAAAAATAAATATTAAATTATTGTTTGATACAAGTAGAAGTTTAGTAAAAAGAATTAGAAGTGAGATTAAGAGACAGCAAAGTTCAAAAAGATAACAATATTCACATGAATTATAAAGCTATTCTATTTTATTTAGGTCTATTTACCTTTCCTCTGTCTGGACTCTCTTTTTTAAATATTCTTTATTCAACATATTTTGATTACTTTTTAAGCATAGACTCTTACACTGTAACTTTTTTTCTTACTTTAGTGACCGGATCTTTTTTTTGTTATTACGGTAAAAATTCAATTAAAAAAATTAACTTTTACGAACAACTATTATTAATTATTTTAGTATACTTAATTTCATCTGTTTTTATTGCTTTGCCTTATTATTTGAGTAATTATCAAATAACTTTTTTTGACTCAGTTTTTGAAAGTTTTTCAGGGATAACTTCAACAGGATTTTCTATATTTGGGAATATAAAATATTTAGATCCAACTTTAATATTATGGAGATCTTCTTCACAGTGGATAGGAGGTTTATATTTTCTTATATTTTTAATTATTATTTTCTCAAATAACCAGTATAATTTTAGGCTTAATCATTTGGCATTCACAGGAAATATGGGTTCCTTTTCAAAATCAAACACCAAAAATATTTTACTTCAAATTTTTTTAGTCTATTCGTTACTAACATTATTAATCTTAATAATATTAAATATAGGAAATGTAAGATTATTTAATTCGCTAAATCTTTCAATGACAATAATTTCAAATGGGGGTTTTCTTCCTACTAATAGTTTAGACCAAATATTTTTAAAAGATAATCGTTATATTCTAGCAATAACTCTTCTTATCCCAACAATTAATATTTTTTTCTTATTTAATTTGTTTAACAAAAGAAGAATTTTAAATGACCATCAAGAAGATTTATTTTTAATAGCATTCATTTTAATCTTATCTCTTGTAATGTTTTATTCTTTAAAAAATGTAGATATAAGTGAAATTTTAATCAATATAATTTCAAGTATAAGCAATTCTGGTATTTCTTTTACAAAGTCAAGTGGTGGAACAATTATTTTTATTTTTTTATGTGCAATGGGTGGATCATTAATCTCAAATTCCTCTGGAATAAAGTTTATAAGAATTTATATATTGATAAAATCAGCGGCAGCAGAAATAATAAGACTAGTAAGACCTAATAATGTTTTTAACAATTTAATTTTTTATTCTGAAAAAAAAATAGATAATCAAATAATAAACTTATCCTTTTTAATTTTTATATCCTTTTTTATAAGTATTTTTATTTTATCTAGTATACTAGTTTTAGACGATATAAATTTTGAAAGTTCTTTTAAGCTATCTATACTTACACTAACAAATACTACAAATTCCTCATTATATGGCGTGAGTGATATCAATTTTGCAAATCTTATGAATAGTACAAAATTATTTTTAATTATATTTATGATTATTGGAAAAATTGAGCTAATATCTATTTTAATATTGTTCAAAAAACTTTTATTTAAAGAATAAATATGTCGAAGATCATTATCATCGGTGCTGGCGCTATGGGTTCAGCATTTGCTTTACCTTGTATAGACAATAATCATGACGTAAATATTATTGGCACACATTTAGAAAATAACTTTATTGATAGTTTAAAAGCTAAAGAAAACTTTCATCCCGGGTTGAATGTAAAATTAGATAAGAAGATCAAAATTCATAAATTTGATAATTTTAACAATTTACTAAATAACGGCGCTGATTTAATTGTTTTAGGGATAAGTTCTAAAGGTATTGAATGGGTTGCAGAACAGCTAAGTAAAATTTTTAAAGATAAAAATATTCCAAATTTACTTATGCTTACAAAAGGATTGAGTATTTTTAAAAATGATTATGAGTTATTAGTTGATAAATTAAAAAGATTATTATCAGATAATGGAATAAATAAAGTTAATATATCCGCTGTAGGAGGACCTTGTCTTGCCGCAGGGTTAGCCAACAGAGTCCACAGCAGTGTTGTTATAGCTAATGAAGATATTAAAATTGCAAAAAAAATTGCCGACATGCTTAACACTAGTTATTACCACACTTCTTTTTCAGATGACATAAATGGTGTAGAGGTTTCAGCCGCAATAAAAAATATATTTTCCATGGCAGTGGGTGCAGCTAAAGGTTTATGTAGTAATGATATTTCAAATGAGGTAAGAGAAAAAAACTACTTAAATACATCTTCAGCTTTAATAAAACAATCGATACATGAGATGGAAGTATTTGTTGAGCACTTAAAAGGAAAAAAAGAAACAGTAAAAGGTTTAGCAGGCTTAGGTGATCTATATGTAAGTTCAGGAGGTGGAAGAAATGCTAAAATGGGATCCTACATTGGTGAAGGACTAACTTTTTCTAAAGCCAAAAAAATGAAAATGGAAAAAGTAACTGTAGAGGGTGCTGATTTAGCAAAAGAAATTGCAAAAAAAGTTAATGAAGATTTTGACAATAAAAAATTACCTTTAATGTTAGCAATGATTAATGCAATAGTAGAAGATAAAAAACTAGAGATTGATTGGGAGGCTTTTAGATAATGAAAAAATTTATAGTTTCTATAGATGCCGGAACAACTTCAAATAGAGCAATACTTTTTGATTTAAAAGGCAAACCTGTTTTTTCATCACAAAAAGAATTTACACAATATTTTCCTAAAAGTGGATGGGTAGAACATAACCCAGAAGAAATTTGGAACACTACAAAAAAAGTCTTAAGAGATGTAATTTCGAAAGCAAAAAAATTTCGGGGCGAAGTGTTAGCAATTGGAATTACTAATCAAAGAGAAACAACAGTCCTATGGGATAAAAAAACGGGCAAAACAGTTTATAAAGCAATAGTTTGGCAGGATCGTAGACAAGCTGAATATTGTAAAAAATTAAAAAAACAAAACAAGGAAACTCTAATATTTAATAAAACAGGTCTTCCTATTGACTCATATTTTTCAGGAACAAAAATTAAATGGATATTAGATAATGTCCCATTAGCCAGAAAATTAATGAATAAAAAACAACTTCTTTTTGGAACAATTGATAGTTTCTTGATTTGGAGATTAACTAAAGGCAAAGTCCATGCAACAGATGCAACGAATGCAAGTAGAACTATGATTTTTAATATATCAACAAATAAATGGGATGATACAATTTTAAATATATTAAAAATAAAAAAACACATTCTTCCTGAGGTAAAAAATTGCGCTGATGATTATGGTTCTACACATCCAACAATTACAGGCAAATCGATACCAATTGCTGGAGTTGTGGGAGATCAACAGTCTGCATCAATAGGTCAATGCTGTTTTGAACCAGGCTCATTAAAGAGCACTTATGGAACAGGGGCTTTTGTATTATTAAATACTGGTTACAAAAAAATTTATTCCAAAAATAGACTGCTCACTACAATTGGATATAGAATTAACGGAAAAACTACTTATGCTATGGAAGGATCAATTTTTATTGCAGGAGCAGGTGTTCAGTGGTTAAGAGATCGAATGAAATTCTTTAAAAAAGCTTATGAAACTGAAAAGATTTTAAAATCTTTAAAAGACAATAAAGATGTCTATTTAGTTCCAGCCTTTACAGGTATGGGTGCGCCATATTGGAATCAAAACTCAAGAGGAGTTTTAAGTGGATTAACAAGAGACACAGGTCCAAAGGAAATAGTAAGGGCCACGATAGAGTCGGTGGCATATCAAACACATGATTTATTTGAAGCAATGAAACACGATGGTTTGCGACCAAGAATGGTTAAAGTAGATGGAGGAATGGTCATGAATAATTGGTTCTCACAATTTTTATCAGACATAGTGAACGTCAAAGTTTATAGACCTAAAGTTCATGAAACTACAGCATTAGGCGCAGCATTCATGGCTGGATTAAAAATTGGAGTGTATAAATCTTTAAAAGATATTTCTAAAAATTGGAGTCTTGAAAAAAAATTTACTCCCAAAATGAAAAACAGCGACAGAAAATCACTTCTGATAGGCTGGTCAAAGGCTATTAAAAGAGCACTCATTAACTAAAACAATTTATAGTTGTATAAATTTTAAGAATTAAGTCTGTACAATTAAGTTCTATTTTGCTTCAATTAATAAATTAACAAACAACAGAGGGGAATTAATGTTTAAAACATTGAAAACTATAATAGCTGTTGCTGTTTCATTTTCTATACTTACTATTTCGAATGCGATTGCAGACGGTCATATGGCTGCAATTAAGAAATGGTCTAATGGTGAGTTTAGTCTTTCTACGCTTTCTGCAAAAGAAAGAGAGAAAGAACTACAATGGTTTCACGATGCTGCAAAGCCATTCAAAGGAATGTCTATTAAAGTATTGTCAGAAACTATTCCTACTCACGAGTATGAATCAAAAGTTTTAACAAAAGCTTTTGAGGAAATTACTGGGATTAAAGTAAATCACCAGTTACTTGGAGAAGGTGACGTAGTAATGGCAGTACAAACACAGATGCAAACTAACGTAAGTATTTACGATGCGTACATCAATGACTCAGATTTGATTGGTACTCACGCTAGAATGCAACAAGCTGTAAACCTAACAAAATGGATGGCTGGAGAAGGTAAAGACGTTACTTTACCAACTTTAGACTTAAATGATTTTATTGGTAAACAGTTTACTACAGGTCCAGATGGCGACTTATACCAAATGCCTGACCAACAATTTGCTAACCTTTACTGGTTTAGAAAAGATTGGTTTGACAGACCTGAGATCAAAAAAGGTTTTAAAGCCAAATACGGTTACGATTTAGGTGTACCTTTAAATTGGTCTGCTTATGAAGACATCGCTAAATATTTCTCAGAAGATGTGAAAAATATTGACGGTGTTAGAATTTACGGTCACATGGACTACGGTAAGAGAGCTCCTGACTTAGGTTGGAGAATGACTGACGCGTGGTTATCAATGGCTGGAGCAGGTGATGTAGGAAAACCTAATGGAATACCAGTGGACGAGTGGGGAATAAGAATGGAAAAAGGTTCTTGTAACCCTGTTGGAGCTTCAGTAACAAGAGGTGGAGCTGCAAATGGTCCTGCTGCTGTATACGCAATCAGAAAATGGGATGAGTGGTTAAGAAATTACGCTCCTCCAGGTGCTGCGGCTATGGACTTCTATCAGTCTCTACCGTCACTATCTTCTGGAAACGTTGCTCAGCAAATTTTCTGGTACACAGCGTTCACAGCTTCTTTAGTAGGAAAAAATCCTAACAATAAAGTTGTTGATGATAAGGGTATGCCGTTATGGAGAATGGGTCCATCACCAAAAGGACCTTATTGGGAAGAAGGCATGAAGCTTGGATATCAAGATGCTGGATCATGGACTTTATTTAAGTCTACACCAGTTAAAAATAGAAAAGCTGCATGGTTGTACGCTCAATTCGTTGTATCAAAAACAGTAGATCTTAAGAAAAGTCACGTAGGTTTAACTATCATTAGAGATAGTTCAATAGACCACAAATCTTTCACAGAAAGAGCACCAGCACTTGGTGGACTAGTTGAGTTCTACAGATCAAACAACAGAAATATTTGGTCACCAACAGGTGTAAACGTTCCGGACTATCCGAAACTTGCACAAATCTGGTGGCAACAAATTGGAGATGTAAACTCAGGTGCGTTTACTCCACAACAAGCTATGGATCGTCTTGCAGAAGAGATGGACTTAGTTATGTCTCGTATGGAAGCTGCTGATAAAGGTAACAACGCATACGGTGGATGTGGACCAAGACTTAATAAACCAAGAGAAGCTTCTTATTGGTTAAATAAAAAAGGTTCACCAAAAGCTAAACGTGATGAGAAACCTCAAGGAAAAACTGTTCCATACGCGAAAGCTTGGAAATAGTAAGAGGTTAATCTAAATTGAAAAGGGGGCACTAGCTGCCCCCTTTTTTTAAAACTAAACTTTAAATTATGAGTCTAGAATTAAAAAATGTAGAAAAAAAAGTTGGAATAGATACTCATATTCATCCTACAAGTCTTAAATTAGAGAAAAATACAATAAATGTACTACTCGGTTCCACACTAGCTGGCAAGACAACTTTAATGCAAATAATGGCAGGGTTAGATAAACCAACTTCAGGTGAGATATGGTTTGATGGAAAAAATGTTACAGGCATGAAAGTACAAAAAAGAAATTGTTCTATGGTTTATCAGCAATTTATTAATTATCCAAATTATACGGTTTATGAAAATATTGCTTCCCCATTAGTAATTACGGGAGTTAAAACTGACGAAATTAAACAAAGAGTAGGAAAGGTGGCTGAGCTCTTAAAATTATCAGCAATGTTAAATAAAAAACCTGATGAATTATCAGGCGGACAACAACAAAGAACTGCTTTAGCAAGGGCATTAGTAAAGGACTCAGATTTAATTTTATTAGACGAGCCCTTGGCAAATTTAGATTTTAAACTAAGAGAAGAACTTAGAGAAGAATTACCGAAACTATTTGAAGATAGAGATTGTATAGTTGTTTATGCAACAACAGAGCCATCAGATGCATTAATGATAGGTGGAAATACTGCGACATTATTAGAAGGCAAAGTTATTCAGTATGGTAAAACTCTAGAGGTTTATAATAAGCCTGAAAATTTAATTTCAGCTAAAGTTTTTAGTGATCCTCCAATGAATATAGCTGAAATCACAAAAAAAGGAGAGAATTGTAAATTTACAGATAATGATGTTCAATGGAAATCATCAGTAAAAATCAAAGATGGTACTTATAGAATAGGTATAAGACCGCATAATATTACTACTTATAAAGAGGGAAATAATTCAGTTGAAATTAACGGTAAAGTTCAAATTTCTGAACTTAGTGGGTCAGAGAGCTTAATACACTTTACAAACGGAAATTTAAGCTGGGTTTCATTGTCTAATGGTACCCAACAAAAAAATGTTGGAGAAGATACTAAACTATACATGAACACAGACGAGTTTTTATATTTTGATCAAAATAACAGATTGGTGAACAATGGCTAAAATTACTTTAAAAGACTTAAGTCACAGCTATTTAGAGCAACAGAATAGTAACTCTGATTGGGCTTTAAGAGATGTTAATATTGATTGGAAAGACGGTGGAGCATATGCACTTTTAGGTCCATCTGGATGTGGAAAAACAACTTTGTTAAATATTGTTTCAGGCTTATTAAAACCAACAAAAGGCAATGTCTTGTTTGATGACAAGGATATGACATTACTAAATCCAGTTGAAAGAGATATTGCTCAAATATTTCAGTTTCCAGTTATTTACGACACCATGTCTGTATATGATAATTTAGCTTTTCCGTTAAAAAATAGAGGTCTTTCTGACTCACAGATTGCATCTAAAGTTAAAGAAATAGCTGAGATGCTTGAGTTAACGACTACACTAAACAACAGAGCATCAGGGTTAACAGCTGATGGTAAGCAAAAAATTTCCTTAGGTAGAGGACTTGTCAGATCAGACGTAAATGTAATTATGTTTGATGAACCATTAACTGTAATAGATCCACATTTAAAATGGGTTTTAAGATCCAAACTAAAAGAATTACACCAAAAGATTAATCGTACTATGATTTATGTAACACATGATCAAACAGAAGCTTTAACTTTTGCAGATCAAGTTGTAGTCATGCATGAAGGTCAAATCGTACAAACTGGGACACCTGTTGAATTATTTGAGAAACCCAAACATACTTTTGTTGGACATTTTATTGGCTCACCTGGAATGAATATACTCCCTTGTGAAATTAAAAATGGTGAAATAAATTTCAGTGGTCAAAAAATTCAAAGTCATAAGACTATAAAAAAATCAAATTTTAGCAAAACTCAAATAGGTATTAGACCAGAATTTATTAATTTTTCAAAAGATGGGATTCCAGTCAAAATTAAAAGAGTAAGCAATACTGGAAGACATAAAATTGTTGATACAGAATGTAACGGGGGAAATATTAAAATATTATCCAACGCCTCTACTGAAATTCCAAGTGGAAGCGCTCATATAACTTTCAATCAAAAATATACTTATGTTTATGGAGATAACTGGATTATAGAATAATGAATAAAACTATTAATCAAAAAGCTTGGTATTTTGTAATTCCCGTATTTGTTCTTGTTGCATTTAATGCAGCTATTCCTTTAATGACAGTAGTAAATTATTCATTTCAAGAAACTTTTGGGAATAACGTATTTGCTTGGGAAGGCACAAGATGGTTTAAACAAATTCTGTTATCCGAAAGATTTCATGCTTCATTAGGAAGGCAATTTGCTTTTACTTTTATAATACTTCTTATTCAAATACCTCTAGGTATTGCAATTGCTTTGACGATGCCAAAAAAAGGTTGGGGAGTACCAGTTTGTTTAATTTTAATGTCTATGCCACTTCTTATACCTTGGAATGTTGTTGGAGCAATGTGGAATATTTTTGCGCTTCCAGATATTGGATTTCTTGGCTATACATTAAACTCAGTTGGTTTTGATTATAATTTTACCCAACAACCTGGTGATGCTTGGTTTACAACTATTCTTATGGATGTTTGGCATTGGACATCATTAGTGGTTCTTTTATCTTACGCAGGACTTAACTCAATTCAACCAGCTTATTATCAAGCAGCAGAAATCGATGGAGCAAGTAGGTGGGCTACTTTTAGATATATTGAATTACCAAAAATGAAAAAAGTTTTAACTTTAGCCATCTTATTAAGATTTATGGATAGCTTTATGATTTATACCGAGCCATTTGTTTTAACAGGAGGAGGACCAGGAAATACTACAGCATTTTTATCCATTGATTTAGTTAAAATGGCATTAGGTCAATTTGATTTAGGACCAGCGGCAGCAATGTCTTTGATTTATTTCTTTATAGTTCTTTTAGTCTGTTGGGTATTTTATAATTTAATGATGAAAAATGAGGCGCAATCATGAAAAAATATAAATGGTTAGTTCCTACATTATATATAATTTTTTTAATGCTTCCGATTTATTGGTTGATCAATATGTCTTTTAAGACGACTACTGAGATTATAAATACCTACTCGTTGTGGCCGCAAAAATTTACATTAGAAAATTATGTAAAAATATTTACAGACAGTACTTGGTATATGGGTTACGTAAATTCAATTACATATACAGTATTTAATACGGTTATTTCAGTAGCAGCTGCTTTACCAGCAGCTTATGCATTTTCAAGGTATAAGTTTTTAGGTGATAAACATTTATTCTTCTGGCTATTAACTAACAGAATGGCTCCCCCAGCAGTTTTTGCTTTACCGTTTTTTCAATTTTATTCTTCAGTAAATTTATTTGATACTCATATTGCTGTTGCCTTATCGCATTGCTTATTTAATATTCCTTTAGCAGTTTGGATTTTAGAGGGATTTATGTCTGCAGTTCCAAAAGAATTAGACGAAACAGCTTATGTAGATGGATATTCTTTTGGAAGATTTTTCTTTAAAATATTCGTGCCAACTATTGCAGCTGGAATAGGTATTACTATGTTTTTCTGCTTCATGTTCTCCTGGGTTGAGCTTTTATTAGCTAAAACTTTGACAGCCACAGAGGCTAAACCAATAGCTGCCACTATGACAAGAACGGCTAGTACTTCGGGATATGAACTTGGTTTATTAGCTGCAGCAGGAACTTTAACAATAATTCCAGGAGCTATTGTAATTTACTTCGTTAAAGATTACATCGCTAAAGGATTTGCGATGGGAAGGGTTTAATGTTTACAAAATTATACTCAGCTACTTGGGGGGATGTTGGAAAAGCAAAAGAAAAAGGTTTTTTTGATTTTGATTTATTTTCATGGATGGCTTGGACATGGCAAACGGCTGCTTTTTTCATTTTTATAGCTTTATGTATAACGGTAATGCTTATTTGGGAAAAAAAAGTACCAGGAGGTTCTCCAAGAAAAGGTATTTTAGGTTTAGATACAACTAGAGGTGATAGATTATTTGTTTCTTTATTAGGAAGTGCGTTTATTCATTTAGCATGGTTAGGTCTCGTGGGTAGTCTCTTGTGGATAGCATCAATTATTTGTGTTGCTTATTTTATTGTTGTATTTAAATACGTATAACAAATGGTCAAAGTAGGAATTAATGGTTTTGGTAGAATAGGGCGGCTTATCTTAAGAGCTTTATTAGAAAACTATAAAGGTAAAATTCAAGTAGTAGGCATTAATGATCTTGGATCTATAGAAGCCAACGCTCACCTAATCAAATTTGATAGTACACATGGCACATTAAATCATGAAGTAAAGACAACTAAAGAAGGTTTTCAAATTGGAGATCAAAATATCAAAGTTTTTGCTGAAAGAGATCCGTCCAAATTACCTTGGGGAAAAATTGGAGCTGATGTTGTTTTAGAATGTACAGGCTTTTTTTTAGATAAAAAATCAGCTGGCAAACACATAGAGGCTGGCGCAAAAAAGGTAATAATCTCTGCGCCTGCTAAGGAAGTAGACTTTACTGTTGTTCAAGGAGTAAACAGTAAAGATTTGAAGAAAGAACATAATGTAATTTCTAATGGCTCTTGTACTACAAACTGTTTAGCACCAGTTGCTATGGTTCTAGAAAATACTTTTGGTATTGAATATGGATATATGACTACTATTCATAGCTACACAGGAGATCAAAAACTTTTAGATACACTTCATAAAGACTTGAGAAGAGCAAGAGCGTCCGGAGATGCCATGATACCAACTTCTACTGGAGCAGCTAAAGCTATGAGTTTAGTATTACCAAGTTTAAAAGGAAAACTTGACGGAACAGCCATAAGAGTACCAACACCCAATGTATCTTTAATAGATCTTACATTCGTACCGAATAAAGAAGTAAGTTCTGAAAGTATTAATGATGCTATGATTAAAGCAGCTAAGGGACCCTTAAAAGGGATTTTAGCAACTAATTCAGCTCCTTTAGTTTCTAAAGACTTTAATCATAACCCACACAGTTCAATATTTGATTTAACACAAACTCAAGTTATAAAAGGAAAATTTAGCAGAGTATTATCTTGGTATGATAATGAATGGGGTTTTTCAAATAGGATGTGTGATACTGCAATTCAAATAGCAGGACTGATTTAATTTTTAATATTTTTTTCTGCTTCTTCAATCAATTTTAAAGTGCTTGGAGGTATATCCTTATTTAATATTTCTTTTGATTTCTGAACAGTGGGATCTTTAATTTTTTTAAAAGGTTTGGAATTATTTATTTCGTTAACAGCGTCTAAAATATCTGAAATATTATATTTTTGGTTCATTGCTTATTTCTCCCAGTCAAATTTTGGAAAGGTATCAAAAACTTGCAGAACCTTATCTGACCACTGATTACAAACCTTTGCATAGTCTTCATCAGTAGTGTTTAGGCACTTTAAGTAAGAAATTTTCTTTTGATCCTTTTTGTAAACAGCAATGTCAATAGGAGGACCAACTGTAAGGTCACTTTTTAGGGTTGAGTCCATAGAAATTAATGCACATCTTGATGCATCACCTATTGAAACATTAGGAGTTATAACTCTATCTAAAATAGGTTTTCCATATTTAACTTCACCTATTACAAGGTATGGTTTGCTGTCAGCTGGTCTTATATAATTACCTTGCGGATAAACCATATACAGTTCAAGCGATTGACCTTTTATCTGACCTCCGATTATGAAAGTGGATCCCAAAACTGAGCTATCGGTGTTAACACCATCGGGCGATGAGTGCTTCACATTGAGTTTTCCTATATAAGAAGCAATTTGCTCAAAGTCTTTACAAGTATTTAAATTTAAAGCGCCATTTTTATTTTTTATATCTTTTTCTATTGTTTTAAAAACTGCTTGAGATGTAGCTAAATTACCTGATGTCACTACTATTATTGTTCTATCTCCAACATCGTAAGTTAACATTTTGGAATAAATATTTACATTGTCCAAGCCAGCATTAGTTCTTGAGTCTGAGGCTACAACTATTCCTTCTTTCGTTTTAATACCTACACAATATGTCATGTTGAATACTTATTTAAAATTAACTAACTTTTCAATTCTTTATTATCATATCTAACATCTAAAATTCGCATTTGATTGTAGAGAAAATAACTAGAATATTATGGCTAATATGTGGAAAAAGTACAATTCAAAAAACACTTATGATGAGTACTTAAACTCGGAAAATAAGCTCCGAAAGCAAGCTCTGATAATTTCTCATATTTTAGAGAGACACGGAATTAAAAAATTAAACGAAATCGAGAAAAATTGTGCAAGCACGATTAACTCAAGAGGAATTAATTTTAGAGTTTATTCTTCAGGTAAAAAATTACAAGAAAAGCAGTGGCCTCTTGATATTATTCCAAGAATAATTCTTAAGAAAGACTGGTCTAAAGTTGCTAGAGGATTATTGCAAAGAGTTAAAGCGTTAAATTTATTTATTGATGATGTTTATAACGATAGAAAAATATTTAAGGACAATATTATACCTGAGGAATTAGTTTTCGATTCCCCATACTATTTGCGAGAGTGTTATGGTTTCTCACCAAAATATAAAGCATGGTCAAATATATCAGGGATTGATTTAATTAGAAATATTGACGGAGAATTTTTAGTTCTTGAAGACAATTTAAGAGTACCTTCTGGAGTATCATATATGTTGGAAAATAGAATGGTAATGAGAGATGTTTTTCCAGAATTATTTACAAAATATAAAGTTTCATCAGTACATCAATACCCTAATAAACTTTATCACTGTATGCTCGAATGCGTTCCTAGAAAGACAACAAATCCACATATGTGCGTTTTAACACCTGGAAGATATAACTCAGCATACTTTGAACATAGATTTTTAGCAGAACAAATGGGAATAGCTTTAGTCGAAGGAAAAGATTTATTCGTAGAAAAAGATTTAGTTTACATGAAAACAGTTAAAGGACCGTTAAAAGTAGATTGTATTTACAGAAGAATTGATGATAATTTTTTAGATCCAAAAGTATTTTATAAACATTCAATTTTAGGTGTACCAGGTTTATTTAAATGTTGGAGAAAGGGAAATGTGGGTATTATAAATGCCCCTGGAACAGGAATAGCAGATGACAAAGCAATTTACTCTTATGTAGATCAGATGATAAAATATTATTTAGATGAGGACCCTAAGATTAAACAAGTCCAAACTTTTTTATGTAGAAAAAAAATTCACAGAGAACATGTAATAGATAATATTTCTAAACTTGTTGTTAAACCAACTAATGGATCTGGTGGAAATGGAATACTAATAGGACCAAAATCATCAAAAAAAGAAAGAGATGACATGGTAAATAAAATCAAATCTAAACCGAATGATTATATTGCCCAACCTTTAGAAATTCTTTCAACAACACCAACTATTTCTGATGAAGGTATCCAACCTAGACATTTAGATTTAAGACCGTTCATTTTATCTGGTAAAACTTCCTGGGTTACTACGGGAGGTCTAACTAGAGTTGCACTTAAAAAAGGAAGCACAATAGTTAATAGCTCGCAAGGTGGTGGGTCAAAAGACACTTTAATTGTAGATAGATAAAAAACTAACAGCCTTTAAAAGAGGAAGACATATTCTTAATTAAATCAAAATACAAAGTTTTTCCTGGATTTAGAGTAGCTCCCAAAGGATCTATAATTCCAGTCTTAATATTTGTATCTTTTGCTACTGCTTTGATTATATCAGGGTTAAATTGAGGTTCAGAAAATACACAACTTACTTTTTCATGTTCAATTACTTCTCTAATCTCAGATAATTGTTCTGCACCAGGTAATACATCTGTATTTACTGTAAAAGCTCCTAAAACATTAACATCAAATCTTTTTTCGAAATACTGATAGGCGTCATGAAAAACAATTGATTTAAAGTCTTTATTTAAATCAGATTTAACTTTTTTTGTTAGTTTATCTAACTCTTTGTGTGCTTTTTTTAAATTAGCTTTATACTTTGATGCATTTTCTTGATCATTTTCAATTAGATGTTCCGCCATTTCACTTAAAATTACTTTTGCATTCATTGGATCAAGCCAAATATGTGGATCGTGCTCACCATGAGCATGTTCATGATGATCATCGTGTTTATCCTCTTTATGACCGTGTTCTTTGTGATCGTCATGTTTAGCCTCTTTATGACCATGTTCTTTATGATCGTCATGTTTAGCTTCTTTTTGACCGTGTTCTTTGTGATCGTCATGTTTAGCCTCTTTATGACCATGTTCTTTATGATCGTCATGTCCGTGATCATCATGCCCTTCGAATATGTTTCTTTCTCTGAATTCTAATTTTTTTAAACCCTTGATTTCCATTAATTCAATTTTTTCAGCTTTTTTTGCTATTGATTTTAATGGTTTCTCTAAAAAATTTTCTAAGTCTTCACCAACCCAAAATACTAAATCAGCATTTTGCAACATTTTAGCGTGCGATGGTTTTAATGCAAATCCATGTGGAGAATTATAGCCATCTACGATTAAATCTGGTTTACCAACTCCATCCATCAAATAACTTGCTAATGAGTGTATAGGTTTAATAGAGGCCACAACTTTAATATCTGCATTAGCAGAAAAATTAAGTGTAAATGCAAAAAATAAAGTAATTGTAAGCTTTAAAAATTTGTTTATCATATTGTTATAATATAACGTTTGTTATAATATAACATATTTAAGGTCAAGGATTTAATTATGGAAAATAAAAATAAGGTACTACTTAAGGTTGAAAATGCTGGCATTTCTTTGAATGACAAATCTTTAGTTAAAGGAGTTTCATTTGAAGTTAAACAAGGTGAAATAGTTACGTTGATAGGTCCAAATGGTTCTGGAAAATCAACAACAGCAAAAATTGCACTAGGAATATATAAAAAGATAGATGGTAAAGTTAAAACATACACTAATAAAATTGGATACGTGCCTCAAAAAATCTCAATAGATTGGACCTTACCAATTAGAGTTTCGGATTTTATGACTTTGACAGAAGAATTAAATCAAGATCAAATTAATATTGCTTTAAATTTAACAGGCGTTGAACATTTAAAAAATAAAAGTTTGAGTAATTTATCTGGAGGTGAGTTTCAAAGAGTATTGATAGCGAGAGCTATTTCTAAGCAACCAGAATTATTAGTGCTTGATGAACCTGTACAGGGTGTCGATTTTAAAGGTGAAATTGCCTTATATGAGTTAATCAAAAAAATTTCAGACAAAATGAAATGTGGAATACTTTTAATTTCGCATGATTTGCATGTAGTAATGTCTGCTACTGATTATGTATTATGCTTAAATGGACATGTCTGTTGTTCTGGAACACCACATAATGTCGTGAAAGATAGCAAATATAGGGAATTATTTGGTGATAGAGCTTCAAATATCTTATCCCTTTATGAACATAAACATGACCATACACATTCTCAAGACGGAACAATAGATCAAAAATAATATGCTTGATGATTTTTTTATAAGAGCTTTACTTGCAGGAATTGGAATAGCTTTAATAACAGGTCCAATAGGATGCTTTGTAATCTGGAGAAGATTGTCTTTTTTTGCAGGCACTCTTGCACATTCAGCTTTATTAGGCGTAACTATGGCTTTGGTATTTGAACTAAATATTGCTTTATCAGTTTTTTTAATATCAGCGGTTATATCTATTTTCCTTCTTCAATTACAAACTAAAACAAATCTTCCTAACGATGCTTTGTTAGGTTTATTAGCCCATTCATCACTAGCAATAGGACTTGTAATCATTGGATTTTTAACAACTATTAGATTTGACGTTATGGGATTACTGTTTGGCGATATATTAGCTGTAAGTCAAAGTGATTTATTAGTAATTTGGGGCGGTGGTGTATTTATCTTAATAATTTTAAAAATTATTTGGAAACCTTTGTTTGCTTCAACAATAAATTACGATTTAGCTAAAGCGGAAGGAATGAACCCTGACAGATATAATGCGATATTTACAATTTTGATGGCAGCAATAATTGCTATTTCAATAAAAATAGTCGGACTGCTCTTAATAACTGGAATGTTAATTATTCCTGCTGCTCTAGCAAGAAATATATCAAGTAATCCAATACAAATGGCTCTTTTATCTACAATTGGGGGGTTATTATCAATCTTAATAGGATTGTTTTCTTCTTTAGAATTTAATACAGCATCTGGTCCTTCAATAATAACTGCAGCATTACTACTATTTTTAATTTCACTTATTAAAACAAAAAAATTTTCTGAATTGAAAAAATGAAAGTTAATTGGTAAAATATAATATGGCTCAAATACAAACTCTTTCTAAAAATCAAAAAATAATTTTAGATATTATTGAAAAAGCCAAAGAACCTTTAAAAGCTTACTCAATTTTATTTAATGTTCAAAAAAAAGGTATCAAAGCACCTTTACAAGTTTATAGAGCTTTAGAAAAATTAATTAAGCTTGGCAAAATTCATAAAGTGGAAAGTAAAAATGCATTCGTAGCCTGTAAAAGTTCTAATTGTGAAGTATCTAAAGCTACTGCCTTTTCAATTTGTGAGATTTGTGAAAAAGTCACTGAAATCGCAAACAATAAACTTTCTAATTTCTTAAATAGTTTTGAGGATAAATCTGGCATGAAATATAAAAAGTATAATCTTGAATTTTTCGGATTATGCAAAAAGTGTAAAAAAACTTAATTTTCCCCCATTTTAGCTGATTATAATTCACCTTTTAGTTGTATTACGGTTACATTTAACAATTATACATGCTAGTTTTTTCAAAAAAATAAGGAGTATACATGAAACATTTTAAAATTATCGTTGCTTTGATTGCAGCTTTGTTCATAACAAAAGCAGTTAATGCTAACGAAATCAAAATGGCTAAAGCAAACTGGGATACTGGTTATTTCCAAGCTGAAATATACAAACAAGCTTTGGAAAAAATGGGCTACAAAGTAACTGAGCCTAAAGCAATTAAGCCTTCAGTATTTTACGTTGCAGCAGCAGCAGGAGATCTTGACCTATGGGTAAACGGATGGTTTGGAACTCACGATGGATATATCAAAGAAGCTAAAGGTAAAGTTAAAAAAGTTGGTTATGTAATGAAAAAAGGTGGCTTACAAGGTTACCTTATCGACAAAAAATCAGCTGACAGCCTTGGTATCAAAAGCGTAATGGATATTAAAAAACACGCAGCAAAATTTGACTCAAATGGTGACGGTAAAGCAGACATGGTAGCTTGCCCTCCAGGTTGGGGATGTGAGAAACAAATCACAAAACACTTTGCTGAACTAGGTTTAGGTGACTTTATAAATCCAGTAAAAGCTGACTACTCTGCTTCAATGGCTGACGTAGTGGCTAAATATAAAAACGGTAAGCCAGTATTATTTTATACTTGGACACCGAATTGGACAGTTGGTGCTTTAAAACTTGGACAAGATGTTGTTTGGATAGAAGTTCCATACAGCGCTACAAAAAAAGTAGCAGTATCAAATGCAACAAAATCTAAAATAAATATGGGTTTTGGTGCTGATGATATTCGTCCAGCAGCTAACTCTGATTTCTTAAAAGCTAATCCAAAAGTGAAAAAAATGCTTTCTAAAGCATCTATTCCACTAGCGGATATCGCAGCACAAAACATGAAGATGAATGCTGGTGAGAAAAGCGAAAGAGCAATCAAGAAGCATGCTAAGGAGTGGATTAAAGCGAACCAAAGTACGTTCGACAGTTGGATAAAATAAGTTTTAGGTAAGTGAGCTTAAAACTTTCACCATCTGACTACGAAGTATACGTTCCGATAGCAGAATGGATTGAAAAACATATTAAGGAGTGGTTGTTCATGCAACGACCACTCTTTAAAAAGTTGTCAGCTCCAATAGACTCAGTTTTAAACGGTTTAGACACATTATTTAACTTCATACCATTTCCGATAGTAATTCTTATATTCATGGCTTTTGCATTTAAAACTAATGGATTAAAATTCGCATTATTATCAGCACTAAGTTTAATTTTTATTGACCTTGTTGATTTGTGGCAAGAAACAATGACAACGTTAGCAATGATATTCACAGCAGTTATCTTTTGTATGATAATTGGAATACCTTTGGGAATTGTTGCATCACGAAGTAATTTATTTGAAACTATATTAAGACCTATTCTTGATATAATGCAAACTATACCAAGTTTTGTTTATTTAATTCCTGTTGTGATGTTATTTGGAGTAGGGCTGACACCGGGTGTGGTTGCAACTATTGTATTTGCTTTGCCACCAATTGTTAGACTAACGAACTTAGGAATTAGACAAGTTGGTAAAGGATTTAAAGAAGCTGGTGCGAGCTTAGGTTTATCAAGATTTTTAATATTAACTAAAATAGAAATTCCTTTAGCAATGAAGACTATTATGGCTGGGGTTAACCAAACATTAATGTTAGCTTTATCAATGGTAGTTATAGCTGCACTAATTGGAGCAGGGGGGTTAGGATTAACTGTATACGTTGCATTAGGTAGGTTAGATATTGGTGGAGCTGTTGTTGGAGGAACTGGTATTGTTATATTAGCAATTATTTTAGATAGAATAACCCAAAAAATTATTCCTCAAGATAACATTAAATCTAGATAATTTAATTAATTTTTCTCACAAAAAGAACAAAAATGATTGACGTCACAAACATAATCAATGCATATGCAGCTGTAGGAACCATAAACACAATATCATCAAATAACTGAGTTGCTACAAATACAGCTAATGTTCCATTTTGTAAACCGCATTCAAGAGAAATACATTTTCTCTGGGGAATTCCTGAAGCAAACATTTTAGCAATATAATAACCTAAGAAAATCATAGTTAGATTTAGTAGCAAAGATATTAAACCTGCTCTAGTTATAAAACTAATTATTCTGTCCCATTCCTCAACCCAAATAGATATAAAAACAATTAAAAATAATATTACTGATAGCCTTTGAACTAATAAAGTTTTAGATATTATAAAATCAGTCATTAAACTTCTAACAATCATTCCAAAAAGCACTGGCACGGTTACGACAAAAAACATTTTAAGCGCAATATTTAGCATTGAAATTTCTTTAACTATTTCAATACCTAAATAATTAGCTGAATTAAACACTATCAAAGGGACAATAATTATACTTAGTAAGCTCACAACAGCAGTTAATGTTACTGATAAAGCAACATCTCCATCAGCAAACTTAGTTAATATATTTGACGTTACTCCACCTGGTGCTGCTGCAATAATCATAACACCCATAGCAATTTCTACAGGTAACGAAATTAAACTTATTAAGATAATAGCTACTATAGGAAGAAGAATAACTTGTGATAAAAAGCCTATAAGAAAATCTTTAGGATTTTTTACTACTCTTAAAAAATCTTGAGCTGTTAAACCTAGTCCAAGACCAAACATGATTATAGCCAAACATATCGGCGCTATACTTTTTGCGATTTCCACTTATTTCTCCCGATGTTACTATGTAACATATACAGAAAAAGGGCCCAAAATGAAACAATCTTGGGTTGTGCTCAACTCAACTTATGATAGATTCGTCTCATATGAGAATCTTAGCTTCAAGAATTAAAAACGCTAAAGAGCTAAAGTACGGTAAGCTAAAAACTAGCCTATTAAAGCCAAAAAATAACCTTCAGTCAGACTTCTACTATCTTTTTAAGAAGAAAACTTTAATCAAAAAATAATTAATTAAAACATTTTTCCCGTATACGGTGCGACACTATTGATAATGATAATTATTCTCATTCTCAGATAGTTGAGAACTATTCGCAAAACTAACGAGGGAGATAAATGAGAAAAATAATATTAGCAGTTTCAGCATTATTTTTTGTTTTTGGAAATCTTTTAGCTAACGAAGTAAATATATTCAGTGCAAGACATTACGATTCAGATGTTCAATTGTATGAAAAATTTACAGCTAAAACAGGAATAAAAGTAAACGTTGTTTCTGGAAAATCAGGCGCATTAGAGAAAAGAATAATCGCAGAGGGCGGCACAGCAGACTTATATATAACAGCTGATGCTGGTAGACTTGGTGCATTTGCAGCCAACTTACAAGGTGGTTTAACAAGTGACACAATAAAGTCAGCAGTTCCTAGTAATTTTAGAACATCTAAATGGGTTGGTATAGCTAAAAGAGCAAGAATAGTTTATTTTGCTCCAGAGAGAGTTACAGGTGCAGAGTTAAGAGGTCTGACTTATGAAAGTTTAGCTGATCCTAAATGGAAAGGCAGATTAGTCATAAGAGCATCTAACAATATTTATAACCAATCACTGGTTGCTTCATTAATTAAAAATAATGGAAAAGGTAAAGTAGCAGAGTGGTCAAAAGGAATGGTCTCGAATATGGCTAGATCTCCAAAAGGTAATGACAGAGCACAAATACTAGCAGTAGCAGCAGGAGAGGCTGATATTGCAGTAGCTAATACATACTACTTAGCTCTTATGTTATCAGGTAAAAAAGGTGCTGAGCAACAAGCTGCAGCAAAAAAAGTAAAACCTTTCTTCCCTAACCAAGATGGTAGAGGTACACATATGAATATCAGTGGTGCTGGTTTAGTAAAAGGAGCTCCTAACAAAGCTAACGCAATAAAGCTTGTAGAGTTCTTACTGAGTCAAGAAGCGCAAGAGCATATTGTTAACAATACTTTTGAATATCCAATGATAGCAGGTGTTTCACCTCATCCATTAGTAGTTAATATGGGTTTAGATTTTAAACAAGATCTTAAAACTAAAGTCGTTAATTACGGAAAAAGACAAGCTGATGCATTAGAAGTAATGACAGCAGCTGGTTGGAAATAGTTGTTAATTAATTATTAATGGCGTTTAAAACGCCATGAATATTGGAATAATGAAAAATAAATTAAATACTTGTAAAAAGGGGTGCAAAACTTGTAATGATGATGCTAAGAGTATGCAAAATCAACTTCAAAATAAAGACCCAAAAGATTTAAGTTTCGAAGAGGCTAAACAAATATTCTTTCCACTCAAAGAGAAGATTAATTCAAAAAAATAAATGACTAAATATAACTTCTGGTTTTTCAGCTCATTAGCAATTGCATTAATAGTTGCAATGCCAATTATCACTGTATTTTTCAGTTTTTTTGCTGAAACAAGTAATTACATTACAGTATTAAAAAATACTTTTCTATTTGATTATATAAATAATTCTTTAACTATTTTAATTTCAGTTTTGCTTATAACTTTTTTATTGGGTGTTATTTCAGCTTATTTTATATCATTTTATGAATTTCCATTATGTAATTTTTTTAGTTGGGCTTTAATTTTAGCGTTTGCAATACCAGGATACATATTTGCTTTTTCAATAATTGCTTTTTTTGAAAACTATGGAACCGCCTATACAATACTTACTAATATATTTGGTGAATATAACTATAACCCACATATACCTAAATTAGATGGAATATTAGGATCAATTATAGCTATAAGTTTTTCTTTGTTTCCTTATGTATACGTATTAACAAGATCATCATTTTTCTTTCAATCAAACAACTATATTGAAGTAGGTCAAAATTTGGGTTTATCTGAGAAAGAAACTCTATTTAAGATTATTTTACCTTCAGCTAGACCAGCAATTATTGCCGGTTTAGCACTAGTTGCTATGGAATGTTTGTCTGACTTTGGAACAGTATCAATTTTTAGTGTTTCTACATTAACTACGGGAATTTATAACTCTTGGTTGTCTTTTGATGATCTAAATACAGCCAATCAAATTTCTTTCATACTACTATTATTTATTTTAATTCTTTTATCTATAGAAATTTACTCAAGAAAAGAGGCGAGATATCATCAACCAGGAAGAGGATTTAAACCAATTAATAAGATTAAACTTAGTGGGAAAAAATCTTTGCTAGCTTTTTCTTTTTGCTTTTTAGTATTTTGTATAAGTTTTATTTTTCCAGTTTCACAAATGATCTATTGGACTTTGAAATTTCCAAAATATATCCAAGACATTAATATTTTGAAAATAAATTTAAATACAATGTATTTGGTAGGTCTTGCTAGTATAGTATTAGTATTTATTTCATTATTTATCAATTATGGAAGCAGAATATCCAAAAGTAAAATTTTAAATTATTTAACCAATTTCTCAATTTCAGGATATGCAATTCCGGGTGTTATTTTAGCTGTAGCTTTTATAACTTTATTTAGCAATTTTAGTGAATTATTAAGTGAAAGTACAAATTTAGGAAGTACCAAAAAAATATTTATAGGATCTATATTTGGTTTAGTTTTAGCGTACTTTATAAGATTTTTTTCTCTTTCTTTTAATGGAATTAAATCTAGTTATGAGAAAATAAATAATTCAATAGATGAAAGCGCATATTTACTTGGGTATTCAAAAATTAAAACTTTTTCAAACATTCATGTTCCATATTTAAAAAACAATATAATTTTAATAGTTGTGCTCATATCTTTAGAAATTATAAAAGAGTTACCAATTACTATGATATTAAGACCTTTCAATTTTGAGACTTTTGCTACACAAGCATATGTCTATGCCTCTCAAGATTTATTAGAAGCTGCGGCATTACCTTCTTTATTTCTTATAAGTTGGGCAACTATCCTCATAATATTTTCTTCAAAATATATACTTTCACAAAAAAACTAATATAATCAAAAAATGTCAAATCGATTTTTTGAAATTAAAGCCGGTAATTTTGTTGCGAGTGAAAAAAATAAAGTCAATAATGTAAACCTTAAAATAGAAAAAAAAGGTGAAATTGTCTCTTTATTAGGTCCTTCTGGTGTTGGTAAAACAACAATACTGAGAACTATTGCTGGATTGCAAAAACTGAGTTCCGGAGAAATATATTTAAAAGATAAATTAATATCTTCAAAGGATATTCATGTAGAACCAGAGAAAAGAAATATAGCTTTATCATTTCAAGACAATTCTTTATTTCCAAATTATAAAGTAATTGACAATATAAATTTTGGAAAAAAAAGATCTAATGGTAACGGCTTTTCTTACGAAACAGACGACATTATTAAATTACTTCATATTGAACCAATTCTAGAAAAATTTCCCCACCAAATAAGTGCTGGCGAAGCTCAACGAGTATCTTTAGCAAGATCATTAATGTCTAAACCAGATCTATTATTATTGGATGAGCCTTTTTCAAATATTGATCAAAGTCTTAAAGAAGAAATACAATATTCTGTAAAAAAACTACTTAAAAAAATTAATTTAACAACAATAATCGTCACTCACGACTCCTACGAAGCATTTTCTTTAGCAGATCGTTGTGGAATAATTCTTAATCAGGAACTTAAACAATATGATGTTCCTTACAATGTTCATCATGAACCAAATTCTTTAGAAGTTGCAAAATTTTTAAATAAGGGAGTATTTGTAGAAGTAAAAGTATTAACCAATGATTGTGCTGTTCACAGTTTACAACATAATGAGTTAGGTGAAATTAGAGGTAAATTACTAAAAAATTATCCCAAGGGAAAAAGTGTTAAACTTCTATTACAACCGGAAGATTTAGTGCATGACGATCAAAGTAAA
>CACIKD010000001.1 GCA_902587145.1 uncultured Pelagibacteraceae bacterium | reverse complement strand
TTGCACTATTAGAATATGCATTTCCAGCCAAACCGTATACAGTTTCTGTTGGCAAACCAATTATGCCATTTTTTTTAAGAATATTAATAATTTTAATTAAATTCTTTGAATTAAATTTGATTATATTTGAATAGATATTCTTCATAATTTATTTAATATACAATAAATGACTAGTAAAAATATTCCAGTAGATATTAAAAACAAATCAATAAAAGAGACTAAAGAAGAAATCAATAAAATTTTAGATAAAATTGAGAAAGGTGAGACAAATCTTGAAAACCATAGTAGCGACTATGATATGCTTCTTAAATTGAACAAACATATGGATGATCTTTTTAAAAAAAAATTAAAAGAGATTAATTCATTAGGAAAAAAAAATGCTAAAAAATAGATTAAAATCAAATGCAAAAAAAATTGATTTGTTTTTAAAAAAATACTTAAAAAGTCAGAAAAGAAGTTTATTAATTAACCCAATGAGTTATGGTGTCCTATCTGGAGGAAAAAAAATTAGATCAAGTGTTATTTTAGCCACTGGAAAATTATACAATCTTAAATCTAATAAATTATTAAATATTTGTGGTGCCGTTGAATGTATTCATTCATACTCATTAATTCATGACGATTTACCCTGTATGGATAATGATAAACTTAGAAGAGGCAAAGCCACAGCTCATGTTAAGTATGGAGAGTCTACAGCAGTACTTGCAGGAAATTCTCTGTTAACTTTAGCATTTGAAATGATTTCTGACTACAGATTCAAAATTAAAGATAAAAATAAAATTTTACTTGTTAAAAAATTAGCAGAGTGCTCTGGCCATACAGGAATAGCGGGAGGTCAAGAACTAGATTTAAAATATGAAAAAAAAAGAAAGAATTTTAATGAGATAATAAATATGCAAAGAAAAAAAACTGGAAAATTATTCAGTTTTTGTTGCTTTGCTGCTGGTCAAATTGCAGGTAAAAGTGATGAAGTAAAGAAAGGTTTAATCAAATTAGGAGAGAATATTGGTCTATTATTTCAATTGGCAGATGACTTTTTAGACGTAAAAGGAAAATCGAAATATACTGGTAAAACAGTTAACAAAGATAAAAAAAAAGGAAAATCTACAATTGTAAATTTAGTAGGATATAATTACGCTTATGATTATGCTATTAACTTAAAAAAAAATATATTGAGAAAACTTGAAAAACATGGAAATAAAGCTAACGATTTGAAAAATATTGTAAATTTTATTTTAGAAAGAAAACATTAATGGCTAAATTACTAGATAAAATTAATTATCCTTCAGATCTTAGAAAATTTGAGAAAAAGGACTTAAAACAAATTTCTGAAGAACTGAGAACAGAGTTAATAGATGTAGTTTCAGAAACGGGTGGTCATTTAGGAGCTGGCCTTGGTGTAGTAGAGTTAACTGTTGCATTGCACTATGTTTTTAATACTCCAAAAGACAAACTAGTTTGGGATGTAAGTCACCAGTGCTATCCTCATAAAATAATAACAGGCAGAAAAAAAGAAATTAGAACTTTGAGAAAGGGTGGAGGATTATCAGGCTTCACTAAAAGAGAAGAAAGCGAGTACGATCCGTTCGGTGCAGCCCACAGCTCTACTTCAATTTCTTCAACTTTAGGAATGTCAGTCGCAAAGAAACTGTCAAATGACAATAACAATGTTATAGCAGTAATTGGAGACGGCGCTATGAGCGCTGGAATGGCCTATGAAGCAATGAACAACGCTGGAGCGTTAAAATCTAAGTTAGTTGTGATTTTAAATGATAACGAAATGTCCATCGCTAAACCTGTCGGAGCGATGAGTAAATATTTAGCAAAATTATTATCAGGAAAGCTATATTTTAGTTTAAGAGAAACAATTAAATTAATTACCTCAGCATTTTCAAAAAGGTTTAGCCAAAAAGCTGGGAAAGCCGAAGACATTTTGAGAGGGATTGTAACAGGAGGCACGTTGTTCAGCGAACTAGGGTTTTACTATATAGGACCAATTGATGGACACGATGTTGATTATTTAGTTCAAATTTTAGAAAATGTGAAAAAGTCTAAACATGAAGGCCCAATTTTAATACATGCCATAACACAAAAAGGAAAAGGGTATAAACCTGCAGAAGACTCTGGAGATAAATATCATGGAGTTTCAAAATTTAATATTTCTACAGGTCAACAAAGTAAATCAATATCTAATGTACCCTCTTATACAAAAGTATTCTCAGAAACTTTAATAAAACATGCTGAGAAAGATACTAAAATTATTGGTATTACTGGAGCTATGCCTTCGGGCACTGGTCTTAATTTATTTGAGAAAAGATTTCCTGATAGAATGTTTGATGTAGGTATAGCTGAACAACATGCTGTAACGTTTGCAGCTGGTTTAGCTACTGAAGGATATAAGCCCTATGCTGCTATTTATTCAACATTTTTACAAAGAGCTTATGATCAAGTTGTACATGATGTTGCATTGCAATCTCTCCCAGTAAGATTTGCCATAGATAGAGCAGGATTAGTGGGAGCTGATGGACCTACTCATGCTGGTTCTTTCGATATAACTTATTTATCTACTTTACCAAATTTTGTTGTAATGGCTGCAAGTGACGAGTCAGAACTAGTCAAAATGATAAATACATCAGTCCACATTAATGATCGGCCGTCTGCCTTCAGATATCCAAGAGGAAATGGTGTTGGTGTTGAGTTGCCAGGTATAGATGAGATTTTAGAAATAGGTAAAGGAAAGATAGTTTGTGAAGGAAAACAAGCTGCAATATTAAATTTTGGAGCTAGGTTAGATGAGTGTAAAAAAGCTAGAGAAATTCTAGAAAAAAAAGGTATCAATATATCAATAATAGACGCTAGATTTGCTAAACCATTAGATGAAAAATTAATTCTTGAGATAGCCTCAAACCATGAATTAATTCTAACAATAGAAGAGGGCTCCATAGGAGGATTTGGTTCTCATGTTATGAAACTTCTTTCTGATAGAGGTGTTTTCGACAAAGGTCTTAAATTTAGATCAATGTTTTTACCAGATATTTTTATAGATCAAGACACTCCTGAAAAAATGTATGAGAAAGCTGGTTTAAACTTTAATTCTATCGTTGAAAAAATTGAAGAAGCTTTAAAGTCCAACATTATATTTGCAAAAAATAAAAATAAATTTTCAAATTAGCTACACTGAGCTTTATTCATCATATATTGATCTAATATAACGCATGCCAGCATAGCTTCACCTATGGGCACAGCTCTAATTCCTACGCATGGGTCATGTCTGCCTTTAACAGATATTTTGGTATTTTTTCCTTTTTTATTAATAGTTTCCCTACTATTTAAAATAGAAGAAGTTGGTTTCACCGCAAATGATGCAATAATTTCTTGACCTGATGAAATACCACCTAAAATTCCTCCAGCTTTATTACTTTTGAAATTAATTTTTCCTGCACCACTTCTGATCTCATCAGAATTTTCCTCTCCAGTTAAGTATGCTGATCCCATCCCAGCTCCAATGTTAACTCCTTTTACTGCGTTAATACTCATAAGTGCCGAAGCTATATCTGCATCTAATTTTGAGTAAATTGGAGCACCTAATCCAACTGGAATACCTCTTGCCCTTAGCTCTATTACTGCCCCACAAGATGAACCTGATTTTCGAATTCCCAATAAATATTTTTCCCACAATTTTACCGACGATTTATCTGGACAGAAGAATGGATTTTTTCTTATTTCTTTATCATTCCACTTTGAACTGTTGCATCCCATTATACCTAATTGTGTCACAGCTCCTATTATACTAAATTTTTTTCCAATAATTTTTTTAAGAACAATTTTAGCTATCGCGCCCGCAGCCACTCTGCTTGCAGTTTCTCTTGCAGACTGACGACCCCCACCTCTATAGTCTCTTATTCCGTATTTTTTAAAATAAGTGAAGTCAGCATGACCCGGCCTAAACTTGTCTTTAATAGACTCATAATCTCTAGATCTTTTATCCTCATTATAAATAATCATTGAGATGGGAGTCCCTGTAGTCTTCCCTTGAAATACACCTGATAAAATGGAAACCTTGTCGCTCTCTTTTCTTTGTGTTGTAAATTTTGACTGTCCAGGCCTTCTCTTATCCATATCTTTTTGAATCTCTTTCTCTGAAATAGGGATATTTGGTGGACAACCGTCAACTATACAGCCTATGGCTGGCCCATGAGACTCTCCCCAAGTAGTGAACCTAAAAATTTTTCCAAAAGTATTAAAAGACATAGCTATTTAATGTATAAATTATTTTAAATAAATTATGAATCAAAATAATGGCAAAAACTCTCTTGGTTTGGATAAATGCTTTGAAGAAGCCAATAATCCAATAGATTTATTCAAAAAATGGTTCGCTAAAGCCGAAGAGACAGAAATTAATGACCCAAATGCTGTGGCTGTAGCCACAGTGGATGATGACAATCAACCTAGTGTAAGAATGGTCTTGCTTAAAGGTTTGAGCGATAAAGGATTTGTTTTTTATACAAATTTTAATAGTAAAAAAGGAAGTGATTTAAAGATTAACAAAAAATCATCTATGTGTTTTCATTGGAAAAGCATTAGAAGACAAGTAAGAATAGTCGGAGAAGTTGAAAAAGTTACGGATAAAGAGGCAGATGATTATTATAATTCAAGACCATATAAAAATAAAATTGGCGCATGGGCTTCCTCTCAATCTAAAATTTTAGATAAAAGGGATGATTTTATAGAAAAAATAAAAACTTATGAAAAAAAATACCCATCTAACAACGTACCTAGACCTCCGCATTGGTCTGGATGGAGATTAATGCCATCTCAAATTGAATTCTGGTTAGATGGAGAGGGCCGAATACATGAAAGATTAAATTATAAAAAAGAAAACGGAAGTTGGAAAAAAGAACTTTTATATCCTTAGAACGATCTATTTAAACTAAAACTTGATAAGTTTTGTAAAATATTTTTTTCTCTACTATTCGGAAAAATAGCTAAAGCGTCTCTTGAAACGTTTACAAAATATTCCGCTCTTTTTAAACTTTCTTCTACTGCTTTATATTTATTAATAAGTGCTAATACTTCGCTAAAATCATCTTCAGTTCTTTTTTCTTTCTTAAATATTTCTTTTAAAAAATCTCTTTCCTCATCATTTGCTCTTTGAAAAATTATTATTAATGGCAAAGTTGTTTTGCCTTCGTAAAAATCTTTTCCAACTTCTTTTCCAAATAAAATTTCCTTGGCAAAGTAATCCAAAGCATCGTCAGCAATTTGAAAAGCCAGACCTAGATTTTTTCCATAAGAAGCTAAAGCCTCCTTTTCTTTAATGTCAAGTTTACCTAAACAAGCACCTGTTTTAGTTGCTGCAGAAAATAAAGCAGCTGTTTTTAAATTGATAATTTTCGTATAAGTCTCTTCCAAAAGATCTGCTTCACCTTTATGTTGGAGTTGTAAAACTTCTCCCTGAGCAATCTTAGAAGAAGTAGAGGATAATAATTTTAATATTTCTAAATCTCCATCATCAACCATAATTTCAAAACACCTACTCAAAAGATAATCTCCAGTTAAAATTGAAGATTGATTACCCCATATATTGTTAGTAGTTTTATTACCTCTTCTTAAATCGCTTTCATCAATAACGTCGTCATGCAATAAAGTTGCAGAATGAATTAATTCAACACAACTGGCCAGATTAATATCTCTTTCACCTAAATCATAACCAGCTAATTTAGCAGAGCCCAAAGTTAAAAGAGCTCTTAATCTTTTGCCACCTGAATTTAGATGGTGTTTTGTCATTTTCTGAATAAGATCAACCTTGCTCTCAAGTTTGAGACTAATTAATTTCTCGACCTTATCTAGTTTGTTAGCTACTAGATTTTTTAAATCAAGGTAAGCAGAATTAGCCGAATTTTTAAGTGGTATTACTGATCCCATAGTTAGTTTTTACACAACCTAACCGAAATATAATATTCTTATTTAAAACCTGTTGCCGCACCTTCAATTCAACTAGGAGTAGCGTAATAATTGATTAAAATTTTTTATAGTATTGATATAAGTAAAATATTAATACTCTTTTATGTTTTCATTATTTAAAAAAAAAATAATTATACCTCATGTCAGGATGACTGGAGTGATAGGGTCTGTTGGAAGATTTAAACAAGGTATAGATTTAGCTAACCAACAAGAAATTCTTAAAAAAGCATTTTCTTATAAAAAAGCAAAAACCGTAGCGATCTCAATTAATTCTCCAGGAGGGTCACCAGTTCAATCACATTTGATCTATAGTTATATAAGACAATTAGCTAAAAAAAATAAGACCAAGGTAATAATATTTGCTGAAGATGTTGCAGCATCAGGAGGTTATTTTATTGCATGTGCTGGAGATGAAATTTACGCTAACTCAAGCTCTATAATTGGATCTATTGGTGTGATATCAGCATCATTTGGATTTAAAGAATTGATTAAAAAAATTGGTGTTGAAAGAAGAATTTATACAGCAGGTAAAAATAAAAGTACTCTTGATCCTTTTGTAGAAGAAAAACAAGAGGATGTTGAGAGACTAAAAAAAATACAATTAGATTTACATTCAGACTTCATTAAAATTGTAAAACAAAGTAGGGGAGAAAAAATTAAAGATCCAGAAAAAAACAACATATTTACTGGGGAATTTTGGGCTGGCTCAGTGGCGTTAAAATTAGGATTGATTGATGGAATAGGAAATGCAGATCAAGTATTAAGAGAAAAATTCGGAGACAAAGTTATTATTAAAAAATTTGAAAAACAAAAAGGATTTTTAGCAAAAAAGTTATCTTCTTCAATAGATAATCAAATTGTAAGAGTTTTAGAAAATCTCGAAGAAAAAAGTTTATGGCAAAGATTTGGCTTATAAATGCTAAAAAAGAAAAAACACGATAGTTCTAAAGGACAGACATTTCAAGAAATAATAATGAGTCTGCAAAAGTTCTGGGGCAAATATGGATGTGTATTGCTTCAACCTTATGATTTAGAAGTTGGGGCGGGAACTTTTCATCCTGCTACTACGTTAAGATCTTTGGGTCCTAATCCATGGAAAGCTGCTTACGTCCAACCTTCAAGACGACCTACCGATGGACGTTACGGAGAAAATCCAAATAGATTACAACATTATTATCAATTTCAAGTAATCATAAAACCTTCACCAAAAAATATTAAAAATATTTATTTGAAAAGTTTATCAGCAATCGGAATAGATGTAAAAAAACACGACATCAGATTTGTAGAAGATGATTGGGAAAGTCCTACTCTAGGGGCTGCTGGGTTAGGATGGGAGGTTTGGTGTGATGGCATGGAGATAACTCAATTTACTTATTTTCAGCAAATGACCGGCATAGACTGCAAACCTGTTCCAGTTGAACTTACATATGGTTTAGAAAGATTGTGTATGTTTGTGCAAGGGAAGAAAAATGTATTTGAAATTGAATGGAATAGAGAGGGAGTTAAATATAAAGATGTTTTTCATCAATCAGAAAAAGAATTTTCAGCATATAATTTTGAATATGCAGATACTAAAATTTTACTATCAAATTTTGAGCATGCCGAAAAAGAATGTAAATCTCTTTTAGACAAAAAACTTGCTCTTCCAGCATATGACCAATGTTTAAAAGCTAGTCATATTTTTAATTTACTAGATGCTAGGGGAGTAATAGGAGTAGCAGAAAGAGCAAACTACATTGACAGAATAAGAGAATTATCTAAAGGATCCGGAAAATTATGGTTAGAAAGTCAGTAACAATATGTCAGAATTTATATTAGAGCTTTATAGTGAAGAGATACCGCCTAATTTACAAATTAATGCAAGGAATGATTTAGAAACAAAGTTTAAAAGTTCTTTAATTGAGGAAAACTTAAAATTCGGATCTTTAAAAGCTTTTTCATCTCCAACAAGACTCACAATATTTCTCAAAGATTTTTCGGAAAAAATTAAAATTCCCTCCAAAGAGATAAGAGGTCCAAAAGTCGGTGTCATGGAAGATGTTATAAATAATTTTTTAAAAGCACATAACTCATCTCGAAAAGATCTTATGGAAAAGCAGAACGATAAAGGAAAATTTTATTATATTAAAACTAAAAGCAAGGAAGTTTTAACTTCAGAAGTTTTAAAAAAAATAGTTGTAAATAGCATAGCTTCAATAAAATGGAAAAAATCAATGAGGTGGTCTGATACAGACTTATTATGGGGAAGACCTCTTAGATCTATTTTAGCTGTATATAATAGAGAAATACTTGCCTTTAGCTATGGTCACTTAAGAGCTAGCGACTGTACTTTAATAGAAAAAGACCTCGATATTAGCGTTGTTAAAGTGAAAACTGTTAAGGATTATCAAAAATTATTATTAAATAATAATATAATACTTAATCATGAAGAAAGAGAGCAAAAGATAATCAAAAAATTTGAAAGTTTTTATAGAGTTAAAAATTTTAAGAATTTTTATGACCTTAAACTTTTAAAAGAGGTAACAAATATCGTAGAAGACCCTCAAGTACTATTAATTGATTTTGACAAAAAATATTTAGAATTACCAAAAGAAATTATTATTTCCACATTACAAAATCATCAAAGATATTTTCCTATTATAGATAAAAAAGACGAAATCACTAACTTCTTTTTAGTAGTCACAAATAAAAAAGATACAAATAATCTTATTAAGAATGGAAACAAAAGAGTAGTAGAGGCTAGATTAGCAGATGCCAAATTCTTTTGGGATAAAGATAAATCAAAAAATTTAATTAAACAAATTGCAAAACTTAAAGATGTAAAATTTTATGAGGGACTTGGTTCTGTTTATGACAAAACTCAGAGATTAAGAAAATTGAGCGGTATGTTGGCTGATGAGTTTAACTTAAACAAGGAGAAAGCAGAGATAGCAGCATCCATCTCTAAATCTGATTTATGTTCAGACTTGGTAAATGAATATCCTGATCTACAAGGACTCTTGGGAAAATATTTTGCTTTAAGCCAAGGTTTTGAGGAGGATGTATCAAATGCAGTAAGTGATCATTATCTTCCATTAGGAAATAATTCTATGACTTCTAAAAAACCAATCAGTTATATTGTAGCGATCTCAGATAAAATTGATACCTTAGTTGGATTTTTTCTAATTAATGAAAAACCAACTAGTTCAAAAGATCCTTTTGCTTTGAGAAGATCGGCAATTGGATTATTACGAACTATTATTGATAATAAATTAAATTTAAAACTCAGAAATTTAATAAGTTACAATATTAAATTACTTGAGGAACAAGGGGTAAGAAAGACTAATGAAAATTCTGAAAATGAAATATTAAATTTTCTCAAGGAAAGAATGAAAAATATTTTAAAAGACAAAAATATTAAAAGCGATATTATTGAAGCATCTATAAGTTCATACTTTAGCGACAATTATTTTGACCTCTACAAAAAAAATACTTTAATGAACAAATATATAAATAAAGAGGCTGGGATTAATGCAATTAGTTCTTACAAAAGAGCATTTAATATTGTGGAAAGCGCAAAAGAAAATTTATCAGGTAGACCAGATGCTGTTTTATTTAGAAAGGATGAAGAAAAACACTTATTTGAAAAGCTTAATGAGATTCGAAAATCTTTTACAGTAAATGAACAAGATAAAGATTATGAAAAATTACTTTTGAGCCTATCAGAAGTTAAGATATTCACTGATAAATTTTTCGATAATGTTATTGTAAATGATGACAATAATGATATTAAAAATAATAGGCTAGAGTTATTAAAAATGTTTTGTAATACTTTTAACAATTTTATTAACTTTTCTAAACTAGAAGGAATATCGTGAAACAATTTATTTTCAGTTTTGATGATAAAAAGATTAGTAAACTTAAAAATAAAAAAAATTTATTAGGCGGTAAAGGAGCAAATCTAGCTGAAATGGGTAAGCTTGGCTTACCTGTACCCCCAGGTTTTACAATTACCACAGAAGTCTGCGATATTTTCTATTCAAATAAAAAAAAATTACCTACTAAAATTTTATCTCAAATTAAGGCTGAGATTAAAAAAATTGAAAAAAAAACATCAAAAAAATTTGGAGATTTGAAAAATCCACTTTTAGTTTCTGTTAGATCTGGTGCAAGAATTTCGATGCCTGGAATGATGGATACTATTTTAAATTTAGGATTAAATGATAAAACAGTAAACGCGTTAGCTTCAAAATCTAATAATCCTCGCTTTGCAAAAGATAGTTACAGACGATTTATTCAAATGTTTAGCAACGTAGTAATGGGAGTAGAAAGTCATTTATTTGAAGAAATGATAGATAATTTCAAACTTACAAAAGGTGTACTACAAGACACAGAAATTGATGCTTCTGATTGGGACGGACTTATAGAAAACTTTAAAAAACTGGTAAAAGAAAAAACTGGGAAAAATTTCCCTCAAGATGTTAATGAGCAATTGATAGAGGCTGTGAGCTCAGTTTTTAGATCTTGGGAAAGTCAACGAGCAAAAACATATAGAAAACTTAATAGAATTCCCGATGAATGGGGAACAGCTGTCAATGTTCAAGCTATGGTCTTTGGAAACATGGGTAGTGACTGTGCTACTGGAGTAGCTTTTACAAGAAACCCATCTACTGGTGAAAATTCGTTTTTTGGAGAATATTTAATTAATGCTCAAGGAGAGGATGTAGTTGCTGGTACAAGAACACCACAATATATTACAAAAAAATCTAAAAAAGAATCAGGCTCAAAAGAACTTTCAATGCAAGAAGCAATGCCCAATGCTTATAAAGAATTAGAAAAAGTTTTTATAAAATTAGAAAAACATTATAGAGATATGCAAGATATTGAATTTACAGTTGAAAACAATAAACTATGGATGCTTCAAACAAGATCTGGAAAAAGAACTGCTAAAGCAGGAATTAAAATTGCAGTTGACATGGTTAAGGAAAAATTAATTTCTCGAAAAGAAGCAATACTAAGAATAGATCCAAATACCATTGATACACTTTTACATCCCACTTTAGATGATAAAGTTAAAAAAGAGATAATAGCATCTGGTTTACCCGCATCGCCTGGTGCAGCGAGTGGCAAAGTTGTTTTTACTGCTGACGAAGCGGAAAAATTAAATAATATGATGCAAGATACAATTTTGGTTAGATTAGAAACATCTCCAGAGGATATACATGGAATGCATGCTGCAAAAGGTATTTTAACTGCGAGAGGTGGAATGACCAGTCATGCTGCTGTAGTTGCAAGGGGAATGGGTCGACCATGTGTTTCGGGATCAAGTGAGATAACGATTGATTATGAGAACAAACAATTTAAAGCAGGCAATGAAATTATAAAAGAAGGTGAAATCATAACAATTGACGGTGGAAGCGGCAAGATTATGAAAGGCTTAGTTCCAACAGTAAAACCTGAAATCTCAGGATATTTTTCAACAATCATGAAATGGGCAGATGGATTTAGAAAATTAAAAATAAGAACTAATGCTGAGACTGAACAAGATAGCAAAACAGCTATAGACTTCGGTGCAGAAGGAATAGGGCTATGTAGAACTGAACACATGTTTTTTGATGAAGATAGAATATTATCAGTAAGACAAATGATTCTTTCTAGATCAAATGAAGACAGAAACCATGCATTATCAAAACTTTTGCCTTATCAAAAAGAAGATTTCAAAAAAATCTTTAAAGTGATGTCAGGCCTACCCGTTACTGTAAGATTATTAGATCCGCCATTACATGAATTTTTACCTAAGGCAGATAAAGACATTGACGAAGTAGCTAGATCCTTAAATTTAGCATCTAAAGAAATTCGAGATAGAATATCAGAACTACATGAGGAAAATCCGATGCTTGGCCACAGAGGTTGTAGACTAGGTATATCTTTCCCTGAGATTTATGAAATGCAGTGCAGAGCTATTTTTGAGGCAATAACAGAACTTAAAAAAGAGAAAATAAAATCAGCTTTTGTAGAAATTATGATTCCGTTAGTTTCAACAGAATCTGAATTAAGAATTATGCGTTCGCTTGTTAACCGAGTCGCTCATCAAATTGAGAAACAAAATAAAACTAAATTAGATTATATCGTTGGAACAATGATTGAGCTACCTAGGGCAGCATTACAAGCAAAAGATATATCTAAACATGCAGATTTTTTTAGTTTTGGTACTAATGATTTAACCCAAACTACTTTCGGTATTAGTAGGGATGACTCTGGTAAATTTTTAAATGATTACATAAACAATAAAATTTTCGATGTTGATCCTTTTGTGAGTATAGATCAAAGCGGTGTTGGTGAACTTGTTGAGATTGCATCTTCAAGAGGAAGAAAAACAAATAAAAAGATTAAACTCGGTATTTGTGGTGAACATGGTGGCGATCCTAAAAGTATTGAATTTTGTTCTAAGACTGGTTTAGATTATGTGTCTTGTTCTCCTTTTCGAGTACCGGTAGCTAGACTAGCTGCAGCGCAAGCAGAGTTATCCAAGTAACAAACTAGTGTCAAAAGTTTTAGCGCTATGTGTGATAGCACCAACTGAAATTCTATTAATCCCAGTTCTAGAAATTTTTTTTATGTTTCTTAAATTAGCATTGCCAGAATATTCAGTTTCATATTTTTTATTACAGAGTTTGAGGCATTTTTTTAATTGAGAAATACTCATATTATCAAAAAGAATTCTTTTAAATTTTAATCCTAATATTTTTCTTAACTGCCCTATGTTTTCAATTTCAACCGTAACAACTTTTTTAGATTTGGAAGCTCTAGTTACAAGTTTTTTTAAATCTCTAGCTGCTTTAATATGATTGTCCTTAATTAAAACTTCATCGCTTAGATTATATCTATGGTTAAAACCCCCACCTTTTTTGACAGCATATTTTTCTAATAACCTTAGGTTGGGAGTTGTTTTTCTTGTACAACAAATTTTTGTTTTTTTTCCTGCTTTTTCAACAAAACTATTTGTGATTGTAGCAATACCTGATGCATGATTTAAAAAATTTAAAGCTGTTCTCTCGGCTGTAAGTATTGTTTTTGTATTTGCTAAAATTTCAGCTATCACTTTATTTTTTTTTATAAATTTTCCATCTTTCACTTTAGACTTAAAAATCGACTCTTTTCCAATTAATTTAAATGCTTTCTTACAGAATTCTATCCCAGCTATTACTCCATTCTGTTTGGCTATTATTCTAGCTTTAATTTTCTTATTACTGAATTTTATAAGTTTAGTTGTAATATCGCCCATGGGTTTAAGATCTTCATCTAATGCCTTTTTAACTACAGAACTAATATACTTTTGATTTATTTTTTGCACTGATCTAACGACCAATTTCAGTCATTCTAATTACAGATTTTCTTGCAGCCTCGATTGTTTTATCATCCAATATAATTTCATTGGTTTCATTCTCTAAACAATCAAGTATTTTCTTTAAATCTATTTTCTTCATATATGGACAAAGATTACAAGGTTTAATGAAACTTACATTTGGATTATCTGCTTCAACATTATCGCTCATAGAACATTCTGTTACTAACATTACTTTCTTCGGCTGGTTATCTTTTACATAATTTATCATACCAGAAGTTGATCCAGTAAAATCAGAAGCCTTTATTACATCTGGAGGACATTCAGGGTGAGCAATAACTTTGATACCAGGATTTTGTTTTTTAATATCTTGAATCTCTTTTGCACTAAATTGTTCGTGTACTATACAAGTTCCTTTCCAAGAAATAATTTTAACTTTTGTATTTTTTGAAACATAGTCAGCTAAATACTGGTCTGGTAAAAAAATTACTTTTTCAACATTAAGTGACTCAACAACTTTCACCGCATTTGCTGATGTACAACAAACATCAGTTTCTGCTTTAACGTCTGCTGAAGTGTTTACATATGAGACGACTGGAACACCTGGATATTTTTCTTTTAACATTCTCACGTCTGCACCTGTTATTGATGTAGATAATGAACAACCAGCTTTCATATCTGGTAAAAAAACTTTTTTATTAGGACTCATTAGTTTTGCGGTTTCAGCCATAAAGTGAACTCCGCACATAATTATTTTATCAGCTGAAGTTTTTGAAGCCTCAACAGCAAGAGCTAAAGAGTCAGCTGCAATATCGGCTACACCATGATAAATTTCTGGTGTTTGATAATTATGGGCTAAAATTATTGCGTTTTTTTCTTTTTTGAGTTTATTTATTTTTTCTATAAGTGGCTGATGTATCTTCCACTCAACATCAGGCACAAATTTTGAGATTTTTTTGTAAATCTCTTCTGAATTTTTAACACTTTCTTGTTGAGCAGACATACTAATTCTAGTCTATCAACTTGAACAATAATTGTCATTCATTTATTGTCGCATAAAATAAGCGGTCGTGCTGAAATTGGTAGACAGGCACGGTTGAGGGCCGTGTGGGTTTTCCCATGAGAGTTCGAGTCTCTCCGACCGCACCAAAAACCTTAAGAAACCTAAATTAATAATAATTGACTTTGACCATGGTTAATAGTCAACTAATGAGATGAAGATACTATGTGTTTTATATGATGATCCAAAAAAAGGGATGCCGAAAAGTTATCCTTTATCAAGTTTACCAAAATTAGATAAATATCCAGATGGAATGACTTTGCCATCTCCAAAAGGTATAGATTTTAACCCTGGTGAATTATTAGGATGTGTATCAGGAGAATTAGGTTTACGAAAATTTTTAGAGTCTAACGGTCATACTTTAGTTGTAACTTCTGATAAAGATGCCAAAGGCTGTAAAGCAGATAAAGAACTTGTTGATGCTGATATTGTAATATCACAACCATTTTGGCCTTATTATTTAACTAAAGAAAAAATTAAAACAGCAAAAAATCTAAAAATGGCAATTACTGCTGGTATAGGTTCTGACCATGTAGATTTACAAGCAGCTATGGATAATAAAATAGATGTTGTTGAAGTAACTTACTGTAATTCCCGATCTGTAGCTGAACATATTGTAATGATGATTTTATCACTAGTAAGAGATTATCATAATCAACATGCCATAGTTAAAGATGGTGGTTGGAATATAGCTGATGCGGTTCAAAGATCATATGACGTAGAAGGTATGCATGTCGGAACAGTTGCAGCTGGTAGAATAGGTTTAGATGCGTTAAGAAAAATGAAACCTTTTGATGTTCACCTACATTACTTCGATAGACATAAATTACCTGACTCAGTTGAAAAAGAATTAAATTTAACATTTCATGAATCAGTAGAATCCTTGGTAAAAGTTTGCGATGTCGTAACTATCAACTGTCCTCTTCACCCAGAAACAGAAAATTTATTTGACGATAAATTAATTAGTAAAATGAAAAAAGGTGCATACATAATTAATACTGCAAGAGGTAAAATTTGTAATAGAGAAGCTATAGCTAAAGCTCTTGAATCTGGTCAATTAAGTGGATATGCAGGTGATGTTTGGTTTCCTCAGCCAGCACCTAATGATCATGTCTGGCGATCAATGCCTAATCACGGAATGACACCCCATACATCGGGCACCTCTTTGTCGGCACAATATAGATATGCTGCAGGGGTACGAGAGATACTAGAGTGTTTTTTTGATAAGAAACCAATTAGAGAACAATATTTAATTGTAAAAGACGGTCAATTGGCAGGAATGGGAGCGCATTCTTATAGCAAAGGAAGTGCGACTGGCGGGTCTGAAGAAGCTGCTAAATATAAAAAGAAATAATTAAAACAATCCCTCAACATCACCTTTCTTATTTAATTTAATTTTATCCGCAGCAGGCGTTCTAGGCAAACCAGGCATAGTCATTATCGTACCGCATATCACGACTATAAACTCGGCACCACTAGATAACCTTATTTCTCTTACCTCCAACTTATGATCAGTTGGAGCTCCTTTTATTTTTGGATCTATAGAAAAACTATACTGTGTTTTTGCAATACATATTGGAAATTTTGAATATCCAGCTTGCTCAAGTTTTGTTAGTTGTTCTTTTATTGTATCACTAATTTCAACTGAACTTGCTCTATAAATTTTATTTGCAACTGCTTCAATCTTTTCTAACAATGAGATTTTATCATCATAAATAAAGTTAAATTTTGATTTTTCTGCCGCTTTACAAAGCTTAACAACCTTATGAGCCAAATCTTTTGTTCCTTTTCCACCATTAGCCCAGTGAGTACAAAGGCTTACTTGTACATTTAAATCATTACAATATTTTTCAATAATTTTTACTTCTTCTTTAGTATCAGTTTTAAAATGATTAATAGCAACCACAAGATCTAAACCGAATTTTTTTATATTTTCAATATGCCTCTTTAAGTTTAGAAGACCTTTTTTAAGTGCATCTAAATTTTCTAATTTAAGATTATCTTTTTCTACACCACCATGCATTTTTAATGCTCTTATAGTCGCAACAAGAACCACGCACTTCGGCTGTATTCCAGCTTTACGACACTTTATATTTAAAAATTTTTCAGCACCCAAATCTGCTCCAAACCCTGCTTCAGTAATTACATACTCAGATAATTTTAATGCAGTTTTAGTTGCTAAAATTGAGTTACAACCATGAGCAATATTAGCGAATGGACCGCCATGAATAATTGCAAGATTATTTTCCAAAGTTTGAACTGCATTAGGTCTTATAGCTTCTTTTAATAATACAGTCATTGGTCCATGAGCTTTTAAATCCCTCGCGTAGATAGGTTTATTACTTTTTGTATATGCAACCGTAATATTTCCGATCTTTCTTTCTAATTCACTTATATCGTTAGATAAACAAAAAATAGCCATTACCTCCGATGCAACTGTAATATCAAAACTATCATCTCTTGGATAATTAGCTTTAAGTTGCTCTAGGTTAATTTTTATTTTTCTTAAACTTCTATCATTTAGATCGACTACTCTTTTCCAAACTATATTTTCAGGGTCGATGTTTAGTTTGTTACCCCAATATATATGATTATCAATGAGCGCGGACAACAAATTGTGAGCTGAAGTAATAGCATGAAAGTCTCCAGTAAAGTGTAAATTAATTTTCTCCATAGGAACAACCTGAGCATATCCTCCACCAGCAGCTCCACCTTTCATTCCAAAAGAGGGACCTAAACTTGGCTCTCTTAAACAAACAATAGATTTTTTTCCAATTTTGTTTAAACCATCGTTTAATCCGACTGATGTGGTAGTTTTTCCTTCACCAGCAGGAGTTGGTGTAATTGCAGTCACTAAGACTAAGTTATTTTTTTTTTGTTTTAGTTTTTTTATATACTCTAAATTTATTTTGGCTACATGGCGGCCCATTGGGCTGAACGCAAACGGTTTATCAGGTACTTTAAATTTTTTAAGAACTTTATTAATTGGATACATTTTTGCTTTTCTTGCAATTTCAATATCCGACTTAAATTTACTCATTTTCAACCATATATATAAAAATTATACCAGTGTATACTAAACATTATTTTCTGCATTTAGCCATGATAAGAAATATGTTATAGTTCGAAATGGTTGAGTTTTTAAGAAAAAGACGAAAAATAATTCTTATCATTTTAATTGTTTTATTTATAGAGCTAAGTGGCTATGGTATTTTAGCATCACTTTCAAGGTTACTTAACGCACTTTAAACTATATTTTTTCATAGCGGCTTTAGCTAAAATTAAATTTGGATCAAAAAATGTTTTTGACGACTTGACTTTTTTAAACGATTTAAAAGCGAAAATTGCTACAGGTAACTCTGTACACGCCAAAATAATTTTTTTGCACTTCATTTTTAACAAATGCTTTATTACTGGTTTTATAATTTTTTCTGCCTCTTTTACCTTTCCTTTTTTAACTAGGGTAATAGATTTATTAACGTATCTTTTTTGTAACTTTAATGTAGGTTCAATTAGTTTGTATTTTTTATCGAAAAATTTGTGATAAATTCTTGTTCTTAAAGTACTTTCAGTTGCTAAAATACCAATTTTTGAACCAGAGGAACAATTTTTTTTTGCAAAAGCAAAGACTTCCTTAGGCATGCTAAGGATGGGAATTTTTACTCTTTTGTTTAAGTCATCGTACCAATGGTGCGCAGTGTTACATGGTATAGTAATAAACTTACAACTATTTTTTTGCAAAAAAACACATCCTTCTAACAAACTTTTAAAGATCTTTTTGTAAACTTTTTTATCACTTAATCTTTTAGGTACATTTGACTTATTATATAATACAAATAATGGATATTTTTGATCCAACTTACCCCTATATAATTTGGCCAGTTTTGTAGAAAAATCTAAACCAGCTTGTGTGCCCATACCACCTAAAATACCAATCATACTTTTAAATTATTTTTGCTCTTTGTTTACCAACTAAAATTTCTTTGTTTTTTAATTCCGACATTTTTTTATCAAATATATTAACTAATCCGAAAGGGTATGGATTAGCAATTAGAAGCTTACCAATTTGATTACCGTCCAAAGTAATTTCACTTCCAATTTTTAAATTTTCTTTAGAAACTATTGGTAATAATTTTTTTCTTAATTTATTTTTTAATTTCATTCTTGCTGTGTTTTCTTGGCCTATATAACAACCTTTTTTAAAATCAATAGCAGAAAGTTCTTCAAAATTTGCCTCTAATCCAAATAAATTATTTTGTAATTTTTTAAGATTTTTGATAGGTATTCCAGCTTCGTGAGCATTATTTAAATAGTTACTTCCATCTTCAATTCTAAGAGATAATTTTTTTATAGTTAGATACAATTTTTCTAAATTTGACAATACTCTTGATCCCAATTTTTTAGATCTAGGGTCTTGAAAGAAAGGGCTTGATCTATAAATAATTGTCTGCGTTGTTTTATTCTCCTCTTTTTTAATCTCCTCAAATTTTTCATTTGAAATTATACCTACAACATATTCACCTGAAATATCTTTAATCTCTACATCTGAATTAAGTTTATATTTTTTTAAAAAAACTTTTAATTCCACTACAAATTCCTCTGAACAGTCTAGGAAATATCCATCTTCTGCTTTAACTATAAAAAATTCATATAAATACTTTCCCTGAGGAGTAAAAATACCTGAAAAAATACTATTATCTTTATTAACAATATTAATGTCATTCGTAATTATATTTTGAAGAAATTCTTTAGAATCTTTACCTAAAACTGAGATTATACCTCTGTCTTTTAAAATATTAATTTGATCTTTTTTCATTTTAATAGTTTTAATATTGTATATTATACTCAAAATTTATGTCTGATAATAATAGTCTCATCATAAAAAATGGAACTTGCTACATAGATGGTAAGCTAGTTAATACTGATATTACTGTATCAGGAGGGAAAATAAAATCAATTGGTAAAGCCGACTTAAATAACCATAAAGTTTATGATGCAGAAAATAAAATTGTTTTACCCGGTATAATAGATACGCAAGTTCACTTTAGAGAGCCTGGTTCAACTGATGCTGAAGATTTAGAAAGTGGAAGTAGAGCAGCTGTATTAGGCGGAGTAACATCATTATTTGAGATGCCTAACACTAACCCACCAACAGCCAATTTAGTTGAATTTGAAAAAAAACTTAAAGCTGCCAAAAATAGGATGCATAGTAATTATGCTTTTTATTTTGGTGCCACGCCATCAAATACTGATCAACTTGCACATTTAAAAAATGTTGAAGGATGCTGTGGTGTAAAACTTTTTGCTGGGTCTTCAACGGGAAACTTATTAGTAGATAAAGAGGCAGATATTGAAAAAGTAATTTCAAGCAGCGATAGAGTTGTTTCTATTCACTCTGAGGACGAAGACATAATTAAACTTAGAAAAAAGTTTATAAGGAAAGGGGATGTTCATTCACATCACGAGTGGAGAAATGTTGAATGTGCAATGTCCTCTACTCGAAGAGTAGTAAAAATTGCTGAAAGATATAATAAGAAAATTCATGTATTGCACGTAACTACAAAAGAAGAGGTAGATTTTTTAGCAATGCATAAAAAAAATGTTACTTTTGAAACCACTCCTCAGCACTTAACATTGTACGCACCTGATTGTTATGACAAGTTAGGAACTTATGCTCAAATGAATCCTCCTTTACGAGGAAAAGAACATTATGACCGTCTGTGGACTGCAATAAAGAATAATATTGTAGATGTTTTAGGATCAGATCATGCTCCACATTTAAAAGTAAATAAAAATAAGGAATATCCGGATTCTCCATCGGGAATGCCAGGAGTTCAGACTATTTTTCCAGTTATGATCGACCATGTTAACAATGGAAAACTTACATTAAATCAACTTATTAATTTGATGTGCGAAAATCCATGTAGAATATTTGGAATTAAGAACAAGGGGTTTATAAAAGAGGGCTTTGATGCAGATTTGACTATAGTAGATATGAAGAAAGAGGTGATAATTAAAGATGAAATGATAGCGAGCAAATGTGGTTGGACACCTTTTAATAATTATAAGGTTAAAGGTTTTCCAGTCGGAACTATTGTAAACGGAATATTAGTAATGTCTGATGGTAAAATATTAGTCGAATCAAAAGGCAAACCTCTAAGCTTTTAGAATATTATTATCTTTAAGATCTTGTTTAATTTCATCTAAAATAGCTGGATCGTCTATAGTCGCCGGCATTTTATAAGGTTCATTATCTGCAATTTTTCTTACTGTTCCCCTTAGTACTTTCCCAGATCTAGTTTTTGGCAATCTTTTAACGACTATAGCAATTTTGAAAGCTGCAACAGGACCAACTTTGTCCCTTACCATTGAAACACACTCTTTAATAATTTCTTCATTCTTTTGTTTTACTCCAGCTTTTAAAGCTAGTAACCCAATCGGTATTTGTCCTTTAAGTTTGTCTGCAATACCAATTACAGCACATTCCGCAACTGATTTATGTTCAGCCAGAACTTCTTCTATTGCACCTGTTGAAAGTCGATGGCCAGCAACATTTATTATGTCGTCAGTTCTTGACATTATCCAAACATAACCATCTTCATCTATGTGCCCTGCATCATAGGTTTGATAATAACCTGGATAATTAGTCATGTAATTTTCTTTGTATCTTTTGTCAGCACCCCACAATGTTGGAAAAGTTCCTGGTGGAAGAGGAAGCTTTACAACTATGTCTCCCATTTTACCTGGACCAACTTCTTTTCCTTCTGAATTCAAAACTTTTAAATCATATCCTGGAACTGGTTTAAATGCAGAGCCATACTTTACAGGAAATTTTTCAATACCAGTGCAACTAGATGTTATCGCCCAACTTGTTTCTGTTTGCCACCAATGATCAATTACTGGTGAGTTTGATAAATTTTCAAACCATTTAATAGTATCTGGATCAGCTCTTTCTCCAGCTAAAAATAATGTATCGAATTTACTTAAATCATACTTTTTAAAGAATTTTCCGTCGGGATCTTCTTTTTTAATTGCTCTAATAGCGGTCGGAGCTGTAAATAACGATTTTACTTTATGTTCTGAAATTACTCTCCAAAAAACTCCAGCATCAGGTGTCCCAACAGGTTTACCCTCAAAAAGTATTGTTGTACAACCGTAAAATAAAGGCGCATAAACTATATATGAATGACCCACTATCCAACCAATATCACTAGCAGACCACCATACATCGTCTTGATCAATGTTATAAATATTTTTCATAGTCCATTTTAAAGCAACAATGTGCCCGCCAATATCTCTGACGATACCTTTAGGTAAGCCTGTTGTACCTGATGTATATAAAATATATGCGTAGTCATTAGCATTCATTTCAACACAATTTTCAGGTTTCGCATTTTTAAGTGAGTCTTCCCAAGTAATGTCCATTTTGGAGTCTAATGCAGCTTTATTTTTTTCTCTCTGAAAAATTATACATTTGTTAGGCCTGTGCTTAGCTATTTCCAAAGCTTTATTAAGCAGAGGTTTGTATTCAACAACTCGACCTGGTTCATAACCGCATGAAGCTGAGACAATTATTTTTGCTTTAGAGTCATCAATTCTACTAGCCAATTCATTTGCTGCAAATCCACCAAACACAACTGAATGAATTGCTCCTATCCTTCCACATGCCAACATTGCAATTACTGCTTCAGGTATCATTGGCATGTAAATAATCACTCTATCACCTTTATTAATGCCTTGATTTTTTAGAGCACCCGCAAACAATGATACTTTTTCTTTAAGCTGGTTATATGTAAATGTTTTTTTTGAGCCTGTTATAGGACTGTCGTAAATTATTGCTAGCTTTTCACCTCTACCGTTATCAATATGAAAGTCTATAGCATTGTAACAAGTGTTTGTTGTTCCATCTTCATACCATTTGTAAAAGGGAGGGTTGCTTGAATTTAATATTTTTGATGGTTTCTTATACCAAAATATGTTTTCAGCGACTTCCTTCCAAAAATTCTCTTTTTTAACTATAGAAGAATCGTATATTTCCTTATATTTGCCTTGCAAATCTTTCCCCCACAATTTTAGTGTTTAAACCATACTAAACAGAAATATCCCCAAAAAAAACCAAAAAAACCAATAAAAATGGGCTTTTTTTTTAAAAAAAAGACTTCACTGTAACACTGATTTTTATTATGGTTCTGACCAGCTAATCTAGTAATGACTGATTTGTCGTTTACTAGATAGTTTATTAATAAACTAAAATAGAAAACTAACTAACGAGGGAGGTTTTCATGAGAAAATTAAGTCTAATAGCTTTAGCGGCAGTTGCCTTTTTAGGTATTACTAGTTCAGCTAACGCTGCGACGCCTATGCTTGAGACAGGAGATTTCGTAGGAATATCTTTCTGGCTTGTATCAATGGGTATGATCGCAACTACAGTATTCTTTTTCGCAGAAAGAGGTACAGTAGCAGCATCTTGGAGAACATCAATTTCAGTAGCTGGACTAGTTACTGGTGTTGCATTTATCCATTACATGTATATGCGAGACGTTTGGGTGACAACTGGTGATACACCAACAGTATACAGATATATTGATTGGTTAATTACTGTGCCACTTCAAATGGTAGAATTCTATCTAATCTTGGCAGCTGTAAGAAAGGTGCCAACTTCTATATTCTGGAAACTATTAATTGGTTCATTAGTAATGTTAATCGGTGGATACTTAGGTGAAGCTGGTTACATTCAACCATTTGTAGGTTTCGTAATTGGAATGGCTGGATGGATCTACATCTTGTTTGAAATATTCTCAGGTGAAGCTGGAACTGCAGCTGCTAAGTCTGGTAACAAGGCTATGTCAACTGCGTTTAGCGCAATGAGAATTATCGTAACAATCGGTTGGGCTATATATCCATTAGGATATGTATTCGGTTATTTAACTGGTGGTGTTGATGCTAATGCATTAAACATTATTTACAACCTAGCTGACTTTATCAATAAGATCGCTTTTGGTCTTGTGATTTGGGCAGCTGCGATGCAAAATACAAGATTAGCATCTAGATAATTAGATCATAAACTTTAAAAAGGGCGGGTACGTTTTACGTACTTGCCCTTTTTCTTTAGATACTTATATTAAAATTAATGCCGAAAATTACATACATTGAGCAAAACGGTAACTCAAAGACAATTGAAGTTGATAACGGTCTGACCGTGATGGAAGGAGCGGTTCAAAACAACATACCAGGTATTGACGCAGATTGTGGAGGAGGAATGGCTTGTGCAACTTGCCACGTTTATGTCGAAGATTCATGGTTAAATAAACTTCCAAAAGCTGAGGACGCTGAACAAGATATGATTGATATGGCTTATAAACCAAATAAGAATAGTAGGTTAAGTTGTCAGATAGTAGTTTCAGATGAGATTAATGGTTTGACAGTAACAACACCGGAAAAACAAACTTAATGATTAAAACAGACGTTGTTATAATAGGAGCTGGGCCCGTAGGACTTTTTGCAGTTCACCAACTTGGTATAAAAGGATTAAAATCAGAGGTAATAGACAATCTTGATAAAGCTGGCGGTCAATGCATAGAGCTTTATCCTGATAAACCAATTTACGATATTCCAGCTGTTCCAGAGTGCAGCGGAAAGTCTTTAACAGATAATTTATTAGAACAGATAAAACCCTTTGGTTCTAAGATTCATTTGAATGAAAGAGTCCAGGAAATTAAGGAGGGCAAAGGTTTATGGACTTTAAAAACTAGCAACAATAAAACCTTCATCACACCAAACATAGTTATAGCCGGAGGTGTAGGATCATTTGAACCAAGAAAACTGCCTTTAAAAGAACTTACAAAATTTGAGGGTAAATCAGTTTTCTACTCAGTAAATGATAAAACTTTATTTAAAAATAAAAAAATATCTATATTTGGAGGCGGAGACTCCGCATTAGATTGGGCTTTAGAATTGTCAAAATATTCAAAAGTTACGTTAATTCATAGAAGAAATGAATTTAGAGGCGCACCTCATACTTTGAAAGAATTAGAAAAATTAAAAGCAGAAGAAAAAATAACAATAAAAACACCGTTTCAAATAGACACTGTTAATGAAGGAAAAGAGATAAAATTCATTAATATAAAAAATGATGATGAAAAAACAGAGAAAATAGAAACAGATATTGTTTTAGGTTTTTTTGGTTTGATTATGCAACTTGGACCAATTGCAGAATGGGGATTAAACATGGATAAAAAAAAAATTCAGGTAAACACTGAAAACTTTCAAACAAATAAGCCTGGTATATTTGCGATAGGTGATATTTGTAGTTATCCAGGAAAACTTAAATTAATTCTTTCTGGTTTTCATGAGGCTGCTTTAGCGTCGGTTGAGTGCTTTAAAAGAGCAAGACCGAACGAAACTTATAGATTTCAATTCTCAACATCATCTAAAGAAATACAAGATAGACTTGGCATAAAAAAATGATTGAAGTTTTTACTTCAAACACTCCAAATGGTAAAAAAATAACTATTATGCTAGAAGAGATAGGTTATGAATATAAAATTACTAAAATAAATATTAATAAAAATGAACAATTCAATCCTGAATTCCAAAAAATAAGTCCCTTTCGAAAAATTCCTGTGATAATTGATCATGATAAAGATGTAAGCTTATTTGAGTCTGGAGCTATATTAATTTATTTAGCTGAAAAAAGTGGTAAATTTTATGATCAAGATAAAAGAACAATAATTAACCAATGGCTTATAGGGCAAATGGCCTATGTTGGTCCTATGCTTGGTCAACATCATCAATTTCATCACTACAATCCAGGAAAAAGTAAATTTGGGGAAGAAAGATATTTCAAAATTTGTGAGAGAATTTACTTGGAGTTGGACATGAGACTTAAAAATTCAAAATTTTTAGCTTACGATGAGTATACTATTGCTGACATCGCTACTTTTCCTTGGATAGCTAGGCACGAATGGCATGATATTGGACTTAAAAAATTTAAGAATTTATCTAGATGGTACTCTGAAATTTCGTCTCGCGATAAAGTAAAAAAAGGATATGATCTCCTTAATAAAGGTGAAGAAATACCGAAACCTTAATCATCAACAAATATTTTCTCGTCTCTCTCATGTTTTTCTTGTGCTTCAATAGTTAAAGTCGCTATAGGTCTTGCCATTAATCTTTTAAGACCGATGGGCTCACCAGACTCTTCGCAATAGCCATAAGTTCCATCTTTTATTCGTCTTAATGCCATATCTATTTTAGCTATTAATTTTCTACTTCTATTTAATGCTTTCATCTCTACTGATTTGTCCGTGTAAGAAGAGGCTTGATCTACCATGTCAGCAGACGACATACTATCATCAGAAGAATTTAATAAATTTCCTAAGTTATTTGCTTTAATAATATCCTTTTTCCATTTGACTAATTCCTCAGTAAAAAACTTTTTGTGTTTTGCACACATATATTTTTCTTTTTGACTTGGAGTGTACTTTTTATTACTAGTTTTTTTTACCATTTGTGAATTTGGGGGAGTATAGATTTGAATTTAAGCGTGTCAATAGCCTTAAAATTGTATTAATTTAACAATTATGTTGATTAAAAATTACTATAAAACTTTATTTTATATATTTTTATTATCCCATTTAATAATTTGGACAATTATTCCATCTTTATCAAATGTAAATTTACCTTTAGACACTATAGAAGCTTTGGCATGGGGAAGTAATTTATCTTGGGGTTATTCAAAGCATCCTCCTGTAAGTGCTTTTATGGTAGAAGTAGTTTACAGTTTCTTTGGTAACAAAGATTGGGCTTATTATTTATTAAGTCAAATATTCGTAATTATAGCTTTTATTTACGTATGGAAATTTTCAAATTTAATTTTTAAAAATAAATTACACTCTTTATGCTCTATATTTCTTTTAGAGGGAATATATTTTTATAACTTTACTTCACCTGAATTTAACGTAAACGTTTGCCAATTACCTTTTTGGGCTACCGTAATTTATTACTCTTGGAAATCAATAAATTATGAAAAAATTTCAGATTTGATCCTTTTGGGTCTTTTTATGTCTATAGGTTTTTTGACCAAGTACCTTTTTATATATTTGTTATTATCGATAAAAATTATCTTTATTTTAATCATGCTTGAAAAAAGAAATTTTAAAATAAGATTTATGATACCTGGCATTATATTTGTAATATTTTTGATCCCTCATGTTGTTTGGCTATTTAATAATGAATTCGTAACAGTTACTTATGCTTTAAATAGAACTGGGATAGAAGAGCTCAGTTTAATAAATCATATTTATAATCCTCTTATATTTTTATTAAAACAAATAGGAATTTTATCTCCAGTTATAATTATGTTACTTACGTTTATTAATTTTAAAAAACTAAATTTTAAAATTTTGAAGAAGGATAAGTATTTTCTATTATTTATCAATTTATTACCAATTATATTAATTTTTCTTACTTCTTTAATTTCCGGTGCAAAAATAAGAACAATGTGGATGACACCTTTTTATTTATTTATTGGCGTTTTAATAATTCAAATTTGTAAAAATTCTCTGAATGAAAAAAACCTTAAAAAATTTTTAGCAGCATTTCTCATTTTTTTTATAATATCTCCACTAAGCTATTTGTACGTTTCACTCTCAAACGAATTTAAAAGAACAGATTATCCTGGTAAAGAAATATCAGATTTAGTTCAAAGAAGATGGGACAAAAACTTTTCAAATGATATCTCGATCGTTGTCGGGGATGAATGGTATGCCGGTAACTTATCTTATCATTTAAGTTCACGACCAATTTGGTTTAATACAATAGAAAATAATTTATCATCAGTAACTTCTAATACAGGAGTTATTTACACTGGAAATCCTAACATTTTAAAGAAATTTTGCCCCGGTATATATGGTACTATTAAACCAATTGGAATTTGCATGATAGGAGCAAAATGAAAAATATTGTTTTTATAACTCCAGTATACAATGATTGGGAGTCATTTACAAAATTGATAAATGAAATCAATAAGGTGATATCAGAATTTAAAGATATTTCTTTTAGCTTAATAGCAATTAATGATGGATCTAAAGAAAAAGCTCCTTTGTTATCTTTGCCCTCTCATCTTAAGGTAATTGAAATTTTAAACATGAGAATAAATCAAGGACATGCAATTTGTATAGCAAACGGTATTAAACATGCCCTCAAAAATTATCAATTTGATAATTTAATCTTAATGGACGCAGACGGAGAAGATAGACCAGAAGAAATATCTGATTTGATTAATAAAGCTAAGGAATTACAAAATATTTCAGTAGTAGCCAAAAGAGTAAAAAGATCTGAAGGTCCAATATTTACTTTTTTTTATTCTCTACATAAATTACTTACTTTAATATTCACTGGAAAATTAATGAATTTTGGGCATTACAGTTTGATAACTAAAGATGATGCCGAAACAATTATTAAAGAGCCAACAATTATCTATTGTTTTGCCAGTACCCTTAAAAATAAAATTACAAATCTTGGAAACATTAATTGTATAAGAGGAAAAAGGTATTTTGGTCCATCTAAAATGTCATTATTTAAGTTAATAATTCATTCTTTCTCAATTATTGCTGTATTTAAAATGAGCGTATTTATTAGATCTGCGCTTTTTTTAGTTTTACTTTCTTATCTTCAACCTTATGTTGGACTGATTTCTCCAATCCTTCAAATAACGATTGTTATATTTAATATTTTTATTTACATGATTTCTACAAAATCTAACAAAAAAATATTAGAAAATATGGACTTAGAGTTGGTAAACACAGATAAAGTAACACACTAAAAAGTTGAATTTAGAGTCTAAAACAGAGTCAAAAGAGAATCAAAACGAGAACATTATAAATCATAATATTTTCAATGTTTATAAGTGTTACTTTGCATCAAAAAAATGAGTTATAATTTAATATGAGAAAACTTAAATGTCATTGTGGGGAAGTGGAAGCAGAAATAAATTTATCTGACCAATTAGTTAAAACAATAAGATGCAACTGCTCTATTTGTAAAAGAAAAGGAGCGATTATGTCTATGGTCAAAAATGAAGATTTTAATATCACAAAAGGCAGAGAGAATTTAAAAATGTATCAATTTCACTCTAAAACAGCTAAACATTTTTTTTGTTCAAATTGCGGGATATACACACATCATCATCCAAGAATAAATCCAGCATTAACAGGTTTCAATCTTGGATGTATAGACGAAATTGACACCTTTAAACTGAATAATGTTAATGTGGTAGACGGAAATAATCACCCTTTAGACAAAAAAAAATAATACAAAAATTTGGACAATGTCAGATTTTAAAAAAAAATATTTAAAATTTGTAAAAAAACAAGAATATATTGGTGAAAAATTTCAAGATAAACAAAAACAATTAAAAAAATTCTATCTTCCTTTTTGCAAAAAAATATTCAAGCTTTATAAATTTAAAAATAGACCTTTTGTAATAGGTTTATCAGGGGGCCAAGGATCTGGAAAATCAACTATTTCTCAAATTTTAAAAATAATATTTCATTCTTATTTTAATTTAAATGTAGCTTGTTTCTCAATTGATGATTTCTATAAAACTGCTTTAGAGAGAAGAAAAATGTCAAATTATGTTCATCCTTTATTTTTGACGCGCGGTGTCCCTGGAACTCACGATTGTAAAATGCTTTATAATGTTTTGAGAGCACTTTTAAAAAAAAATTTTAAAAGTATAAGAATACCTAGATTTGACAAATCAATTGATGACAGATTTAAATTTCGATATTGGCAGAAAATTCAAAAAAAACCTGACATAATAATATTTGAAGGATGGTGCGTTGGTGCAAAACATCAGAAATATGAAGAATTGAAAAAGCCAGTAAATATTTTAGAAAAATATGAGGATACCAAGTTGACTTGGAGGAAAAAAGTAAATAATGAATTGAAGACAAGTTATAAGAAGATTTATGATTTAATAGATAAAAAGATCTATTTAAAAGTTCCTAATTTTAAGTATGTTCTTAAATGGAGGCTTCTTCAAGAAAAAAAGTTAAGATCAAGGTCAAAAAAAAAGAGAACTATGGATACAAAACAGGTTAAGAGATTTATTATGTTTTATGAAAGATTAACAAAAAATATGTCGAAGAGATATCAAGATAATGATTTTGTTATTTTTATAGATAAGAGACATAAAATTAAATCAATAAAATTTTAAATGTATAAAAAACTAATTTTTTTTTTCGTAATATTCCAATTTAACATTTTGTCAGCAGATAATAGCGCTCTTTTTTATGTTGAGTCTGCTTTAAAAAACAATCCAAAATTAAATGCTGAAAGAGAAAACTTAAAAGCTGTTAAAGAAAATGAAAATATATCAATGAGTGAGTTTTTACCTAGCCTGACGATTTCCGGTTCCCAATCAAGCAAAGAGACTTCAAATATAATAGATCAATCTGGATCTAAATTGGGTAATACAAAAAGAAATACAGAAACTAAGAAATTTTCAGTAGATCAAAAAATTTTTCAAGGATTCCAAGGTTATAACAACTTAAAAAAATCAAGATTAGAATTTGAGAAAGCTCAAAATGAATATAAGATTGTTGAACAAGATACAATTTTAAATTCAATCTCAGCATACTATGATTTAGTTTTTAAAAGCAAAAGTAAAGATTTTAATTTAGCAAATGTTGATTTATTTGAACGTCAAGTAGAGTCTGATAGGTCTAGACTTCAAAAGGGTGAAATAAGTTTGACAGATTTAGCTCAGTCCGAATCTTCATTGGCTAGAGCACAAGCTGATTTTATTAAAGCTGATACTGAATATACATCAGCTTTAGCTGAGTTTGAGAGAATAAACAGAATTCAGGCTCCACAAAATTTAAATGATAATTTTGATATTTCATTTATAATGCCTCAGAGTTTAAAAAGTGCTCTGGAACTTTCAAACTTAAATAACCCCAGCCTTGGAATTGCAAGGATTAATCTTGCTATTTCTGAAAAAGAATTGAGCGTCGAAAAAGCAAGGCTTTCACCCTCCGCAACTCTAAATTATTCAAAAACTGAGAATAAAGACCTTAGTGCCACTGTGGATGAAGACGAGCAAGAAACATTAAAAGCTACTGTTACTTGGCCAATAATACAAGGGGGTAAAAATTTTTCCTCAATTAAAAAATTTAAACATAAAAAAGATCAAAATGCTCTTTTATTAGTAGATAAAGAGAATGAGATCAAAACTCAAACATCAACTTCTTGGTCATTTTATCAATCTGCAGAAAGTGTTTTAACTTCTACTGAAGCTCAATTAAAAGCAGCAGAAATAGCTAATGAGGGTATAACTTTGGAATATGACTCTGGCAATACAAGAACTACTCTTGACGTTATTCAATCTAGAAGTTTACTTTTAGAAGCTAGAATATCTAATGCTGAAGCAAAAAAAAATCTTATAGTCTCAAAATTAAGACTACTTAGCCAAATCGGAGGATTGGAATTAAAGGCTTTTCAAACCCCTTAAAACTTAAAAAAATCCTAATTTTTATTTACTTGATAAAAAGAACAAAATGTGTACATTTATATTAACGATTCGAACAATAAAAAAGGATATAAAATGACAAAAAATAATTTAAAAGTTGTGAAACCAGACAACAAAAAAGCTCAAGAAATTAAGGAAAAAAACAAGTCTTTAGAAGCAGCAATAAGCCAAATCGATCAAAATTTCGGTAAAGGCTCAGTAATGAGACTTGGCCAACAGGAAGCATTAGACGTAGAAGCTATTTCGACTGGTTCTTTAAGCTTAGATTTAGCACTTGGAATCGGAGGACTACCTAAGGGAAGAATAATAGAAATTTATGGCCCAGAGTCTTCAGGAAAAACGACCTTAGCTTTACAAGTAGTAGCTGAGGCTCAAAAAGCTGGAGGAATATGTGCTTTTGTTGATGCTGAGCACGCAATGGATCCCGCTTATGCAAAAAAGCTAGGAGTTAAAACTGATGAATTACTAATTTCTCAACCTGATACAGGTGAGCAAGCTTTAGAAATAACTGATACCTTAATTAAATCAGGTTCTGTCTCAGTACTTGTAGTAGACTCGGTAGCAGCATTAACACCGAAAGCAGAATTAGAAGGTGAAATGGGAGATCACCATGTAGGCTTGCAATCAAGACTTATGAGCCAGGCGCTAAGAAAAATTACTGGTTCAGTAGCAAAGTCAAACACGATGGTAATTTTCATTAACCAAATTAGAATGAAAATCGGAGTTATGTTTGGAAACCCAGAAACTACATCAGGCGGAAATGCATTAAAATTTTATTCTTCTGTTAGAATGGACATTAGAAGAATTGGTGCCATAAAAGACAAAGATCAAATCATTGGAAACACGACTAGAGTGAAAGTTATCAAAAATAAGGTAGCTCCTCCTTTTAAGGTTGTAGAGTTCGATTTGATGTATGGCAAAGGCATCAGTAAAAATGGTGAGTTAATTGACCTGGGTGCTAAAGCAGACATCATTGAGAAGTCAGGCGCTTGGTATGCATACAAAGGTGAAAAAATTGGTCAAGGAAAAGAGAATGCCAAATTATACTTGGAAAAAAATCCGAATGTTGCTGAAGAAATAGAAAAAGCCGTGAGAGAAAAGGCAGCTGCAATAACTAAAGAGTTAGAAGGCAATCCTTCACCTAAAGAAAAGATTAGCAAAGACGAGGAAAAATAGTCATCCCATTATTTTGGGGGTCTTTGACCCCCAATTCTCGTTTCCCATGAAATTTTAAACAACTAAAAATTGAATCAACTAAAAATTGTAATTGAAAATAATTATCACTTAACCCTGTACAAAGTTGTCAAGATTGGGTTTAATTAAATTAATTAACAAGGAGGGTAAATGAGCACACAACAATCAAGCAGCTCGAAACTGTCACCCAACTTAGACATATCTCATTTAAAAGTAAAATTTCCTTTTAAAGCAAAGTATGGAAATTTTATTAACGGTAAGTTTGTAGAACCAAAATCTGGAAAATATTTTGATAATACAACTCCTATCACTAATGAAGTGATATGTAAGGTGCCACGTTCGAACGATAAAGATGTAGATTTTGCTTTAGACGCAGCACACGCAGCTTTTCCAGCTTGGGGAAAGACTTCAATAACAGAGAGATCAAATATTCTCTTGAAAATTGCTGATGTCATTGAAAAAAATCTAAATCTATTAGCAACAGCAGAGTGTTTAGATAATGGTAAGCCTATAAGAGAATGTATGGCTGCCGATTTACCATTGGTAGTAGACCATTGGAGATACTTTGCAGGAGTTATCAGAGCAGAGGAAGGATCAGTAGCAGAGATAAGTAATAGCGAATATTCTTATCATATACCTGAACCATTAGGAGTAGTTGGTCAAATTATTCCATGGAACTTTCCTTTACTAATGGCTACATGGAAACTAGCACCAGCTTTAGCAGCTGGAAATTGCGTAGTTCTAAAACCGGCTGAACAAACACCAGCATCAATTATGCTTTTAATGGAACTTATTGGAGATCTATTACCTGCAGGTGTTGTAAATGTTGTCAGTGGTTATGGTCTTGAAGCAGGAAAACCTCTAGCTTCTTCAAAAAGAATCAAGAAGATAGCTTTTACAGGTGAAACCACTACTGGACGTTTAATTATGCAGTACGCATCGCAAAACTTAATTCCAATAACTTTGGAATTAGGCGGAAAATCTCCAAATATATTCTTCGAAGATGTTATGTCAAAAAATGACGACTTCTTTGATAAATGTTTGGAAGGCTTTGCTATGTTCACGCTAAACCAAGGAGAAGTTTGTACTTGTCCTAGTAGAGCGCTAGTTCAAGAGTCTATCTATGATAAATTCATGGAGAAGGCTATAGCTAGAACAAAAGCTGTTAAACAAGATAATCCACTTAAAATGGAAACCATGATTGGAGCACAAGCTTCTTTAGAACAAATGGAAAAAATCAAATCTTATCTAGATTTAGGTAAGAAAGAAGGTGCCAAAGTTCTAACCGGAGGAAGTGTTGCTAAATTGAATAGTGGACTGGAGAAAGGAAACTATATTCAGCCAACTATTTTTGAAGGTAAAAACAATATGCGAATATTCCAAGAGGAAATATTTGGCCCAGTTGTATCTGTGACCAAGTTTAAAGATGAGAAAGAAGCATTAGAAATTGCTAATGATACTCTTTATGGATTAGGAGCAGGTGTTTGGACTAGAGATGGTAACATTGCTTACAGAATGGGCAGAGGAATACAAGCTGGTAGAGTTTGGACTAATTGTTACCATGCATACCCAGCTCACGCTGCCTTTGGTGGATATAAGCAATCTGGTATCGGAAGAGAAACTCATAAAATGATGTTAAATCATTATAGACAAGTGAAAAATTTACACGTGTCTTACAGTGAGAAAAAATTGGGCTTCTTTTAACCAATAATATATAATGGCCCATGATTCTAAATCATGGGCCGCAATATAAAAATGAAAGTATCAGCAACATTATCAGCAAAAAAACTACTTAGTGAACTTAAAGAAGTTCATGGTGATGATCTCTTATTTCATCAATCTGGCGGATGTTGTGATGGAAGCGCGCCAATGTGTTATCCGGCAAAAGAATACATGGTTGGAAACAGCGATATAAAACTGGGTGAGATAGATGGTACGCCATTTTATATGAATGAGGATCAATATGAGAAATGGAAACATACAGATTTAACCATCGATGCTGTTAAAGGTATTGGAGGTATGTTTTCACTTGATAATGGAACTGGACAAAGATTTCTCACTAAATCAGAAATTTGCGTTGTTGTTAATAACGAAAAACAAAAAACCGGCTAATCTCTTATATAGACAACCTTATAAATATCTGTATTTAATAAAGTATGAGCCAAATTTTACTTACAGATGTAAGAAAAAAGTTTTTAGAGTATTTTAAGAAAAATAATCATCAAATAGTAGACTCAAGTAATCTTGTGCCTAACAACGATCCGACTTTAATGTTTACTAATTCTGGAATGGTACAATTTAAGAATGTTTTCACCGGGCTGGAAAAAAGACCATATAAAACAGCAACGACATCACAAAAATGTGTAAGAGCAGGAGGAAAACATAATGATCTTGAAAACGTAGGTTACACCCCGAGACACCACACATTTTTTGAGATGCTTGGCAATTTTTCTTTTGGAGATTATTTCAAAGAGCAAGCAATACATCACGCTTGGAATTTACTTACAAAAGATTTTAAATTACCTAAAGACAAACTTTCTGTGACTGTTTTTCATGAAGATGATGAATCTTTTAATTTATGGAAAAAAATAGCTGGGCTGAGTGAAAATAAAATAATAAGAATTTCAACAGCAGATAACTTTTGGTCGATGGGTGACACCGGACCGTGTGGACCATGTTCTGAAATTTTTTATGACCATGGAGAAAAATTAAAAGGAGGACCACCTGGAAGCCCAGAACAAGACGGAGACAGATTCATTGAGATATGGAATCTCGTTTTTATGCAATACGAACAAATTTCTAAAGAAAAAAGAATTAATCTTCCTAAACCTTCAGTAGATACAGGCATGGGTCTTGAGAGAATGACTGCTGTACTACAAGGTACACACGATAATTATGAAATAGATCATTTTAAAAAAATAATGGCATCATCATCAGAAATAACTAAAACTCCAATTAATGAGAAAACTATAGCTAGTCATAGAGTTATAGCTGATCACCTTAGAGCTAGTAGTTTTTTAATTGCTGAGGGAATTTTGCCTTCAAACGAAGGTCGAGGTTATGTCTTACGGAGAATAATGCGAAGAGGTATGAGACACGCTCATTCTCTTGGAAGTAAATCACCGCTTTTTCACAAACTTTTTAATGTTTTGTTAAACGAAATGAAAATTAGTTATCCTGAATTAACAAATGGTAAAGATCTTATTATTGAAACTCTAAAAAACGAAGAAGAAAAGTTTTCTTCACTTCTTGAAAGAGGAATGAAAATTCTTGATGATAATTTGTCCAAAGTAAAAAATAATATTCTACCAGGTTCAGTAGCTTTTAAATTATACGACACCTATGGTTTTCCGGTTGACTTAACTGCTGATATTTTACGAACAAAAAATATTAAAGTTGATAGCAATTCCTTTGAAAAAGAAATGGAAAAAAGCAAAGCTTTAGCAAGAGCAAACTGGAAAGGATCTGGAGATAAATCTGTTGAAGAAAGATGGTTTAAAATCAGAGAAGAATTAAAACCAACTGAATTTTTAGGCTATGAATTTGATAAAGCAGAAGGAGTTGTTTTAAAAATATCAAAAGATAATAAATTTGTTGATACTGCAAGCAATGGGGACAAAATTGAAATAATAACAAATCAGACCCCTTTTTACGGTGAGTCAGGCGGTCAAGTAGGAGATCAAGGTATAATTTATACATCAGAGTGTGAAATAAAAATTAAAGATACTCAAAAAAAAATGGGAGATCTTTTTGTTCATTATGGAGATATTAAAAAAGGAAAAATTAAAGTAGGACAAAGCGTAAATTTAGAAATAGATATTGAAAAAAGAAATAATTCAAGAGCAAATCACTCAGCCACGCATTTACTACATGAGTCTTTACGAAGAACTCTTGGAAAACATGTTACTCAAAAGGGTTCTTTAGTTTCACCTGAGAGATTAAGATTTGATTTTAGTCATAACAAACCCATTGATGAAAGCGAGATGAAAAAAATTAATGCAGTGGTAAACGAAATTGTTGATGGCGGTAGCGATGTTCAAACAAGAATCATGACACCAAAAGAAGCAGTAAAATTGGGTGCTCTAGCACTGTTTGGTGAAAAATACGGGGAAGAAGTGAGAGTGGTATTTATGGGAAAAGAAAATAATAGTTTTTTCTCAACAGAGTTGTGTGGTGGTACACATGTAAAAAATACAAAAGATGTTGGAAAATTTAAAGTTATAAGTCAGTCGTCAATTGCTTCTGGAGTGCGAAGAGTAGAGGCCTTGAGAGATAAGCAATTAGAGAAACATGAAAACTATTTAAAACAAAACAAGTCTTTAAAAGAGAAAAATTTAAATGAGGAAATTAAAACAATTAAAAAAGAACTTCAATTTCTCAAAATAACACCAGATTACAGGGATCAATTAAATTTATCTGAGAACCTAAAAAATTTAAGCAAACAATTGAGTCTGGTAAGAATTGAAAATATCAAAAAAGATAAAAGTAAAAATATAATTAAAGAGAGACAAATAGGTAATATAAAGATAAGAGAACAACTTTTAAAAGACTTCCCACCAAAAGAACTAAGGGTAATAATTGATCAAGGCAAGAAAGAAATTAAATCAGGAATTATAATTTGTATTTCAACTTTTGAGGATAAAGTTGGCGTAGCCGTGGGTGTTTCAAAAGATCTTACCTCAAAGTATGACGCAGTTAACTTGGTAAAAATCGCATCTGAAACTCTAGGCGGAAAAGGTGGTGGAGGGCGAAAAGATTTTGCTCAAGCAGGAGGAGTAGACAAGGATAAAGTTGAGAAAGCTTTTAAAGAGATATCAAAAACAATTAATTAAGCTTTTTTTTTAGATTACTATCTATAGCTTCTAAAAACTGATTAGTAGTTAAATACTTTGTAGATTTATTAATCAATATTGCCAAATCTTTTGTCATTGAGCCACTCTCAACTGTATTTATGCAGACTTCTTCTAAACTTTTAGAAAATTTGATTAATTCATCATTATTATCAAGCTTTCCTCTATGTGCTAATCCTCTAGTCCAAGCAAATATAGATGCAATTGGATTAGTTGATGTCTCTTTTCCTTGTTGATGCATCCTATAATGCCTAGTAACTGTGCCGTGCGCTGCTTCTGACTCTACTGTCTTTCCATCAGGTGTCATTAAAACACTAGTCATTAATCCTAAAGAACCAAACCCTTGCGCAACAGTGTCAGACTGAACATCTCCATCATAATTTTTACAAGCCCATACGTATCCACCATTCCATTTCATTGCACATGCTACCATATCGTCTATTAATCTGTGTTCGTAAGTTAATTTTGCTTTTTGAAATTTTTCTTTAAATTGTTTATCAAAAACTTCTTGAAACAAGTCCTTAAATCTTCCATCGTAACCTTTTAAAATTGTATTTTTTGTTGACATGTAGACCGGATAATTTCTTTGAAGACCGTAATTCATACAAGCTCTTGCGAAATCTCTTATTGAGTCATCTAAATTGTACATTGATAAAGCAACACCTGAGCTTGGGAAATTAAATACTTCAAATTCTTTTTTTTGTTTTCCGTCGGTAGATGTCCATTTCATTTCTAACTTTCCTTTTCCTGGAACAAGAAAATCTGTTGCTTTATATTGATCTCCAAAAGCATGCCTACCAATAATAATTGGATTCGTCCATCCTGGAACTAACTTGGGTACATTTTTACAAATAATTGGCTCTCTAAAAACGGTACCACCAAGTATGTTTCGAATTGTGCCATTAGGTGATCTCCACATTTTTTTTAATTTAAATTCTTCTACTCTTGCTTCATCAGGAGTGATAGTCGCACATTTAATACCTACCCCAAATTCTTTAATTGCATTTGCACAATCAACAGTTATTTGATCAGATGTTTTGTCTCTACTCTCTATTCCTAAATCAAAATATTTGATATCTAACTCAAGATAGGGCTCAATTAGTTTCTTTTTAATAAATGACCATATAATTCTAGTCATTTCGTCACCATCTAGCTCAACTATTGGATTTTTAACCTTAATTTTTGCCATAAAAATAATTTGATTATGGATGATTTTTATACATATTAGTGGAAATTATCAAACTTTATTGACAATTATGATGGATAACATTTTTCCCAAACTACATAAAGAGGGCTATAAATTTTTAGCCATTTCAATAATTATAACCTTTATAGTTTGGCTTTTCTCAAATTTTCTAACATTCATAATGCTGTTAATAACGGTATGGGTTTACTATTTTTTTAGAGACCCAGATCGAGTAGCGATTAACGACAATTCCTATTTGGTTAGTCCTGCTGACGGACTGGTCACTGACATTTCTGAAATTAATGGTCCAGAAGAATTAGGATTAGAAAATAATAAGTACACAAGAATAAGTATATTTATGAATGTATTTAATTGCCACGTTAATAGAACTCCGATTGAAGGAAAAGTAGAGGAAATTTTTTATAAACCGGGAAAATTTTTTAATGCCTCATTAGATAAAGCAAGCAAAGAAAATGAGAGAAACTACTATAAAATTTTGTCTATCAAAGGAGAAGAGATTATCTTAGTTCAAATTGCTGGATTGATTGCCAGAAGAATTATTTGTGAAGTAAGTAAAGATCAAAATTTAAAACAAGGCGATAGAATAGGAATGATTAGGTTTGGAAGCAGAGTTGATATTTTTTTTAAAAATAAAAAAATCTTAACCAAGATTGGACAAAATGTAGTAGCTGGTGAAAGTTTACTAGCTAAAGAATAATGGAAAAAAAAAATTTTAAAATAGTTGAATCCAAAAAAACAAGATACATTTTACCAAACATTTTAACCATAGCAGGTGTCTGTTTAGGAATAAGTTCAATTAAGTTTTCATTAGATTTAAATTTTAGCATGGCAGTTATATTTATTACATTGGCAGCAATACTTGACGCTCTAGACGGTAGAATAGCCAGATTAATAAAAGGCACATCAGATTTTGGTAAAGAGCTAGACTCTTTGACCGACTTTGTAAGCTTTGGGATAGCACCTGCTTTTATTATATATTTTTGGGAACTCAATAAATATGGAAAATTAGGTTGGGCAATTACATTAATCTATTCTGTTTGCTGCGTTCTCAGATTAGCACGATTTAATTTAACAAAGATTAAACCGGAAGAAGCATGGAAACAAAACTATTTTGAGGGTGTACCATCTCCAATAGGTGCACTTTTAATTTTATCACCTTTAGTACTTGAACTTACAGAATTCAATTTTTTGATTAATAACAATTATTTTGTACCTTCATTTACATTAGTTGTTGCAGTGTTATTGATCAGCAAAATACCAACATATTCATTTAAAAAGATAAAAATTAAACCAGCCTTAACAGTTTTTATCCTTTTAGGAATTGGAATATCTTTAGTGACTTTAATGTTTTTTACTTTTGAAACTTTATTAATATTTAGTTTTTTTTATATCTTATCAATTCCCATGGCATGCTTTACTTACTTAAGCAATAAGAAATCAGTTAAAATAGATAATTCCGAGGATGACCATGAAGATATTCTGTAATGAAAAAAAACAAAAGTTCTAAGAATTGGATAATTAAACAACATAGGGATCAATATTTTAAACAAGCAAAAAGTTCTGGTTTTAGGTCTAGGTCAGCATATAAACTCTTAGAATTAAATAAAAAATTTAATATTTTTTCAAATTGTAAGACTGTTATTGACCTCGGATGTTATCCTGGAGGATGGTCTCAGATCCTTAAAAAAAACTTAAAAAACTGCAAAATTCTATCTGTAGATATAAAAGAAATGGAAAAAATTGATGGTGTAGATTTTTTGTGTTGCGATTTTCAAAAAAAAGATTCTAAAGAAAAAATATTGAAAAAACTTAACAGTAAAGCTGATTTGTTAGTGTCAGATATGGCTGCTGACACCACTGGAAATAAGGATCTTGATTGTATTAGAACGAATGCAATTTGTGCTGAAGTAATTGAATTTTCTAGCTCTGTTATAAAGGATAGTGGGGTAGTAATTTCAAAGCTTTTTAATGGTCAAGATTTCTTACATGTAAAAAATTTAGCAAAAAGCAAATTTCATAGAGTTAATTTTTTCAAACCAGAGTCCAGTAGAGACTATTCAAAAGAGACTTATATACATTGTGCAGGAATTAAGACTTTATAAATTTATAAAATTGTATATAAGTTTATATGGAACCAATTAAAGAAGCTCTTACATTTGACGACGTTTTATTATTACCTCAATATTCGTCTATTGTGCCAGCAAACACTAATTTAAACGTTAAACTATCAGAAAATATTAATCTAAAACTCCCTTTTTTGTCATCAGCAATGGACACGGTCACCGAATCAAAAATGGCAATAGCCATGGCAAAAAATGGTGGTATTGGAATAATACATAGAAATTTAGAAATAAAAAAACAATGTAATGAAATCAAAAAAGTAAAAAAAATGCGTTTTAAAGTTGGAGCTGCTATAGGAACTTCTCAGAATGAATTAGTGAGAGCAAAAAATTTAATAGACTGCGGAACAGATATGATAGTAATTGATACCGCTCATGGTCACAGTACTAATGTAATAAAAATGTTAAACAAAGTTAAAAGATTTAACAAAAATATTACAGTCTGTGTTGGAAATATTGCTACAGGTGATGCAGCAAAACTTCTTTATAATTCTGGCGCGGATATCTTAAAGGTTGGAATCGGACCAGGATCAATTTGTACAACGAGGATGGTAGCAGGAATAGGTGTCCCTCAAATTACTGCACTTTTAAATGTTAAAAAAGCAGTGAATAAAAAAAAAATAAAAATTATTTCTGACGGCGGAATTAAATTTTCTGGTGATATTATTAAAGCTATTGCTGCTGGAGCGGACGCCATTATGATGGGATCTATATTTGCAGGAACAGAGGAAAGTCCAGGGAAAGTATTCAAATTAAAAAATAGACTATATAAATTTTATAGAGGGATGGGATCAATAGGTGCTATGTCATCTGGATCTTCTGAAAGGTATTTTCAAAAAAATTACAAAGATAAATCAAAGTTTGTGCCCGAAGGAGTTGAAAGTCGTGTTTTATTTAAAGGTAAAGTTTCCAAGATAATTTATCAGTTACAAGGTGGACTAAGGTCATCCATGGGTTATATTGGTGCTCAAAAAATTGAAGAAATAAGTAATAGGTCCAGATTTATTAAAATAACTAAAGCTGGATTTTATGAAAGTATGGTCCACAGTGTAGAAACAATAAAAAGCACAACAAATTTTAAGATATGAGCTATTTTAGATTTTTATTAATTTTATTTTTTTATTTTATTTTTTTTAGTTCAAAAGCTGAACTTAGTAATTTCGAAAAAGGAAAAAATCTTTTTGATGATAAAAAATACGATTTGGCAAAATTTAAATTCGAAAAAGATATCGTTTATAATCCTAAAAATGAAAATTCATATTTGTATTTATCAAAAATATTTAAATTGAAAAAAGATGACAATCAAGAAGAAAAGAATCTTAAAACTGTAATTTTATTAAATCCAAAAAATGAGGAAGCTATTTTTAATCTTGCCCTTTTGAAAAAAAGAAAATCAAACTACACGGAGACGAAAGAGTTAATTGAAGATTTAAAAAAAGTTTGCAAAACTTTATGTCTAAAAACATCTGATTTAGAAAAAAGGTTGGATGCCCTATTAAAAAAATAGATGCCAGCCAAGAATTTTTCAAAGAAAAAAAATAAAATAATCATAATAGATTTTGGTTCTCAAGTTACTAAACTTATAGCTAGAAGAATAAGAGAATTAAAAGTATACTGTGAAATCGTTAATTTAAAAAATTTTAAAAAAATTACAAATTTTAAAGATATTAAAGGTATTATTTTATCTGGTGGTCCATCTACTGTAACTAAAAAAAAATATCCTTCAATTTCAAAAAATATATTTGAAAAAAATATTCCAATTCTTGGTATTTGTTATGGATTGCAATTAATATCGAAAGTATTTGGAGGCAAAATTAAAAAATCAAAAAAAAAAAGGGAATTTGGTGAAGCAATTTTATTTGAAAAATCTAAATCAATTCTATTCAAAAACTTTTTTACAAATAAAAAGGCTAGTGTTTGGATGAGTCACCAGGATGCAGTTTTTAGGATTCCCAAAGATTTTAAAAATATAGCATATACAACTAATTCAAAATTTACTGCAATACAAAATAAAAATAAAAATATATACGGTATACAATTTCATCCTGAGGTGACTCATACCAAAAAAGGTTTTCAAATTATTAAAAATTTTGTTCTAGATATTTGTAAAATTAAAAAAAACTGGATGATAAATATCGAAAAAAACAGAATAATCTCCGATTTAAAAAGAAAGATAAAGACAGATCGTGTAATATGTGCTCTCTCCGGTGGAGTAGATAGCAGTGTTGTTGCTTTACTTGTCAATAAAGCGATAAAAAAGAATTTAAAATGCATAATGGTTGATACCGGTCTTTTAAGAAAAAATGAATTTAAGCAATCTTATAAACTTTTTAAAAACAAGTATAAGCTCAATATTAAATTAATAAAATCAAAAGAAATTTTTTATAAAAAACTTAAAAATGTAGTAGATCCAGAAAAAAAAAGAAAAATAATTGGGAATTTATTTGTTAAAATTTTTGAGAAAGAAGCAAAAAAATTTAAAAATGTTAAATATCTAGCCCAAGGAACTCTTTATCCGGATATTATTGAAAGCAGATCATCCTCTGGTAGTAAATCATCAAAAATAAAATCTCATCATAACGTTGGTGGCTTGCCAAAAAAAATGAAATTAAAACTAATAGAACCATTAAATGAGTTATTTAAAGACGAGGTAAGAAAACTAGGAAAATCTTTAGGTTTAGATACATCTATTTTAAAAAAGCACCCATTTCCTGGACCAGGTTTGGCTATTAGGATTGTAGGAAAAATTACTGAAAAAAAAGTTAAAATTTTACAAGACGCAGATGAAATTTTTATTAAAAGCTTAATACAAAATAATCTTTATAACAAGATTTGGCAGGCTTATGCAGCTTTATTACCAATAAAAACAGTAGGAGTAATGGGCGATACACGAACATTTGAATATACATGTGTATTAAGAGCAGTAACATCCGAAGATGGAATGACTGCAGCAAAATATAATTTTAATAATGTATATTTGAACCAAATTTCAAATAAAATAATAAATGGAGTTTCTGGTATCAACAGAGTAGTTTATGATATAACTTCAAAACCACCAAGCACTATTGAATTAGAATAATGAAAGAAAAAATTAAAAAATTTTTAAGTAAAAAGAATAAAAAAAAGATTGTCTGCCTAACCTCCTATTCTAAATCTATATCAAAAATATTAGATAAATATTGTGATCTAATTTTAGTAGGAGACTCACTTGCTAATGTTTTGTATGGAAATAAAACAACACATAATTTAAAATTACAAACCATGATAAATCATGCTAAATCTGTATCACTCGGAGCAAAAAAGTCATTGGTTGTTGTAGATATGCCTAAGGACAGCTACAAAAACTCCAAACAAGCTATTAAAAATGCAAAAAAAATAATAAAAGAAACTAGATGCGATGCTATTAAAATTGAAAATAATTCACATAACTTAAATATTGTAAAAGCCTTCACCAAATCAAAAATAAGTGTAATGGGTCATATTGGTTACACACCACAATTCAAAAAAAAATTTAAAGTTGAAGGTAAAAATAAAAATGAACAAAATTATTTACTAAGAAATGCAAAAAAAATTGAGAAAGCAGGTGCTTTTTCAATCGTTTTAGAATGCATCGAAAAAAAAACAGCTCAAAAAATCACTAAATTTTTAAATATCCCCACAATTGGTATTGGCTCCTCAAATTTATGTGATGGTCAAATTTTGGTTACAGATGACATGCTAGGTTTAAGTGGTTTTTATCCAAAGTTTGTCAAAAAATACGCTAATTTGGAAAAAACTATAGATAAAGCAGTTAAAAAATTTGATAAAGAAGTAAAATTAAATAGATTTCCCTTAGGAAAAAATAGTTTTTAATATGAGCGATGAAATTGTAAATAAACCAAAGTTCAACTTAAATCAATTTTTTAACAAAAATAAAAAATCATTAATTGTAACTGTAATAATAATTGTATTTTTGGTTTTTGCTTTAATAATTACTAATGAATATAAAAAACAAAAATATATTGAAATATCTGAAAAATATAATAGTGCTAAAATTCTTATAGAGAAAAATAAAACAATAGAAGCATTACAGATATTAGAAGAAATTATTTTAAAAAATAATAAATTTTATTCACCATCAGCATTAAATTTAATAATAGATAATAAATTAATTCAAGATAAGAAAAAAATATTGTCCTATTTTGATGAGATTATTTCGAAAAGCAAATTAGACACTGAAACGAAAAATTTATTTATTTTTAAAAAAATAGTATTTATTGGAGATGATATAAAAGAAAATGAACTTTTAATTAACTTAAAACCTATTTTAAAGTCTGACTCTTTGTGGAAAGACACTATTTTAGATTATATAAAAAAATATTATTTGTCTAAAGGAGAATTTTTAAAAGCCAAAGAATTTGATAACGATATAAATTAATGAATAAAATAAGTTATTTAATTATTTTTTTTTTTTTAATAAATAATTGTTCTTTCGATAATAAATCAGGTATTTGGACTGGAAGTAATCAAGTAAAAAAAAATAACAAAAGCACTTCACAAAACACAGAATTTGTTTTTAAAAATAAAAATAAGTCAATTGAAGAAATAGAGTTAACACCTGAACAATCAATTAAAATTGATAATTTAAAAATATATACAGAGTGGAGTCAAAGATATCAAAATAAATTTAATAATATAAACAATGTATCCTTTTTAAATAATGGAAAATACCAAAAACTCTCAAAAATTTCTAAATCGGGAGTAAACAAAAATATACTAGTTTATAAAAATAATTTATTTTTTTCTGATTATAAAGGAAATATAGGTGTTTATTCTTTAGATAAAAACCAGATAATCTTTAAGTATAATTTTTATAAAAAAAAATTTAAAAAATTTAAAAAAGAAATAAAACTTTTAGTCAAAAAAGACATTATAATAGCAGCTGATAATTTTGGATATGCTTACTCTATAAACTATAAAAAAAACAAAATAGTTTGGGCAAAAAATTTTTTAGTACCATTTAGATCAAACTTAAAAATTATAAATGAAACGTTATTTTTATCAGATGAAAAAAATAAGATAATTTTAATTGATATCAATAACGGAGATAAAATTGATGAACTTTATACACAGCCTTCAAAAACAGTTTCTAAATTTGAAAGTAATCTTGCTATCGATAAAAATAATAATTTATTGTACATGTCCACAAGTGGTGTTTTGTATTCATTAAACCTAATTAATAACAAAAGAATAAATTGGATTAAAAACTTTAAACAAGAAAGCGAGATTATCTATGAAGGAAACCCTATTATAGTCCAAAATGACAATATAATAATTTCAAATAAAGATAGTATCTCCTTACTAAATGTAAACGGTAATAAAATTTGGGAATCGAACATAAAATCAACTTTACCCCCTGTCATTTCAGGAAATACAATTTTTGTAGTAAATAAGGATAACTTTTTACTTCTCATAAATAAAAATGATGGACTAGTGAAATATTCAAAAAGTATTAATTCTTTGATTACCAAAGACTTTAAAAAAAATTTGAAAAGAAAAATAAAAAAAATTGATTATATTTATCTTATTGACGGTAAATTACTATTAATTTCAAAAAATTCTTATTTTATAGAAATAAACATAAATAATAATATAAATATTAATTCAATAAAAAAAAATCCATTTGAAATATCTAGTGATATTATTTTTTTAAACAAAGAAATGATATTTATCAATAAATCAAATAGAATTTATAAAGTAAATTAAGAACTAGATTTATTGCTTAATAATGACAGTTGAGTAATTTTTTCATTTCCTAATTTATCTAAAGCTTTTATAGGATATTCCCCAGTAAAATAGTGATCGCTGAATTGAGGGTAATTGTTATTTCTTTTCTCCTTTAATAAAGCTTTATATAAACCATCTATACTTAAAAAGTCACAACTTGCTGCACCTAAAAAATCACAAATTTCACTTTTGTTTTTATTGCTTGATAGCAATTCTTTTTTTGTAGGCATATCTACTCCGTAAAAATCAGGAAATTTTATCTCAGGGCATGCAATTCTCACGTGAACTTTTTTTGCACCAGCTTTGTAAAGCATTTTTATTATTTTATTACATGTGGTACCTCGAACTAAAGAGTCGTCAATTAAAATTACCGATTTATTCTTTAATATACTTTTGGTAGAACTTAATTTTAGCTTTACACCAAGACTTCTTATGTTTTGCGTAGGTTCAATGAAGGTTCTACCAACATAATGATTTCTTATAAGACCTAATTCAAATTTTATTTTAGAAGATTGGGAGTATCCTATTGCAGCTGGCACTCCAGAGTCTGGAACAGGAACAATGATATCTGCCTCTACGTTTGACTCTTTTGCCAATTCTTCACCCAACCTTTTTCGATATTCGTAAGCGCATTCACCACTCAATATACTATCTGGTCTTGCAAAATAAATATACTCAAACACACACGGCCTAGATTTAATTTTATTAAAAGGCTTTAAACTTTTCATCTCATTATTTTCTATTACAACAATTTCTCCATTATCAACCTCCCTAACAAATTTGGCATCCACAATATCTAATGCACAAGTTTCGGAAGCAAAAATATAAGAGTTGCCTAATTTTCCGATGACCAATGGTCTTATTCCCAAAGGATCTCTTATACCTATCAACTTTTTATTTGTAAGTATTACAAGAGCATATCCACCTTGAATTTTAAATAAAGTTTCAGTAATTTTATCTAGTATTTTTTCTCTATTTGATTGAGCAATCAATTGCACTATTGTTTCAGTGTCACTTGTAGTTCTAAAAATTGATCCGTTTTTAACAAGATCGTTTCGTAATGAAATAGCGTTAGTTAAATTTCCATTATGAGCGATGCTTAAACCTCCGTGATACAAATCAGCAAAAAAGGGCTGGATATTCCTTAAAGAGGTTTCACCAGTAGTAGAGTATCTATTGTGACCAATAGCTGATTTACCCGGTAATTTTTTAATTGTTTCAATGTTTGTAAAATGATCACCAACTAAACCTTGGCGTTTTTCAGAATGAAAAGTATTACCGTCAAAAGAAACAATTCCACAGCCTTCCTGACCTCTATGTTGTAATGAATGCAATCCTAAAGCAACTAATCTAGCTGCGTCCTCATGATTAGATATGCCAAAAACTCCACATTCTTCTCTTAATTTATCTAATTTAAATTTGTTCAATTTTTTCTTTCGTATCAATGAAATCTTCACTAGACGGAAATTCCTCTATTAAAATTTCACTTCCTTTATTAATAAAATTAAAAGAAATAGCGTCTTCAGCTGATATACCCCAATTTTTAAAAGGATAAAACCAATTTAATATAGAAAATATACACACTGCAACTACGTAACCTTTAAAAACACCAAATAATATACCAAAAGTTTTATCTATCGAGCCAACTCCAGTCCAAGTAACTGCTTTTCCTAGGGTCCTTCCAATTAAAATAGACAAAAAAAGAGTAAAAAAGAAAATTGCTACACCAAGTCCTACATTATTTATAAATTCTGATTCTATATATTCACTTACAGAAGGTTGAAGTTTTGGAACTAAAATAATAGTCACAACAGTGGATAGAACCCATTTCATAAAAGAAATAAGACTTAAAGTAAAACCTTTTAAAAAACATTGTACTACGCAATAACTAAAAATTAATAAAACAAAAACATCAAACAAATTTATATTTTCAATTAAATTCTGAAAATAATCACCCATTATATAAGATTACCAGTCTCATTACCAAAAGGTTTATAAATTAATAGTAGTTTAGGAAGCAAAGTTAATACTGAAATCATTGCCAATAACATTGCAATACCAGTAAATACACCGAAATATATTGTTGGAATAAAATTGGATAATACTAAAATAGAAAAACCAAAAACTATTGTTATTGAGGTATTTAAAATTGCAATACCTACTGTGCTATGGCATCTATCTAAAGTTTTGTTATAGTCTTTGATTTTTTTAAATTCTTCTTTAAACCTATAGATATAATGAATGCTGTTATCTACTGCAATTCCAATTGTTATTGCTGCTATTGTTATTGTCATCATATCTAAAGGGATTTCCATTAAACCTATTATGCCAAGAATAAAAAAGGCAGCTATGAAGTTAGGCACAATACCAATTAAAGATAAGGTTATATTTCTAAATAGTATTAAAAACATAGCAAAAATACCTAACATTACTATACCTAACGTTAGAATTTGAGATTTAAACAAACTTTGTAACAAGTTATTAAATAAAATTAAAACTCCAGCCAACTTGTATTCCTCTTTATTCAAACCTAGTTCAGTGCTAAGTTCATTATTAATTTTCTTTATTAATTCATTTCTTCTAAGATTTTCTAATGAGTCTCTTATCCTTACACTAACTCTGGCCTCATCATCTTTTACTGAAATGTAAGGAGAGACAATTTCCTTTTTAATTTCATTAGGTATTTTACTGTATAAGACTGCTATTTCTAAACTTTGTAGTTCTTTCTTATTTAAATCTTCAGCAACACGCAAAATCGAACCAAATGACAACACCTTTCCGATTTCGGGTAAAGAGTCTAAATAATCATGAACTTTTAAAATTTTATCCATTTTATCTCTGGTAAACCAATATTTAGATTTATCTTCTTTATTCTCAACATCTTCATCCCATTCAGAAAATTCGTCGTCATTATTTTCTTCAATTTGTTTAGCTGGAAATTTTATTATGATGTTCAAAGGGGTAGTTCCCCCTAAATCATCGTCAATTTTTTTCATACCCTTGTAAATTTCAGTTTCCTTATTAAAATAATTAATAAAACTATTTTCTACTTCTAATTTTGAAATACCAAAAACACTGGAAACAACAATTAAAAATGTGGTTCCAAAAATTAAAATATCGTTTTTTTTTGCTACACCACCCAAAAATTTAGTAATAGAAGATTTTTCTGTGTCTTTAATATTAATCTCATTTTCTGAGGAAAAAATATTAAGTAAGCACGGCAATAAAAGAAAAGTTACAAATAAAGAAACTATTAATCCTAAAGTCATCATCCAACCAAAATCTATAATTGGTTTAATTCCACTAAAAATTAAAGATAGAAAAGCGCAGATAGTTGTTAACACAGTGTAAAGAATTGGTAGCATCATTTTTTGACTAGCCTCAAGTACTGCACTTGATTTGGATAAATTAGGATATTCTTTTTTTAATTGAAGAAATCTGACCGTAACATGAATGTTCATTGCCATATTCAATATTAACATTAGTGCAATAAAGTTTGATGATATAACTGTTACTTTCCAACCAATTAAACCTAATAAACCTATCATTATGATAACAGAGGTCGCACAACCTAATAAAGGCATTACCACCCATTTCAAATTTCTGAATATGATCCATAGAGTAAAAATTATAAAGATAAATACTCCAATGCCAAAAACAACAATATCACTTTTAATATAACTCATCATATCATTAGCTATCATAGGAATACCTCCTAAATGGATTTTAGCATTTTCACCATACTTATTTATGACGTCTCTGATTTCTGAAATGTTTTGGTGATTTCTTTTATTATATAAATTTTTATAATCTTCATATTCTTTGAGAAATTCTTTATACTTATTTTTTTCTAAATTATTTTGTTTTTTTTCTTTTTTTTCAAAAAAATATTTTTCTTTTAAATTTATATACTCATTTAATCTTTCATCTTTTTTTAAATAAATTACCATACCCGAGGTTTTGCCATCCTTGCTTACTACATAATCTCTATATATTGGACTATTGAGTATTTCTTGGAAACCACGACTCTTATCAATATTTGGATAAGAAAGTGTTTTATAATTTTTTAATCTTTCCATTAAAGGCTCGTCACTACTTTTAAGTAATGGAACATCTAGTATGGTAATTACACTATCTACCCATGATAATTTTTCTATTTTTGATTTAAGTAACTGTATATTTATTATTGTGTCTTCGTCTGTAAAATTTGTTACTGGGGAATAGGTTAGAAATAGAAAGTCTTTAGAACCATATCTTTCATTAATCTCTCTTAGATACTTCAAATCTTTGTCACCCTCTAATAGCAAAGCGTCAGAAGAGGCATCTAAATTAAAATTTTTTGAAAAATAAAATGAGATTAAAATAATAATAGAAATTAGTAATAATGTAATTTTATGGAAATCTGAAACTAATTTACTATAAAGTTTTAAAAACATAGACTAGTGAATGATATATCTTAAAAATGAAAAAAATGAAAAAAATTATTTCATTTATGATTTCAAATCTTTAAATTTTGTGTACATTCCCTCAAATTCTACTTGAATATTTCCAGTAGGACCGTGTCTTTGTTTACCTATTAATATTTCAGCCAAACCAGCTATATCACTCATTTTCGATTGCCACTCAGCATGCTCAATAGAACCAAGTTTTGGCTGTTTTTTTTCTTCATAGTATTCTTCTCTAAAGACAAATAATACAACATCAGCATCTTGTTCTATCGACCCTGACTCTCTTAAATCTGCTAATTGAGGTTTTTTATCGTCTCTTTGTTCAACAGCTCTCGATAACTGAGAAAGTGCCAATACAGGAACACCCAACTCTTTTGCCAAGGCTTTTAAACCTTGAGTAATTTCAGAAATTTCTTGTACTCTTCCATCATTTCTTTTTGAACTCGTCCTCATCAACTGAATATAATCAACCACTATTAAATTAAGACCAAAAAGTCTTTTTATTCTTCTCGCCCTATTACTTAAGGTTGAAATAGTTATCGCTGGTGTTTCATCTATGTATAAAGGTAGCTCATAAATATCTCTAGAAGTTTCAATGTATCTGCTAAGCTCTTCCTCTGTTGCTTTTCCTCTTCGAATATCATTTGACTTTATACGAGATTGTTCAGATAAAATTCGTGTAGAAAGCTGCTCAGACGACATCTCTAATGAAAAAAAAGCTACAGAAGATTTTGTTCCTTTTAATTGAATATTTTTAGCAGCATGATAGGCAATATTTGTTGCTAAAGCGGTTTTACCCATTGATGGTCTTCCTGCAATTATTACTAAATCTGATTTGTGTAAACCACCCAATTTTTCATCTAAATCAGTTAAGCCTGTAGGTACGCCAACAATACCTTGATCATTTTTCATAGCTTGCTCAGCCATATTAATTGATTGATCTAAGGCTAAGTTAAATTTCATAAATGATTGAGAAAAAGAACCTCTTTCAGCTAAATCAAATAATAATTTTTCAGCGTCTTCAATTATTAAGTCTGATGACTTATCGTCTTCTAGGTTGATAGAGTCAGTTTTTATCTGGTGTGATATTTGTATGAGTTCTCTTTTAACATAATTTTCATGAACTATTTTAGCATAATCAATAGCTTGTTTTACCGACGAAGAAAATCTTGTTAATCTCACTAAATATTCTACACCTCCCACATCATCTAAGCCTTGATTTTTTTCAAAATAATTTTTAAGAGTTATTGGATTGGCGATCATACCTTTGTTATTTAAACTTTCGATAACCTCGTAAATTTTTATATGAATAGGATCATAAAATTTTTCTGAGTTAATAATATTTGCTATTTCATCGATTATGTCATTATTAACTAAAACAGAACCTAATAAGTGCTGCTCTGCTTCAACATTAGATGGTATTTCATGATTTTTTTTATGGTCACTTGCAATATCTAATTTTTCCATAAAGGTATAGTATTAAAAATCAAAGTATTTAAAACTTTAACTTACACACCTTTTTTTCAACCTGTGGAAAAAACTATTTATCTTGAAGTTTGTCTAATTTTTCTACTTTTAGATAAATCTTTGTCTGGACTTCAGAATGAAGCACAATGTTTATATCAAACTGACCAATTTTATTTATCTCTTTTTTAATTATAATTTCAGATGGTCCTATTTCAGTTTTGAGTTCATCTAAAATAATTTTTGATATTTCTTTTGGTTTAATTGATGCATATAAATCACCGTTTTCTTTAATAGCTTTATAAACTTTAATACTTTTATTTTTAATTTTATTTGCTTTTTCAATAAATTTGTTTTTAATTTCTGTGTTTTTTTTTGTTAATTCAGACTTATTTTTATTTACTAATTCAATATTTTCTTTATTTGCTCTTAAAGCTTTATTTTTTTTTAATAGGTAATTTCGAGCAAACCCGTTTTTAACCTTTACCAAGTCTCCAATTTTCCCAAGCTTAGATATATTTTCCAATAAAATTACCTGCATAATATTTTATAATATTCCTAAAATTTTTGCTTTTTTTATTTCTCTTGCTAATTTTTTTTGTTTCCCCAAAGAAACATTGCTTATCTTTGAAGTTATTATTTTATTTGTTTCAGTAATATATTTTTGAAGCAACGAAATATTTTTATAATCTATATTAGGAGCATTTTTAACAGAAAAAGGACATTTTCTAGAAAATCTAGCATCACTTTTTTGGAATAAACTTAATTTATTTAAAGAGTTTTTTGAATTTTTAAAATTTTTTTTTCTTTTTTTCATGTGTTTTTATTTTTTGAGAAATACTCAGTTTTTAGGTCTAAATTTTTGTATTTTACAGTTAGAAATCTGACAATATTACTATCAAGCTTGGTTTTAGTTTTTATCTCCTCTAGCGTTTTTGGCTCTCCCTCTATTTTAAAGTGTAAAAAATAACCTTTGGTGTAGTTTTTAATTTTTCTCTTAAAGTTTAACAATCCCCACTTTTCTATTTTTAAAACTTTACCAGAGTTATTATTAATTAACTCTTCATATTTTTTTTCAATATTATCAACATCTTTTTGAGAAAGATTTTGCTTAGCAATTACTGTGTGTTCGTAGAAATTCATATAAATTTGTATTAATATTAAGCAGGTTTTATACTATTATAAAAAAGTCATTTCAACATTAATTATAAGCATGTATATCAATTAAAATGAATACAATTATATTTCCAGGCCAAGGTTCACAAAAAGCTGGTATGGCTTCTGAGTTTCATAGTAATTTTAAGATGGTAAAAGATATTTTTGGAAGAGGTGATGAAGCACTAAAATTTAGCTTGTCCAAAATAATTTTGAATGGTTCTGATGAAGATTTAAAAAAAACAGAGATTACCCAACCAGCAATTTTGATTACTAGTTATGCAATATTTAGTGTATTAAAAAAAGAATTTAATTTTGATTTTTCTAAAACTAAATACATTGCAGGACATTCCTTAGGAGAGTACAGTGCTTTGGTTGCTTCTGAGTCTTTAAATTTGGAAGATGGCTTAAAATTAGTTCATGAGAGAGGTAAGCTGATGCAAGCTGCAGTTCCTGAAGGAAAAGGTGCAATGTTAGCTGTCATGGGCATGGATATAAACGAGCTAAATTCAAAAATTGAAAAATTTGATAAAAAAAAAGATATTTGTGAAATCGCAAACGATAACTCTCCGGGTCAAATAATTTTAAGTGGCAACAAGCAGACGTTAATTAATTTAAACAATGATTTAAAAGCTGAAAAAAAAAGGTCTATATTTTTGCCGGTAAGCGCTCCTTTTCATTGTACTTTAATGAAACCAGCTGCAGAAAAAATGAAATTATTTTTAGAAAAAACTAATTTTAAAACTCCAAACATACAACTAATAAGTAACGTCACTGCTTTACCAGTTGATAAAGATGGAAACATAAAAGATTTATTATACAAACAAATATTTTCACAAGTAAGGTGGAGGGAAAGTGTTAATTTTATGATAAATAACGATATAAATGATTTTATTGAAATTGGACCTGGAAAGGTATTAAGTGGACTTGTTAAAAGAACTAGTGATAAAGTATCTATTAGAAATATTAATAAAGTCGATGATATTAAAATTTTAAAATGATTAATTTAAAAGATAAAAAAGTTTTAATCACAGGTGCTACTGGGGGTATTGGTGGATCTCTTGTAAAAAAATTTTTATCATTAAATGCAAAAGTTTTAGGCACGGGAACAAATGCAGAAAAATTAGAAAAACTTAAAAAAGAACACAGTGAAATTAAAGTAAAAAAATTTGATATTTCATCTCATTCAGAAATAGAAAAATTTATTGATGAAGTATCGGAAGATTTAGGCGGATTAGATATACTTATAAATAATGCTGGGATTAACAGAGATAATTTATCTTTAAGAATGAAAGATGATGATTGGCAAAAAGTAATAGACATAAATCTAACATCTACTTTTTTGTTATCCAAATACGCAATTAAAAAAATGATGAAAAGTAACTCTGGCAGAGTAATAAATATAACATCAATAGTTGGTCACACAGGTAATATTGGACAATCAAATTATGCTGCTTCTAAATCAGGTACAATTGGGATGTCAAAAAGCCTGTCAATTGAGTACGCTAAAAAAAATATTACGATTAATTGTGTTTCCCCAGGCTTTATAGTTTCAGATATGACTAATAGTATCCCTGAAAAAATAAGAAACATACTATTATCTAAGATCCCAATGGGCAAAATGGGTTCAGGGGATGATGTGTCTAATTGTGTAGCTTTTTTAAGTTCTGATGAAGCTTCTTATATTACAGGAGAAACTATTCATGTTAACGGTGGAATGTATATGGCTTGACAATTTGTATTAATAATCTTAGTAAGATTATAATAACTTAAATAAGGGAAATTCATGTCAAAAGAAATTGGTTCAAAAGTAAAAAAAATAGTTGCAGATCATCTTGGTGTTGAAGAAGATAAAGTTGTGGAAGAAGCTAGCTTCATTGACGATCTTGGTGCTGATAGCTTGGACACTGTCGAATTAGTAATGGCCTTTGAAGAAGAATTTGGTTCAGAAATTTCAGATAGTGAGGCCGAAAAAATACTAACAGTTGGTGATGCAATAAAATTTATTGAGAGCAAATCTACTCAATAAATAAAAAAGGATTAGTTTTGGGTTTCAATATTGTTCTGTCTTCACCATCAGGGGCTGGTAAAACAACTATCACTAAAAAATTAAGTCAAAAGTATCCGAACATAAAAATTTCAATATCTCACACTACAAGAAAACCGAGGCCAAACGAAATTGATGGAGTAGATTATCATTTCGTTAGCCAAGAAGAATTTGAGAAACTTATAAAAAAAAATAATTTTTATGAACATGCTAAGATATTTGATAATTATTATGGGACTTCAAAAAAATCAGTAAATAAACTTCATCAAGAAAATTATGATGTGGTATTTGATATCGATTGGCAAGGTACAAAACAGTTGTCTAAATTTAAAGAATTAAACTTAATAAAAATTTTCATTCTACCACCTGATAAAGATGAACTTAAAAAAAGATTAATTAATAGAAATCAGGACAATGATAAAGTGGTAGAAAAAAGATTAAAACAATATGAGAGCGACGTGCGACACTGGTTTGATTATGATTATGTTGTAATTAATAACGATTTAGAAAGCTGCTTTCGTCAAATTGAAAAAATAATTACAACTCATAAAAAAGATAAAATGTCTTTTATTTAAATCGTGATTTTTCGTAAAATTCAGTGATTTTATAAAATAAACTTTCACTAAGTCTCTCAGGCCTTAAAGTTAAATCAATTTTTTCATTTTGTGCAAACCTGTTATGTTCAATTTTAAGTTTTTTAAAGGTTTTATTAATCATTTTTCTTTTATTAGAGAAAAAAACATTCGTTATGTACTCAAGAGATTTTATTGATTTGAAATTTATGTCTTTTCTTTTAACAGGTTGAAATTCAATAACAATCGAGTCTACTTTGGGCTTAGGTAAAAAACAGTTTTTTGATACGTAAAAAAAATTTAAAATTTTTAGTCTTGATTTCGTTATTATAGATAATCTAGAATAATTAGAACTTCCCATTTTTGCAATAATTTTTTCACCAACTTCTTTTTGAAACATAAAAATTAACCTTTCAAATTTGGGAGGCCAAGGATTAAATCGTATAAATTTGATAAGGATTTGAGTTGAAATATTATACGGTAAATTTCCAATAATTATTGTTTCATTTGTAATTAGTCTTTTCAAATTTAATTTTAATATATCCCCGTTTAGAACCGATATATTTTTTTGATTTTTAAAAAGAGTCTTTAGATTTTTTGCAAAAATTTTATCTTTTTCGATACAAATTAGTCTACTTGGAACCAATTTTAAAATTTCAAAACTTAAGTTACCAGTTCCAGCTCCAATCTCAATAATATTCTTATTTTTAAATGAAGTTAGTGAAAGTATCTTTTTTAAAATATTTTTATCAATCAAAAGATTTTGACCTAATGACTTTTTAAATTTCATTTAATTAGTTTTGTTATTAACTCAATACATCTATTTAGACTGAGTGGATTTGATATATTTAATTTTTTTTTATCTTCAGCAACTCCGTGATCTGGGGACATTCTAATATAAGGTAAGCCAAATGTTATGTTAACTGCATCAAATCCGTATAATGCTTTAAATGGAGACAAAACTTGATCATGATACATTCCAACAATTATATCAAACCTACTCAAATTATGTTTTAAAAAAATGGTATCAGCAGGATAGGGACCTGAAATTTTGATTTTCTTTTTTAATCTTTTAATTATTGGAACGATTACTTTTAATTCTTCTGAGTTTTTTTTAAGTTCAAGATTATGAGGATTTAATCCTAAAACCCCTATTCTAGGAGTTTTTTTAAAATATTTAACGTAGTATTTGTTTAAAGTCTTCAATTTTTTTAATAATAAATTTTTTTTGATGGATTTTGATATGTCTTTTACTTTGATATGTGTTGTTAGCGGTACTACAGATAAGTTTTTATTGTAAATGATCATGACTTCTGAATTTAAAACTTTATTTTTTTTTGCCAAAAACTCAGTAACACCTAAGTTTCTATTTTTAAATAAATTCTTCTTGTTGACCGAACAATTTATAATTCCTCTTATTTTTTTTTGTAAACACAAATTATGACCGATTACTAAGCATTTTTTTACATAATTTGAACTTTCCTTGTGGTTTACTTTAAAAGCTTTTTTAAATTTAAGTGGTATATCTAAAACATTTAGAACCTTATCATTTTTTCTAATTTCTTCAGGTGTTTTAATTTTTTTTAATTTTCTTTTAATCTTTAAGATTTTTAGTTGCGATTTAAGCAACTTGTAACTACCTATGATTACAGCACCCTTTTTATAAGCTTTAGATTTCGCTAAAATCTCACAGTTAATGCTATTAGGTTCACCTAAAACTATTCCAAAATTATTCATTAATTTCAACATAGGCATTTTTTTCTAAATTTAAATAATGCGAATCAGAGAATATGTTCAACTTCTCCTCTTTTTTTTGCCTAATTATTTTTTTTTCAATTTCCACAAGATCTAAATTATTTTGATTTAAAATTCTTTTATCATTTAGTTTTATAATAACAATATTATTATTTATTTTAATAGGCTCAGAAATTTGTGTTTTTTTTAATTTTGAAATTATCTCTAAGTAATTTTTTGAAATTGACTTAGAAACTACCCATCCAATAGATCCTCCCTTTGTAGAAGAAATTGATTCACTATACAAAGTTGCGGTCTTAACAAAACCATTCTCTTGAATACTTTTCTTCACTTCATTTAATTTTATTTGATCCCAGTTTTCTAAAACAATTTCAGATAAATTAAATTCTTCAATTTTATTTTCTTGTTTAAGTTGTTTATTTAATTCAGATTTAATTAACTCTTCGTCAACATCTAATTGTTTTCTATATAGTGAAAAAATTAAACTATTCCATTTAAAATTAATAATTACTCCTTCAAGATAAAATTCGTAATTAGCACCATATTTTTTAAAATGATCCTTTAAACTAATATTTTGTTGAATTAGACCCAGATTTGTTTCTAGTGCTTGAATATAATTATTTACATCTGCTTTATTATACCTTGATATTTTATATCTTTTAATTTCAGTCTCTTTAATTAAGCGTTTCTTGAGACTTGCAAAAGCAAGGTTTTTTAATTTTCCTAACTCATTTTTGTTTGCTGTCTTGTTGGTTAAGGCCAAAATTGTATTTACTTCATTTATTAAGTCATAATTAGTAATAATTTCATTATCTACTTTTGCAACAATTCTATCTTCAATATTGGAAAAAGCTTTATTGAAAAAACTTAAGAAAATTAAAAAGAAAAAAATTAATTTTATTCTCATCTCTAATAAGGAGTAGTAATTGTTCCTAATGGAGAAAACGTGACTTTAAAAATTAAAGAGTCGTCTGGTTCTATATCTCTATCTCTATAAAATTCTCTTCTGAATGCAACACCCGCTGTTAAACAATCATTAATATACTCATAGCTTAAATCGTAAAATTCAGCAGAATTAGTTAGCAAATTACGTTTAGCTCCTAGAGAAATTAAACCGTTATTAAAATTAAACCCAGCGTTAGTCTGGATGTATTTTGTATTTCCAATATGTTTGCTTTCCTCTAAATAACTAAGGTTAAAATTTGTTGAAGGATAAACTATCCCAAGTTCTACTTGGTTCTTATTAAAGTTTTCTAAGTTCTGATCTAGCAAAAAATTATTTGTTATCTTAATATTTTCATTAAAATTGAATGATGTTTCTCCAATAATATCTGACATTTTTTCATTAAGCGTTGCTTTAGATGGCATATCACGATTTTCCTCTGCGCTTATTATTTGACCAATACCAATTCTAAATTTCTCTTTTTTTATCTCTTTATTTTCATCTAGGTCATTTATTTTAAAATCAAAACCTAAGCTTACACTTGAACCAGTGTCGGTTGAGTGAATTTTTTTCACTTTATTTAATTTATATAAATCTGAGTAATTTAAAGTAGTTGAGTCGTCAGATATATTTCTAGAGTCATTTGGAGAAATTTTTACTAATAGTTTTGGTTTGAAAATATTTAATTTATTATTTTCTCTATATTTGAATAATCCTAATTCTGACCTGAAGCCAAGCGCACCATAAAATTCGGAAACCGTATCATCAGTTTTAAAATCATTAGTATTTTTTGCTTGATAGTTTACATTCTTAAATAATCCAACAAACTCATTTTCAAATCCAAACTTGTTTACCCAGCTATTTGAAACCCAATTAAATTCATTTGATATAATATCTAATTGTTTGTCCACTTCGTAGTTTCTTATTAATAATTCAGATTTTAAATCGACTATTCCTAAATTTTCACTCATAAGCACATTTTTTTCAAGAGAGGCTTCAGGGTATATAAATTCAAATCTTTCGTTCCCTGTTTTTGAAAGATTTTCAAATGCAGATATTTTTGTATTAAAAAAAAAATCTTTATTTTGATATCCGTAATCTATAGAATTTTTTATTGTATTATCTAGATAATCTACCAAAGAAGTTTGTAACTTATTAACTTTTGGATAAGTGCTGTTGGATACATGTTGTAAGTTTATTTCTAAGTCACTTGATATGTCTTTTTCTTGAATAAAAGAAGTATTAAATCTAGAAAAAAAATGAGATCTAGATCCTGGAGTTTTTGAATTTGTTTTTTTTTTATATCCTTCAGTATAGCCAATATCTGTAATAAATGATGATTTAGCAAAATCCTGTCGGTACTCTGCCAGATATAATGGTTCGTGGCTAGCCTGAATTCTTGGCGTTATAGTAAGATCTTTATCTTTAGAAATGTTCCAGAAATAAGGTATGTCAATACCTACTCCCATATTTGTACTGTTAGCAAATGAAGGTATTAGAAATCCGGATCTCCTATCAACTGTTGGATCGGGATGAGAAAATCTGGGAAAATAAAATATCGGAAAATCATATATTTTTAAAACAGCATTATCATAATAAACAGTTTTTTTTGAGCTATTATGTTTAATTTTTTTAGCTCTTAATTCCCAGGGAGGACACTTATCATTTTCTCTAAACTTGCAATAAGTAAGAACTCCTTTTTGAACAGAGGTAATTTCTTCATCAATTGAGATGCTATTAGCAAAAATTCTAGGATTATTCCTTACATCAGCTTTCATTTTGTTATCATTAAAAAAAACTTTAGCGTCAGAACCTATAACTTTTTTCTTTTTCTCATCAATATAAATTTGATTAAATTTATATAAATTTTTATTGATATCTACTAATTTTATTTCCCCTTTAGAAAAGAGAACATTTTTAATAGAATTGTAATTAAACATTTTAACTGAAAATATGTTGCCACTAGGATCAGTTATTTTTGTAGGAAAATCAGATTTTATAACTTTATTTTTATTATCAAAAATAACGTTTTCACTTTCTAAAAGATAATTTTCGCTAGTAATAATTGATGTTAAGCCAGTACTATTAAGCAAATCTAGATCTTTAAAGTAGAAAGCTTCTTCTGCTTTTAAAATATTTTTATTTTCATCTACAGCTTTAATATTGCCTTTAAGAATAATTTTGGATTCTTTTTTGTCTAGTCTAATTTCAGATGAAGATATTTCTAAATTATTTGCAAATAAATTTGTTGAGAAAAATAAAGAAATTAGTAAATTTATCAAAAATAAATTATTTTTCATTTATTTGAAGTAATCCTATGCTATTTATTAAACCAATAATAATAATTGGTATCCAAACTGATATTTCAGGCGAAATTCTATCAGACTTACCGAGAGCTACAGATAAATCTTTCATATAGTAAATAATCGCGCAAGTTAACACTGCTATCATAAGGTAATTAATATTGTTAGAGTTTCTATTATTAATAGTGAATATGGCTGCCAATATTGTCATTAAAGCAAGAAAAAAGGGAAGAGCAAAAAAAGAATTAATTTTTTCCGATATTGTAGTTTTTTCATAACCTCTATTAATCAAATTTTTATTATTTGTTATTAACTCAATGAAAGAAATAGTATCTAAATTTTTAAAAAGATTATTTAGTTTTTCAACATTATAAAATGAACTAAAAACTAAACTCTCTTTATTTTCAATTACCATGTTACCATTCTCATCAAAATTAAATATTTTTATATTTCTCATATCCCAATTATTTAACAAAATATTGGCTTTTTCTGCCTCTATTCTCTTTTTAAAAACATTATCTTTAAAGATGATATTAATTGAAACGTTTATTAAATGATCATTTTCTAATCTATCAGCGTTGATAATGTATAAATTACTTCCTTTTTTTTCTTTAATCCAAACTCCATTCCTATTTATTGTAACTAAATGATCAGTGTCTTTGGAATAATTAGATTTAGTTTTTTCATAGTACTTTACCATGTCCGAGGTAACAGGGTTTATTATTATCAAAATTAGTAGTCCCCAAAAAAATGAAATCAGCCCAATTAATGCAATCACTTTCGCATTTGAATATCCAAAAACTTTTAAAGTCAGTAACTCATTATTCTGTTTAATCGATATAAAAAACCACATAGCAGAAATAAATATTATAAACGGCATTAAATTTATAAAAATAAGGTTTGGAATGTAAGCAAGCGTTAGTATGAAAGGAAGAAATAAACTTTCACCAGAATTTTTAAAGAATTCTACCTCCTCAAATAAATTTAAAATTAAACCAAGACAAAAAGAAATAAATATAGCGTTCAATAAAATTTTCGAATAGTTGATTATTAAATAATTATTTAACTTATTATTCATCTTAATTCTTTCCAAAAATTATTAAGCAAAATAAAGTATAGTAATGGTGAAAATATTATAGGAATAAATAGATAAGCATAAAATCCAATATTTGAAATTCCTGAATATCTTACAAGCAATTCAGACAAAACTAAAAGTACAAAACTTAAAGTAAAAAATAAATACCTATTTATAATTTTTGTTTTTTTATTTTTTGTATAAATTAGCAAAAAGGATATTAAAATAGAAACTAATGGAATATATAGAGGCATAAGTACTCTTCTAGAGAAAGTTTCTATTACAATAGCTATATTATCTTTGGGGCAGTTTTTAATGTTCATTTCAGTAATTTTATTATAATAATAATTTTTTAAACAACTTAAAATTTTATAAGTTGATGTTTCCTGTATTTTTACGTCTTTAATAACTCTGTTATCTAAATTGTCAAAATTCAAAAGAGTTTTGTTAAACTGTATAATCTTAACGGTATTATCTTCTTGATATGATTGTATGATTCCATTTTCTAATATAATTTTACTTTTGCTGATCACTCCTCTTTCTGCGATAACAGTTTTATTTTTAGCTGAAGAATTTTTAGGTAATAAACTATTTAAGTTATTACTTTCATCTTTAATAAAAATATTTTTTATTATATTGTTTTTCTTTTCCTCAACAAAAAAAGTCAAACCTTTAAATGTATCAGAAAATGCGTTAGGTTTAATAAGATTTACCACGGTATCTACATTTGATTCTTTTACAAGATTTCTGGATTTATTAAGCGCAGTCGGAGTAATTATTGTTGAGAAAAGTATATAAATAAAAAAAATCAATATAGATATTAAGAAAAATAAATTAGTAATCTTAGATTTCGCTACTCCTGAAGTCCATAAGACTAATAATTCATTTTGTCGTTCTAATCTTATTATAGTTAATAATATAGCCAGTAAAAAACTTAAAGGAATAAATTTTGTTAAAATACCAGTTAAATTTAGAATAGAGTAAATGAAGTACGTCGACGTTGAATATCCACTATCAACTATAAGATCTAAAAAATTAACAGCTCTGACTGTCCAAGCGATTAGAGATAATGAGAATAGAACAAGAATAAAAGACTTTAATAATTCAAGCGTTATGTAATTATAAATTTTGTTTTTAAACATGAAAATAACATACAAAATAATGCAAGTTTAATTAAAACTCAACCTATGATAGTACTCTATCATTAATATTCCATTGAAATATCGCATTTTTGAACATATATACCATTTTAACCAATTTATTTATAATTATGTCAATAAAAATTAGCTACTCAAAAAAAAATAAAGATAAAAATTCGTCAAATTTAATTTTATTTTCTAATGATAAATTTAATTTGAATAACTTAAAAAAATATTTATTAGAACAAGAGTTTTCTTACATTAGTGACCTATTAAAAACTAGCGATTTAAAAAAAAATCTATTTATTTTTGAATTAACTTCAAAAAAAAAAGTTGCTCTAGTTTCTATTAAAAACAATCTTAAAAATTCAGATATAGAAAATTTAGGTGCAGAATTATTTGGACGTATTAATTATGGAAAAAATAATGAGTACGATGTTATTTCTGACAGTATTACAGTAAAGCATAATAATTTTTTAGGTCACTTTCTTCACGGCGTAAAATTAAAATCATATGAGTTTAATAAATATAAATCGAAAAAAGATACTAGAAATATTTTAATTAATATTGTTGGAAATAAAAATAAACCTTCTGAAAAAAGTCAATTAAAGTTTCAAGCTTTAGAAGCAGGTACTTTTTATGCAAGAGATTTGGTTTCTGAACCCGGAAATATTTTGCATCCAGATGAGTATGCTAAAAGATTAAATTCTCTGAAAAAAGATGGTCTTAAAGTAACTATATATGATGAAAAGAAATTAAAAAAACTTGGTATGCATGCTTTGCTCGGGGTAGGCCAAGGAAGTGTAAGGGGTTCATATCTTGTAACAATGGAATGGAATGGGGCAAAAAATAATTCTCATCCTTTAGCCTTTGTCGGTAAAGGAGTTTGTTTTGATACAGGTGGCTATTCTTTAAAACCAGCAAAGTTTATGGAAGACATGACTTATGATATGGCTGGATCAGCGACTGTTGTTGGTTTAATGAAAAGTTTGGCCTTGAGAAAAGCTAAAGTTAACGCTGTTGGCGTTGTAGGTCTTGTAGAAAATATGGTAAGCGGTAACGCTCAAAGACCGGGAGATATTGTAAAATCTTACAGCGGTAAGACTATTGAAATTTTAAATACAGATGCTGAAGGAAGACTGGTACTAGCGGACGCTCTAACTTTTACAGAAAAAAAATTTAAACCAAAATTTATTATTGACCTAGCAACCTTAACAGGAGCAATAATAGTTTGTTTAGGTTCAGAATATGCGGGTCTTTTTTCAAATGATGATAAATTGTCAAAACAGATTTACGAAGCAGGTCAAAATGTTGAAGAGAAAGTATGGAGAATGCCATTGCATAAAAATTATGATAAATTAATAAATTCTAAAAACGCTGATATGCAAAATATAAATTATATTGGTGGAGCGGGATCAACAACAGCTGCTCAATTTTTACAAAGATTTATTTTAAACAAAACCCCTTGGGCACACTTAGATATTGCTGGAATGGCCTTTTCAAAATATGGGGGAGCTTTAAATTCAAGTGGAGCCACTGGATTTGGAGTGAGGTTATTAAACCAGCTTGTAGAAGATAACTATGAGTAGTTTAGAGCAAACTCTTTCAATTATCAAACCTGATGCATATGAAAGAAACCTATCAGAAAAAATTAAAGCAATTTTCATAAAAAATAATCTATCAATTTTAAAATCTAAAAAACTTCATATCTCAAAAGATGAAGCAGCCGAATTTTATAAAGTTCATCAATCCAAACCGTTTTATGATCAACTTTGTAACTATTTATCTTCAGGACCTATAGAAGTTCTAATTTTAGAGGGAGATAATGCTGTTTCAAAAAACAGAGAATTAATGGGTGCTACGGACCCAAAAAATGCTAAAGACGGCACTATAAGACATTTATATGGTATTTCTATCGATAAAAACTCTGTTCACGGTTCGGACTCTGTTGAAAACGCTAAGATTGAAATAAATTTTTTTTTTAAAATAAGCTAATTATTTAATAACTTTAATTATTGCTTCAGAAAAAGCGTTGTACTCCAAAATTTGTGTTTTTTTTTTGAGTGAGGCAACACTATCTTTTTCATTTATATAAAAAAATTTCTTTAAAATGATTTTGCCAGAATCAAGTTTTTCATTTACGAAATGTACGGTACAACCTGTTTTTGTTTCTTTATTTTTTAATACTCTTTCATAGGTATTTAATCCCTTAAATTTTGGTAAAAGGGATGGATGAATATTGATTATTGATTTTCCAAATAAGCGTATAAATTTTTTAGATAAAATTCTCATATATCCTGACAATAGTATTAAATTAATATTATACGTTTTTAATTTAACTAATGTTTTGTTCTCAGAAAGACTTTGGTTTTTATTTAATATCAAATAAGGAATGGACCATTTTTTTGCGAGTCTAAGACCTTCAGCGTTTTTTTTGTTAGACACTACTAATTTTATTTTTATCGGAAAGTTATAATTATTTGAATTTAAAATAAGTCTTTTTAGATTTGATCCTTTACCAGAAATAAAAACACAAGTATTTATTTTTACCATTTCAATTTATTATATAATTTCAATCTAACATTATCATTTGATATAAAGCCTATTTCGTATGGTAAAAAACTATTAGTAAAATATTTTTTTATTTTTTTATAGTTTTTTTTTTCTATTATAAGGCAAAAACCAACACCACAATTAAATGTTCTAAGCATTTCATTGTCAGAAATATTTTTTGATTTCAACCAAGAAAATATCTTTTTAACTTTGATTTTTGATAAATCAATATTTGCAGTAAGATTATTTGGAACTGATCGAATAATGTTTTCAATTATACCACCTCCTGTAATATTTGCAGCTGAATGAATTAAATTTTTTTTACATAAATTTAAAATTTCCTTAACATAAATTTTTGTAGGTCTAAGAAGTTCTTTTTTGATTTTAACGGGTAATATATTTTTTTTTAAAATGTTTCTTACTAGTGAATAACCATTAGAGTGAATACCTGTTGAAGGTATAGCAAGAATAATATCACCATTCTTGACACTTTCTTTTTTTAAAATATTTTTTTTTGAAACTATCCCTGTACAAAACCCAGCTATATCAAATTTATTTTTTTTATATATTCCCGGCATTTCAGCCGTCTCTCCCCCGATAAGTTCACAATTAGACAATTTGCATCCTTTCATTATACCGCTTAAGATTTTTTTTAATTTTGAAAGTTTAATTTTATCTACCGCAATATAATCTAAAAAAAATAATGGTCTTGCACCTTGCACTATCAAATCATTTACACACATAGCCACAAGATCAATTCCAATAGTATTTAATTTATTGTATTTATCTGACAACTCTATTTTAGTACCAACTCCATCAGTACAAGAGACAATTATAGGGTTTTTTATATTTAATGCACTTATATCGAATAAAGAGCCGAACGAACCAATGTTATTATCCCCTTTTTTGACATTTTTTTTTGTTAATTTGCTAATATGTTTAACAAATTTATTTCCCAAAGAAATATTAACGCCGCTATTTTTATAACTATAGAGTTTTTTTTTCATTAGTAATAATGATAATTAGTTAAATATGAAATATTTAAAATTTATATTAATCATTTTAATCATTTTGTTTAAAACTGGAAACGATTTATACGCGGACAGCATCTTTACTGTTAATAATATACAAGTAAATAAAAATTCCTTTAAAAATAAAGAAGAATTAATCAATATAGCTTTTAGAAAAGGATTTGAAAAATTAAATAACAAAATATTACTAGAGAAAGATTACTTAAAAACCAGAAATATAAGCTTAAGGATAATAAAAAATTTAGTCTCACACTACCAAATTGTAAAAAATGATGATGAAAATGTTAAAAATTTTGAAATCGTCAATCTTTATTTCAAGAGAGACAAAATGTACAATTTTTACAGTAAAAATAATATCAAATACAGTGACGTAACAGGAAAAATTTTAAAAATATTACCCGTCTTAATTGTTGAAGACGAAACTTTTATTTATGATAGAAATTTCTTTTATGAAAATTGGTTAAAAATTGAAAAACAAAATAAAAGTGAAAATATAGAATACATTTTTCCACTAGAAAATTTAGAAACTATTGAAACAATAAAAAAAAATCAAAACAATTTAGAAATAATAAATTTAATAGATATTTTTGATAAAGATGAAGAAAAAGATAATCTTTTAATAATTATAGATTATAAGAAACAACAAACCAAGATTTTTTTAAAAGGAATAATTTCATCGAAAAAAATAGTAAAGAATTTGTCTTTAGAAAATAAAGCAGAAAAAAATATTGAATACCCAAAAATTTTAAAATTTTTGAAAAAAGAAATTCTTGAATTAGTCAAATCACAAAACATAATAGATATTGGTGCTCCTGCATTTTTAAACATCTACCTTACTTTAAATAACCAAAAAGACTTGTTTTTATTTCAAAATATTCTTAGTGAAATAGATTTGATCGAAACTTTTAATGTGAGAGAATTTAACAACAAATTTGCCTATATTAATATAAAGTATTACGGTAAAATAAATAAGTTTAAAGAAAAACTAATTGAAAAAAAAATAGATATTAACTTTAAAAATAATCAATGGAGTGCGAGGTTAAAATAAATTGAGTCAACTTGTTTTTAAATTTCCATTTAAAACCACCTATTATGAAAAAGATTTTTTCGTATCCGCGAGTAATTTTGAAGCATATAAATTAATAGAAAGCTGGCCAAAATGGTCAAGTAAACAAATAAATATATTTGGACCAAGTGGTTGTGGAAAAACTCATTTAATTAACATACTAAGCAAAAAACTAAAATTGCTATCTATAAATGCTAAAAAATTAGATGAAAAAATAAATAAATTAGTAGAAAAATTTGATTGTATAGCTGTTGAAAATTATGACGAAAATATAAATGAAAAATTTCTTTATTCTTTTATTAACCAAATTAAGCAATATGATAAGGTTATAATTATTAATTCTTCAAAAAGTCTTAAAAATTTTGATATTGATTTAATTGATTTAAAATCTAGACTTAATAGTTTCTTAGAAATTAAAATTGATTTACCAACAGATGATTTAATAAGAGTAATAATTTTAAAAATTTTTTCTGATAGACAAATAGATTTAGGTAGTAGGAACTTAGAATTTATTATAAATAATATCGAAAGATCTTACGATAAAATAATGAAATTTACTAAAGATATAGATAATATTTCTTTATCTACTGGAAAATCGATAAATATTAATTTAATAAAAAAAGTATTAACAAATGAATAAATACAGAACACATAACTGCTCAGAATTGACAGAAAATGACAATAGTAAAAATGTTGTTTTATCCGGATGGGTGCACAGAAAAAGAGACCATGGTAATTTATTATTTATAGATTTGAGAGACCACTTTGGATTAACTCAGTGTGTGATTGAGAATAATAATAAATTTTTTAAAACTCTTGAAAAAATCAGGCCTGAGTCAGTTATAAGTGTAACTGGCAAGGTTATTAAAAGAGAAAAGGGGACAGAGAACCCTGAATTAATAACAGGAAAAATTGAGGTAAATATTCAAACGATAAAAGTTTTAGCAGAAGCAAAAGACTTACCCATGCCGGTTTTTGGTGAACAAGATTACCCAGAGGATATTAGATTAAAATATAGATTTCTAGATTTAAGGAGAGACACAATGCATAAAAATATTATTTTAAGATCAAAAATAATATCTTTTATAAGATCAGAAATGATGAAATTAGGTTTTTTGGAGTTTCAAACTCCAATTCTAACCTCTTCAAGTCCTGAGGGTGCCCGTGATTTTTTAGTTCCAAGCAGGTTAAATCCAGGAAAGTTTTATGCCTTACCGCAAGCTCCCCAACAATTTAAACAATTAATAATGGTCTCAGGTTTTGATAAATATTTTCAAATAGCCCCTTGCTTTAGAGATGAAGATGCTAGAGCAGATAGAAGTCCAGGTGAATTTTATCAACTAGATATTGAGATGTCATTTGTTGAACAAGAAGATGTTTTTAAAGTTTTAGAAACTTTGATGGTAAATTTATTTAAAAAATTTTCATCAAAAAAAGTAAACATTAAATTTCCAAGAATTCCATATGTTGAGTCCATGCTTAATTACGGGACTGATAAACCTGACTTAAGAAATCCTTTAATAATAAAAGATATTACTCATTTATTTACAAGAGAGGATGTAAAGTTCGATATTTTTAAAAAATTGGTTTCTAAAGGTTCTAAAGTGAGATGCATTGTTACAAAAAATACAAAAGACAAACCTAGAAGTTTTTTTGATAATATTGACAAGTGGGCTAAGGAACAAGGCGCTTCGGGACTAGCTTATTTTACTCTAGAAAAAACAGATAAGATTTCAGGCAAAGGCCCTATTGGCAAATTTTTTAGCGAAGAGTCTCTTAAAGATTTAATGAAAAAATGCAAAATGGACATAGGCGATAGTATATTTATGGCTTGTGGAAATGAGAAGGATGTCGAAAAAATTTTATCAATTTCAAGAGATAAAATTGCTAAAGAACTAAATCTTGTAGATGAAAATCAATACGCTTTTTGCTGGATTGTTGACTATCCTATGTTTGAATTAGATGAACAAACTAAAAAAATTAAGTTTTGTCACAACCCTTTTTCTATGCCACAAGGTGATATAGAAACACTTAATTTTAAAGAGCCATTAAATATTAAAGCATATCAATATGATATTGTCTGTAACGGTGTTGAACTCTCATCAGGAGCAATAAGAAATCACATACCCGAATTAATGTATAAACTTTTTTCAATAGCTGGGTATGAAAAAAAAGAAGTTAATCAAAAGTTTAGCGGTATGATAAATGCGTTAAGTTACGGTGCGCCTCCACATGGTGGGATAGCTCCAGGAGTTGATAGAATAGTAATGCTATTAGCTAATGAAAAAAATATAAGGGAGGTAACATTATTTCCTATGAATCAAAATGCGCAAGATTTAATGATGAAAGCTCCATCTGACGTGGACGATAAACAATTAAAAGAATTAAATATTAAAAAAGATATTAAAAAAAATTAGTTTTTTGATTTTAAATTTAAACGTATATCACTTAAATCAACCAATTTTTCTTCATAGTTACTTCTCACAAAACCTTTAGAAGTGATATTTTTAACAATCTTTAGAAATTTATCATCACTATTATAATCTTCATTATTTTGAACTTTAGAAATTGAAGGGGTGTGAGCCAAATCTTCTTTTCCCAAATAAGAAATTGCCAATTCTCTAAAAACATAATCTAATATTGATGTTGCACTTAAAATCCTGTCATTTCCCTCTACTTTACCCGATGGTTCAAATTTTGTGTCAATAAATGCATCAACAAATTCATCTAATGGCACTCCATATTGCAGACCCAAAGAAATAGCTATTGCAAAATTATTCATTAGAGCCTTAACTAGCTCACCCTCCTTATTAGTATCTATGAAAATTTCACCAATCTTACCATCGTCGTATTCGCCTGTGTGTAAATATATCTTATGTTCCCCGATTGAGGCTTTTTGTATGTAACCTTTTCGTCTATCTGGCATTTTAAATCTACTACCTAACTTTGTTTGGATTTTATTATGAAGTTCAGATTTGTTTTGAACTAAGTTGTTTACTTTTTTCTCTATTTTTTTGTCTAAAACTTCAACTTTTTGGTCTTTTTCAACTACTTTTTTACTTTTTTCTCCAATTTTTTTTGTTTTTCTATTATTTAATTTCACTTCTATGACTTCAACAACTCCGTCTTCTCTTTTGTCAATATCAGCCATAGTCTTTTCGTTAAGCTCATTTAAACTATGAACGGTTTTGAATGTGCATGTATAATAAGTTTCTACTAAGTATTTTTTCATTTTAAGAAGAATCTGATAATTGAACATACAACTTAATTGTAGTAAGTGTCTATAATATAATGATGCAATTAAAAATTGTGTGGATTTAGTATGATAGGATTAAAACAGATTTTTACCTGGTGGAATAAAAATACTTTTGGAACATTTTTGAAAACCTTGTTTTCAGGAAAATATGTTGGCAAAGATGAATTTGGAAATAAATATTATAAAAATAAAAAAGACGAAAGATGGGTCATTTATAAAAGTGATATTGAAGCAACAAAAATTACGTCTGATTGGTTTTTGTGGATGCATCATACAATAAATGATGTTCCATCTGACCCCCCAAAAAAATTTAGCTGGCAGAAAAGCCATGCTCAAAATTTATCTGGGTCCAGCGAAGCATATAAACCTAATAAAATATCTAAAAAAACTAAATTTAAAGACTATGAGACTTGGAAAAATTAAATTATCAATATTTTTTTTTATTTTGAGTTTTTTTTTAAGTCTAGAGGCAGATGATAAAATTCTTTCAGCTCCAATCATTAATTTAGAAAATTTAGAGCCAAGTTATGAAATTTTAGAAAATGAGAAAGAAACTACTTCAAATCCAAATTCTTCAATAAAAAAAAGAGATATTAAAGAAAGTAAAAAAGATAACATAAAATTTGTAAACTTAATTGGCTTAGACAAAATAACAGCTAAAACAATTCCAATAAAAATAAAATTAGGAGAAACAATTAAATTTGGTTTATTAGAAATCAAAGCCCTGAAATGTGGTATTTCCAGCAATTCTAAAACAAAAGATAATTCAGTAGCTTATCTTCAAGTAAGAGATATTTCAGAAAATCAAAATGAAAAAGTGTTTATTTTTAATGGATGGACTTTTTCATCAAATCCATCACTAGCTCCTATAGATCATGCTATATATGACATTTGGTTAGTCAGTTGTGATAATGCTTAAAAAAATTTTTCTTTTCCTAACCAATTAGTATCAAATGAGGAGTCTAAAAACTTTTTATGACTCAATATTTTTTTATGTAATTCAATTGTTGTCGTTATTCCCTCTAACACGAATTCATCTAAAGATCGTAAAGTTCGTTGGATAGCTTCTGTTCTATTTCTACCTTTACATATAACTTTTGCTATAAGACTGTCATAATATGGAGTAATTTTACATCCTTGAAAAATTGAACCATCCACTCTCGTTCTAAAACCTGAAGGTTGATGGCAAACAGAAATTGTGCCTGGACAAGGTTGAAAATCTTTTGATGGATCTTCTGCGTTAATTCTACATTCTATTGAGTGACCTCTAGGATTGATATCACTTTGTTTTAATGCCGTATTACCTGTAAAAGCAATCCAAAGTTGTTCTTTAACAATATCAATACCTGTTTGCACTTCTGTTACTGGATGTTCAACCTGTACTCTTGTATTCATTTCAAGAAAATAAAATTTCCCGTTTTCAAAAATAAATTCTACTGTTCCCGCACCTTCATAACCAATATTCTCAACCATTTTTACTGTTTTATTTAACAAGTCTTCTCTTTGCTCAGCAGTTAAAACTGGACTTGGAGTTTCCTCAATTAATTTTTGATGTCTTCTTTGTACTGAACAATCTCTTTCTCCTAGTTGAACTGTTCTATTTTTTCCAGACATTATTTGAACCTCAATATGTCTCGGGTTTTTAAAATATTTTTCAATATATAAGTCATCGTTACCAAAATATTTTTTTGCCTCATTCTTTGCCAAAGAAAATAATTCGGAAAGTTTAGACTCATTTTCCACAATCTTCATTCCTTTTCCACCACCTCCTGCTGCAGCTTTAATAAGAATAGGATAACCTATTTCTTTACTTAAGCTTTTAGCCTCTTCAAAAGACTTTACTGAACCTTCCGAGCCTTCTATTACAGGAAGACCGTTTTTTTTTGCTATTTTTTTTGCTTGGATTTTATCTCCCATTTCTCCAATTAGTTTGGAACTAGGACCTATGAATTTTATTCCATGTTTTGATACAACATCTGCAAATTTAGCATTTTCAGATAAAAAACCGTAGCCTGGATGTATAGCTTCAGCTCCAGTTAAATCTACGGCTGACATTAATGAAGAAATATTTAAATAGCTATTTTGAGGTTGGTGAGACCCAATACATACACTTTCATCTGCCAATCTTACATGCATTGATTCAGAATCCACATCTGAATGAACAGCTACTGTATTTATTCCCCACTCTTTACATGCTCTTATTATTCTAACAGCTATTTCACCTCTATTAGCTATCAATACTTTTTTAAACATTTTATTCTAAAATAATGAGAGTTTGACCAAATTCTACAGGTTGACCATCATTAACCATAATCTGTTTAACAATTCCGTCTGATGATGATGGTACATGATTCATTGTTTTCATAGCTTCTACTATCATTACTGTTTGACCTTTTTTAATTTTATCTCCAACTTTAATAAATTTTTTTGCCCCAGGTTCTGGAGCTAAATAAGCTGTACCTATAATTGGCGATTTTACTCTTATGCCTTTTTGATCATCGTTATTTGATAAAACACTTTTGTTAGGAGAAACTACAGCCTTAGTCACTCCTTTATCCGAAATTGCCTTAGTAGCTTTAGAGACTTTTATTTTTTTACCCCCGTCTTGATACTCTATTTCGGTAATATTGAATTCACTTAAACAGTCTACCAATTCTTTAATTAATTTTTTATCTATTTTCATTTTTTATTAAATCTATAGAAGCTTTTAAAGCTAAAGTATAGCCCTCAACACCCAATCCGCATATTATACCATTGGCTACTTTACTTATCAAAGATTTATGCCTGAAATCTTCTCTTTTATAAATATTCGTTATATGTAATTCAACTATTGGAATTTTCAAAATTTTTAAAGCATCGTGAATAGCTACAGAGGTATGTGTATATCCACCAGCATTTATTATTAAACATTTTTGATTTTCCCTTGCTTTTTGAATTTCATTCACAATTTCCCCTTCAACATTCGATTGAAAAAAAGTTAGGTTAATATTATGTTCTTTTGAAAAAGATAAACAATTTTTTTTAATTTCCTCAAAGGAAGTGTTACCATATTTATCTTTTTCCCTTTCGCCTAATAGGTTAAGATTGGGGCCGTTGATAATTACAATATTTAACATAATTCGATATAGTTAATATAGATAACTAAATTATGGCAAAAATTCAAATAAATGGAAAAAAAGTAGCTATAAAGCAAAACTTTTCAATACTTGAAATGTTAAAAAAATATAAAATAAATAGGAAAAAGGTAGCGATAGAACTTAATGGTAAAATTTTACCCCAAAACCAGTACAATAAAAAAAAATTAAATAATAATGACATAATCGAAATAGTTCAATTTATTGGTGGGGGCTGAGATGAATAGAGATATTTTTAAAATCGATAAAAAAATACTAAAATCTAGATTAATAGTAGGGACTGGTAAATATAAGAGTCTTAATGAGACTGCACAAGCTATAAAATCATCTGGTGCAGATATGGTCACAGTAGCCGTTAGAAGGGTAAATATTTCAGATAAAAGGAAACCTCTATTAATGGATTACGTAAATCCAAAAAAAATTAATTACCTCCCGAACACTGCAGGATGTTTTAATTCAAATGACGCACTAAGGACTTTAAGATTAGCAAGAGAAATTGGTGGTTGGAAAATGGTAAAATTAGAAATATTAGGAGATAAAAAAACGCTTTACCCTGACATGATTGAAACATTAAAAACTACTAAGGTTTTAGTAAAGGAAGGATTTAAAGTTCTAGTTTATTGCACTGACGACCCACTTCATGCAAAAAAATTAGAAGATATAGGAGCCTCAGCTATTATGCCTTTGGCTGCACCTATTGGATCTGGACTTGGAATACATAACAAACTTAATATATCACTAATAATAAAACAATCAAAAGTACCTGTTATAATTGATGCTGGAATTGGAACTGCATCTGATGCTACAATCGCTATGGAGATGGGATGTGATGGAGTTTTAATTAACTCAGCTATAGCACTCGCAAAAAAACCAGTTCAAATGGCTGAGGCTTTTAAGTATGCAGTAATTTCAGGAAGAAAATCTTTTTTATCTGGGAGGATGAAAAAAAATAATATTGCTAGCGCGTCTTCTCCAGAAAAAGATTTAATTAGCTAGCTTTTTTTTTCCTTATCCATAAGGTTCTAGGTTTTTTTTCTTTTTTTATTTCCTCTTTGTTTTTTGCTTTTTTGATTAATATTTTTTGATTTTTCTTATCACCCCTCTGAATTTTTGGATAATTTTCTTTTTCTGAATTTAAATATTTTATATGACTTATATTTTCAATTTTATTTATTATTTTTTTTGATTTATTAAGCAATTCTATTTTGTATTCAGGTATTATGAACTGGGCTTTTTCTACAAATTCTATTTTATAAGCAAATTTTTTCTGAAAATAGCTTAGTTCTTTTGATAAATTACTTTCTATATATAATTTCACTTTATCGGGTACATACGCTTTTATAATTTTAATCTTATTATTAAAAGCAAGCATCTCAATTTTTTTAACAATTTTTTGTGAAAAAGACTCTAGAGATAAATTTGTTTCCCACCGAATCGACCCCTCTCTTAATCGTTGCCTGGTCATTTCTAGTAAACCAAAGTTACTGATTCTACCAATTTGTATTCTAGCTCTATCTTTTCTGACACATTCTCTCATTTTTTTTTCAACAGTTCTTTTGTTATAAAAATTTAACATATCGATAAAATCTATAACAATTAGACCTGAGAGATCTCTCAATTTAATTTGTCTACAAATTTCCTCTGCAGCCTCAAGATTTGTGTTTAAAGCAGTTTTTTCTATATTCATCTGTTTTGTAGATTGTCCAGAGTTTATATCAATCGCCACTAAAGCCTCAGTTGGGTTTATAACTAAATATCCGCCTGACTTTAGTTTAACTGTTGGTTCAAAAATATTATTTAATTCTTTCTCAATTAAAGCGTCATGAAATAATGGTATTTTGCCTCTGTACTTTTTAACGTATTTTGCGTTTTTAGGCATAAGTTCTTTCATAAATTTTTTTGTTTTTTGATAACCTTCATTTCCATCAACATAAATATATTTTGTGTCATTGTCATAAATGTCTCTCAAAGCTCTTTTAATAATGTCACCTTCTTCATAAATTAAAGAAGGTGCGTTTGAAACAACCGCTTTATCTTTAATTTCATCCCAGGTTTTCAAAGTATTTTGAAAATCTTTTTCTATTTCATTTTTAGTTTTGTTTGCCCCAGCTGTTCTCACAATAACACCCATGCTTTTAGGAATTTCTATTTTAGTTAAAATTTCTCTAATTTTTTGCCTGTCGTTAGAATTAAAAATTTTTCTTGAAATTCCACCTCCTTTTGCAGTATTTGGCATTAAAACCATATATTTTCCTGCAAGAGATATGAAAGTTGTTAAAGCGGCGCCTTTTTGGCCTCTCTCTTCTTTTAAAACCTGTATCAAAATTACTTGACCAGGTTTTATGACTTCTTGAATTCTATATTTTTTTAATCCGTAAGTGTTTTTGAGTCTTTCTCTATAATTAATTTTATTTTCAGCAACTGGGGTGTTAGAAATTTTATTTTGATCTTCAGTGTTTTCATTTTTTTCAGTATTTAAATTTGTTTCCTGATTATTAATTTCATCTATATTGGTATTTTTTAAATCTTCACGAATTTTTTCTTCAGCATTTTTAAGTTTTTCTTTATCCGCAGATGGAATTTGATAATAATCTGATTGAATATCATTGAAGGCTAAAAATCCGTGTTTTACTCTTCCAAAGTCGACAAAAGCGGCCTGCAGAGAAGGTTCAACTCTACTAATTGTTCCTAAATAAATGTTGTTCTTAAAATTTAACCTATTCTTATCTTCGTATTCGTATTCTTCAATTGTAATTTTTGATTTAAGAACGATTCTAGTTTCATCTGGATGCGATGCATCGATATATAAATTTTTGTCCATGTAGTTTGAATTCCTTTTGAAATTTTTATATTAGCTGTAGTCATAAATTTTTTTTTTAATAATATAATAATGTTAATTACTTATAATCTAAATGCCTTAAGATAGCCAGAATTAAAGTTATAAAATATTGAAGATGATTAAACTTATTAATTTCTCACTAAAAGCACTCATTATAATACTCATTTCAGTATTTTTACTTATTTTTTCAGCCTTTTTTTATTTTTCTTCAGGATTACCTGATTACAAAAAACTATCTAATTATCAGCCACCAATATCAAGTAGGGTTTATTCAAAAGATGGAAAATTAATCGCAGAATATGCTTTAGAAAAAAGATTATTTGTGCCTTATGATTCTATTCCTAACAAGGTAATTAACTCTTTTCTTTCAGCTGAAGATAAAAATTTTTTTAATCATCCTGGGGTAGATGCAAAAGGAATTTTAAGAGCTACAATTAACAATATTAAAAATATTTTAGGCGATAAAAGACTAGAAGGAGCGTCCACAATTACCCAACAAGTTGCAAAAAATTTTCTTTTAACCAATGAGGTTTCTATAAAAAGAAAAATTAAAGAGGCAATTTTAGCTTTTAGGATAGAAAATGCTTACTCTAAAAAGAGAATATTAGAGCTTTATTTAAATCAAATATACCTTGGTCAAGGAACATATGGGGTCGCAGCAGCAAGTTTGGAGTACTTTGATAAATCGATAAAAGATTTAAATTATGAAGAGGCAGCCTTGCTTGCCGCGCTTCCAAAGGCTCCAAGTCGTTATAATCCTGTTAAAGATCCTAAAGAGGCCAAATTTAGAAGAGACTTAGTTCTTAAAAATTTAAATCAAAATGGTTTCATAAACAATGATCAATATTTAAAATTAAAAAACAAAAAAATTAAAATAAAAAAAAGAAAAATTGAAATAGTTAATGAAGCCAATTCTTACACAGAGGAAGTGAGAAGAATCATAAAAGACAAATACGGTTTTGAGAAATTATATACTCAGGGACTTAGTATTAAATCACCATTAAATATAAATTTCCAGATAAATGCAATAAATGCTTTAAGAAATGGAATAGAGTCTTACGATAGAAGACACGGATGGAGAGGGCCGATTACAAATAAATTAAAGGATAAAAACTGGGAAAAAAAATTAAATCAATATATTTTGGATCCGACTTTAAATTGGAAAAAAGCTGAAGTCACAGAAATAAATGAAAATTATGTAGTTTTAAAATTAGAAAAAAACTTAAATGCAAAAATTTTTAAATCAAACTTAAATTGGGCAATTAAAAATAAAACCATTGCTGATGTTTTTGAGATTGGCGATATTATATTTATTAAAAAAAATAATAACTCATGGAGTTTAAAACAATATCCAATTGTTAATGGTGGTATTGTTGCTTTAAACCCTTTCACCGGCGAAGTAAAAGCCCTGGTCGGAGGATTTAGTTATGCATCGAGTGAGTTTAATAGAGTTACTCAAGCAAAAAGACAACCTGGTTCAGCGTTTAAACCTTTTGTTTACGCAGCTGCAATAGAAAATGGTTTGGCTCCTAACTCAATAGTATTGGATGCCCCTTTTATAGCTGAACAAGGAATTGGATTAAAAGATTGGAAACCAGAAAATTATGGAAAAAAATTTTATGGACCGTCTACTTTAAGAAAAGGAATTGAATACTCTAGAAATTTAATGACCGTAAGAATCGCTAAAAATCTTGGACTAAACAAAATTTTAGATTTGTCTAGAGAATTAGAAATTTACGACGAAATACCAGAATTATTATCTGTTTCTTTAGGTTCAGCTGAAACATCTTTACTTAATTTAACATCTGCTTACGCGACATTTGTAAATGGTGGCAAAAAAATTAAACCTGTACTTATAAATCGTATCCAAGACAGAAGAGGTAAAACTATATTTTCTTCAAACTTTGCAAAATGTAAAGGATGCGATAGCTATAATGAGAATAATCAAGAGGAAGGCTTTCCTATAATTGACTATAATAACAAACAGATAATAAGTGAGCAAACCGCATATCAAGTTACATCTATTCTTAAAGGAGTTATTACAAGAGGAACAGGAAAAAAACTTAGAGATCTAAATGTTCCAATAGCTGGAAAAACTGGAACTACAAACAATAATTTTGATGCTTGGTTTATTGGCTATAATTCAAATTTAGTCGTTGGAGTTTATGTTGGTTTTGATAATCCAAAAACTTTAGGAAAATATGAAACTGGTTCAAAAGCTGCGCTTCCGATATTTAAGGAATTTATTAAAGGAGTTTTATATTTGGATGATTTTAAAGAATTTCATGTTCCTAATGGAATTTATTTTGCACCAATAAATTATAATACTGGAAAACAAACTGATTTTGACGACAAAAATTTTATACTTGAAGCATTTAAGAAAAAAGATATTAACAATCTTAACAATAAGCAATTAATTTCAAATTATAATTATGATAAACTAATTAAGTTTAGACAATTTTATTAATGCAATCTTTTGAAACATCATTAAATAGTATAAATAAAGTTCTTGAAAATATCAGGGGGTATCTTTGAGAGAAACAATATTAAAAATAAACTTGATTTAATTATAAAAGAGACCACCAAAGAAAGTTTTTGGAAAGACCAAAAAAAGGTAAAAAATGTTCTTAAAGAAAAAAATTTTTATTCTAATTTAATTACTTCTTACAACAGCTTCGAAAAAGAACTTAAAAATCTTGAGGATTTACATACTTTAGGGAATGAAGAAAAAAATGAAGAAATTATAAATGATTGCGAACTTAAAATTAGTGAACTTTTTAAAGACATTAAAAAATTAGAAGTAGCTTGTTTTCTTTCTGGGGAAAACGATGCCCTCAATATTTATCTTGAAATTCACGCTGGAGCAGGAGGCACTGAAAGTCAAGATTGGGCTGAGATGTTAAGAAGAATGTATCTTAAATGGTTTGACAAAAAAAAATATTCTTATGAAGTAATAAGCGAACATAGAGGTGAAGAGGCAGGTATAAAATCATCCACGCTAAAAGTATCAGGTTCTAATTTATATGGTTTAATGAAAAATGAATCTGGCGTTCATAGGTTAGTAAGAATTTCTCCATTTGACAGTGGAGCTAGAAGACACACTAGTTTTGCTAGCGTTTGGGTTTATCCAGTGGTTGATGACGATATAAGTGTCGAAATAAATGAAAATGATTTAAGAATTGATACCTATAGATCAAGTGGTGCTGGTGGTCAGCATGTTAACACAACTGACAGCGCTGTAAGGATAACACATCTTCCAACAAAAATTGTTGTTCAATGTCAAAACGAAAGATCTCAACATAAAAATAAAGATACTTGTTTTAAAATGCTAAAAGCTAGACTTTATGAACACGAGCTACAAAAGAGAGAGCAAGAAAATCAAAAAGAGACTAATCTTAAAACGGATATTGGATGGGGACATCAAATTCGTTCTTATGTTTTACAACCATATCAACTTGTAAAAGATTTAAGAAATAAAACAGAAAATACTAATCCAGATGCAGTTTTAAATGGTGATATAGATAGTTTTATTGAAGCAGGGGTTTTAAATAAATAAATGAAAAAACTTTTTTTGTCATCAATCCTTTTTTTATTTTTAATATTTATAATGTTAATTAGTTACTTAGTTTTATTTGGTTTTGAAACTAACAAATTTAATAACTTTGTTGAAAACAAAATTAAATCTTCAGAAGCGAATCTAATAATAAATATCGATAAAATTAAAGTAAAAATTAATTTAATGAATTTGAACTTTTTTATAACAACTTCAGACCCTTATATAGAATATCGTGGCAATAAAATAGATATAAAAAAAATAGACGGTTATATTAAATTGAATTCTTTTTTATCTGGAAATCCACAAATAGATAAAATTAATTTAGTAACTAACGAAATTAATATTGATGAAGTTAAAAAAATTGTAAAATATTTAAAACCATCCAACTTAAAAAAATTTTTATTAAACGAGGTTAAAAAAGGTAAGATTACATCAAATATAGACCTATTTTTAAGAAATAATGAAATTGAAAATTATGAAGTTAATGGTTACACAAAAAACTTATTTATCGATAAAGAGAAAATCAATCTTAAAGAAGTAAGTTTTATATACTCGATAAGAAAAAATTCAGGAGAAATAGACAATTTAAGGGGTTTCTTTAATGGGTTACAAATTAATTCTGGAAGTATTAAATTTGATAATTCAAAATTATTGAATGTTCAAGGAAATCTTAATTCATATTTAGATTTAAATAAGAAGAATTTGAGTAATATTTTAAAAAATCAAACACTAGAAAGTTTTAAAGATTTTCAATTACTTGGTAACATAGAAAAAAAATTTAAAATAAAATTTGATCAAACTTTAAAAATAATTGATTACAAATTTGAAGCATCGGGAAATATTAAAAAATCTAAAATTAATTTTAAAAATCCGAATAATTATTTATTCGTTAAAAATAAGATTAAAAGTATAGATTTAGAAAAATCAGATTTCAAAATTAACTACGGGAAAAAAAATGAAAAGTCTTTCAATATAAATGGCGCATATAAAATAAACAATAATTCATTTCAAAATTTTAATTTAACACATCAGAACAATTTAAATTACCAAAAAATTTCTATTGATGGTAATTTTGATGAAGAAATAATTATACCAATTTTGAACTTTAATTCAAAGAATCAAGTAGTAAATCTAAAAACTGAATTAGAGGTTAAAAAAAATACAATTAATTTAAAAAGATTAAGTATTTCACAAGGAAAAAATAATATTAGTTTAAAAAATTTATATCTAGAAAATAAAAAATTAATAAAATTTGATAATGTCACAGTCAAAACATTTAAAAAAAACAAATTTAACAATGACTTTCAAATTAGTTATGGAAGGAAAATAAAAATTAAAGGCAAGAGTTATGATGCAACTAACTTATTTAAGTTATTTGATAAAAGTGGAAGTTCTAATTTTTTAAATAATATAAACAAAGAAATTTCAATTAACATTAATGAAATTACAAATAATGTTTCAGAAACATTATCTAACTTTAATCTTATTGGCTATATAGAGAAGGGGAAATTTAATAAAATTGTTTCCAAAGGAGAGTTTGAAGATGGTAAATATTTAGATATATCTTTAAGAGTAGACAAGGTTTCAAAAAATAAAAAACTAGAGATTTACTCAGATTTACCAAAAGCATTATTATCTAATTACAAGTTTTTTGATGGCTTAACTGGGGGTCAGCTTTTAATTTTATCTTCTTATGATGAGAATAATAGCAATATAAGTTTATCAATTGAAAATTTTAAGGTTATAAACGCTCCAGGTTTAGTAAAATTATTATCACTTGCAGACTTTGGAGGAATGGTTGATGCATTATCGGGTGACGGCTTATCTTTTGAAAAATTGGAAATGTCTCTGGAAAAAAATATTCAAGTACTTAATTTAAATGAGTTATATGCTATTGGACCAAGTATCTCTATTCTGATGGAGGGTTATGTAGAGACAAAAACTGGCTTAGTAAGTTTAAGGGGTACAATGGTACCGGCAAAAACTTTGAATAAGTTTTTATCAAAATTACCAATAGTAGGTGATATTTTAATTCCAAAAGAGATAGGTGAAGGTTTATTTGGTATCAGTTTTAAAATGAAAGGCATGCCTGGAAAAATTAAGACAACAGTAAATCCTATTAAAACTTTAACTCCGAGATTTATCCAAAAAGCAATTAAAAAAGCTAAGTAATTTTAAAAAGAAAATGTTTTTTCTTTCCAAAAGAAACCTTTAAATTTTCATTTTTAAAATCTGAAAGGTTTAATGTTTTGTTCTCATCCACCACAAGTAAATCATTAATTTTAACTCCTTTATTATTTATAGCTCTTCTTGCCTCACTTTTTGAAACCATAATTTTGTTGTCAACCAGTAATTCTAAAAGTTTTATACCCATCTCAATATCTTTCCTTAAAATTTTTGTTGAGGGTAAATTTTCATTTATTTTTCCAAATTTAAACACATCGGCTGCAATCTTTTCTGCTTTTGATGAATGAATTTTACCATGTAGTATTTTTGTAGTTTCATTAGCAAGAATTATTTTTAATTCATTTATATCCTTTGTCTCCCCTAATTTTGTAAGCGTATTGACATCAATATCTGTAAAAAATTTTAAAAATCTACGGACATCTTTATCATCAGAATTTCTCCAGAATTGCCAATAGTCATATGAAGAAAATAATTTTTCGTTTAACCAGACAGCTCCTTTTTCTGTCTTACCCATTTTAGCACCCGAAGATAAAGTAATTAATGGACTAGTTAATCCAAAAGCATCCTTCTTTTGAATACGCCTTATTAAATCTACACCATTTACTATATTTCCCCATTGGTCAGATCCACCAAGTTGTAAAATACATCTCTCTCTCTCATAAAGTTTAAAAAAATCAAATGCTTGAAGAATCATGTAATTAAATTCCATATAGCTTAAAGATTGTTCTCTATCTAATCTAGATTTTACACTTTCAAATGTAAGCATTTTATTTAATGTAAATTGTGAACCAATTTTTCTTAAAAAATCTATATAATTCAATTTTCCTAACCAAGTATAGTTGTCTACAAAAATCGGTTTCGTTTTTTTACTTTTAAAATTCAACAATTTTTCAAAAATCTTTTTTATATCTTTAATATTTTTTTTAATATCTTTTTCTTTTAAAATCTTTCTTGTAGAATCTTTTCCTGAAGGATCACCTATTAAAGTTGTGCCTCCCCCTAACAGGACTATAGGTCTATGACCATGTTTTTGAAGCAATCTTAAAATCATTATTTGCAATAAGCTGCCAACATGTAAACTATTAGCGGTGCAGTCAAATCCAATGTAAGCTGAGATAGATTTTTTTGAAATTATTGAGTCCAACCTATCCAAATCAGTACATTGATTGAGGTAACCTCTTTCTTGCATTTCTTTCAAAAAAGTGCTTTTCATATTTCTACTTGTTATTGAAATACTATTATACAATATTTAGTATAAATAAATACAATTATGAGCAAAGAATACACATGCTTAGGAATGATGAGTGGCACCTCAGGGGATGGAGTAGACGCATCGATAATTCAATCTGATGGATTGGATAAATTTACTATATTAAAAGAGAAATATTACCAATATGATGAAAACCTATTTCGTGAGTATCACGACTTAAAAAAAAAAATTAATTCTTCAAATGATTTAAAAAAAAATTCTCCTTTAATTAAAAAACTTGAAAACTCTATTACAATTTTTCATGCTAAAGTTGTTAAAGATATTACAAATAAATTTGATATTGATCTGATCGGTTTTCATGGTCAAACCATTTATCACAATCCTCAAGAGAAAATTTCTTTGCAGCTAGGTAATGGTAATTTATTATCTCAACTAACAAGAAAAAAAGTTGTTTATGATTTTAGACAAAACGATATTAATAACGGGGGTGAAGGAGCACCTTTAACTCCTATTTTTCATAAATACTTGATAAAATCAAAAAAAATAGAATTACCTGCTTGTATGTTAAACATTGGGGGCATTTCAAATTTAACATTGATTCACAACTTAAATAATCATGAAATTAAAAGCGAAGATGTGGGTCCAGGAAATTGCTTAATAAATGCTTGGATGCAAAATCATACAAATGAAAAATTTGATTTTAATGGTAGAATTTCAAATATGGGGAAGATTAATGAAATTATACTTGAGCAAGCTTTAGAAACTCATGAAAATAATTTTCAAAAGAGAAAAAATATTTCTCTTGATACAAATGATTTTGATATATCTTTTGCTAGAGGACTTTCCTTAGAAGATGGAGCTGCAACACTTACAGCTTTTACAGCAAAAATTATAACTTCAAAAATAAGTTTGTTATTAAGAGAGTATAACAACAAAAAAATAAAGGTTTTAATATGTGGTGGTGGAAGAAAAAACAAGAGTCTTTTAAAACTTATTGAGGCAAATTCAAATAAAAATTTATTTTTCTTTAACTCTGATGACTTCGGTTTAAACGGTGATTTTATAGAGTCCCAAGCATTTGCTTACTTAGCCATCAGATCTATCTTGACATTGCCAATATCTTTTCCTTCTACAACAGGATGTAACTCACCATGTAGTGGAGGAAAAATAATAGAAATTTAAATCAGAGCTGTTTTATCTTCAATATATTTTTCAATTTCTGCTCTCAGTTCTTTTTCTTTATCTTTGAAAAAGTGATTCGCACCCTTAATTTTTGAAAAAATAACTTCAACACCTTTTTGACTTTTAATTCTATTATCTAACTCATTTATACTCTCTTTGGTAACTAATTCGTCATTATCACTATAAACTACCTGACCGGAGGTAGGACATGGTGCTAAAAAAGAAAAATCATATACATTAGGCTGAGGAGATATTGCAATGAAATTATTTACTTCAGGACGTCTCATTATTAGTTGCATACAAATTAAGGCTCCAAAAGAAAATCCTGATACCCAACATTGACTATAATCCATGTTTTCTCTTTCAATCCAATCTAGAGCAGCCGCGGCATCTGATAATTCACCTTGACCATTATCAAAAACACCATCACTCTTTCCAACTCCTCTAAAATTAATTTTTATTACAGAAAATCCATTTTCTAAAAAAATATTATACATTAATTGCACTATCCTATTATTCATTGTTCCTCCGTATTGTGGATGTGGTTGGAGAACAATTGCTACAGGTGATCCAAATTTAGGATTTTTATAATATTTGGCTTCTAATCTTCCAGCTGGACCAGGTATAAAAACTTCTAAACTTTTTTGTTTCATAATAATAATGATAACTAGTTTCAATAAAAGATTAGTCTTATAACATGTTTTTGTGCGTCAAATATCTTTTTTTAATTCGGAGTAATTTAGTAGGAATTAAATAAAAAATGCTGTAAAACAAGCCGTTTTATGAAACTTACAACTAAAGGCAGATATGCAGTGATGGCTATGGCCGATCTAGCATCTTATTCTAAGGATAAACCAGTGAGTTTATCTGAGATTTCAATAAGGCAGAATATTTCACTAGCTTATTTAGAAAAATTATTTGTTCATTTAAAAGAAAATAAATTAGTTAAAAGTGTAAGAGGTGTAAAAGGCGGATATGCTTTAGAAAAACCAGCCTCTGAAATTAAACTTTCAAATATTTTTTATGCTGTAAATGAAGAGGTAAAAACTCTTAACTGCAAAAAAGAGTCAAAAAAAGGATGCAATAACAAATCGGTTAAATGTATTACGCATAATTTATGGGACAAATTAGACTCACACATTAATGGATTTTTTGAAAATGTAAAATTAGAGGAGATAGTAAAAAGATAATGAGTAAAGTTTTTGATACAAATAAAGATTATAAATATGGTTTTACCACTGACATAGAGAGTTTTAAAGCACCTAAAGGATTAAGTGAGGGAACAATAAAATTTATCTCAAAAGAAAAAAAAGAGCCAAAATGGCTTTTGGATTGGAGACTTAAAGCATATAAAAGGTTAAAATCTTTAAAAGAACCAAACTGGCAAAAACCTAAGTATCCAAAAATAGATTATCAAGATCTTTATTATTATTCTGCACCTAAAAGCACGAAGAATAAACCTAAAAGTTTAGATGAAGTTGACCCAAAACTTATCGAAACTTATAAAAAACTTGGAATTCCTTTAGATGAGCAAAAAAGATTGAGTGGGGTAGCTGTAGATGCGGTTTTTGACTCCGTTTCTGTGGCGACTACTTTCAAAGGTGAATTAACTAAAAAAGGGATAATTTTTTGCTCTATTTCTGAGGCTATACAAAAACATCCAGATTTAGTTAAAAAATATTTAGGATCTGTAATTCCGTTAACTGACCATTACTTTGCAACTTTAAATTCTGCCGTATTTACCGATGGATCTTTTGTTTACATACCTCCTAATGTGAGATGTCCAATGGAACTTTCTACTTATTTTAGAATTAATGCTTCTCAAACTGGCCAGTTTGAAAGAACACTTATTATTGCTGATAAAGGAAGTTATGTTAGTTACCTTGAGGGTTGCACAGCACCGATGAGAGACGAAAATCAACTTCATGCTGCTAATGTAGAACTTGTGGCTTTAGATGATGCTGAAATTAAATATTCAACTGTGCAAAATTGGTACCCAGGTGATGAGGAAGGTAAAGGAGGAATATACAATTTTGTGACTAAACGAGGTGCTTGTAGAGGAAAAAATTCTAAAATTTCATGGACACAAGTTGAAACAGGTTCAGCTATAACATGGAAATATCCTAGCTGTATTTTACAAGGGGACAACTCTGTGGGAGAGTTTTATTCAATTGCGATTACTAATAATCATCAAAAAGCTGATACTGGAACGAAAATGATCCACTTAGGAAAAAATACTAAAAGCAAAATTATTTCTAAAGGAATATCTGCAGGAAAAGCAGATAATACTTACAGAGGACTTGTAGACATAAGCAAAAAAGCGGAAAATTCTAGAAATTATACTCAGTGCGACTCTCTCTTGATGGGGAATAAATGTGGAGCTCATACAGTACCTTATATTAGAAACAAAAATTCATCATCTACAATTGAACATGAAGCTACAACCTCAAAAATTAATGAGGACCAACTTTTTTACTGTAATCAACGAGGTTTAAATCAAGAAGAAGCAGTAAGTTTAATAGTTAATGGTTTCTGCAAAGAAGTTTTGCAACAATTACCTATGGAATTTGCCGTAGAAGCACAAAAATTGGTTTCAATAAGTTTAGAAGGAAGTGTTGGATAATGTTAGAAATTAAAAACTTAAAAGCTGATATAAATAAGAAACAAATTATCAATGGCTTAAATCTCAAAATAAATAAAGGGGAAGTTCACGCGATTATGGGTCCCAACGGATCTGGGAAAAGTACCTTAGCAAACATTTTATCAGGCAAACCAGGGTATAATATTTCTGGCGAGTTAAAGTATGAAGGGGAGGATTTAACACAAATCTCAATAGAAGAAAGAGCTCAAAAAGGAATGTTTTTAGCTTTCCAGTACCCCACGGAAATACCAGGGGTAAATACTAATAATTTTTTAAGAACCTCATTAAACTCAATAAGAAAAGCAAAAGGGCAGAAAGATTTAGATGCAATTAATTTTATTAAAATTGTAAAAGAAAAAGCTAAAGAGCTAAGTATTGATGAAAAGTTTCTATCCAGACATTTAAATGTTGGATTTTCAGGTGGCGAAAAGAAAAAAAATGAAATACTTCAATTAAAAATACTAGAACCTAAGTTAGCAATTTTAGATGAGACAGACTCAGGACTTGATATCGATGCACTAAAAATTGTTGCTGAGGGTGTTAATTCCTACAAAAATAAGAATAATTCTTTTCTAGTAATCACTCATTATCAAAGACTTTTAAATTTTATTAAACCAGATTTTATACATGTGTTGTCAGCAGGAAAAATTATAAAAACTGGCTCAAAAGAATTAGGAGAAGAGTTGGAAAAGACTGGGTACACAAATCTTATTTGATCATGGAATTAAATTTTAAAATAAGGGATAAGTCAGACAAAAGTCTTAAGTTGAGAGAGGAAAATTTAACAAATTTTAAAAAAAAAGGTTTTCCTAATAAAAGAGAAGAAGACTGGAAATTTACTGATTTAGAAAAATTTTTAAAGGATAATTTTGATGAATTAAACAATGATAATTTAAATGATAAAAAACCTGACTTTCATGAATTTAGTTTTATTCATAACTCAATAAAACTTATAAATGGAAAACTTCAATCATTTGATTTTAAATCAGAAAATTTAAAAGATAAAAATTGTATTTCAATTACAAATCTCGACTTTAATCATCATTTAAACTTCGCAAATAATTTGAAAGATAATCCAATGCAAAATTTAAATACTGCATTGCATGAGGGTGGATTTAACTTAAATATAAGTTCAGATTACAAATTTAAACACCCAATAGTAATTTATAATTACTTTACAGGCACTTTAAAAAATAAAATAATAAACAATTCTGATTCTATAAACTTGTTAAAAAATTCAAATGCTACAATACTAGAATATCTGGTAGACGAGTCTAAAGGAAATTTTTTTAAAAATACCTTTAAATATATCAACATAGATGAAAATGCATTCCTTAACTATTATTTTATTAACAAAAATGAAAGTAAAAATTTTTTTTATGAATATTCTAAAGTGCAATTATCAAAAAATTCAAATTTTAAAAAATACTTATTTTCATCTGGAATAAAATTTGGAAAATTTGAGAGCAATATTAAACTTAATGGGACAAATTCTTCTAGCGAGGTATACTCTGGATTATTTTTAGGCACAAATAAACATCAAGAAGTTAAAACAACTGTTCAACATTTAAAACCGAATTGTCAAAGTCATCAAGATGTAAAAAATGTTATTACCTCAGGTAGCAAAGGAGTGTTCCAAGGCAAAATCTTTGTGGAGGAAATAGCTCAAAAAACAAATGCTTACCAATTAAGCAAAGGGCTTCTACTTGATAAAGATTCTGAATTTAGCACGAAACCCGAACTTGAAATTTATGCAGATGATGTAAAATGTTCGCATGGCTCAACCTCAGGAAATATTGATAAAGATGCTTTGTTTTATTTAAAATCTAGAGGAATAGATAGTAAAGAAGCAGTTAAAATGATTATAAAAGGATTTTTAGAGACTGTCTTAGAAAAAATAAAAAACAAAGAGATAATGGATATTTTGTTAAATCATTTTAATACACATATAAAATATGAAAATAGATCAAATTAAAAAAAATTTTCCTATATTTAAAAAAAAAATTAACAATAAACCACTAGTTTATTTAGATAGCGCGAATTCTTCTCAAAAACCTAAATCTGTTATTGATAGAATGTCTTATTTTTATGAGAATGAATTTTCAAATGTTGGTAGAAGTGTACATTCATTAGCTGTTACTGCAACTAACAGATTTGAAGAAACAAGAGATCTTGTAAAGAAATTTATTAACGCAAAGCACAGAGAGGAGATTATATTTACAAAAGGTGCTACTGAAGGAATAAATTTAGTAGCAAATTCTTTTGGAGAAAAATTTATTCAAGAAGGAGATGAAATTATTCTAACAGAGTTAGAGCATCACTCAAATTATGTTCCTTGGCATTACCTTAGAAACAAAAAAAAAGCAGTAATTAAATTTGCAAAAATTAATGAAAATCTTGAGATACAAGTTGACGAAATAAAAAAATTAATCACAAATAAAACCAAAATAATAGCTATAACACACATATCTAATGTTACAGGAGGTATAAGTCCCTTAAAAGAAATAATTGATTTAGCTTCATCAAAAAAAATTCCTGTCCTTGTTGATGGAACACAAGGGGCTCCACACTTAAAATTAGATATGCAAAAATTAGGATGTGACTTCTATGTAATCTCTTGCCATAAATTATATGGACCTAATGGACTTGGAATACTTTATGGAAAGAAAAAATGGCTTGATGAAATGCCTCCTTATCAAGGTGGAGGGGGAATGATTAACGAAGTAAAAAAAGAGAATATAACGTTTGCTGAAAGTCCTACTAAATTTGAAGCCGGCACAATGCAAACCGCTGAAGTGGTAGCTTTTAGTGAGTCAATAAAACTAATTGAAAAAATCGGTTTAGACAAAATATCTGAAAATGAAAACGAAATTCTTAAATATGGTATGGAAAAAATAAGAAAAAACAATTCAATAAATTTAATTGGTGATCCTAAAGATAAAGCTTCAGTTATATCATTTACTTTAAAAGGAGTTCACCCACATGATATAGCAACTATTCTAGATGATGACGGAGTTGCGATACGAGCTGGGCATCATTGTTGCCAAATTTTACACGAAAAAATTGGTATGCCAGCTACCGCTCGGGCATCTATAGGTTTATATAATACTAAAGAAGATATTGATATTTTACTTAACGCAATAGAAAAATGTAAGAAGGTGTTCAAAATTTAATGGAATTAAAAGAGTTATATCAAGAAATAATTTTGGATCACGGTAAAAATCCGAGGAACTTCGGAAAATGTAAAGATTTTACCAGCGATGCAAAAGGTCATAACCCTCTATGTGGTGATAAAGTTCATATTTACGCTCAACTTAATAAAGACAAAAAAATTTTAAATCTCAGTTTCGAGGGAGAGGGTTGTGCAATATCTCTTGCATCAGCCTCTATTTTAACTGATATTTTAAAAGGAAAAGATTTTAATGTAGCTAAAATTATTATTGATAACTTCTTGAACTTAATAAAAGAAAGCAAATCAATAACACTTAATAGTTTAAATGATGATCAAAAAACTACTTTAATGTCTCTATCAGGGGTAAAAGATTTTCCTATGAGAGTTAAGTGCGCAACAATGGCCTGGCATACGCTATCTTCCGTTTTGGAAAAATAATATGAAATTAAAAGATAAAATAATTACTGAGGTAAAAAAAATTTATGATCCTGAAATTCCAGTTAATATTTATGACTTAGGATTAATCTATAATATTGAAATAAAAAATGATAATGAAGCACATATTGAGATGACTTTAACAAGCCCAAATTGCCCTGTAGCAGAAAGTTTGCCTAAAATGGTAAAGGAGAATATTAATTCAATTGAAGAAGTTAAAAAAGTAGAGCTGAAACTTGTCTGGAATCCTCCTTGGACAAAAGATATGATGAGTGAGGAGGCAAAATTAGAATTAAACTTATGAGTGGACAAATTATTAAATTATCTGATAGTGCAGCAGCAAGAATTAAAGAAATTATGTCAAATGCTGATGGCAAAACTATTGGGGTAAGAGTTGGTGTTAAAACTGGCGGATGTGCTGGTATGAGTTATTCAATGGAATACGCAAAAGATAAAAAAGCAAATGATGAAGTTATTGAAGACAAAGGAGTAAAAGTTTTTATAGATCCTGCTGCAATTATTTATCTTCTTGGAACAGAAATGGATTATAAAAAAGAAAAATTTTCATCGCAATTCGTATTCAAAAATCCTAATGAAACAGAGCGATGTGGATGTGGAGAATCTTTTAAAGTTTAAATATTATTGACTGTAATACATTTCAAATTCAATTGGGTGTGGAGTATGTTCGAATTTGTAAATTTCTTGAAATTTTAAGTCTATATAAGCGTCTATTTGATCATCAGTAAAAACTCCACCTTCAGTTAAAAACTTTCTATCTTTATCTAAACTTTCCATTGCTTCTCTCAAAGAACCGCACACTGTTGGAAGTTTTTTTACTTCATCTTCGCCTAAAGTATAAAGGTCTTTATCAAAAGCTTTACCTGGGTTAATTTTATTTTTGATACCATCAATTCCAGCCATTAACATTGAGGCAAATGTCAAATAAGGATTTCCCGCAGCATCTGGAAATCTTATTTCCATTCTTGCAGCCTTTGGGTTCATTGTAATTGGAATTCTACAAGATGCAGATCTATTTCTAGCCGAGTAAGCTAAAATGACCGGAGCCTCAAAACCAGGAATTAATCTTTTGTAGCTATTTGTAGTTGCGTTTGAGAACGCGTTAATTGCTTTTGCGTGCTTTAAAATTCCACCGATATAATACAATGCGGTTTGTGACAATCCTGCATACTCTTTACCCATAAATAAAGGTGAGTTACCTTTCCATATTGATTGGTGGCAATGCATTCCTGAACCATTATCACCCTTTACAGGCTTTGGCATAAACGTAGCAGATTTCCCAAATGAATTTGTAACCATTTGTACCGCGTATTTATATAATTGAACGTTATCTGCCATATCGGTTAAAGTACCAAAATACATTCCTAGTTCATGTTGTGACGGAGCAACCTCGTGGTGATGTTTTTCAACTTTAACACCCATGTCTTTTAAAGCTTTTAAATACTCACTTCTCATATCTTGCGCGCTATCAACTGGAGGCACTGGAAAATATCCGCCTTTAATACCAGGTCTATGTCCAAGGTTACCATTTTCATATTTCTTACCAGTGTTATATGGTCCTTCAGAGCTATCAATTGAAAAACTTGTTTCGTTCATATCATTTTTAAATCTAACATCATCAAAAACAAAAAATTCGGGCTCAGGACCAAAGAAAGCTTTATCTCCTATACCAGTTTTTTTTAAATAACTTTCAGCTTTTTTCGCAGTTCCTCTTGGATCTCTTCCGTAAGAATCTTTTTTAACTGCGTCCATGATGTCACAAAATATATTTAGAGTTGTATGAGAATTAAAAGGATCAATTATTGGTCTTGATAGATCAGGTTTTAAAATCATATCAGACTCATTTATCGCTTTCCATCCAGCAATTGAGGATCCATCAAAAAAAACACCTTTGTCTAGCATGTCTTCATCTACAACAGAACAATCCATTGTAAGATGTTGAAGTTTTCCTCTTGGATCAGTAAATCTTAGATCTACGTATTCAACTTCTTTTTCTTTTATTAATTTTATAATTTTACTAGCGCTCATAAATTTACGGGATTATTTACCAGAATATAGTTATGGAATAACCTCTAATAAGATGATATCAGCTATGCGTTTAAAGCATCAATACACTTATTAAGTGCAGATTTTATGAGAGAAGCTAATTCATTTGATATATTTTTACTTGTTTTGTTGGGTATAATTTGGGGTTCTTCATTTTTTAACATAAAAATCGCGACTTATTCTTATGAACCAATTACTTTAGCGCTAGTTAGAGTAATTTTTGCCAGCGCACCGCTAATTTTGCTTTGTAAATTTAAAAAAATTAAAATAGAAGCTTTTTCAAAAGAATGGAAAAACTATGCTCTAATAGGGCTTTGTAATATAGCCATCCCATTTATTTTAATAGCTATAGGCACAAGTAAAATTAATAGTTATTTAGCTGCAATGTTAATGAGTACAACGCCATTAAGTGGAACAATATTAGCTCATTTTTTTACAAAAAATGAAAAAATTAATATATTTAAAGTTATCGGAGTTCTAATAGGTTTTTCAGGAATTTTATTTTTATTTTTAGATAAAATTATTATTAATGAAAGTAATTATATTTTCGCTTTAATTACGATTTTAGGTTCGACATTTTATTCTATTGGCGGCATATTAACTATACGAATAAAAAATAAAGGAAACGAAAACGTCACTACATCTACAACCATATGGTCTCTAATTTTTCTTTTTCCGATGGCGATAATTTTAGAAAAACCCTGGTTAGCTGAACCAACTCTAGAGTCTACTTTATCTTTACTTTACTTAGGTATCGTTGCAACAGGATTAGCTTGGTTAATAAGATTTAGAATTTTAGCTGTAAATGGATTAGTTTTTCAAACGCAAGTAGCATATTTAATTCCAATTTTTGGAGTATTCTTTGGGTATTTTCTTATGAACGAAGTTATTACTTGGCGTGTTTTGATTTCATTGAGTATAATAATATTTGGAATTTATATTGTAAAAAAAAACAATAAAGGATTAAATTAATAACAATGCAAAGTGAGTCCCTTGAATTTAGTCTCTTATCTATATTCTCATTTCTCAGCTTTTTCTCTTTTTTTATTATTCAAAAATTTTCTCACAAAATAATTGGAGGTTTATTATTGGATAATGATTTTGATAAACCTCAAGCTTTTCATAAAAGCGATATACCTAGAAGCGGCGGTTTAGCATGCTTAATATCTTTTTATATATTTGCCCTACTGAACAATCTTTTGTTCACCACAATTTATATTGATTATTTAGTACTTGGAACAGGATTGTTTTTAATTGGCTTTTTAGATGATATTAAATTTAGATTAAGTCCCAAAGCAAGATTAGCTTTGATGACTGCCATTCTGTTATTTTCTGTAAAAATTTTTTCAATTCAAATATATGGAATTGATTTTATTATTCTAAACCAAATTTTAAGTATAAAAATATTCTACCTCCTTTTTATAATTTTATGTTTCTTATTTATTATTAATGGATCTAATTTAGTTGATGGTTTTAACGGATTATTAGCATTTCAATTAATAATTATAAATTCAGTATTATTGTTTATAAATATTGAAAATGAACTTCTACCTTTATCAATATTAATCACAGCTCAAATAATAATTCTTTTAATTTTTTTATTATTTAATTTTCCCTCGGCAAAAATTTTTATGGGAGATGGCGGCGCTTATCTTTTTGGCGCTTTTACTGCGCTTAATGTAATTGAAACGAATAATTTAAATCCGAATGTTTCTTCATTCTTTTTCACTATTTTATTATTTTATTTATTTTTTGAGGTATTTTTTTCATTTATAAGAAAATTGGTTAAAAAAAAATCACCTATTAAACCTGATAGCGAACATCTTCATATGTTATCCTATAAGATTTTAAATTTTAAAAATTCATATAGAGACTGCAACTATTTGAATACCCTATATATCAATTTTATATATTGCCTTTTAGTTTTACCAAGTATTTTGGTGAGAGAAAACGGCACGATGTGTAAGTATTGGTTTTTTTTCCTGATTATTATTTATTTATTGACTTATTTTAAACTAAATAGTTTTGTAAAAAAAAAAATTGATATATAAAACTAATTAAATTAACAAGGGCAAGTGGCGGAATTGGTATACGCGCTAGTCTTAGGAACTAGTGCCGCAAGGCTTAAGAGTTCGAGTCTCTTCTTGCCCACCAAATATTTATGAAAGTACAAGTACAATCAAAAAAAGGCTTAAAAACAACTTTATCAATTATTGTAGATAAAGCTGAGATCAAAAAGAAGTTAGAAAACAGATTATTAGAATTACAAACACAAATAGATCTTAAGGGTTTTCGAAAAGGTAAGGTACCCCCATTGGTTATAAAAAATCAATTTGGAAAAGCTATCTATGGTGAAGTAATTGATAAAGTTTTAAAAGAAAGTACAACGAAAGCAATTCAAGATAAAAAATTAAAAGTAGCAGGACAACCGAAAATTGACCTTAAAACATTTGGCGAAGGAAAAGATTTAAATTTTGAATTACAACTAGATCTATTGCCAGAGATAAAACTTAAAAACATTGAAAATTATAAAGCTTTGGATTATTCAGTCAAAGTTGGCAAAGACGTTTTAGATGAGAGATTAGAAAATTTGTCTAAAGAGTACAAAACATTTGAAGATAAAAAAATTGATATTAAGTCGGAATTAGGCGACCAAGTTATTTTTAATTATCAAGCTACTGCAGATAATAAAGAATTTGAGGGCGGGAAAGGAGAAGGTGTTGCAATTGAACTTGGTAAAGATTTATTTTTACAAGGATTTGATAAACAATTGATAGGTGTGAAAAAAAATGAGAAAAAAACAGTAACTTCAACTTTACCTCAAAATCATCCAAAAAAAGAACTTGCTAATAAAAAAGCAATTTTTGAATGTGAAATTTTAAATGTTAAAAGCCCAAAAAAAAATAAGCCTGATGATGACTTTGCCAAAAAATTAGGAGCCAAAAATTTAGCGGATTTAAGCGAAAAAATAAAAAATCAAATCTCCGATCAATATAATATGGCCTTGAATGCAATTACAAAAAAAGAAATATTGGATCAATTAGAAAAAAATCATACAGTTGAAGTGCCACAAAATTTGGTTGATAATGAACTTAAATCAATTCCTAATAACCCTAATTCCAATAAAGATGAAAATAGTGTTCAATCTGTAAAAAAAAGAATTAAGTTAGGACTAATTTTAAATGAGTATGGTGAAACAAATAAAATAAAAGTTACTGAAGATGAGATAAAAACTGAAATTCAAAAACAAGTTAAAAGTATGCCAGGACAAGAAAAATTTGTCTTCGAGTATTATCAAAAAAATCCATCAGCAACTCAACATTTACAAAGCTCAATTTATGAAGAAAAAATTATCAAATTTTTTAAATCAAAAATAAATTTAGTAAAAAAGGAGTTGACGATAAAAGAAGCAGAAAAATTGATAAAAAGCTTTAACGAAAATAATAAAGCAAAAGCAACTCCCGCAATAAAAAAGAACGAGTCTAAACCGGCTAAATCAAAAAAAATTAGCAAAAAGTAACCAATAGTTGTATAAAACAAAGTTATGAGTCGTGATTTTGAAGAAAAAATGAATACTTTGATTCCCATGGTTGTTGAGCAATCGAGCAAGGGTGAGAGAGCTTACGACATTTATTCTCGTCTTTTAAAAGAGAGAATAGTTTTTCTCGTAGGACCCGTAAATGATAATGTTGCCTCGTTAGTAACAGCACAATTATTATTTTTAGAGTCTGAAAATCCAAATAAAGAAATAAGTTTTTATATTAACAGTCCAGGAGGACTTGTTACCTCTGGCTTAGGCATTTATGACACTATGCAATATATTAATTCTCCAGTTTCAACTCTATGCATAGGTCAAGCTTCTTCCATGGGATCATTTTTATTATCCGCAGGTGAAAAAGGTAAAAGATATTCGCTACCGAATTCTAGAATTATGGTTCACCAACCTTCAGCAGGTTTTCAAGGCCAAGCTACAGATATTCAAATTCATGCTAAAGAGATTCAATTATTAAAAACTAGGCTTAATACAATCTATTCGAAACACACGGGAAAATCAGTTGAAGAAATTTCAAAAGCTTTGGAGAGAGATAATTTTATGACTCCAGATGAAGCTAAAAAATTCGGATTGATCGACTCTGTTGTGGAAAAAAGAAAATAACACACAATATCTAGCTTAAATTTCAACTTGGACTTGATAAGGCTTTATTTCAACTTTATTATCAATTTATTGATTCGTTATGAGTGAAAAAAACAACAAAAATATACTGTACTGTTCTTTTTGTGGAAAAAGCCAACACGAAGTTAGAAAACTTATCGCTGGTCCCACAGTTTTTATTTGTGATGAGTGTGTTGAGCTTTGTATGGATATTATTAAAGAAGAAAACAAAAGCTCACTTATAAAACACCAGGACGGAGTTCCTACTCCTAAAGAAATTTGCAATGTACTAGATGAATACGTAATTGGTCAAAAGAAAGCAAAAGAAGTTTTATCTGTGGCTGTACATAATCATTACAAGAGACTTAATCATGAAGTAAAAACAAATAAAGATGTAGAGCTATCAAAATCAAATATTTTATTAGTTGGCCCAACCGGGTGTGGAAAAACTTTATTAGCACAAACATTAGCGAAAATATTAGATGTACCTTTTACAATGGCCGATGCTACAACTTTAACTGAAGCGGGATATGTGGGTGAAGACGTAGAAAATATAATTTTGAAACTTTTACAAGCGGCAGATTATAATGTTGAAAAAGCTCAAAGAGGCATAGTTTATATTGATGAGGTAGACAAGATAAGTAGAAAATCTGAAAATCCATCTATAACGAGAGATGTCTCAGGGGAAGGCGTGCAGCAAGCGCTGCTTAAAATAATGGAAGGAACTATTGCAAGTGTTCCCCCTCAAGGTGGAAGAAAACATCCACAACAAGAATTTTTACAAGTAGATACAACAAATATATTATTTATTTGTGGAGGAGCTTTTGCCGGCTTAGATAAAATTATTGATAGTAGGGGCAAAGGAAGTTCAATTGGGTTTGGGGCAAAAGTTAAAAGTTATAAAGAATTACCACTCTCAGAATTAATGAAATCCTTAGAGCCAGAGGATTTAATTAAATATGGATTAATACCAGAATTTATTGGAAGAATGCCAATCATAGCAACTCTCGATGAGCTTAATGAGACATCATTAATTAAAATTCTTAAAGAGCCAAAGAATTCATTAATTAAACAATATAAAAGATTATTTGAGTTTGAGAACGTAGAACTTGAATTTCAAGAAGATGCAGTACTGGAGATAGCCAAAAAGGCAATTAAAAAGAAAACTGGGGCTAGAGGGTTAAGGTCTATATTAGAGAATATCTTATTAAAAACTATGTTCGAATTACCAGATAAAGAAGATGTTCTAAAAGTAACAATCGATAAATCTTCGGCTAAAGGTGATAGTGACCCAATAATCACTTACGGTAAAAAACAATCAACATCGGTTGCTTAAGCCAATTTGTTCCTTGAAATATGGATAAAAATTATCATATAAGGATATATGGATGTTACATATACAAAACCATTATTACCGCTTAGAGACATAGTTATATTCCCGTCAATTGTTGTACCATTGTTTGTTGGACGAGAGAAATCTATCAAAGCCTTACAAGAGGCCATGAAGACCGACAAATCCATAATTCTTGTTGCTCAGAAAAATTCAGAAACAGATGACCCTGCAGAAAAAGACCTATTCTCTTTTGGATGTCTAAGTAAAGTTCTTCAACTTCTTAAGCTGCCAGATGGAACTGTTAAGGTATTAGTTGAAGGTCAGAAAAGAGTAAAAATTACAAATATTAAAAGTGATATAAATTTTCTAAAATGTGATGTTGAAATCGCTGATGACATAAACACTTCAAAAGATTTAGATGTTTATGCCCAAGGATTGGTAAAAAGATTTGAGAAATTAATTGTGTTAAATAAAAAAGATTTTAATGAAAATCTTAACATCATTAAAAACTCTAAAGATGCAAAAATAATAGCAGATAACATTGCAGCTAATTTGAATATAAAAATCTTTCAAAAACAAGAAATTCTTGAAATCAGGGATTTAAGAAAAAGGCTAGAAAAAATATATGAGATAGTCAATAAAGAGACTAGCGTTATATCTGTTGAAAAAAAAATTCGTGGAAGAGTTAAAAATCAAATGGAGAAGACGCAAAGAGAGTATTATTTAAACGAACAATTAAAAGCCATTCAAAAGGAACTGGGTGAAATCGATGAAGGTAAAGATGAAATAGCTAATATTTCAAAAGCTATAACAAAAGCTAAAATGCCTAAAATAGCTCAAGATAAATGTTTCTCAGAATTAAAAAAACTTAAATCCATGAGCCCAATGTCAGCTGAAGCTACAGTAGTTAGAAATTATTTAGATTGGATGACAGAACTTCCATGGTCTGAAAAAACAAAAATAAATACAGATTTAAATTCAGCACAAAAAATACTTGATGAAGATCATTATGGTCTGGAGAAGGTAAAGGAGAGAATTATCGAATTCTTAGCTGTTCAAAAAAGAATTCAAAAAATGAAAGGACCCATCCTGTGTCTAGTAGGTCCCCCTGGTGTGGGAAAAACTTCTTTAGGCAAATCTATTGCAAAGGCAACTAACAGAAAGTTTATAAGAATTTCACTAGGCGGTATTAGAGACGAAGCTGAAATTAGAGGACATAGACGAACTTATATTGGTTCTTTACCTGGAAAAATTATTCAGATGATGAAAAAAGCTGGAACTAGAAATCCGTTATTTTTGTTAGACGAAATTGATAAAGTTGGAAACGATTATAGAGGTGATCCTTCATCAGCATTATTAGAGGCTTTGGACCCAGAGCAAAATAAAGAATTTAATGATCATTACTTGGAAGTTGATTATGATTTATCAGACGTAATGTTTGTAACAACAGCGAATACGCTAAACATTTTACCGCCTCTTTTAGATAGAATGGAAGTTATAAGAATATCTGGATATACAGAGGATGAAAAAGTAAATATTTCACAAAAATACTTAATACCTAAACAAAGTAAAAATAATGGTCTTAAAAAAGATGAATGGAAATTAAGTGAGGAAATAAATAGAAAAATAATTAGAAATTACACAAGAGAGTCCGGAGTAAGAAATTTAGAAAGAGAAATCGCTAAGATCGCCAGAAAATTAGTTAAGAAAATAGATGCAAAAGAAAAAGTTAATACTTCACTAAATGAAAAAGAACTGAGTAATTTTTTAGGGGTTCAAAAATTTAAATATGGAGAAATTGAAGAAGAGAACAGAGTTGGTGTTGTTACCGGACTAGCGTGGACTGAAGTAGGCGGTGAAATATTAAAAATTGAATCAGCTGTAATGCCAGGTAAAGGTAAAATGCAGATTACAGGAAAACTTGGAGAAGTAATGCAAGAGTCTGTAAAAGCAGCTAAATCCTACATAAGATCAAAAAGTCTGGAATTTGGAATAATACCCCCAATTTTCGATAAAAAAGATTTTCATATACACGTCCCTGAGGGAGCAACTCCAAAAGACGGACCGTCTGCTGGTATTGCGATGGTTACATCTATTGTATCAGCAATTACTGAAATACCAGTTGATAAAAAAGTTGCTATGACAGGTGAAGTAACTTTAAGAGGTCTGGTATTACCAATTGGAGGTTTAAAAGAAAAGCTTTTAGCAGCTCATAGAGCGGGTATTAAAAAAGTGTTGATTCCGATTGAAAATAAAAAAGATTTAGCTGAAGTACCGGACTCTATTAAAAAAAATATGGAAATTATAGCTGTAAAAAATGTTGATGAGGTTTTGAAAATCGCACTTACCAAAAACCTTAAAAGAGTTGAATGGGTAGAAGTAGAACAATTACCAAAAAATAAAACCAAAGAAGAGTCAAAAGCACCAATTAATTAAGCATTTATATTAAGCTTATTGTTTCTAAATAATATTTAGAGTAGATTTAATTTTCATGGGAAAGAAAATTATTATTACAGGCGGCTTAGGATATATTGGCACAGAATTGTGTAAAATATACTCTGGTTATAGTTGGAATGATGAAATCATAGTTATTGATAAAAGATTTATTTCTGAAAGAGTGAACCAGTTAAGAAGTTGGAATATTAACTTCGTTCAAGGCGATATTCTTAATAAAGAGCTTATCAGTCGTTATTGTAAAGATGCAGATATTGTTCATCATTTGGCAGGAGTCACAAAAGTTCCAAGAATAAAAAGTGAGAGCAATGATCAAGAAGATAAAGAAATTAAAGAAGTTGCAGAGCAGGGAACACAAAACATTTTAGATGTTATATCTGATAATTGTAAAATAATTTTGCCATCAACCCATGTAGTGTATGAGGGAATAACTAATGTCAAAAAAGACATTTTGGAAGATGAAGAAACTTCTCCAATTTTATCTTATGCAAAATCAAAAGATTATAATGAGAAACAATTAAAAAAGTCAGGGAAGAATTACGTCATATTAAGACTTGGCTCAGTTTACGGGTATTCAACTGATACTATGAGAATTGATATTATGCCAAATTTATTCTCAAAGATAACTTCTCAAAACGGAGTTTTAAAGTTATTTTCAGGAGGAAAACAAATTAAGAGTTTAGTACCTTTAATCGATGTAGCAAGATGTTTTAAATTTATTGAAGAGAGAAAAGATATTAAAAAAGAATTGTTTAATTTAACAAAAGATACTGTGACCGTAAAAGAAGTTGCTGAAATCTGTAAAAAATATAATCCTAATGTTGTTCTAAGAGAAACGAATGATGAAATACCAAATTTAGGTTTTTCTTTATCTAATAAAAAAATAAAAAAAAATGGATTTAAATTTTTATATAATTTAGATGAAAGCATAAAAGAAATGATTTTAAAATGGTCAAAAGCTAACTTGATCCAAGATTTAGAATATGTAAAAAAAGGTCAAAACGAATTTGTTGATAAAAGAGGAAAAATAAGCAATCATGAACTGACTGAGCCTATAAATTTAATAGGTTTAATTAGCTCAAAAAAAGGAACCATAAGAGCTAATCACTATCATCCGCAACAGGAGCAAAAATGTTTATTTACAAAAGGACAAATCATTGAGGTATTTCAGGATATAATAAATCCAGGCTCTCCCAAGGTTACACAAGTAGTTAACGAGGGAGAATTATCTATTATTAAACCAAATGTTGCTCATACTATGGTATTCACAAAAGATACAACTTTTTTAAATTTAGTAAGAGGAGAAAGAGAGCATGATAATTATGGAATAACCCATACTATAAAACATATGTTTGTTGACGAAGATGAAAAAAAATTGTTGATGAATTATTACAAATTTGAGTGCAGGTCATGCGGAAATAATGATTTAAAAAGAGTGGTATCTTTAGGTTATCAGCCACTTGCAAACAATTTAATTAAAAATAAAAATGACAAGAGTGAGCTTTATCCTTTAGAAATGAATTATTGTGACAAGTGTCATAATTGCCAATTATCGGTTGCGGTAGATCCTAAAAAAATGTTCTCAAATTATTTGTACACATCTTCTACTTCAAAAGTTTTTAGAGATCATTTTGTAAAAGCTGCAAAAAATTATGTAAAAATTTTTAACTTAAAACCTAAAAAATCTTACATAATTGATATTGGAAGTAATGACGGGGTAGCGCTTAAACCTTTTAAGGATTTAAATTTTAAAAATATATTGGGAGTCGAACCGGCCAAAAATTTAGCCAAGATCGCTAATAAAAATAAAATTAAAACTTTTAATGGTTTTTTAAACAAAAAAAATCTAAAAAAAATTAAAAAAGGGGCCAATTTAATACTAGCTTCAAATGTATTTGCACACTCAGATAATCTCCGAGAAATGGCAGAATGCATGTTTAAATTATTGGATAAAAAAGGGACAATAGTTATTGAGGTTCAATATCTGCTTAATACCTTAAAAGATCTTACCTTTGATAATATATATCATGAACATTACAATTATTGGTCTTTAACTTCTTTGATTAATTTCTTTAATAGATTAAACGGAAAGATATACCGATCGGAGAGAATTGATACGCACGGTGGTTCTATTAGAATATACGTTTCGAAGGATAAAAACAAAAAAATCGAAAATAATGTTACCAAATTGATTGCAGAGGAAAATAAATTTGGAATAAAAAAGTTTGAAACCTATAAAAAATTTGGAGAAAAAGTTTATAAAATTAGAGAAAATATTCTTAAAAATTTTAATAAACTTAAAAAGAGTCATAAAAAAATAATAGGATACGGTGCTCCAGCAAAAGCTACAACTGCATTAAATTTTTATGGTATTTCAGATCAAATTGATTTTATAGTTGAGGATAATTTTCTAAAACATAACAAATTCATTCCTGGTGTAAAAATACCAATCAAAAGCAAAGAAAATGTTAAAAATAATAATAATACAATGGTTGTTTTGGCTTGGAATTTTTTCAATGATATTAAAAAGAACAATTCAAATTTATCAAAAAATTTTATTAATATTAAAGAGTTAGAAAATTAATATATATTAAACGCGTCCCTTAAAAGTATCCCAAAATAATTTAAATTTTCAAACAAATACTCTATATAGATCCCTGCAAAAGGTAAGTAAAATATAATAATTTCCTTAGTGAGATTCAAAATTCCTATGACAGATGAGACTAAGAATAACAGTATAATTAAATAACTATAAAAGCCAAAATAAGATTTTGATACTTTATTGTATGAGTAATTTTTTTCTTTAGGGGTATTATTTCCATCAATATTGATCCCATGTTTTTTTTCTAGGTATTCTTTAGAATAAATTGATGGCCCAGTTTTTTTCTTTACTATTTTTTTTTTCTTTTCTGTTGTGCTAAAAATTTTTTGTTCTTTTATTTTAGTTTGAATTTTTACGGGTTTTTTAATTGTCTCTTTTTTAACTTGGAAATTTTTTGGTCTTTTTATTGTCTTTTCAACTACTGGAAATTGCGTCCATTTATTTCCACACGAACTGCACTGAACTAATCGACCAACCTTAGTGATAGCATTATCAGGCACTATAAATTTTTTTTGGCAAGATTTACATTCAAGAATCATTTCCGTCAATAATACAGCTTATTTGTAGCTCAATAAATACATTTTTACTTTACGGGAATTATATTGTATATGTCGAACAAATTTCAGGGTGGTTAGCTCAGTTGGTAGAGCATCTCGTTTACACCGAGAGGGTCATAGGTTCGAGTCCTTTACCACCCACCATTTGGGGGTGTAGCTCAGTTTGGTTAGAGCGCCTGCCTGTCACGCAGGAGGCCGCGGGTTCGAGTCCCGTCACTCCCGCCATGAAATAGTTAACAATTTTTTAAAATTAATTTATAAAAAGTTTCTGAAAATTGTTGTTTCTGGTAACAATTTTTTAAAATATTTTCTAATGGTTTAGTTTCGCCATGCAAAGGTTTTAAAACATAAATATTCTTTATATTATTTTTTCTTATTTGTTTTAATACAAACTCTTTCCAATAATCAAAATACATATTTTTTTCCGTTGGATACCCGTGAAAATCATACCAGAACCTTGTCGGGGAAAAATCATATTGCTTTAAAAAAACTGAAATGAATTGATAATCTGTGATAATTATCTTTTTACTTTTATCTTTCTCTAATGTTTTTAAAACTAACTTAATATTAGAAGCTTCTTTAGCTGGGTCTGTAGGATAAAACATTGTTATCCATTTAATTTTTGATAACTCCTGATGTATTTCTTTACCATCAATTGAATTTTCTAAATTAACGTCTCTCAAATCCATAAATGTACGATTTTTTACATATTGAGAGTAATAATAGAGTGTAGAACATAGTGTAAGAGCAATTAATAAATTTCCGATTGTCTGATTTTTTTTTAGGTATTTTTCTGAGTAAATATGAGAAAGGCCACAAAAAATTGGTATTAAACAGTAAATGAATATCGCATTAATTGTCATCAATTGATGCATTATGGTTAATAGACAAAAGATGACTACACTAAAAATAATCAAGTAATCAGAAAATTTCCCACTTTTTTTTTCAAATGAAAATTTTATGAATAAATAAATTAAAACTAAAATAGATAAGTATTGTAATTTGTATCTCCAAACAATTCTTTTAAAATCAAAAGGAAATAACCATTCAAATCTAGTTCCACCAAGCGACATTGGATATGAAAAATACTGGATTAGAAAATCATTAAATTTTATACCCCCAAAAAAAAGAAAAAAGAAAAATAAAATTAAAATTAATATAAATCCAGCAAATGCGTATAAAAAATTCGATATATTTTTTGATCTGAAAAAAAAAATTATTGATAAAATTGTAATTAAAAAAATCACATAAACAGTAGGTGCTTGTTTAGATAAAAAAGAAAATCCAAGTAAAATAGGAATTAAAAACCAAAAAAAATTATTTTTTTTATAAATTGCTAAAATAAATGAATACAAGGCTAATGAACATAATATTAACGTATGATGATCACTAAAGGGTGTTCCAGCTGTAGGATAGGTTAATACAGCAACACATATAGAATAAAAAAAACTTAGACCATTATTCAAATTTAAAGTTTTTAATAAAAAAAAAGTAAAGACAGTAATGATACAATTAAAAACAGATGCGTGAAAAACATAGGAAAACCATGAAACTCCAAATAACTTAAAAAAAATTGCTTGTATTAAATCTATAAATGGTTCTTTAATTGTCCAATAGTCTTTAAATGGATAATATCCGTTCATTACATCATAACCAGAATTAAAAACTAAGAAACTGTCTATAGGTAAAATTCCTATATAGCCGTAATATTGATTAAAGGTTATTGAAAAAATAATTAAAAAAATAACTAACGAAGTAGATAATAAATTTTTATTTTTTATTCTCATTTATTTTTTTTAAAATTATAGTTCTATTAAGAGCAAAAATATTTGGCAAAAAAAAGATTAAAATTTCGTCGATAATATTAAGTATTTTTAAAAAAAAATTATTGAGTTTTATATGAAAAAAACTTGAGTTTACTCCTCCTGAGTTTAAAAAAATAAAAAATTCCGATAATTTATTTTCTACAATTTTATATTGAGGAAAATATTTTTGAAATTTTTTCTCATTTTTAAATAAAAGTTGAGCTACTGCTGTATTCGAAATCCAAGGATTTTTAGGACTAAAAATACTTTTGTGGTTGAATACTTTTGATTTTAAAGACCAGCTTTCATCATCAAGAACTATTTGAATTAACTTTAAAAAAAAAGATGTTTCAGGTTCATTTATTAAAATGTATCCATTTTTTTTCAGATAAATTGACATTTTTTTTAATGTTAATGCCGGATTCGCGCAATGATGAAGTGAATGATTTATTATAAAAATATCAATTTTTTTCAAATATTTTTTTCCTAAATTTATTTTCATCATATCAACCTTTTTATCTATCCAGGGATATTTAATGATATCAGTTAAAATGATCCTTTTATCATCTATTATTTTTTTAATACATCCATTACCAGAACCTAACTCGATTATAGTTTTTTTACCTCTGATGTATTTTCTCATCCATGAAAATCTTTTGTTTAACAGGTAAATCAAATTCTGGTTTTTGCTAGACATGATTCTCCTTCTATTAGAGAAATTGTCTGGGGCTTTGACCTTTTTTGCTTTATATTCTTTTAAAAAAAACATACCTATTTTTAAGTTAGAAATTTATTAAGAAAAACTCAAATTTCATGTTCATATATAGAGCTTTAATATGTGATTTGAGAATCATTATCAACTAATTGCTACATAACTGTCCTAGACTCGGGTTGAGATATAATATAAATCCTGAATGAGATTAATATAAAAATCCTCAAGCTGTGTGTATTGAGGTAGATATTGATTAAATGATTTATAACTTTTTAACAGACTACTTATCTATAATAATATTTTTATTTATAGCCTTGCTTATCAGCATTGGCTTTATATTAATAAATTTCATTTCATCTCCATCCAATCCTGACCCTGAGAAGCTTTCAGCTTATGAATGCGGATTTGATGCTTTTGACGACTCTAGGATGGAGTTTGATGTTCGATTTTATCTTGTAGCAATACTATTTATCATTTTTGATTTAGAAATAGCTTTCCTATTCCCCTGGGCAATTACACTAGGAGAAATTGGAGTATTTGGATTTTGGTCTATGATGATATTTTTAGCAGTTCTAACCATTGGTTTTATCTATGAATGGAAAAAGGGAGCTTTGGAGTGGGAATGAGAATATTAGACTCAGATGAAAGATTAAAAAAAGTCCCTGATGAATTTAAGGAGATAGCAAAAGATTTTGCAGAAAAAGGTTTTATAACTACTTCTACAAATAATTTAATTAATTGGGCAAGAACAGGTTCTTTACATTGGATGACATTTGGGCTTGCGTGTTGTGCAGTTGAAATGATGCACACCTCGATGCCAAGATATGATCTTGAAAGATTTGGTGCTGCTCCAAGGGCCTCACCAAGACAATCGGATGTAATGATAGTTGCTGGTACTTTAACAAATAAGATGGCCCCAGCTTTACGGAAAGTTTATGATCAGATGCCTGAACCTAGATATGTAATTTCAATGGGAAGCTGCGCTAATGGAGGAGGCTATTATCATTACTCATATTCAGTTGTTAGAGGTTGTGATAAAATTGTTCCAGTTGATATTTATGTGCCGGGATGTCCACCATCTGCAGAGGCTCTATTATATGGAATTCTACAATTACAAAAAAAAATTAGAAGAGAGGGAGATATTAATAGATAGCTTATGAGTAATCAAAATTTAAATAAAATAGAAAAATTAATTAACTCCGAACTTTCAAATAAAATTTATGGTTCTGAAATAAAATTTGAAGAATTGTTATTTAAAACTTCAGTAAATGAAATAATTGAAGTTATCAAATTTTTAAAACTAGATGATAGATTTAAATTTACACAATTAATCGATATAGCCGCAATAGATTATCCCAATGATGAAAAAAGATTTGAGTTAGTATATTTACTTCTTTCAATAGAAAATAATTTTAGAGTAAAAATATCAATAAAATTTGAATTAAATGAAAAGATACCTTCAATAGTAAAAATATTTCCATCAGCTAATTGGATGGAAAGAGAAATTTTTGATATGTATGGTATAAAATTTACCAATCATCCTGACCTAAGAAGAATTCTTACTGATTACAATTTTAAAGGACATCCTTTAAGAAAAGATTTTCCACTTACTGGATTTAACGAAGTTAGATATAGCGAAAAAGAAAAAAAAGTAATTTATGAGCCAGTTAAACTAGAACAAAATTATAGAAATTTTGATTTTAGCAGTCCGTGGGAGGGTACAAAATATTTAAAAGAGGTAAAAGAAAGCAAAAAAAATGAAAAAATCTAAATCAATGACATTAAATTTTGGCCCTCAACACCCCGCAGCCCATGGAGTGCTAAGACTTATACTGCAGTTAGAAGGTGAAATTGTTGAAAAAGCCGATCCACATATTGGACTGTTACATCGAGGGACTGAAAAACTTATAGAAAATAAAACTTATACTCAAGCATTACCTTATTTTGACAGACTTGATTACGTAGCACCAATGAACCAAGAACATGCTTTTGCTTTAGCAACTGAGAAACTATTAAAAATTGAGGTTCCTATTAGAGCAAAATATATAAGAGTAATTTTTTGTGAAATTGGAAGGATATTAAGTCATATATTAAATGTCACTACCCAAGCTTTAGATGTAGGAGCTTTAACACCTTCTTTATGGGGATTTGAAGAGAGGGAAACTTTAATGACCTTTTATGAAAGAGCTTCCGGTTCAAGACTTCACGCAAATTATTTTAGAACAGGAGGAGTTCATAAAGACTTACCTACAAAGTTGATAGATGACATAGGTAAATTTTGTGAAACATTTCCTAAAATAATAAATGATTTAGAAGATTTATTAACTGAGAATAGAATATTCAAACAAAGAAATGTCGATATCGGATTAGTTTCAAAAAAAGATGCATTAGATCATAGCTTTACAGGTGTAATGCTAAGAGGATCGGGCATTCCATGGGATTTAAGAAAATCTCAACCTTATGAATGTTATCAAGATTTAGAATTTAAAATTCCAGTCGGAAAGAACGGGGATTGCTACGATAGATACTTGTGCAGGATTGAAGAAATGAGGGAAAGTGTAAAAATAATTAAACAGTGTTTAAAAAAATTACCCAAAGGACCTGTAAAAACTATTGATGGCAAAATATCACCACCTAAAAGAGAAGATTTAAAACAATCTATGGAGGCTTTGATACATCATTTTAAATTATTTACTGAAGGTTTTAGAGTTCCAGCTGGTAATGTTTATTCAGCTGTGGAAGCCCCGAAAGGAGAATTTGGAGTTTATTTAATATCTGATGGAAGCAACAGACCATACAGATGCAAAATTAGAGCCCCAGGATTTTCACATCTTCAGGCAATGGATTTTTTAATTAAAGGTCATATGTTAGCAGATGTTCCAGCAGTTTTAGGCTCATTAGATATTGTATTTGGAGAGGTTGATAGATGAGTATAAAAAAAGTTCATTCAGAACAACCTAAAAATTTTGAGTTTAATATAAAATTTAAAAATATTGCTGAAGAAATTTTAAAAAAATACCCAGAAAAAAATAAAAAAAGTGCAGTTATGCCTTTTTTATATTTAGCTCAAAAACAAAATAATAATTGGATACCTCTCGCAGCTATAAAATATATTTCAAAATACTTATCAATGCCCTACATAAGCGTTTATGAGGTAGCAACTTTCTATAGCATGTTTAACTTATCACCGGTTGGCAAATATTTTATTCAGGTTTGTACTACAACACCATGTTTAATAAGAGGTGCTGATAAAATTGTTAAAGTTTGCAAACAAAAAATTTCTGAAAAAGAAAATCAAATTTCTAAAAATGGGGAGTGTTCTTGGACTGAGGTAGAATGTTTAGGCGCTTGTGTGAATGCTCCAATGATGCAAATTAATAACGATTATTATGAGGATTTGGACGAAAAAAGCACTTCCAAAATTATAGAATCAATATTTAAAGATGAAATACTTAAACCCGGTTCTTATAGAGGAAGAAAAAATACTTCACCTGAAGATACAAAAAATATTAATGGATCAAAACATGCTTAAAGAAGAAAACAAAATTTTTAAAAACTTATACAATAATCACGGTTGGGAACTAGAAAAAGCAATCGAGCGTGATGATTGGAAAAATACAAAAGAAATCATCTCTAAAGGGAAAGAGTGGATTATTAATGAGATTAAAATTTCAGAATTAAGAGGTAGAGGCGGAGCTGGTTTTTCAACTGGTATGAAGTGGTCTTTTGCTCCAAAAAAAGTTGGTTCAAGACCGCATTATCTAGTTATAAACGCAGATGAGTCAGAGCCAGGAACCTGTAAAGATCGTGACATTTTAAGATTTGAACCCCAAAAGCTTATTGAAGGATGTTTAATAGCAGGCTTCGCAGTTGGAGCTCATGTTTGTTATATCTATATAAGGGGAGAATATTCTTTTGAAGGTCAACGACTTCAAGATGCTATAAATCAAGCTTATAAAAAAAACTTTTTAGGTAAAAATGCCTGTGGTTCTGGATGGGATTTTGATATTCATATTCATTATGGCGCTGGAGCTTATATTTGTGGAGAAGAAACTGCATTGTTGGAAAGTATTGAGGGCAACAAAGGTCAGCCTAGGCTTAAACCACCGTTTCCAGCATTAGTTGGCTTATATGGATGTCCAACTATAGTTAATAATGTTGAAACAATTGCTGTGGTTCCAACTATTTTAAGACGAGGCGGTAAATGGTTTGCATCTTTAGGAAGACCAAAAAATACTGGAACAAAAATCTTTTGTATATCTGGAAATGTAAATTCTCCATGTAATGTTGAAGAAGAAATGGGCATTCCTCTTAAAGAGTTAATTAATACCTATGCGGGTGGTGTTGTAGGAGGTTGGGAAAATTTACAAGCAGTAATACCAGGCGGCTCGTCAATGCCTTTACTGCCTAAAAAAATATGTGAAACAATTAAAATGGATTTCGACTCACTAATAGAAAACAAAAGTGGTTTAGGAACTGCAGGAATAGTAGTAATAAATAAAGATCAGGATATTGTTTCATGCATGGCAAGAATAGCAAGGTTTTATAAACATGAGAGCTGTGGTCAGTGCACCCCATGCAGGGAAGGCTCAGGTTGGATGTGGAGAATTTTAAATAGAGCAACTAAAGGTGAGACAACATTAAGTGATATTGATTTATTAGATGATGTAACAAAACAAATTGAAGGTCACACTATTTGTGCTTTTGGTGAAGGTTCAGCCTGGCCCGTTCAAGGATTGTTGAGACATTTTAGAAAAGAAATTGATAAAAAATGTAGTAATGACCCCCTTATAAAAAAGAAAAAAGATGTACCTTATTTAGTTGATCAACATTTATTAGAAAAAAAGAATGCCTAAAATAAATATTAACGGAAAAGAAATAGAATTTGAGCCAGGTATGACCATTCTCCAGGCATGCGAAATAGCTGGAGCAGAGATACCAAGGTTTTGTTATCACGAAAGACTCTCAATCGCTGGAAACTGTAGAATGTGTTTAGTAGAGATGGATAAATCGCGCAAACCGATTGCATCATGTGCCATGCCAGCAGCCGAAGGTATGAATATCAAAACTAATACTGAAATGGTTGAAAAAGCAAGAAAGGGCGTAATGGAATTTCTTTTAGCTAATCATCCATTAGATTGCCCAGTTTGCGATCAAGGTGGTGAGTGCGATCTTCAAGATCAATCTCTTTATTATGGGGTAGATAAATCCAGATTTTCAGAAAATAAAAGATATGTGAGTGAAAAATATATGGGTCCTTTAATAAAAACTCAAATGACAAGGTGTATTCATTGCACTAGATGCGTGAGATTTGCTACCGAAGTTGCAGGTGTGCCTGAAATAGGTGCAATAGGTAGAGGTGAAAACATGGAGATAACAACTTACTTAGAAAAATCTATGGAGTCTGAATTATCAGGCAATGTAATTGATTTATGTCCGGTGGGAGCTTTAACCTCAAAACCATACGCGTTCTCTGCTAGACCTTGGGAATTAAAAAAAACTGAGAGTATTGATGTATTAGATGCTGTTGGTTCAAATATTAGAGTAGACACGTATGGATGGGAAGTGAAAAGAATACTCCCAAGATTAAATGAGGATATCAATGAAGAATGGATTTCAGACAAAACAAGATATTCATGTGACGGATTATTAAAGCAAAGACTTGATACCCCATATATTAAGAAAAATAATAAATTAATCAAATGTAGTTGGGATGAAGCGTTAGATGTAATTATTAAAAAGCTCAATGAAACTGAAATTTCAAATATAGCTGGTCATATGGGAGATCTTGTAAGCCTAGAAACAACATTGGCATTTAAAAAATTTTTTGAATTATTAGGAAGCAAAAACTTAGAGTTCAGAGAAAAAAAATTTTACATCAACTCAGAAGATAAGATGAATTATTTATTTAATTCATCAATTAATGGAATAGAAAAATCTGATTTGATATTATTAGTAGGTTGTAATCCCAGGCACGAAGCTACTATTTTAAATGCAAGAATAAGAAAAGCTTTTAAAAACAATAAAACACCAATTTTTTCAGTTGGGAACCCTGGCGATCAGACTTACGAATACAAAATTATAGGGGATAACACTCAAACAATTAAAGATATTATTGAGGAAAAACATGAATTTAACGAAGTTTTTAATACCGCAAAAAAACCTTTAATTATAATAGGAGAGTCAGCTTTAGAATTGAACTCTGGCGGATTTATTTTTGAAGAACTTAAAAACTTTCTGTATCAAAAAAAATTGATTAATGAAAAATGGAACGCTTTAAATATTTTAATCCAAAATGCTTCAACTGTCGGAGCTTTAGATCTAAAAATACATATTAAAGATAAAAACAATTATGAGTTTTTTGACAATATTGAAAATAATAAATTCAAGCTATTATATTTATTAAATTCAGATAACCTTAAATTTGAAAAAAATGATGAGTTTGTAATTTATCAAGGGAGCCATGGTGATCGTGGAGCCGAAATAGCCGATGTAATTCTACCAAGCGCTGCTTACACTGAAGAGAACGGATTATACCAAAACTTAGAAGGAAGAGTTCAAGAATGTAGAAAGGCGTCTTACCCTGCTGGTGAAGCACTAGAGAGCTGGAAGGTACTTAATAAATTAACAAATGCTTATAAAAACAAAAATCTTTTTAATAGTTTTAATACTTTAAGAAATGAGGCTTTAGAAAAAGTAGTAAACTTTGAGTCTTTAAACAAATTACCTAAGTATAAAAACCCATCAAAAAAAGTTAACAATAATTTTAAGAATGAGAACATACATATCAATCCAATTGACTACTATTTTTCAAATAGCATTTCTAGAGCCTCAAAAGTTATGAGTGAGTGCCGAGATATCAAAATAAAATATCAAAAGTCGGGGACAAATAATTAAATGGAATATTTAACTACTTTGATAAATGAAATATACAAAATTCTATTTTTAGTAATTCCTATATTAGTCTCTGTTGCAATGATTGTTTGGTTAGATCGAAGAGTTTGGGGTTTAGTACAAAAAAGAAGAGGACCAAACGTTGTGGGACCTTTTGGTTTATTTCAAACATTAGCTGATGCTTTAAAGTATATTTTTAAAGAAATAATTATCCCAGCAAGTGCAAATAAAACAATTTTTATTCTAGCTCCAATCATAACAATGACTTTAGCTTTAGTAGCTTGGGCTGTAATACCTTTAAGCGAAACATTAGTATTATCAAATATTAATGTCGGAATACTTTATCTTTTCGCAATCTCCTCTTTAGGAGTTTATGGAATTATAATGGGAGGATGGGCCTCAAATTCAAAATATCCTTTTTTGGGCGCTATAAGATCAGCAGCTCAGATGGTATCTTATGAGGTTTCTATAGGCATAATAATAATAAACGTATTATTATGTGTTGGTTCTTTAAACTTGAATGACATTGTATTGTCTCAGAAAAATCTTTGGTATGTTATCCCGCTTTTCCCTATGTTTGTTGTATTTTTTATATCTGCATTAGCAGAAACTAACAGGCCACCTTTCGATTTACCAGAAGCAGAAGCAGAATTAGTTGCAGGATATCAAACAGAATATTCTGGAATGATGTACGCAATGTTTTGGTTAGGAGAATACGCTAATATTCTTTTGATGTGTGCAATGGGTTCTATTTTATTTTTAGGAGGATGGCTACCCCCATTGGACATATACCCACTAAATATTGTTCCAGCACCTTTCTGGATGATATTTAAAATTTTATTTCTATTTTTTTTATTTGCGATTATTAAAGCGATTGTACCAAGATATCGTTACGATCAATTAATGAGATTGGGATGGAAAGTTTTTTTACCATTTTCACTTATATACGTAGTCTTAACTGCAAGTTTTTTACTTTATTTTGATAAATTACCTAAAGGTTCGTTTTAATGAACTTAAATAGATTTTTAAAAACTATATTTTTAACTGAATTTTTTTTAGCAATAATTAAAGCAATTAGAGAAATATTTAGACCTAAAAAAACAATTAATTACCCGTTCGAAAAAGGTCAAATTAGCCCACGGTACAGGGGAGAACACGCCTTAAGAAGATATCCAAATGGTGAAGAGAGATGTATAGCTTGTAAGCTTTGTGAAGCGGTATGTCCTGCTCAGGCTATTACTATTGAATCAGAGGAGAGGAAAGATGGAAGCAGAAAAACAACTAGATATGATATCGACATGTTAAAATGTATATATTGTGGGCTTTGCCAAGAGTCTTGCCCTGTTGATGCAATAGTACAAGGACCAAACTTTGAATTTGCTACGGAAACTAGAGAAGAACTTTACTACAACAAAGAAAAACTATTAGACAACGGAGATAGATGGGAGTCTGTACTAGCCAAAAATTTAAGAACAGACAAAATTTATAAATAAATGTTAGCTCATGCAATTTTTTTCTATTTCTTCTCTATTTTAGCGATCTTTTCTGCTTTGATGGTAATTACTTCAAGAAGCACAGTAAACTCTGTTTTCTTTTTAATTTTAGATTTTATCTCAGTTGGTTGTTTATTTATAATGGTTGGAGCAGAGTTTTTAGGAATGATACTTTTAATAGTATACGTTGGAGCAGTTGCAGTATTGTTTTTGTTTGTTGTTATGATGTTAAATGTTGCACAACAAAAACAATCTTGGTTTGTTGGTCAAAAATCTACTCATATACCCTCTGGATTAATAGTTTCAGTTTTAATACTACTTGAACTTTTAGTTGTTGTAGGTGGCTGGAAATATAAAGAAAATATAATGTCTAGTTCCAATCTAGTTATTGATACATCAATAACGAACACCCATTCTATTGGAAGCGTGATGTATACGGATTATATTTTATACTTCCAGTTGTCAGGTGTAATTCTCCTTCTTTCAATGGTAGGAGCTATAATATTAACATACAGAAAAAGAGAAAATGTGAAAACACAAAGTTATCTCAAACAAATTTCCAGAGATAAAGCTTCTGCAGTAATGTTAAAGGATGTTGAATTTAATAAGGGAGTAAAAATCGATGATTGAAATAGGTTTGGGGCATTATTTAACATTAGGAGCAATTATCTTCTTTCTCGGAGTAATTGGAATTTTTTTAAATCGAAAAAATGTAATTGTAATTTTAATGTCTGTTGAATTAATTTTACTATCTGTAAATATTAACTTAATTTCTTTTTCAATTTTCTCAGGGGACTTATTAGGCCAAATATTTACAATGTTGATCTTAACAGTAGCTGCAGCTGAAGCTGCTATCGGTTTAGCTATTATAGTTATATTTTATAGAAATAAAGGATCGATAAGAGTTGAAGACATTCACGAAATGAAAGGATAAATGGAATATTTAGTAATATTTTTACCTTTAATCGGATCCATCATAACTTACTTTGGAAAAAGTTTTGGAAATACGTTTTCTCAAATTTTTTCATGTTCAATGGTTTCTATATCAGCTGTAATTTCTTGTTTCATTTTTTATGATGGTCTCGTTAATGATAATTATGGTAATTACCTAATTTTTGAGTGGATTAATTCTGGAAATTTAAATGTTAATTGGTCAATTAAAATTGATCCATTGAGCTCGGTTATGATAATGGTAGTGACATCTGTATCAGCTTTGGTTCATATTTATTCAATAGGGTATATGAGTAATGATCCTCATAAACCAAGGTTCATGTCGTATTTATCTTTATTTACTTTCTCAATGTTATGTTTAGTTGTTTCTGATAATTTTCTTCAGTTGTTTTTTGGATGGGAGGGAGTTGGTTTATGCTCTTACTTGTTGATTGGTTTTTGGTTTAAAAGAGAAACAGCTAACAACGCTGCCATCAAAGCATTTATTGTGAATAGAGTGGGTGATTTTGGTTTAGCTGTTGGAATATTTATTATTTTCCTCATATTTGGAACATTAAACTTTGAGGAAGTTTTTCTTTTAGTTCCAGAGTTTACAAAAACAAATTTAAGTATTTTTGGTGGAGAATATAATGTTATCACATTAATTTGTGTATTTTTATTTATTGGTGCAATGGGAAAATCTGCTCAATTTTTATTGCACACTTGGTTACCAGATGCAATGGAAGGACCCACACCAGTCTCGGCCTTGATCCATGCCGCAACTATGGTTACTGCTGGAGTTTTTTTAGTTGTTAGATGCTCACCAATTTTTGAGTACTCGCAGTTTGCTATGAATCTTGTTGCTATTATAGGAATGATCACAGCTTTATTTGCTGCCTCAGTAGCTTTAGTTCAAAATGATATTAAAAAAATTATTGCTTATTCTACTTGTAGTCAATTAGGTTATATGTTTTTTGCTGCAGGTGTAGGAGCATATCATATAGCTATGTTTCATTTATTTACTCATGCATTTTTCAAAGCCCTTTTGTTTTTGGGTGCTGGTTCAGTAATTCACGCATTTCATGAGGAACAAGATATTTCAAAAATGGGAGGAGTTTGGAAAAAAATTCCTTATACAATGACACTTATGCTTATTGGCACGTTAGCTTTAACTGGTTTTCCATTTTTATCGGGTTTTTATTCTAAAGATGCAATAATTGAATTTGCGTATTTAAAAAATACATCGGTAGGATATTATGCTTGCTCAGTAGGAGTTTTCACTGCCTTGTTAACAGCCATTTATTCCTGGAGATTATTTTTTAAAACTTTTTTAGGAAAATATAATAACAAGTCAATTCCAATAGAAAAAACTCATGAGTCACCGTTGGTTATGATTTTTCCTTTAATTATTTTAGCCGTCGGAGCTTTATTGGCAGGATATTTTTTCAAAGATTTATTCATTGGAAATGATTCTACTTTTTGGAATGAGTCAATTTTATTTTTAGATTTCGTAAAATTAGAAAATATTCCTGTATGGCTTATTATACTAACCCCAACAATAATCACGTTAGCGATACCTCTTTCTTATTTTCTATATATAAAAGACAAAACAATCTTAGATGGTATTAAAAATTCAAATTTACCGTTATATAACTTCTTATTTAAAAAATGGTATATAGATGAGATTTACGATTTTATTTTTATAAAACCTTTGAAAAAAATTGGAGTTTTCTTTTGGAAAAAAGGCGATCAAGATACTATAGACCGGTTTGGTCCAGACGGAATATCAAAAGTTATTAAATTTATTTCTAACAAAGCCGTACAGTTTCAAAGCGGCTATATTTATGATTACGCTTTTGTAATGTTGATAGGTCTCTCAGCGTTAATAACTTTCTTAATTTTGAATTAAATGAATTTTCCCATTTTATCTACTATTATATTTCTTCCACTACTTGGGGCTTTATTCATATTTATATCTAATAAAAAAAATGAAAGCTCAAGCGCAATTTATATTTCTATATTCACATCTATGGCAAATTTATTGTTAACTTTTTTCTTATGGTATTCTTTTGACAATAATTTTGCTGGTTTCCAATTCATAGAAGAAAAAAACTGGATAAGCGGACTTATAAAATTTAAACTTGGTATAGATGGAATTTCTATTTTATTTATAATTTTAACAGCATTCATAACCCCGATATGCATAATTTCTTGTATTATCAGTGTGAAAAAAAGACTTAATGAGTTTTTAATTTCAATCTTAATTCTAGAAACTTTTATGATAGGTGTATTTTGTTCTTTAGATTTAATAATTTTTTATCTATTTTTCGAAGCAGGACTTATTCCTATGTTTTTAATAATAGGTATTTGGGGAGGCCCTAGAAAGATCTATTCAGCCTATAAATTCTTCTTATTTACTTTACTAGGTTCAGTTTTAATGCTGGCAGCTATTATTTTCATTTATTGGGTTGTTGGAACCACTGATTACACTGAAATATATAAATTAAAAATCGCCAAGGAGTATCAATACTTACTATGGCTAGCCTTTTTTAGTTCTTTTGCTGTTAAAACCCCTATGTGGCCTGTACATACTTGGTTACCAGATGCTCACGTTGAGGCGCCAACAGCAGGCTCTGTAATTCTAGCAGCAATTCTTTTAAAAATGGCTGGATATGGTTTCTTAAGGTTTTCTTTAGGAATGTTTCCAATTGCTTCAGAATTTTTCACGCCCTTGGTTTTTACTCTAAGTATTATTGCGATTATATATACTTCATTAGTAGCTTTAATGCAGGACGATATGAAAAAGCTGATTGCTTATTCCTCAGTTGCACATATGGGTTTTGTAACTCTGGGAATATTCACTTTTAATAAACAAGGGATCGAGGGCAGCATATTTCAAATGATTAGTCATGGAATAATATCTGCCGCATTGTTCTTATGCGTTGGTGTTTTATATGACAGAACCGGTTCAAGAATGATAAAAAGTTTTGGTGGGGTAGTTAATTATTTACCAAATTTTTCATTAATATTTATTATATTTGTGCTTGGAGCACTAGGTTTACCTGGAACAACAGGTTTCATTGGAGAGTTTCTTGTATTATTGGGAGCGTTCAAAATTAATTATCTAGTTGCAATACTAGCAAGTACAGGAGTTGTTTTATGTGCTGCATATATGCTTTGGATGGCTAAAAGAGTAGTTTTTGGAAATGCTAATAATGCAATTGTTACAAAATTAAAGGATATCAATTTTTTAGAAGCAACGATCTTAATAGTACTATGTTTGGCAAGTATAATTTTCGGATTTTATCCTGAGCCATTACTAAACACTATGGATATTTCGGTAAATGAAATAATCCAAAATCACCAAAATGAGCTAACAGTAAATTTAATTAATAAATAAATATGGAAAATATAAATTATATAATACCTGAAATAACACTATTTCTCGGAATTTGCCTAGCTTTGATGGTTGGAGTTTTTTTTAGAAATAGTTTTTCTGTAGTCATAAAACTTTCAATTTTAATTTTGTTAGGAGTCATATATTTGATTTTAAATGATTGGGGAGGAGAACAAAAAATATTTTTAGACTCTTTCAAAAATGATAAGTTTTCTGATTATTTTAAGATATTAATTTTAATATCAAGTATTTTTATTTTTTTCTCTTCTGATCAGTTCGTAAAAGATAAAATGTTAAATAAATTTGAGTACCCAATAATCATAATGTTCTCTATTTTGGGTATGTTTTTTATGTTGAGTGCCAATGACTTAATTTTATTTTATCTAGGACTAGAACTTCAATCACTCGCCTTATACGTTTTAGCTTCTATTGATAGAGACAACACAATCTCTTCAGAGGCTGGTATAAAGTATTTTGTATTAAGCGCTCTATCATCAGGACTACTTTTATACGGATGTTCTTTACTTTATGGATTTACTGGTTCAACAAATTTTGATGAGATAGGTGTTAGTTTAATTACTCAAAATACTGGTGCTATTTTTGCAATGGTGTTTATTTTAGTTGGCTTAGCTTTTAAAGTATCCGCTGTACCTTTTCATATGTGGACGCCAGATGTTTATCAAGGTGCACCAACATCTATAACCAATTTTTTTGCCGTAGTCCCTAAAGCTGTTGGATTAGCTGTAATTATCAGATTCATGGATTTACCTTTTAAAAATATTATCGAAGAGTGGCAAACTATCATAATCTTTATATCAATTGCTTCTATGATACTTGGAAGTGTAGCAGCTATAGGTCAAAAAAATATTAAAAGACTTCTTGCTTACAGCTCTATAAGCCATATGGGTTACGCTTTAGCAGGTGTAGCTACTGGAACAGTATCAGGATACACATCAACAATTATCTATATAACAATATATATAATTATGAATATGGGTACTTTTGCTTGTCTGTATTTAATGAAAACAGATGGTAAATATTCTGAAAAAATTGAAGATCTTTCAGGACTTTCTAAAGATAGACCAATGTTCGCTTTTTCTTTTTTAATTCTGTTTTTCTCATTAGCTGGAATACCACCTCTAGGAGGATTTTTTGCTAAATTTTTTGTTTTTATGTCTGTAATTGAAAGTGAAATGTATGCTTTAGCAATTATTGGCTTATTAACTACTGTTATATCAGCTTTCTATTACTTAAAAGTAATCAAAATTATTTATTTTGATGACAGTAAGGTTAAATTTGACGATGTCAGAAACCTGAGTATAAAAGCAACAATTTTTTTGAGTTGTCTATTTTTGTCTCTATATTTTATATCTCCATCAATTATAGGGTCTTTATTAAATGAACTGTTTATTTAATGAAAATACAAATTATTAAATTTGAAAGTGTAGATAGCACGAATAATGTAGCATTAAGAAGAATAAAAAAAGGGAAAATTAAACCAACATTAATAATTGCGAAATCCCAAAAAAAAGGTAGAGGCCAGTATGGAAGAAAATGGATTTCAAATAAAGGTAATATTTTTATGACTATTTACTTTTCTTTAAAAAAAAAAATTGAAATTAAAACTTTATCAAAAAAAGTTTACAAATTGATAAAAAAAAGTTTAGAAAAATTTGTAAACGAAAAAATAACAATAAAATTACCTAACGACCTACTAATTAAGGGATCAAAAGTTTGTGGTATATTACAAGAAACGGTTATTTATAATAATAATAAATTTTTTATCATAGGAATCGGTATAAATTTAATTAAAGGACCAAAAATCAATAATAAACAGGTTTCTTTTTTACAAAAATATAATAACAATAAAATTAAAAAAAGTGATATTTATAAAAAAATAATAAAAAATTTTGAAAAATTTATTTAAATAAAATGTACTTAATCGGCGATATAGGAAATACAGAAACTAAAATTTGTTTATTTAATGATAAAAAAAAACTTTTGAAAAAAAAGATATTCGATACTAATAATTTCAAAAAAAAAAATTTAAGTGGTAAATTTAAATTTTTAAACTCATATATAAAAAAAATTGATAAAATAATGTTTAGCAGCGTAGTTCCCAATGTATTTAAAAATGTAAAGACATCCATCAAGAAAAAACTAAGGGTAGAGGTCAAAGAGTTAAAGCAATTAAATTTTAAAAAAATATTAAAAATAGAAGTCAACTCAAAACAGGTTGGATCGGATAGGCTCGCTAATGCTATTTGTGTTTTAAATAATAAAGATAATTTTATAATTTTAGATTTTGGAACAGCTACAACCTTTGACGTAGTGTTAAAGAACAAATATAAAGGAGGTATTATTGCGCCAGGTGTAAATCTTTCTTTAAAAACTTTAGTAGAAAAAGCAAAATTAATTCCAAATACCAAATTGACAAAAATAAAGAATATTATAGGAAAAAATACTCAAAATGCAGTTAGATCAGGATTTTATTGGGGGTATCAAGGTTTAATTGAAAATATGATAAACCTTATTGAAAAAAAATATAAAAAGAAATTTAAAATCATATTTACTGGAGGTCTTTCACATTTATTCAAAGATACGATTAAAAAAAAAATTAAAGTTGATAGAGACTTAACGATCAAAGGTTTATTAAGATTGGTAGATAAAACATGAGAGAAAATTTATTATTTTGTCCTCTTGGAGGTTCTGGTGAAATTGGCATGAATATGAATCTTTATGCTTACGGAACTGAAGAAAATCAAAAATGGATTATCGTCGACATGGGAGTTACATTTGCAGATGATACAGTTCCTGGCGTTGATCTTATTTACCCAGATGCTGGATTTATTATAGAAAAAAAAGATGATTTATTAGGTATAGTTTTAACTCATGCTCACGAAGACCACATAGGTTCAATTTCCCATATATGGCCTAAACTTAAGTGTAAAATATATGCCACACCTTTTACTGCAGTCTTAATTCAAGAAAAATTTAAAGAAAAAAAAATTGATATTACAAATTATCTAAAAATAGTTGATCTCAACAGTCAGATTAAGCTAGGACCTTTTGAAATTGACTTTGTAACATTAACTCATTCAATTTTAGAACCCAACGGGTTAAGCATTACAACTCCTGAAGGAGTTGTTCTACACACAGGAGACTGGAAAGTTGATCCCAATCCCTTAATAGGAAATAAAGTTGACGAAAAAAAACTCAGGTCTATCGGTGATAAAGGTGTAATAGCAATGATTTGTGACTCTACTAATGTCTTTAGCCCTGGTAGAGCAGGTTCAGAAAATGACGTGAGAGAAAGTTTACTAAAAATTATTTCAAATCAAAAAAAGAGAGTTTTAGTAACATCATTTGCTTCAAACGTAGCTAGAATGGAAAGTATTTTTTATATAGCAAAACAAACAAAAAGAAATATCTCATTAATTGGAAGGTCAATGCATAGAATTTATAAAGCTGCTAGACAATGTGGTTATTTAAAAAATTTAATAGAACCAGTAGATCCCAGAGATGCAAGTAAAATATCAAGAGATCGTATAATACTTTTATGTACTGGAAGCCAAGGTGAACCTATGGGTGCTCTTAACAGAATAGCTAATGATATTCATCCAGACGTAAATATTGAAAGTGGGGACACAGTAATTTTTTCATCAAAAATTATACCAGGAAATGAAAAGAAACTTTACGCTCTTCAAAACTCAATTGTAAAAAAAGATATAGAAGTTATCACTGAAGAAAATGCTTTTGTGCATGTATCAGGCCACGCTAACAGAGAAGATCTAAAAGATATGTATCAATGGGTTAAACCTAAATGTGTTATTCCTGTCCATGGTGAACATAGGCATATGAAAGAACACATAAATTTTTCCAAAGAGATGCAAATACCATTTAATTTAAAAGTCGAAAATGGAAATATAATCAAAATTTCTAAAGATCAAAAACCAGAAATTATAGACCAGGCACCTACTGGCAAAGTCTATTTAGATGGCAATGTAGCAGTAAGTCTAGATTCATCGTCAATAAAAGAGCGAAAAAATATTTCAGTAAATGGTTTATTAGAAATTACATTAATTATATCTAGTAACGGTAAAATGAAAAAACCTGTAGTATCTTTTCGAGGTATTCCTGAAGAAGAAGTTAATGAAACATTTAAATTTGATCTTGAAGATGAAATTATAAAAACTTGCAAAAGTTTTGCTATTAATAATTCTAAACAAGAAAAAAATTTAATTGATTCTATTAAACAAAATTGTAGAAAAATAATAAAAGAGAAAACTGGCAAAAGACCTTTTACAAATGTAAATATAGCTAGGATTTAATGGGTATAACGGGTTCAATCGTAGTGTACGTAATTATTTGGTGGATAGTTTTTTTTTCTGTTTTACCAATCGGCATTAAGCACAGTGAAAAGCCTTTCAAGAGTAATTTAGAAGGTATAGACCCAGGAGCACCAAAAAATCCAAATATTTTAAAAAAATTTTTATACACAACCCTAATTACTACAGTAATTTTTGCTGGAATATATTATATAGTTGTTAATGATCATTTTAATTTAAGAGAATTTATTAAATAATGTTTTTATCTAAACTTTTTTTACCAATTACAAAAAATCTCCCGGCTGATGCAAAGATCAAATCTCATCAATTGATGTTGAGATCTGGTATGATCAAACAATCATCGGCAGGCATTTATTCTTGGTTACCTTTAGGCTTAAAGGTAATGAAAAAAATCGAACAAGTTGTAAGAGAAGAGCAAAACAAAATAGGTGCACAAGAGCTACTTATGCCAACTATCCAATCGGCTGATATTTGGAAAGAAAGTGGTAGATACAATGACTATGGCGAAGAGATGTTGAGAATAAAAGATAGGCAAGGAAGGGAAATGTTATATGGACCAACTAATGAGGAGTTGATAACAGACATATTTAGATCATCAATCAAGTCTTATAAATCTTTGCCACAAATGCTTTATCACATCCAATGGAAGTTTAGAGATGAAATAAGACCAAGATTTGGAGTAATGAGATGCAGAGAATTTTTTATGAAAGATGCATATTCTTTTGATCTAGATGACTCTAGCGCTAAATCTTCTTACAACAAAATGTTTTTTTCATATCTTAAAACTTTTAAAAGATTAGGTTTAGAGGCTATTCCAATGGCAGCAGATACTGGACCGATAGGAGGAGATCTATCTCATGAATTTATAATTTTAGCTGAAACTGGCGAAAGTAAAATTTATACGGATAAGAGTATTTTCGAAATAGATCTTAATAATTATAGTTTTAACAATTCCTCTTTAGAAAAAATGATTAAAGATTACTCATCAATTTATGCAGTAACAGATGATAAATTCAAAAAAAATGAATTTGATAAAAAAGTGCCAAAACAAAATCAAATGATTACCAAAGGCATTGAAGTTGGACATATTTTTTATTTTGGTGATAAATATTCAAAACCATTAAACTGTTTTGTTGACAGCCAGGATGGAAAAAAAAATGCCGTAAAAATGGGTTCATATGGAATAGGTGTATCAAGATTAGTTGGAGCAATCATTGAGGCAAAGTATGATAATGAAATAATGAAATGGCCAAAATCAGTGGCACCTTTTGAAGTAGTAATTATTCCAAGTATTAGTAAAAATAATAAAGAAAACCTATCAAAATCAATTAAAATTTATGAGGAGTTAAAAAAACAAAATGTTGACGTATTGTTAGACGATGCTGATGAAAATATGTCTCAAAAATTCAAAAAACATGATTTAATTGGAATTCCTTATCAAATTATTGTTGGATCAAAATCAACAGAAAATAAAATAGAATTTAAAGAAGTCAATTCTGAGAGTTCATTTATCGATTTGAAAGATATTAAATCAAAACTTATTAGCTAAATTGTTTACTCAAACTGAAAGACTAATAGCAGTTAGAAATTTAAGACCAAAAAGGAAACAAGGGTTTCTTAAGATAATATCTTTGTTTTCTTTTTTAGGAATTATGTTAGGCGTAGCTATTTTAATAATAGTAATGTCTGTTATGAATGGTTTCCGATCAGATTTAACAGAAAAAATAATTGGTCTAAATCCTCATTTAATTCTTCAATTAAATAATGAAAAAGATCTTAAAAATACAAAAAAAATATTATCTACAAAATATAAAAATATAAATACAACAGAGTCAATTAGCGGGGAAGGAATAATTCTTACTAATAATAAAGCAAAAGGAATTCTTATAAAAGGAATTAACGAAAAAGATAAATTTCAATCATTTACAAATAAAGAAATTATCAAAGGAAATTTAAAAGATTTTACGACCGGCACAGTTATGATAGGGGGAGAACTTGCATATAATTTAAATTTAGAAATAGGTGATAAGATTAATATTGTATCCTCTTCTTTTATAGATACGCCATTTGGAAGTATACCTATGCAAGATAATTTTAGAATAGCAGGTCTGTTTAATAGTGGGTTTTATGAATTTGACCAAAATTTAATTTATTTGGAGCTAAATGATAGTAGATCTATTTTTGATAAACAAGACGGCAGTGTAGATTTAGAGGTATTTTTAAAAAATCCATTTTTAGCTGAAAAATATAAAAAGGATATTGAAAGTATAAATCAAAATATTTTTGTTTCAACTTGGTCAGATACAAATAAATCATTTTTTAATGCTCTGAAAGTAGAGAGAAATGTTATGTTTATTATACTAACTTTAATAATAATAGTTGCAGCTTTTAATATTATTTCTGGATTAACAATTTTAATTAAAAATAAAACTAAAGAAATTGCCATTATAAAAACACTTGGACTATCTGAAAACTCTATCATCAAGTCCTTTTTTTTAACTGGTTTTGTCATAGGTTTTTTAGCAACTATCACAGGTGTTTTTTTTGGTGTGATATTTTCGATATATATAGATGAAATAAGAAACTTTCTTTCAATGATATTTGGAATAAATATTTTTCCTTCTGATGTTTATTATTTAGAAAAAATGCCTAGTGAAATAAACTTTACTTCAGTAAGTATAATATTCTTTTTATCTTTATTAATTACATCACTAGCCTCATATTTTCCTGCAAAAACAATATCTAAAATGAAAACTACGGACGCGCTTAAATATGAGTAAATTTATTTTAAACGTAAAAAACTTAAGCAAGAATTTTTACAATCAAAGCAGACAAGTGAAGGTTTTAAAAAATTTAAATTTTTCAATAAAAAAAGGTGAATTAATTGCACTTACAGGGCCTTCGGGTTCGGGTAAGTCTACTTTATTACATTTAATAGCTTTAATGGAAAAACCATCAACAGGAAAAATTTTTTTTACAGATAAAAATCTTAATAATTTAAGTATTAAAGAAATAAACAAAATTAGAAAATATAATATTTCTTTAATATTTCAAAATAACAACCTTATTTCTGATCTCAATGTAATTGAAAATGTAATGCTTCCACTATTGATTAGGAATGAAAATAAAAAAAAAAGCTACGATAAATCAAAAAAAATTCTTTCTTTAGTTAATCTTTCGAACAGATTAGATTTTTTTCCAAGTGATTTATCTGGAGGCGAACAACAAAGAGTTGCAATAGCAAGATCTCTAATAGCTGAAACAGACTTAATTTTAGCTGATGAACCAACAGGCAATTTAGATTTTAAAACTTCTAACGAAATATTTAATTATTTCTTAAAATTAAAAAAAATGAATAAAACAATTTTATTTGCAACTCATAATAGAGAACTTGCTAACAAAGCTGATTATAAGTTGAGTATTTTTAATGGTAATATAAAAAGAGTAAATGGAAAAAAATGAAATTCAATTCACTAATTTTAAAATCCACTCCCAATATTCTATTTGTGAAGGCGCAGTTAAAATTGATGCACTAGCGGAATATTGCAAAAAAAATAAGATAAGGGCAATAGGTTTGTGTGATAGCTACAATTTATGCGGTGCATTAGAGTTTGCTGAGAAGATAAGTAAAGTAGGAACACAACCAATTATTGGTACGCAAATAAATTTTAAAATTGATAATATCATCGGTAAATTACCAATTTTTGCTAAAACAATAAATGGGTATAAAAATTTAACTAAATTATCTACATCAAGTTATTTAGAGAGTGAGGTAACATTAGAACCTTACTGTGAACTAGAAGATTTATATAATAATTCAAATGGATTAGTTGTTCTTTCAGGCACAGTGTATGATTTATTTGGTAAATTATTTAAATTAAATAAATTAAATCTTATTAAAAACTCATTAAAAAAACTAAACAAAGTTTTTCAAAACGACTTTTATATTGAAATTCAAAGACATTTAGAGAATGATGAAAAAAATTTTGAGGATTTTTTAATATCAATATCATCAGAATTGAATGTTCCTCTTATTTCTTCACAAGAAGTATTTTATATTAATGAAGAAATGGCTGAAGCTCATGATGCATTAATCTGTGTTGGAGAAAAGTCGTTTGTAGATGACAGCAATAGAAAAAAATTTAATAATAATCATTTCTTGAGAAGCTTTAATTATTTGGAAAAATTATTTAAAGATATACCAGAAGCTTTAGAAAATAATTATAACTTTCCAAAAAAGTTTAGTTTTAAACCAAAAAATACAAAACCAGTTTTACCAAGTCTTGTTTTAGGAAAAGATAAAACTGCAGAAGAGGAGCTTTTAGTTCAAGCAAAATCCGGTTTAAACAATAGACTGAAGAATTTTATACTTTTAAAAAATAAAGATAAAGATCCTGAAAAGTTGAAAAATATATATTTTGATAGGCTTAATCATGAAATAAATATTATTAATTCCATGAATTATCCAAGCTATTTTCTTATTGTATCTGATTATATAAGATGGGCAAAAAATAACTCAATACCAGTAGGCCCTGGCAGGGGATCAGGAGCGGGATCTCTAGTGGCATATAGTTTAGACATAACGGATCTTGACCCTTTAGAATTCGATTTAATTTTTGAGAGATTTTTAAATCCTGATCGTATTTCTATGCCAGATTTTGATATAGATTTTTGTGAGGAAAAAAGAGATAAAGTTTTTGAATATCTTAAAAAGAAATATGGAAAAGGTGTCGCTCATATTATTACTTTTGGTAAACTGAAAGCAAGAATGGCTCTAAGAGATATAGGACGTGTGCTGGGATTACCCTATGGTCACGTTGATAAAATTTGTAAAATGATACCCTTTGATCCATCTCGTCCGTTAACTTTGCAAGAGTCAATTAATAGGGAACCCCGTTTTCAAAATGAAATCAATCAAAATTCAAAAGTAAAAAAGTTAATCGACCTATCTTTACAGTTGGAAGGCTTAAATAGAAATATGGCAACCCACGCTGCAGGAGTTGTAATTGCAGGAAAAGAACTTTCAGATCAAATACCACTCTATATTGATCATTCTTCAAAGCTACCTTTACCGTCAACTCAATATGATATGTACTCATCTGAAAATGCTGGCCTTGTAAAATTTGATTTATTAGGTTTGAAAACGTTAACTGTAATAGACAAAACAATTAAGATGATAAATAAAAAAAATATCAATCTTGATATAGCAAAAATTGATTTAAAAGATAAAAATGTTTTTAACTTATTATCTACAGGTGAAACTACTGGGCTATTTCAGCTAGAAAGTACTGGAATGAGAGAAGCAATTAAGCAAATGAAGCCAAATAAATTTGACGATATCATTGCTTTAGTTGCTTTATATAGACCTGGGCCTATGAGCAACATACCGATTTATAATGATTGTAAAAATGGCTTGAAAGAACCTGAGTATATTCACCCAAGTTTAAAAAATATTTTAAAGCCAACATATGGAATAATAATATATCAAGAACAAGTGATGCAAATAGCTCAAACATTAGCTGGTTTTTCTGCAGGAGAAGCTGACATTTTAAGACGAGCAATGGGAAAAAAGAAACGAGCTGAATTGGAAAAACAAAAAGAGAGATTTGTTAATGGAGCAGTAAAAAACGGTATAAAAAAAGACCTTGCAAATTATATCTTTACAAAAATAGAACCATTCGCAGAATATGGGTTCAACAAAAGTCATGCTGCTGCTTATGCTCTAATTGCTTATCAGACTGCTTATTTGAAAACTTATTATAAAGAAGAATTTATTGCCTCTACGATGTCAACCGAAACTAATAATACCAATAAATTGAGAGAATTTGTCGATGAACTAAAAAGATTAAATGTAAATGTAATAAGACCTGATATTAACGAATGTTTTGCTGATTTTAGAACATCTGACAATACTATCCTATATGGTCTTGGTGCAATTAAAAATGTAGGCAATGAAGCTATTTCAAACCTTATAAATGAAAGAGAAAAAAATGGAAAATTTAAATCTCTGATGGATTTTACAAAAAGAGTAAACCCAAAAGATATAAATAAATTACAACTAGAAGGTTTAGTGAAATCAGGTGCTTTTGATAAATTGGAAATTAATAGAAAAGGGATATTTTTTTCAATTCCAAAATTGATACAATTAAACAAAGTTTATTATGAAGATAAAGTCAGCAAGCAAAGTAATTTATTTGATAATGACGAAGATTCAAAAAATGAAAAATTTAAACTCATAACAGATGAAAAATGGGATATAAAAGAACTTTTAAGTGAAGAGTTCAAATCTTTAGGATTTTATATCTCTGACCATCCATTAAACAACTTTAAAAGTATTTTTTCTCAACTAAATATTAAACCCTACAAAGATTATATTGTTGATCAAAACAACGAAGGAATAATTGCAGGCACTTTAATGTCAATGCAAGAAAAAAAAAGTTCAAAAGGAACACCTTTCGCAATAGCGAAATTCAGTGATAATTTTGGTGAATATGAACTTTTCATTTTTTCTGAGATACTTATAAAAAATAGAGAAATACTTAAAGAAGGAGAGTCATTTGTAATGACTTTATTTAAAGACGTAAGCAATGATCAAAAAAGAATTAATGTTAGAAAAATTGTTCTTTTAGATAATTTAATTAATAATAATTACAAAAGAGTATCAATTGAAATTGATGAAAAATTAGACTTGAATGAATTAAAAAAACTTTTACAGGAAAAAGGTGAAACTGAAGTGCAATTAATTGTGAGACAAAAAGATACAAAATTTACTATTAAACTTGAAAATCCAAGAAAATTTGATTTAAAACTATTTAATGAAGTGAAAAATAGGGAATACGTAAAAAAAATAACTTTTTAAATACTTGCTTTTTTGAGAAATAAATTATATCAAAGCTTAATTTCGCACACAACTTTAAGGGTAATTACCCCCCGGTCCAAATTGGAGCAGTTGTGGTGGATAAACCGGAAAAATGAAAGTACCAGAAGTAAATATTAAACAACTTTTAGAGGCAGGTGTTCACCTTGGTCACAAAACCTTAAGGTGGAATCCAAAGATGAAAAGCTTCATTTTTGGTGAAAAAAACTCAATTCATATTATAGACTTAACTCAAACAGTAAATTTTCTCAAAACAGCCTTAGTAGAAGTTCATAAATGTATAGCGTCTGGAGGAAAAATTTTAATTGTCTCAACAAAAAAACAAGCTTCTGAGCAAGTAAGCACATTAGCTAAAGATACATCTCAATTCTACGTAAACTATAGATGGTTAGGTGGTATGTTAACCAATTGGAACACCATACAAAATTCAATTAAAAGATTAAAACATCTCGAAGACCAACTATCAAAAGACAACATGGGTTTCACAAAAAAAGAAATAATTAAGTTCGGAAAAGAGAGGGACAAACTTCAAAGATCACTAGGCGGCATTGCTGATATGAAAAAACTTCCAAACCTGATTTTCATTATAGATACTAATATAGAGTCCTTAGCCGTAAATGAAGCTAAAAAATTGGGCATACCGATAATTGGGGTGTTAGACACAAATTCAGATCCAACTGGCATAGATTTCCCAATTCCAGGTAATGATGATGCTCGAAGGTCAATAAATTTATATTGCGACTTATTAAAAAACACTATTAAGGATGCTGAAAAGTTTATTGAAAAAAATAACAATGAAGAAAAAAAAATATTAAAAACTGAACCAAAAAAAATAAAATCTAAAACAAATAAGTCAGACAATAAAAATCTTCAAAAAAAATAATTTTATAAAACGTAATTCATGACTAACAAAGATATATTAAATAATGTCAAAAAACTAAGAGAGCTTACAGGTGTAGGTTTTAAAGATTGCAAAATAGCGATTGAAGAAAATGACGGAGATATTCAAAAGTCTGTTGAATTTCTAAGAAAAAAGGGAATAGCAAAGGCCTCAAAAAAAATGGGAAGAAATGCAGCCGAAGGTTTAGCTTTAGTTCATAACGAGGCCGACGAAGTTTCAGTAGTTGAAGTAAACAGTGAAACTGATTTTGTAGCCAAAAATAAAGATTTTTTAAATTTTAGTAAAGAAATTTCAAAAATTAATTTTAAAGTATTAGGCGATATTGAAAAGATCAAATCATCCAAGATGGAAAATGGCAAGTCTGTTAATGATAATTTAATTTCTTTAATATCCAAAATAGGAGAAAAAATAACTATAAGAAGGTCTAAGTTTTTCAATAACAAAGGCGGAAAAAATTATTTTTACATTCATTCATCAGTGGAAAAAAATATTGGGAAAATTGTTTCAATAGTGAAAATATTGAATAATGAAAATCAAGAATTAGGTCAAAAATTAGCCATGCATATTGCAGCTTCTAATCCGTTGGCAATCGATGTAACAGGAATTCAAAAAGAAATAGTGGACAAAGAACTGGAAATAATAAAAGCTGAACTAGTAAACTCAGGAAAAAAAAGCGAGATTGCAGATAAAATTTCTAAAGGAAAAATAAATAAGTTTATATCAGATAATACACTTTTAAATCAAATTTGGATTATGGATCCTAAAAAAAAAGTTTCTGATATACTTAAAGAGAATAAAAAAAATAATGACATCAAAATTATCGATTTTGTGAGATTTAAAGTTGGTGAAGGAGTTTAAATGAGCTCAGAATTTAACGAAAAAAACTATTCATCTAAAATGGATAAAACAATTCAATCCTTTAAAAAAGAGATATCAACTTTAAGGACAGGCAGAGCAAATTCCTCAATGTTGGATATGATTAAAGTGGATGTATACGGACAGATGATGCCAATTAATCAACTTGCTACTGTCTCAGTTCCAGAAGCAAGACTAATAACAGTTCAAGTTTGGGACAAATCAAACGTCACTTTAATTGATAGCGCCATCCAAAAATCAGATTTAGGTATTAATCCGCAAGTTGATGGGCAAATAATTAGAATTAGAATTCCTGATCTGACAGAGGAGAGAAGAAAAGAGTTAATAAAGGTTCTTAAAGGAATGACAGAAAAAAATAAAGTTTCTATTAGAAATATTAGACGTGAAGCTAATGAGGAATTAAAGAAAAAACTTAAAGAAAAAAAAATTACAGAGGATGAAAGTAAAAATTATGAAAAAAGTACTCAAAAACTTACAGACGATCATATATCAACTATTGATAAAATTACCGCTGAAAAAGAAAAAGAAGTTTTACAATTATGAATAAACTTAACCATGTTGCCTTCATTATGGATGGAAATGGGCGATGGGGAAAGAAAAAAAAAAAGAATAGAAATTCAGGGCATTATGCGGGAGTAAAAACAGTTAAAAAGATCGTAGAAGCATCAATTAAGTTTAAAATTCCAGCAGTTACCTTTTATGTTTTTTCAACAGAAAATTGGAAAAGACCTAAAACAGAGATCAGTTTTTTATTTAATCTAATTCACTCCTATTTTAAGTCAGAACTAAAAAACGTTGTTAAAAATGAAATAAAAATAAATATTATAGGTGAATTGAATAAACTTCCTAATAAATTAAAAATAGTGCTCAAAGAAACGATAAAAAAAACAAAAAAAAATAAAAAAATTTTAGTAAATTTGGCTTTAAATTATGGCTCAAAAAAAGAATTAATAAATACGTTTAAAAAGATAAAACATAAAAAAATTACGGAAAATAAAGTAAAAAATAATTTATATACAAAAAATATTCCTGATCCTGATATTTTAATAAGAACTGGTGGCAAAAAAAGGTTAAGCAATTTTATGCTATGGCAGTTAGCTTATTCGGAATTATACTTTTTAGACAAATTATGGCCTGATTTTAAACCTCAGGATTTAAATAAAATTTTAAAAAATTTTTATAAAACAAAACGTAATTTTGGGGGAATTTAAATGAAATCTGAAATCTATAAAAGAATTAACACAGGTTTAATATTGTTTTTTTTATTAATTTTAATGTTTGTCAGTAAAACAATTTATTTATTTTTCTCTATATGTATTTTTTCATTATCTTTTATCGAATTTACAAAATTATCCAAGTTATTTCTAAAAAAAAAAAAATTTAAACAATTTATTATTAACTCTACTTTTGCGACATACATGTTTTTATTTTTATTAATTTTTATATATGGTCTTAATGATATTCATTTTAAAATCATCTTATTTATCATATTACTAATTTGTATATCTTCTGATATTGGAGGAATTCTTTTTGGCAAAATATTTAAAGGGCCAAAACTAACAAAAATTAGTCCTAACAAAACAATATCTGGAAGCTTGGGTTCTTTTATTTTTTCGATGTTAACAAGCTCGATACTACTGGATTATGTTTTTAATACAGAATTGCTAAATAATATTTTACTTGGTTTTTTTGTTTCATTAAGCGTTCAATTAGGAGATTTATTTTTTTCATTTTTAAAAAGAAAAGCATCATTAAAAAACACTGGAAATATTTTACCAGGACATGGTGGAATCTTAGATAGAATTGATGGCATCTTATTGGGAATACCGATAGGTTTAGTATATATTTTAATTTTAGTATTTACAGGATGAAAAAAAAATTAACAATATTAGGGTGCACCGGTTCCATTGGTGACACAACACTAAAACTTTTAAATAAAAAAAACAAAGAATACAGCTATTATATTTTAAGCGGTTATAAAAATTATAAAAAAATTAAATATTTGATAAAAAGATATAAACCAAAATTTTTTGTCATTTTTGATGATTATACATTTCAAAGAGTCAAAAAAGAAAATCTAAAGAATAAAGTAAAAATTTTAAGTTCAAAAGATTTTAATCATTTTAATTTTAAAAAATCTGATATTTCAATTCTTGCAATTCCAGGCATAGCGGGGTTAGAACCTACTTTAAAATGTATACAAGTAAGCAAAAAGATACTTATTGCAAACAAAGAGTCTATTATCTGTGGTTGGAATATAATAAACAAGTTAATAAAAAAATATAAAGTGAAAACTTTTCCGGTAGACTCTGAACATTTTTCAATTATGAAATTAATTGAACAATCAAATAAAAATGATATTGAAAAAATTTATCTAACAGCATCTGGCGGCCCTTTTTTAAAATATCCTTTATCAAAAATGAAAACTATTAAACCTTCAGAGGCATTAAATCACCCTAAATGGAAAATGGGAAAAAAAATATCAATCGACTCAGCTACACTTATGAATAAAATATTTGAAGTTATTGAAGCTCATAAATTATTTTCTATTGAAATAAATAAAATTGATATTTTAATACATCCTCAGTCACTGGTACATGCTATAATTAAATTCAAAAACGGTTTATACAAATTTTTATATTTTGAAACTGATATGTCTATACCAATTGGAAATGCTCTATTTGAAAAAAATTTTGAAATAAAAAAACACTTTAATACAAAAATTAAAGTTAAAAAAAATTACTTAATCAAAGATCTTAATTTTTTAAATGTTGATAAAAAAAAATTTCCAGCTATTAAGCTTAAACCTATATTGGACAAATACAATTCACTACCTATTATATTAAATGCAGCTAATGAAATATTTGTTGATCAATTTTTAAAAAAAAATATGAGTTTTTGCTCAATTATTAATTATTTGTTTCACCTTTTAAAAGACCCAAAAATCAGAAAATATGCTATAAAAAAACCCTCAAATTTAAAAACAATTTTAAGTATTGACGAATGGACAAGAAGTAAAGCTATAAAAATTTTAAATAACAAAAAATGAAAAGAATATTAATATTATTATATTTCATACTATTTACCAATTATCTTTCAGCAGAGATAATCAAGAAAATAGATATAACAGGAAACAACAGGGTAAGCGACGAAACGGTAAAAGTATATGGAGATATCTCTATAAATCAAAATGTAGATCAAATTAAAATAAATGAAATAATTAAAAATCTTTATTCAACAAATTTTTTTGAAGACATTAAAGTTTCGGTATCCAATAATACTTTATTCATAAAACTAATTGAGTATCCAATTATAAATGAAATTATAATAGTTGGAGAAACCGCTAATAAGTTTAAGGAACAAATTAAAAAACAAATTAAATCGAAAAAAAACGGTCCTTTTGCAAAATCACTAATATCTGATGATGAGACTACTATTAAAAAATTATATTCCTCTTTAGGTTATAATTTTGTGGAAGTTAAGTCTAAAGTGGAAAAATTTCCAAACAAAATAGTAAATGTATATTTTGAATTAGACAAAGGAGAAAAAACAAAAATATCAAAAATTAATTTTAAAGGTGACAAAAAAATTAGAGATAGAAGATTAAGAGATATTATTACTTCGCAAGAGGCAAAGTTTTGGAAAGTTTTAACCAGAAATACAAATTTAAATCAATCTAACATTGAGCTGGATAAAAGATTATTAACGAACTACTATAAGTCTATTGGATATTATGATGTTAAAGTATTATCTGAAATTGTAGAAGTTAAAGATAATTTTTTAGCTGAAATTACATTTAACATTAATGCTGGCACAAGATATAGAATAAGTAAAATAAGTACAAATGTAGACCAAGTACTGGATAAAAAATTATTTTTACCATTAAACAACATATATAAAAAAACAATTGGGGAATATTATTCTCCTTTTACAGTTAAAAAATTATTAGATGAATTAGATTTAATTATAAACAATGAGGATCTTCAGTTTATCGAGCATAATGTAAATGAGATTCTCAAGGAAGACACCATAGAATTAATAATAAATGTTACAGAGGGTGAGAAAGTTGTTGTTGAAAAAATTGATATTATGGGAAACACTGTAACTAATGAAACTGTTATTAGAAGTAGTTTGTTGTTAGATGAAGGAGATCCCTATAGCAAGGTAAAAATAGATAAATCTATTTCTCAAATTAAAAGTAAAGATATATTCGCTTCTGTTAAAGAAACTACAAGTGATGGTTCTATGCCTAATTCTAAGAAAATTAAAATTGTTGTTGAAGAAAAGCCAACTGGAGAGATAAGCGCTGGAGCAGGTATTGGTACAGATGGAGGTTCTTTTGCTTTTAACATTAGGGAGAACAACTGGTTAGGTAAAGGTGTGTCGTTATCAGCATCTGCAGATATTAGAGCAGATTCTATTAAAGGTTCACTCTTTATTACAAATCCTGATTATAATTTTACTGGCAGAGAGTTAACATACTATTTTCAAAATGAAAAAAATGATAAACCTGATTCAGGTTATGAAAATAATGTTCTAGGCGGCGGAATAAGTATTACTTATGAAAAATTTAAAGACATATATTTATCTCCAGGCATCAGTTTAGTTTTTGATGATCTTACAACAGATAGCTCAGCGTCAACTTTATTAAAAAAACAAGAAGGAACTTCTACTGATTTAATGTTCGATTATTCTGTATCTACTGATAAAAGAGACAGAAGATTTATGCCAACATCAGGTTACTACACTTCTTTTTCTCAAGAAATTCCATTTTATTCTGATCAACCTCATATAAAAAATGGTTTCGCTACAAGCCATTATAAAGAAATAAATGAAGATATAGTAGGAGCTTTAAAGTTTAGAGCTGCTACAGTGAATGGTATTGGGGATGATGATGTAAAAATAAGTCAAAGATTATATTTAAGCTCGAGGCAATTAAGAGGCTTTGAGGCAGGAAAGGTAGGTCCAAAAGACGGCAGTGATTATGTAGGAGGTAATTACTCAACATCTTTAAATTTAGAGGCTAACTTTCCAAATTTTTTTCCTGAAAAAAGTAACGCAGAAATAGGTTTATTTTTAGATGCAGGAAATGTTTGGGGAGTTGATTACAGTGACGTGATTGATGACTCTAATAAAATAAGGTCAACTTTTGGAATCAATACCAGTTGGATTTCACCAGCGGGACCAATGTCTTTCATTTTTTCAAATAATCTATCAAAAGCCTCAACCGATGTGACTGAGTCTTTTAACTTTAGATTAGGAACAACTTTTTAATGAAAAAAAAATCAATAATACTAATAGTTTTACTTACTTTTATACTACCAATAGAAAAGAGACTTTTTGCGAGTGATGTATACTTTATCGATTATTCAAAAGTTATGAACGAAAGCACAGCCGGCAAAAAGGCTCAAGATTATTTAAAAAATTTTCTTAATAATTCTAATAAGAAATTTAATGATACAGCCAAAAAATTAAAAGATGAGGAAAATAAAATTATTAGTCAAAAAAATGCTCTTTCTAAAGAAGAATACAAAAAAAAAGCTGACTCTTTAAGAAAAAAGGTTTTCGAATTAAATAAAGGAAGAGACAAATTAATAAGAGACGTTGCAGCAAAAAGAAAAAAGGCAGGCGATGAAATGTTAAAAAAATTAAATCCAATTCTTGGTAAATATATGGAAGAAAATAATATTACAGTCGTAATTGATAAAAAAAACGTCTTGATGGGTAATAAAAAATTTGAAATTACTTCTCAAATTATTGAAATTTTAAATAAGGAATTTAAATCGATAAATTTAAATTAATGTCAAAAAATTTTTTTTTTGAAAGTAAGGGACCTTTTAAATTAAATATATTATTTCCAGAACAGCCAAAATCAAAAATTATCATAAAAGATATAAAAACTTTAGATAAAGCAGGTAAATCTGATTTAACATTTTTTGACTCTATAAATTATAAAGATTCAGCAAAAAAAACTAAAGCTAGCTGTTGTATCACTAAAGAAAATTTAAAAGATTATCTCCCAAAAAATTGCGAAGTTATAATTGTGAAAAGTGTATTATTTGAATTAGCAAAGGTTACTTCAAAATTTTATCCTTTTGCAGATCTGGATTATCCTGATAATTCCCTAAAAAAACCTAAAAAATCTAAATTTCCTGGGGTAAAATTTGGTAATAATGTTTTAATTGGAAAAAATGTAAAAATAGGTAAATCAACTATAATAGGAAGCAATACAATTATAGAGCAGAATGTTATATTAGGTAAAAATTGTACAATCGGTTCACAAATTATGATTAAGAATTCTGTCATAGGCGATAATGTAGTTATTCAAGATGGAGCCAAAATAGGCTTAAAGGGCTTTGGGTTTATCCCTCTTAAAGGTAAAAATTTTAGAGTCCCACACATAGGTAAAACAATTTTAGAAGACAATGTAGAAGTAGGCGCTTCGTGTACTATTGATAGAGGATCAATTGGTGACACTATAATTGGAAAAAATACTTTCTTAGATAACCAGGTTCATATGGCACATAACGTAAAAGTTGGAGAAAATTGTATGATAGCAGGTCAAGTAGGATTTGCAGGGAGCTCAACATTAGGAAACAATGTTTCAATAGGGGGGCAAGCTGGAATTTCAGGACACCTAAAAATTGGAAATAATGTAAAAATTGGTGGAGGTAGTGGTGTGGTAAAAGATATTCCTGATGATACTATTGTCATGGGATATCCCGCAGTTCCACTCAAAGAATTTTTAAAGAAAAATTAAAATGATTAGAAAAGACTCCATAGATAGAAAAGAAATTGAACAATTACTTCCACATAGAGCACCTATGTTACTTATAGATAAACTTACAAAGATTGTTCATTTAAAGTCTGCTACTGCAATAATGAATGTAAAAAAAGATGGATTTTATGTTCAGGGACATTTTCCTGGTCAACCAGTAATGCCAGGAGTTTTAATTGTAGAGGCTTTTGGTCAAGCAGCTGCAGCATTAACAGCATGTGGTATAGATCCAAAGGAGTACGATAATAAATTAGTATATCTGATGAGTGTTGAAAAAGCTAAATTTAGAAATCCAGTTTTACCAGATTGTGAGCTGCATTTGGAAATAGAAGCTATAAGATCTCACGGTAGAGTTTGGAAATATAAAGGAACAGCTAAAGTTGATGGAAAAAGAATGGCAGATGCAGAATGGTCAGCGACTATAGTAGACAGGAAATAAAATGATACATAGTTCGAGTGTTATAGATCAAAAAGCAAACATTGGGAAAAACGTTAAAATAGGTCCCTTTTGTTATATTGGACCCAACGTAGAGCTTCAACAAGACGTAGAATTAATTTCTAATGTGCACATAGAAGGAAATACCAAAATAGGCAAAGGTACAAAAATTTTCCCATTTGCAAGTATAGGAACCAATCCACAGGATTTAAAGTTTGAAGGAGAAACAAATAGCGTTTCAATCGGTGAGAACAACATTATTAGAGAATATGTAACAATAAATCCAGGCACAAAAGGAGGAGGAGGCAAAACTCAAATTGGAAACAATTGTCTATTCATGATCTCCTCACACATTGCTCATGATTGTAAAGTTGGTAATAATGTTGTCATAGCTAACAACGTTCCATTAGGAGGACATGTTACATTGGAAGATTCAGTTGTTATTGGAGGAAATTCAGCAGTACAGCAATTTACAAGAATAGGAAGATTGGCAATGATAGGAGGTATGACCGGAGTACTTAAAGACGTTATTCCATTCGGACTATCATTTGGTAATAGAAATTACTTGCAGGGTATAAACTTAATTGGGCTGAGAAGAAAAAAATATGAAAACAAAAAAATTTTAGAATTAGATACAGCTTATAAAAAAATCTTCTCGTCAGATAAACTTCACGAAAATTTAGCTAAAATAAACAGTGAATTTAAGACAAATGATTTAGTTAAAGAAGTTATAGATTTTATAGCCAAGGATAAAAAAAGACCTATTTGCACACCATTATCTAAATAATGATTGGACTAATATTCGGAGATACTGATTTTCCAAAAGAAATACTAAAAAAAATTAAAAGAAAAAAATTAAAATATTTAATTATAGATTTAAGTAAAAAAAGGACATTTAAAAAAGATAAAAACTCTAAAAAAGTATCTATTGGTCAATTTGGAAAAATTATAAATTTACTTAAAGAAAATAGATGCAAAAAGGTACTCTTTGCAGGAAAAGTAACAAAACCCAATTTTTTTAAGTTAAGATTAGACTTTAAGGGTGTTTATTACATGCCACGAATTATAAAAAGCTCTAGGATAGGTGATGCAGCTATTTTAAAAGAAATAATTGAAATCTTTAAAAGAGAAAAGATTATTACCATAAGCTCTTTGTTTTTTAGTCCAGAGCTAACTTTAAAAAAAGGTATCTATACAAAAATTAAACCAAACAAAGTTGATAATGCTGATATTAATAAGGCTATTTTAATATTAAATAAATTGAATAAATATAACTTCAGCCAAGGCACAGTAGTCAGAAACAATAAACTTATAGCTATTGAAGGAAGAGGAGGTACTCAAAATTTATTAAAAAGATCGAAAAATAAGAAATTTAAAAATAATGGAGTACTAGTCAAATTTCCCAAAAAAAAACAAGACTTAAGAGTTGATTTACCAACTATTGGATTGAAAACTTTAAAACAATGTAAGTTAGCAGGCTTAAAAGGTATTGTTGTAAAGAATAAGCAAAATATTTTTTTAGAGAGAAAAAAATGTATTAATTTTGCAAATAAAAACAAAATGTTTATTTTATCAAAATGAAAAAAACGTTCTTATCACTTTTAATATATTTCACCTTTTCCTACTCATATTCATCAGAAATAAAACTTATCAAAATATTCGATGGGTTGAACAAACCATGGAGTTTATCTTTCATTGATGAAACTAATATTTTAATTACAGAAAAACCTGGAAATCTTTTAGTTGTAAATTTAAAAGATAAAACAAAATCGGTCATAAAACATAATTTATCTGTATTAGAAGATGGACAAGGTGGTTTGTTAGATGTTTTATTTCATGATGAATATGTTTATGTTTCATATTCTGAAAATAGAGGTAATTGGCATTCTAGCACGTCTGTTGCAAGAGGAGTATTCAACAACAAAAATATAAGTTTTAAAAATATTTTTAGAGCTGAACCCCCTATTAATTCTGGATACCATTTTGGTTCACGATTAGTTATAAAAAAAGACAAACTTTTTATTACAGCCGGGGAAAGAGGCGAAGGAATGATTGCCCAGGATCCTCAAAAGCATCCTGGCAGTATTATTAGAATAAATTTAGATGGGTCTATCCCAAAAGATAATCCAAAGTTTAAAAATAAAAATAATTGGTTACCTGAAATTTACCAGATAGGTGTAAGAAATCCTCAAGGAATGGCTTTATCACCTTTTGATGATAAAATTTATTTAAGTAATCATGGCGCAAAGGGAGGTGACTGGTTTGGTACAGCAAACTATGGTGAAAATTATGGTTGGAAAATATTAGGATGGGGTGGAACTAATTATAGTGGAACAAAAATTGGTCCAAAATGGAAGCCAGGATTTACCAAGGCTATAAAATACTGGGTACCATCTATAGCAGCAAGTGCAATTGCAATTTACAAAGGGGAAGAATTTAAGGAATGGAACGGAGATGCACTTGTTACAGCGTTAAAAGATCAGTCATTAAGAAAAATTAGTTTTAAAGACTCATTTGTTGTTGAACAAATAATATTTAAGGGAAATATTGGAAGAATAAGAGATATTAAAATTCACAAAAAAACAGGAGAAATTTACTTAATTTCTGATAACGGCAGTATTTGGAGAATGTTTAAATGAAGAAAATCTTTATTTTAACAGGTGAACCCTCAGGAGATAAATTAGCTGCTAAAGTTATCTCTAAACTAAAAATTAAAGATCCAAGCATCACATATCTTTGTTTGGGTGGAGAAGAACTTAAATCTTTAGGAATAAATTCAATCTCAAAACTTAGCGAGGTAACATACTTAGGTTTTACTCGGGTATTACTAAACTTATTTACAATTAAGAGAAAAATAAATGAAACTTCTCGAAAAATATTAGAGTTTAAACCAGATATTTTGTTTTCAGTAGACAGTCCAGATTTCACATTACGAGTTGCTGAAAAGGTAAAAAATAATTCACCAAATATAAAAACAATACATTTTGTAGCTCCACAGGTTTGGGTGTGGAGAGAAGGAAGAGTAAAGAAAATTAAAAAATTTATCGATCATATTTTGCTTTTATTTAAATTTGAAAAAAAATATTGGGAAAAGGAAAATGTAAGTTGTGAGTTTGTCGGTCATCCACTTTTAGAAAACAACAAGGAAGACAAGATTGAACTTAATCAAGTTATCAAAAAAAATAAAGCTATTATATCTGTTTTTCCAGGAAGTAGAGATAGCGAAGTTAAAAAACTTACTCCAATATTATTAGACTTTATTAAACTCATGAATGAAAAGTACGAAGATTTTTTATATGTTTTTCATTCGACAAAAGCACAAAGATCTAATTTAGAAAATATAATTAATAAAAGCCAAATTAATAATATTGAAATTATTTCTGATGATAAGATTAAAGATCATATACTAAAAAAATCAATTTTTGCTGTTTCAAAATCTGGCACTATTTCACTTGAAATAAGTAAAAGAAAAATACCTTCAATAATTATTTACAAGATGAATTTTATTAACTTTTTAATTGTAAAAATGTTAGTAAAAATTAAATATGCGAATATATTAAATATTGCTGCAGGACAGATGATTATTCCTGAATTATTACAATCAAAGTGTAACCCTAAAGAAATTTATAAATTAGTTTCTAGTTTTTTAGAAGATCAAAATAAAATAAAAAAACAAATTTCTAATACTGAAAAAGTTTTAGAAAGCTTTAGAACCAAAAACCTACCAACTGATTTAGCTGCGGACTCAATTAGGAAAAGTTTGTAATTTTAAATTACAAAGACTACATTCGTTATTTAAACCTGGGATATCACCTTCTAAAAAATCTATTACGTCAGTTATAAATTTTAAGTATAAATCATCATTTCTTTTAATTTCAAAATATTGTGTAGACATTTCAAGTGCTGGTGTATTTTTTAATATTAAATTTTCTGGCTCAAAACAAAAAATTCCCAGGTTTTTTACTGGATCTAATTTTAAATAGTTTTGATCTGGTTTTTCAAACATAATTGCATAACTATTTAATTGTGTCATGTATGTTAATGATTTTTTTTCATTTATGTTTGTTACCTTAAAATCTATTATTGAAAAAAAATCTTTATGATCAATATAAGCGTCGATTTTACCTCTTAATTGAAATGCTCTATCTTTATGGTCATAAAGGACTTCAGATTTATGTAGCTTGGCGTAATCTGTTTTTATTATTCCCTCAGGCACTTTATTAGAATTCAAAAATTTTGAGGGTTTATTGTGATAAAATTTTTTTTGAATTGAATCTATCTTTGAAAATATAGACGGGAAACCAAAATTTATTCTTACATCGTTTACCTTTAGATCGTAGTAACATCTTTTGCATCCTGAGTATCCAAATGCAAATTCACTTGGACTAAATAAATATGGTTTCGACATTAGACTAATTTTTTTAACCTGTTTATTACAGTAGCTTTATCTAAAGATAAAATAATGTCATAAATACCAGGTCCAAATTTTGTACCAACTAAGCCAATTCTCAATGGTTGTCCAACACCTTTAAAATTAGTTTTGTGTTTATCGATTAAATTTTTAATAATTGGCTCTAAGCTTGTTTTATTTAAATCTTTTAATGCCTCAAAGTCTTCTATGAAATTTTTGATAATATCTTTAGATTTTTTATCAATCAAAGATTTATCCTCACTTGATATCTTTAAGTTATCATTAAGTATATAGCCTGAGTTTTTATAGATATCTTCAAGTGTTTTTGCTTTATTTTTTAAAAAATTTAATGACTTGAAGATTATGCTTTCTTTAGATTTATCAATATTTATTTTGAACTTATTAGAAAATTCTAACAATTTATCGAACAATTTTTTTTCGTTCATAGATTTTATATAAGTTTCATTCATTGATAAAATTCTAGACATATCTAATTTAGAGGGTGATTTACCTATCCCCTCAAAATTGAATAACTCTATACTTTCTTTAAGTGAAAAAATTTCTTTATCTTTGTAAGACCAACCTAATCTTAATAAATAATTTCTTAAAGCCTCTGGTATGATACCAATTTTAATATAATCATTTATTGTTGAGGCATTATCTCTCTTGGAAAGTTTTTTACCTTTCTCACTATGAATTAAAGGTATATGAGCAAATTTGGGAACTTCCCATCCCATTGCATCATAAATTTGTTTTTGCTTAAAAGAATTAATCATATGATCATCACCTCTTATCACATGAGTAATTTTCATCTCATGGTCATCTACAGTTGCTGATAGCTGATAGGTAGGAGATTTGTCTTTTCTTAATATGACAAAATCTTCAATAGTAGAATTTGAGATATTTCTTTCTCCTTGAACCAAATCTTTTATAATCGTATTTCCAGATATTTTACTTTTAAATCTTATTACTGGTTTAACATCTTTTGGTATTTTTAAATCTTTAGCGTCTCTCCATTTTCTATTATATACATATGGTATTCCTTGTTTTTTACATTTTTCTTTTTGTTCATTTATTTCTTCCTCTGAGCAATAACATGCGTATGCAAAACCTTTTTTTATAAGATCTTCTGCTACAGCCACATGTTTAGAAATATTTTTTGACTGAATATATTCTTCGCCCTCATGTTCAATGCCTAACCACGCTAATGATGAAATAATTTGTTTTTTAAACTCTTCCTTAGATCTTTCTTTATCAGTATCTTCTATTCTCAAAAAATATTTTCCTTTATTTTTCTTAGCCAACAACCAATTAAATAAAGCTGTTCTGACACCTCCGATATGAAGTGGACCAGTAGGGGATGGAGCAAACCTACAATTAAAAGACATTCAGTATTTTTAGACTATTTTAGTGAAAGTTTCTATATAAAGAAATTAATCTTCCTTGGATTTTTATTCTATTAGAAGCATATATTTTAGTATCGTAATTTTTGTTAGCGGCTTCCAAAGCAATGGTGTTACCTTTTTTTCTTATTCTCTTCAGGGTAGCTTCTTGTTCATCAATTAGCACTACAGCAATTTGCCCTGTGTCAGCAGTAGAAGTTTTTTTTATAATTACTGTGTCGCCATCATTTATTCCAGCTTCAATCATAGAGTCGCCTTTAACTTTTAAACCAAAATATTCGCCATTTTTTTGCAAATCTTCTGGTAAAGCAACTTTATCAACTTCATGTTGTATAGCTTCTATTGGAGTACCAGCTGCAATACTTCCCAAGACAGAAACTTTAGAAGAGTTGCTTTTAGATTTATCTAAACCACCTTTAATTACGCTGGGTGTGAAAGAATTAAAAATATCATTAGCACTTGCATTTTCTGGGAGCTTAACCACTTCCAAAGCTCTTGCTTTGTGAGCCAATCTTTTAACAAAGCCCCTTTCTTCTAGAGCACTAATTAATCTGTGAATACCAGATTTCGACTTCAAGTTGAGTGAATTTTTCATCTCCTCATAAGATGGTGAAATTCCTGAAGATCTAATTTTTTTATTAATAAATATTAATAAGTTTTTTTGTTTTTTTGTAAGCATAGAACAAACCTCGTACATCTATGTTCTATAAAAGTTCTTTTTAAATTACAACTTCAAATAAGCCTTAGATTTATTGAGTTATTTGAATTAATCTTTTCATTAATTCACCAGGTTTGTCGGATTTAAGAAGTGATTCTCCAATCAGAAAATTTTTAATACCTGTTTTTTCGTAAATGTATTTTGCGTCATTCTCATCCTTAATTCCGCTTTCAGATAATAGAGGCCCTTTATGTGCTTTAACAACTTCAAAAATTGAGATCGTATTATTAATAGAAACATCTAAATTTTTCAAATTTCTATTATTTATTCCAATCAATGCTTGATCGTATTTTAAAGCTATCTCAGCCTCTTTAAGATCATGCACTTCTACTATAACAGATAAATTATACTTTAAAGCCTCTGAATATATTTCATCAGCTTGACTACCATTTAAAGCAGCAATAATGATTAATACACAATCACTTCCATAACTTTTGGCTAAAGCTATTTGATAAGGATCGATGAAAAAGTCTTTTGCAAGAATAGGTATTTTAAATTTTTTTTTTATATCTTGAATATACTCTAATTTACCTAAAAAATGCTTTTCTTCCGTTAATACTGAAAGACAAGTAGCGCCGTTTTCAACATACATTTTTGCTATCTCCAAATGATTGAAATTATCAATAAGAACGCCAGCGGACGGACTTGCTTTTTTAATCTCAGATATTATGGAAATACCATTATTTTTTTGAATTGCTTCCTTGAAATTAAAAAAATTTTGATTTTTAATATTTTTTTCTAGCGCATCTAAAGACTTATCTTTTTTGATTAATTCTAAAGATTGTTTTTTATCATTTATAATTTTTTCTAATATATTTTTCATTGGTTAGATTGAATTTTAGTTAAATGTTGAATTACTTTACCTGAATTCAAATGTTCTGTAGCATTTTTAAAAGATGTTTTAAAATCATTTTCTTTACCAGAAACAATTAAACCCGCAGCAACATTTAAAGCTACAGCTTGAGAAAATTCATTATTTTTTCCTTGGTAAATTTCAATAATTTTTTCAGAGTTATATTCAGCATTTCTTCCTTTTAAATTTTCTTTGTTAGTAGAATTTAAGCCAAGACTTTTTGGATCTATTGAAAATTGCTTTATACTATTGCCCTTTAGTTCTACCACATTTGTTTTTTCAAATGGTGAAATTTCATCCATTCCATCATCGCTATGCACAATATATGCATGGACAACACCATTTTCTTTTAAAGCTTCTGCAAATGGCTTCATCCATTTTTTATTAAATACCCCAATCACTTGTCTTTTGACCTGCGCAGGACTACTTAAAGGTCCAATTAAATTAAAAATCGTTTTCTTTCCCATTTTTTTTCTAGCAGGCCCAACATATTTCATTGCAGAATGATAATTTGGGGCAAACATAAAAGCAAAATTAAATTTTTTAATATTTTCCTCGGCTTCTTTAGGACTCAAATTAATATTAATTTTTAAAGCTTCAAGTACGTCTGCAGAACCGCAATTTGATGAGACGGCTTTATTACCGTGCTTAGCAACTTTTACACCCATACTAGCTAAGACTATAGCTGCAGCAGTAGAAATATTAAGCGAGTTTTGACCGTCACCACCAGTGCCGCATGTATCTATAGTATTTTCATCTGTATTTACTTTGCTCGCTTTTTCTCTGAGTATGTAGATACCACCTGCAAGCTCATCTTTTGTTTCACCTTTTGCTAAAAGATTTTCTAGTATATCTATAATTGAACTCTCGTTATATTTCCCTTCCATAAGCTCTGAAAAAAGAATTTTACTTTCTTCAAAAGAAAGGTTTTGACCTTTTTTTAACTTTTCTTTGATATTTGACATTTTAATTTTTTATAAAGTTTTCAATTAATTTCATTCCTACTTTAGTACTAATACTCTCAGGATGAAATTGAAAGCCATGAATATTATAGTTTTTATGCATTAGGCCCATAATAGTCTTGTTTTTTGTCTCTGCAGTAATTATTAGGTTGTTTGACAGCCTTTTCCGATCAACTACTAAGCTATGGTATCTAGTGGCTTCAAAATTATTTTTTATATTTTTAAACAATCCTTTTTTTTTGTGTTTAATTTTACTTGTTTTCCCGTGCATTAAGTTATTTGCATTCACTATCTTTCCACCAAAAGCTTGCCCGATAACTTGATGACCTAGACAGACGCCAAGAATTGGAATTTTTTTGTATACATCTTTTACAATTTGAAGACAATTTCCAGCTTGATTTGGATTACCAGGGCCTGGTGATATAACTATTTTTTGATATTTTCTTTTTAAAATAGCTTTGCTGTTTATTTTGTCATTTCTGATTACTTCTACATTTTTATTAAACTTAGCAATATAATGATACAAATTATAAGTAAAACTATCGTAATTATCTATTAATAAAACTTTCATTTAATCAACAGCTCTCATTAAAGCTTTTGCTTTATTTACGGTTTCAGCAAATTCTTTTTCTGGTTTGCTATCAGCAACAATACCTGCTCCAGCTTGTACAAAAAATTTATTATTCTTAATTAGAGCTGTTCTTAAAGCTATACACGTATCAAATTCGTTATTTGGGGTAAAATATCCAATACCTCCAGCATATAAATTTCTTCTATTTTTTTCTAATTCATCAATGATTTCCATAGCTCTTATTTTTGGTGCTCCACTGACTGTTCCAGCGGGAAAACCAGCTAATAACACCTCAAATGACGAAACTTTTTTATTAAACTTACCTACTACGTTTGAAACTATGTGCATTACATGAGAGTATTTTTCAACTTTGAAACTCTCTGTTATTCTTACACTGTTTATTTTTGAAACTTTACCAACGTCATTTCTGCCTAAATCTAATAACATTAAATGTTCGGCTAATTCCTTCTTATCTTTGATTAAATCATTTTTAAATTTTTTATCTTGTTTTATATTGTTTCCTCTAGGTCTTGTGCCTGCTATTGGTCTTACTGTGACGAAATTATTTCTTAATCTTACCAAAATTTCTGGACTACTACCTAAAATTTTAAAGTCATCAAAGTTAAAATAAAACATAAAAGGAGACGGGTTTGACTCCCTAAGATAATTATAAATCTCAATAGGTTTCTTCTCAAATTTTCGTTCAAATCTTTGACTTAATACTACCTGAAAAATATCTCCTTTTTTAATATATGCTTTTGCTTTAAGAACTTTATTTTTAAATTGTTTTTTTGTTATATTTGACTTAATTTTATTTTTATTAATTTTAAAAGTCAGTTTCTTAGGTAAATTTATTTCACCATAAAAATTAAGTATTTTAAATTCCTTTTGTATATTGTCATATTCTTCAAAATAATTTGAAATTTTAGTATCAGAAAAAATATTACATAAATAATAAATTTTCTTTTTTAAATTATCGTAAATTATTAAATTTTTTGGTCTAAGTATTCTAACATCGGGTATTTTAAGATCATCTTTGCAATGGTCAGGAATTTTTTCGATATATCTTATAATATCGTAAGAGAAATAACCTACTAACATCGAAGACATTGAAGGTATTTTCTTCGGTAAGTTAAATTTAAAATTTTTTGTTAAACTATTAATATATTTTAAAGGGTTTACCTTTAAGTTTTTAACCTTGAAATTACAATAAATTTTTAAATTATTTTTTTTAAAATCCCAAATCTTATCTGGATTGTATCCTATAATAGTGTATCTACCCCTATTTTTTCCTTTTTCTACAGACTCGAATATAAAGCTATTTTTCTTTGATAAAATTAAATTAAATATATTCTCAACCTTTTTATAATTCAAACATCTCTTTTCAACGAAAAGGATCTGATTTTTTCTTTTTTTATGTTTTTTTTTAAAATTTTCAAAACTTACGTTTATTTTCATTAAAAAGAATTTTTTATACGGTTCAAAGTTTTATTATTGATTTCAACATTATACTTTCTGTTTAAACTTAGGTCATAAACATTGTAAATATTATTAGCAAGTCTCAATTTAGCTTTTAATTTAAAATTATCAAAATCTTGGTCTTGTTTTTTTATTTTTGGTAATTTTGTTTCTTTTGAATAAATTATAAAATTATCTTTAAGCATGTTATCTGTAATTAAATTTATTGATTTATCATCTGTTTCAAATATTCTTTTTATTACACCAGAACTAAAAGTATTGTTTCCTTTTAATTTAGTCAAAGTAACAGACTCTATAGTAAGAGCATTTTCTTTCGCAAAGATATCCATCTGAGATCTTGTAAATTTTTTGTTTGTAATATCTTTAGCTAATTTGCTGTTTTCAGTAATTTTGTTTTCTATATTAATTTGAGCTTTTATTGAGTCTCTCACCTCTTTATCATTCTTGTCTTTTTGGATTTGAGAAACTTTTGTCATTTGTACTACATAATATTTTTTTTCTAGGTTTATAAATTCCACAATATTTTCATTTTTTATCTTAAAAAAAGTTTTTACTAAATTTGCATCTATTTTAGATTTGTTTTCTTGATTAATTAATCCAGTTATACTTTCATTTAAATTATAATCTTTTATTATTTGATTGAATTCAACACCGTCTAAAATTTTATTTTCAATTTCATTAATTTTGTTAAAGAAAATTTCATTATAATCGTTTTCACCAATTATATTTAATGGAGTCAGTTCAGCATATTTAAAATCTTTAAATGTTTCAGTATAAAAACTTTTATTTTTCTCAAAAATTTCTGTGATTTTTTCTTCTGAGATTGTTTTATCATAGAATTTTTTTAAATTAATAAATTCAATTTTTTTCGTTTGATTTTCTGTATTAAATTCATATTGAACAAGAAAATTAGGTATTTCAATTCCACCAGACAAGTAACTTAACAACTGTCTTTTCTTTTCTTGTTCCGCCATGTTTGTTTCAAATAAAGGTGCACTCAAGCTGTTTGAAATTAAAAATTTTTCATATTCTGTTCTTGAAAATTTATTATCTTTAAAAAATGTTTTATCGTTAATAATTATTTCTTTTAAAGATTTATCACCAAGTATTACATTTAAATCCTCAAGTTCTAAAAGAAGAACTTTTTTACCTATGTAGTCAGATAAAATTTGGTCAATTAAATCTGTTTTTGATAAATCTTTACGTTCTTGTTCATTTAAATTTAAAACATTTAAATAATTAACAAAATCTCTAGTACTGACCTTTTCCGAGTCGATTTTAGCTACCACATTCTGACTGCCTCCACTAAAAACATCACCCATCCCCCAAAACAAAAAAGGTAATATAATTATTCCAACCAGAACTTTAAAAAAAAAGGTCTTTGAATATTTTTTTATTGAATTTAACATCTTATTATTTTAAACAATTAATAAATTATTAATTCAAATAGATCAAACTCAATATAAAAAATATCATGAAATATTTTATAGGAAATTGGAAAATGTTTGGAATTCCTAAGTCTATAGGAATACTCAATAAAATTAATTCATTTTACTCTAAAGACAAAAATAGAAATAAATACAAGGTAATTTTTACTCCTCCATACACTTTGATTGAGACATACTCAAAATATTTTAAAAGAAAAAAAATTAATATTGGTTCACAAAACTGTTATCAAAAAGACCAATTTTCTTCTAATACTGGGGCGATTAGTTCGTACATGCTTAAAAGCGTTGGAGCAAAGTATACTCTTGTTGGCCATTCGGACAATAGAAGCGAAGGAGACACAGACAGCATTCTAAAAAATAAAGTTTATTTTGCTCTAAAAAATAATTTAAAGGTAGTTTTTTGCATTGGTGAAAATAAAACTCATAAAAGAAATAAAAAAACTTTTAGTGTACTTAAAAAACAATTGACCAAGGTACTTGATAGAAAATTTAATAAAAATAATATTATAATTGCATACGAGCCTATTTGGTCAATTGGAACTGGAAAAATACCGTCTTCACAAGAATTAACAAAAACTACCTCTTTTATAAAAAAAACTTTAAAAAATATATTTAAATCAAAAAGTCCACCAGTGTTGTACGGGGGATCAGTTGACGGAAATAGTGTAAAGTTGTTTAAAAAAATTAGAGAAATAGATGGTTTTCTGGTTGGCGGAGCATCTAAATCGTCAAAAAAATTTATTGATATAATAAGAAATTACTATAGATAAGCATCATGGAAAGCATAATTGTTGTCATAAATATTATACTTGCAGTTATTTTAGTAGTCGTAGTCTTGTTACAAAGATCAGAAGGTGGTGCTTTAGGGTTAGGTGTTTCACAAGATAATTTCACGTCTGCAAGATCGGTTGGTACTTTCTTAACAAAATTGACAGCTATAATTGCTTCTTTATTTATAATTTGCAGTATTGTTTTGGTTGCAATTAATAGAGATGAAATTCGTAAGACCCAATCAGTTTTAGAACTTGAAGAAAGCCAAGATACAGGTTTACCTCAAATACCTGAGTCTAATAAATAAAAAACTTTTTTTTTATAACATTATCGGATATAACATACTTCCATGGCGCGATATATTTTCGTTACTGGCGGCGTGGTTTCATCTTTAGGAAAAGGATTGTCATCTGCTTCACTTGCCTACTTATTACAATCAAGAGGCTACAAAGTTAGAATAAGAAAATTAGACCCTTATTTAAATGTTGATCCCGGAACAATGAGCCCGTTTCAACATGGAGAGGTTTACGTAACAGACGACGGTGCTGAAACTGATTTAGATTTAGGTCACTACGAAAGATTTTCTGGTATATCTGCAAAAAAATCTGACAATATTACAACTGGAAAAATTTATAATGATGTTCTTAAAAGAGAGCGACAAGGTAAATATTTAGGTAAAACTGTTCAAGTAATTCCACATATTACAAATAGAATAAAAGAGTTTATAAAGAACGATGTTTCAAAAGAGGATTTTGTAATCTGTGAAATTGGTGGAACTGTAGGTGATATTGAAAGTCTTCCATTCTTAGAAGCCATCAGGCAGTTTTCTAATGAAATAGGAAGAAAAAATACCTTATTCATACATTTAACTCTAGTTCCATATATGAAGGCTTCAGATGAAATTAAAACTAAACCAACTCAACACTCTGTTAAAGAATTAAGGAGTATTGGTATTCAACCTGATATAATAATTTGTAGATCTGAGAGAACTATCCCATTAGACCAACGAAAAAAAATTTCTTTATTTTGTAATGTGAGCATTGAAGATGTTATAGAAACAGTCGATGTTAAAACTATTTATGAAGCACCAATAAGTTTTAATAAAGAAAAATTAGATGATAGAGTTTTAAAGTTTTTTAAAATAAAATCAAAAAACAAAGTAAATTTAGAACCTTGGAAAAAAATTACAAATCTTGTTCTTAATACAAAAAAAATTGTAAATATTGCGATTATAGGAAAATATGTTGAATTAAAAGACGCTTATAAATCTTTAGATGAAGCGTTAACACATGGAGGTATTAACAATAATTTAAAAGTAAATTTGATAAGAATAGAATCTGACAGACTTAAACCAGGAGAAATAAAAAATAAATTAAAAGATGTCTCAGGAATTCTTATACCAGGTGGTTTTGGTAAAAGGGGCACCGAAGGAAAAATAGCAGCAATTAATTTCGCTAGAAAAAATAATATTCCATTTTTAGGCATATGTTTTGGAATGCAAATGGCAGTAATTGAATTTGCTAGAAACAAATTAAACATCAAAAATGCTACCTCTAGTGAATTTGGTCCTTCTAAAGCATCTGTTGTTGGCTTAATGAGTGAGTGGACAAAAGATGGAAAATTAATTAGGGGGACTGACAAAAATTTGGGCGGGACTATGCGTTTAGGTAGTTATGAAGCTAGACTTAAAAAAGACACAAAGGTAAGCAAAATATATAATTCTTTAAAAATAAATGAAAGACATCGTCACAGGTATGAAGTTAACATTAATTATAAAGAGAAATTTGAGAATAAAGGTATGATTTTTTCAGGTCTCTCTCCAGATAATAAATTACCAGAAATAGTTGAATTAAATGATCACCCATGGTTTATTGGAGTTCAGTTTCATCCTGAATTTAAATCTAGACCTTTAACTCCACATCCATTATTCTCGTCATTTATAAAGGCTGCAAAAACTTATTCAAAAAAATGACAAACCATAAAGTAAAATGTAATGATTTTGAAATAGGGAACGATAAACCTTTCACTTTAATAGCCGGCCCATGTCAGCTTGAAAGCGAGACACACGCAATAAAAATTTCCACTGAATTAAAAAAAATTACAAATGACTTAGGTATAAATCTTATTTACAAAACATCTTTTGACAAAGCCAACAGAACAAGTCTTAAAGGAAAAAGAGGTTTGGGATTAGATAAATCTTTACCTATTTTTGACAAACTCAGAAAAGAGGTGGGTGTGCCAGTTTTGACTGATGTCCATACAGCTGAGCAATGTTCAATAGTAGCAAACCACGTAGATGTTTTACAAATTCCAGCATTCTTATGCAGACAAACAGATTTATTAATAGCTGCAGCAAAAACAGGAAAAATAATTAATGTTAAAAAAGGACAATTTTTAGCTCCCTGGGACATGGCTAATGTTATAAAAAAAATAGAGGATTCGGGTAATAGAAATATTCTATTAACAGAGAGAGGAGCCAGTTTTGGATATAACACACTTGTTTCAGATATGAGAGCTTTACCTATAATGTCAAAATTTGGTTTTCCAATTATTTTTGATGCAACGCACTCAGTACAACAACCAGGAGGTATGGGCGAAAAAAGTGGAGGGCAAAGAGAATTTGTTCCTCATTTAGCCAGAGCTGCAATTGCGGTTGGAGTCGGTGCAATATTTATAGAAACTCATGACGATCCAGATAACGCTCCCTCAGATGGACCAAATATGGTTCCACTTAAAGAATTAAAAACTTTATTAAAAAAATTAACTGAAATTGATAAATTAGTTAAATAAAATGTCAAAAATAAAAAGTGTAAAAGGCAGACAAGTCTTTGATAGTAGAGGCAACCCTACGGTTGAGGCCGAGATCATTTTACAAGACGAGACTATAGGTACTTCAATAGTGCCATCTGGAGCTTCCACAGGTCGCTACGAAGCTCATGAACTTAGAGATAAAAATAATAATTATTTGAATAAAAGCGTTTTTGATGCTGTAAAAAACATAAATAATAAAATTTCTAAAGTATTAGAAAACAAAGACTCAATAAATCAAAGTGAAATTGATAAAATTTTAATAAATTTAGATGGCACAGAAAACAAATCAAATCTAGGTGCAAATTCTATTTTAGCAGTTTCAATTGCAAATTTAAAAGCTGCCGCAAAATATTCAAAAAAAGAAATATATGAGTATATTAAAACTGAAAGCAAACCTTTATGCATACCCTATCCTTTAATGAATATCATTAATGGTGGTGCCCATGCTAATAACTCATTAGAAATTCAAGAGTTCATGATTAGACCAGATGGGGCAAAAAATTTTAAAGAATGTATGCAGATGTCCTTCATGGTTATACAAAATTTGAAAAAAAGTCTAGAAAGTAAAAAAATTTCTACAAGCGTAGGTGATGAGGGTGGATTTGCACCATCTTTAGGATCTGATGAAGAGGCTATAGAAATTATTTTAAATTCAATAACTTCATCAGGATTTAAACCAGGCGAGGATGTATCAATTTGTTTAGATGTGGCCGCAAATGAGCTAAAGGTTCCAAAAAATGTTCAATATTTCTTAGATCTTGTGAAAAAATATCCAATTAAATCTATTGAAGATCCCTTTTCAGAAGATGATTGGGATAATTGGAAAAATTTAACTCAGAAAATAAAAGCTCAAATTGTTGGAGATGATTTATTTGTTACAAATAAAAAAAGATTGGAAAAAGGAATTAAAGAAAAATCAGCTAACACTATTTTAATCAAACCAAATCAAATAGGAACAGTAAGTGAAACACTTGATACAATAAAACTTGCTAAAGAGAACAATTTTAAAACCATAATTTCTCACAGATCAGGCGACTCAGAAGATACTTTTATTGCTGATTTAGCAGTTGCGACTAATTCTTCTCAAATCAAAACAGGTTCTTTGGCTAGATCAGAGAGGGTTTCTAAATATAATAGGCTTTTGAGAATTGAAGAGAAGCTTGGAAATCAGTCAAAAATGGCTAAAATTTAAATATGAGACTATTTAACTTTTTTGCAAAAAAGAAATTGCTGTTATTAAATATTTTGCTTACTTTATACATCGCTACAAATATGATTGGTGGTGAAAGAGGTTTAATTTCGTATTATGAAAAAGAAAAAAAACATAAAAATCTGATTGAGAAGAAAAACATGTTATCTAAAAAATTAAATGAATTTGAAAAAAAAAATAAACTTTTGTCAACTGACTTAAATCTAGACTACGTAGAAACTTTATATAGAGAAAAACTTAAATTTGGAAAAAAAGAAGAAATAATTATTAAACTTAAATGATGGATAGAGATAAAAGACACCCAGAAAAAGTTAACAAACCTTTCAATCCCATAAAAAGAAAGCCAGAATGGATTAGATCAAAGATTGTTGACTCTCAAGTTTTCTTTCAAACCAAACAAGTTGTTAATCAAAATAATCTAGTAACTGTTTGTCAGGAAGCCAATTGTCCAAATATTACTGAATGCTGGAGTAAAAAACATGCTACTTTTATGATAATGGGAGATACATGCACAAGAGCCTGCGCTTTCTGTGATGTAAAAACTGGAAAACCTAGCGCTCTTGATGTTTTTGAACCAATAAAAATTGCTAAAGCAGTAAAAAACTTAAACTTAAAACATGTCGTGATTACTTCAGTTGATAGAGATGATTTAGAAGATGGTGGCTCAGAACATTTTTTCAAAGTTGTTGAAGCTACTCGAAATATGAATCCAAAAACATCTATAGAAGTTTTAACGCCAGATTTTTTAAGAAAGGGTGACGCATATAAAAAAGTTTTGGATGCTGATCTCGATGTTTTTAATCATAATATTGAAACTGTTCCAAGACTTTACACAAAAGTCAGACCTGGAGCTCGATATTTTTCATCTTTAGAATTATTAAAAAATGCAAAAACATTTAATAAAAAAGTTTTTACAAAGTCTGGGATAATGGTTGGTTTAGGGGAAAACAAAGACGAAGTTATTCAAGTTATGGATGATTTACGATCAGCTGAAGTGGATTTTATTACTATTGGTCAATATTTACAGCCTTCTCCTAAACACCATCCCTTGTCTAAATATTATACTCCACAAGAATTTAAAGAGTTCAAGGAGATAGCGAAGTCAAAAGGTTTTTTATTAGTGTCTTCCTCACCTTTAACAAGATCTTCCTATCATGCTGATGAAGATTTTAGAAAATTACAGGACGCAAGAAATAGACAGCTTGAATGTCATCCGCATCTATAAAAAAAATTATACCCTGTAACAAAAATCAATTAATTGAAATGGTTCTGGATATTGAAAAGTATCCTGAATTTGTGCCTTGGTGCTTAAGTGGCAAAATCCATTCAAGAAAAGAGAGTAGTGATTTAGTTGAAATTAAAGCTGATTTAAAAGTCGGCAAAAGCATTATTAATGAGACTTATACAAGCTTAGTCCACTACTATAAGGAAAAAGATAAAATTTTAGTAACAAATATTGATGGACCTCTTACTCATTTGAAAAATGAATGGAAGTTTAAAGAAATTAATAATTCTACACAACTTGAATTTGATATTGATTTTGAGTTAAAAAATAATTTATTAAATGCAATAATGAAAAAATCTTTTAATTTTGGTTTGAATAAAATTGCAGACGCTTTTGAAAAAAGAGCTTTAGAGCTATACAAGTAATGTTTGGCACTATTTCTCTTATAATCATGTTTTTGGTTTTTTGGTGGTATTTAGTGGAGTATATTAAATATTTCAACACAGGAGACCCGAACGAAACAGATACAAGTTACTGGAAATTTTCTTACGATTTTAAACCGAATAAGAAAGAAGATTTTAGCCCTGATAAACCAAAAATTCTAAAAAGAAGAAGGTTTAGAAATAGATTAGTTTTTTTACTTTACATTGACGTGATAGTAATCTTCTTCTTAGTAAATATTTTAACAGCTCAAATATTAGAGAAGATTATGAGTTAATTTTAAAGCCTTATTAACCGTAGCTTTTTGAATATAATTTCTTCCTCGATTTTTAAAAACATATCTATTTACTTTAACAATCTTATCTTTCTTAATACCAATATAAACTAACCCAACCGGTTTTTGCTTTGACCCTCCTTTAGGACCAGCTATACCTGTCACAGAAATACAAAGCTTACTTCTACTAATTTTGCTTAAATTATTAACCATAGATAAACAGCATTGAACGCTAACAGCACCATGTTTTTGAATAATTTTTTTAGGTACTTTTAAAATACTTATTTTAGCTTGATTAGAGTAGGTGACTAAACCTAATGAAAATACTTTAGAGGCACCACTAACAGAAGTAATTGAACCTGAGAGTAATCCACCAGTGCAAGACTCAGCTATTGCTAATTTAAGTTTTTTCTTTTTTAGAATTGAAACTATTTTTTTATTCAAACTCATGTGAAAAACCTCGATTTGATAATCATAAAAATAATTAATGTTAAAACAACATAAAACCCTGCAATAACATCATCGATAATTACTCCAAAACTATTTTTATAATTTTTATCAAAAACATTGACCGGAAATGGTTTTTTAATGTCAAAAAACCTAAACAATACAAAAATATAAATATAAAAAAGCATTGCTTCCTGTGAGCTTTTTTCTGAACCGTGCGCTATTTCAAATAAATAAATTGGAATAGACTGACCTATAACCTCATCTATAACTACTTCTTTAGGATCTTTGTTTTCGTTTTCTTTTATATACTCAGCTACCGCGTAAAAAGAATATAAAAAAACTAAAATAAGAAGTAATAGAATTACATTATTAGAAAAATTTAAAATATGAAATAAACTAAAAAGTAGAACAGTTGTAATTAGGGAAGTAATTGTTCCAGGAGCAAATCTTATTGTTCCTATTCCAAAAAAAGTAACAAATAAATAATTAAAAGTTTTAATCATATTTTACTACTGACGCTATGACTTCACATGCTATAGCTTTTTCTTTTCCGATAATACCTAATTTTTCAGTTGTTTTACCTTTTATATTTATTTGGTTTTTTGTAATTTCACAAAGCTTAGCAATATTTTTAATCATTTTATTTTTTAAATTTTTGATTTTAGGTGTTTGAGTAATTATATTTATATCTATATTATTAACATAATAACCTTTTAATTTTATTTGATTTAAAACTTTTTTTAATAAGATGGTTGATCTTATATTTTTAAATTTTTTACTTTTATCTGAAAACATTTGGCCAATATCACCCATTTGGCATGCACCTAAGATAGCGTCAGTAATTGAATGAAGAACAGGATCTCCATCTGAATGACCAAGTGTCCCTAGTTTTGATTTAATTTTTAGTCCAGCTAGGTAAAGTTTTCTATTAGGAACCAGTCTGTGTACATCAAAACCAATTCCAACTTTTTGTTTTGATCTATATATACTTTTCAGATTTTGAAAATCTGACCAATCTGTTACTTTAAAATTATTCTTTTCACCTTCTATAAACTGGACTTTATTCAAATCCATGTAGAGAGAAATATCATCATCTTTATACTTAGCAGCGTTCGTTTTATGTAAGTGATAAATTTCTTTAAGATTAAAGGCTTGCGGTGTTTGAGTTAAAAATAAATTATCTCTATTTTTTCCTAAAATATATTCACTTAAACTCGAGTCAATTTTTTGCTTTATTGCATCGTTTATATTAGTTTTTGGAACAACGGCCTTATAACTTCTCATTTTAGAAACTATTGTTTTGAGTAATTTTAATGAGAAATTAGGTCGAGCCACATCATGTATTAAAACTTTTGTGATACCTTTATTTTTGATTAAATATTTCAATGCGTTAAAAGCAGATTGCTGTCTATTTTTCCCGCCTAAAATCAATTTAATATTTCTAAGTTTTAGCGATTTGATTCTTTTGGAGTCTTTTTTATTATAAACAAGAATTATCTTTTTAACTGCTTTAATTTTTCTTGCTTTATCAATGTTTATCTCAATTAATGATTTACCAGCAATTTTTTGATAAGGTTTGCCTACATTAGACCTAAATCTATGACTATTACCTCCAGCAAGAATGATTAAACAGAAACTCATTGTATAAACTTATATTATATTTATATAAATAATTAACTATATGTTTAAAATAATTAAAAATTTTAATTGGATTATTTTATCCTCTTTTACTTGTATTTTTCTTGGAATTTTAACATTCCTCACTTTTATCAATGAGGGATTTATACCTCTTACCGAGAAAAATATACTATTATTACTCTCTATTGATATAATTCTATTATTAGTTTTTTTTAGTCTTATATTTAAGAATTTTTTCAGATTTTACACTGCTGGAAAAAAAAATAAATCTGGATCACAAACAAATTTAAAATATGTCTCTCTCTTTTCTATATTTACATTAATTCCATCACTTGTAGTAGCTATCTTTTCACTTTTTATATTTAACTTTGGTTTACAGAAATATTTTGACGATCAAATTACACAGGCAGTAAATAATTCAAATGATGTTGCAAAAAATTATTTAGAGGAAAGTAAAAAGAATATAAAATCTGACATTATTTTAATGAGTGTAGGATTGAATAGGGCATCTAATTTTTATTATTCTAATCCTAATCAGTTTTTAAGAGTAGTAAGTGCTGAAAAAATCCTGAGGAAAATAGATGATATTTATTTAATTGATAGTGCTGGAAATATTTTACTGTCAGAAACTGGCGTCTCTACCAATGAATTTGTACTTCCAGGTGAAGAAACTCTAGATGAAGCATTAAAGGGAACACCAGTTGTTATCCCTGGAAATTTAGAAAATAAAACTTCTGCAATGATTAAATTAAATTCTTTAATAGATACTTATCTTTATATTTCAAGAAACATAGACCCAGAAATTTTAAAATATCTTAATGAAACAGAAAAAGCAGTCGATTTTTATTATTCAGTTGAGAATAGCCAAACAGGCATTAAAATTACCTTTGCCATTATTTATATAATAGTTGTAACTTTATTATTATTTATATCGACTGCAGTTGCCATATCTTTCGCAAGAAGATTAACTAAACCCATAATCAATCTAATCAGTGCATCAGAAAACATAAGCAAAGGCGAACTAAATGCAAAAGTTCCGAATATTGAAGCAGATGAAGAAATTAAAAGATTAAATTTAAATTTTAACAACATGATAACAAGATTAAAAAAGCAACAAGATAAGCTGTTAGCAACTGAAAGATATGAAGCTTGGGAAACAGTTGCGAGAAAACTTGCTCATGAGATCAAAAATCCGCTTACGCCAATTCAATTATCTTTGGATCGACTTAAAGAAAAATATTCTTCAAAAATTGGTGATGACAAGTCTGAATTTAATGAATATTTGCAAACTATAAATCGTCAAATAAAAGATATTGAGAAACTTGTAAATGAATTTTCAAACTTTGCGAGAATGCCAAGGCCTGTGATTAAAAAAATTAATTTGAATGAAGTGGTTGTACGCTCAATTAATTTTTTAAAAATATCTCTTAAAAGTAAAATTTCTTTTAATAAAAATAAAAAATCAAATTTCATCATGGGAGATGAAGAGCAGCTATATAGAGTATTCATTAACATTATCAAAAATGCAGATGAGTCAATTATAGAAATCCTGAATAAAAAGCCTAAATATGAGGGTAAAATTGAGATAGATATTCTTACCAATAAAGATTATATAGTCTCTATTATAAAAGATAATGGTGAAGGAATTTCAGATACAAAAAAAGTAATGACGCCATATTTTACTACTAAAAAAAAGGGAACAGGTTTAGGACTCCCTATAGTTAATAAAATTATCAATGAACACTCAGGAGAATTTGTAATTAAAAAAGACAAAGGCACAACTATTGAAATTTGGCTACCTAGTATTTAACTTATGAATAAAGAAATTCTAGTAATAGATGACAATCCTGATATAAGATATTTAATCTGCAATATCTTAAAAGAAAAAAACTTTAGTGTCAGATCTGCAGCAAATTATGATCAGGCAGTTCTCGAAATAAATAAGAAACTTCCAGATTTAGCAATAATAGACATTAAACTAGATAGAGCTGATAAAGATGGAATTGACTTGTTAAAAATGCTTATCAAAAAGAATAGTTCGATTCCTATTATAATGATTTCTGGACATGCAACTGTTCAAATAGCACTTGAGTCTATAAGATTAGGTGCCTATGAATTTATAGAAAAAGGAGCTTCTTTTTCGACAGATAAATTATTGAATTACGTTTATAGAGCTTTAGAAACAGCAAATCTAAAAGAAGAAAGGGATATTATTGAAAATAAATTATTTCATTCTTTTGAGCTTATTGGCCAAAGTCCATCTATAATAAAAGTAAAAAAAATAATTGAAAAATTATCTAATGCTGATAGTAGAGTTTTAATTTCAGGACCTACTGGATCAGGAAAAGAATTAGTAGCTAGGAAAATTCACAAACTTTCATCACGAGACAAAAAACCTTTCGTTGTGATTAATGCCGCCTCCTTAAAGGAAAAAACTTATGAAAAAGAACTATTTGGTCAGGAATTTGAGGACGGTACAATATCTTTTGGAGTTCTAGACAGAGCAAATAAAGGAACTTTATTAATTGATGAAGTCAGTGAAATACCCTTAGAAACTCAAGCAAATATCTTAAGAGTTTTAATTGATCAAAAATTCAAAAGGATTAATGGAAAAAAAGATATAAATGTTAACATTAGAATAATTTCTTCAACATCAAAAAATTTAAATGCGGAAGTAACATCAGGAAAATTCAGGGAAGATTTTTTTCATAGATTAAATGTTGTCCCAATTGAATTAAGTCCTCTTGCATCAAGAACTGAAGATATTCCAGACTTAATAAATTACTTTAAAAAAAAGGTATCTGAAATTAATGGAGTTCAAGAAATTGATATTAATACTAAAAATGATCAACTCTACACTCATAATTGGCCTGGGAATGTAAGAGAGCTAAGAAATTTGATTGAGAGGATCACAATAGTTTCAGCAAATGAAACTAAAGAAAATATAGACAAATCTATAAGCGATATATTAAATAATAAAGGCCAGAATGATTTTGCAACTTTTAAGGATACCTTCACATCTCCTCTGAAAGAAGCAAGAGAGCAATTTGAAAAAGAATACCTGACAATACAATTAAAAAAAAATCATGGAAATATCTCTAAAACAGCTGATTTTATTGGTATGGAACGATCAGCATTACACAGAAAACTCAAACAGCTTGGGATCAAAGGTATTAATTAACAATGAATATAATAATATGTGGTGCCGGTAAAGTTGGCTTTTCAATAAGTAAACAATTATCTTCTCAAGGTCATTCTGTAACAGTTATTGATCAATCATCAGAGGATATAAAAAAAATAAATGACACTCAGGATGCTAAAGGAATAGTAGGTAGAGCTTCTTTGCCTTCAGTTTTAGAAAATGCCGGGGCCGAAAATACAGATATGATTATTGCTGTTACAAGAAATGATGAAACTAATATGGTTGTATGTCAATTAGCTAGTTCTCTATTTAACATCCAAAAAAAAATAGCTAGGATAAGAACAAAAGATTTTCTAGAGGGAAAATGGAATAAGCTTTATAATAAATCGAATATTCCAATTGATGTAATAATTTCACCAGAAAAAGAAGTTGCAAAATCTTTATTTAGAAGATTAGAGGCGCCAGGAGCTTTAGATAACGTCCCTTTTGCTGGCAATAAAGTAAAAATGCTTGAAATTGCAATAGAAAAATCATGCCCAATTATAAATATGCCGCTAAAAAAATTAACTGAAAAATTTCCAAATTTTAAAGCGAATATTGTTGGTTTAGTTAGAAAAGAAAAATTTAAATTCTTAAAAAAAGATGACAAATTAATGGAGGGAGACAATGTTTATGTTGTTGTAAATAGTGATCAATTAATTGATATTCTCAAAGCTTTTGGTCATGAAGAAAAAATCTCCAAAAAAATCTTAATTATTGGTGGTGGAAATATCGGTTTTCATTTAGCAAAGATGTTGGAAGAAAATTTTGAGGGTGCAAGAATAAAAATTATAGAAAAAAATAAAATTAGGGCTGAAGAAATTGCATCAGAACTTACTTCATCGATAGTAATAAATGGGGATGCATTGGATGAAGAAATTTTAAAAGAAGCTAATTTAGAAGAATCGGAGACAGTGCTTGCTCTAACTAATGATGATGAAAATAATATTATGGCATGTGTGCTCGCAGAAAAGACAGGTCAAACCAAAAGGACTATAGCAATAGTAAATAAATCAAATTACAGTTTATTACAAAGTTCTTTAAATATAGATGATTTAGTTGACCCAAGAATGACTACTGTCTCAAGAATAATGGAGCATGTTCATAGAGGGACCATTGCAACTGTGTATTCTCTTTTGGATGGAGATTATGAGTTTGTAGAAGCAAAGGTTTTAGAGAAGTCAGAACTTGTTAATAAAAAAATAAAAGATAGTAATTTACCAGATAATACAAGAATTGGGGCTATAGTGAGAGGTAAACAGGTTATTATACCTGGAGGTAATTTCATTTTTGAAAAAGATGATCTTGTTGTGCTTTTATCAAGTAGAGATCAACTTAAAGAAATAGAAAATATTTTTAGTATTATTTAATTTTTTTCTCCCAATCAACCGCCGTCTTAAGAATATACTTAATACTATTAAACTTAGGTTTCCAAGCGAAGAATTTATTAAATTTCTCTGGATTTGCTACTATCATTTTACTATCTCCATCTCTTCTAGGACCTATTTCAAAATTAATTTTTTTATCTAATATTTGATTAAAATTTTCTAAAACCTCTTTAACTGAATAACCTTTACCGTAACCACAATTAAATATATCTGATTTGCCATTTTTAATTAGATGTTTTGCAGAAACCAAATGTATGTCGGCCAAATCAGAAACGTGTATAAAATCCCTTATGGGTGTCCCATCAAAAGTATCGTAATCATTTCCGTTTATTATTATTTTTTCTCTTTTCCCCACAGCAACCTCACAAGCTATTTTAATTAGATGTGAAGGGTATTTTGAAATAAGTCCACAACGTAACTTTTCATCTGCACCAGCCACATTAAAGTATCTTAAAATAATATATTTAATATTTATTTCTTCAGATTTTGTTTTAATAAATTCTTCAAGTTTTAACTTTGACTCCGCATAGGGATTTAAAGGATTTAGTGGATCACTTTCTAACACCTTCCCTTTTTTTGGGCTGCCATATACTGATGCTGTTGATGAAAAAATCACTTTATCAATACCGTTTTTAAAACAAACATTAAGAAAAGCTCTTGCTTTTTTATAATTAAATTCATGATATTTTTCTGGTTCTTTAACAGACTCTTCAACCCTTATAAGCCCAGCAAAATGCATAACCAAATCAAATTTTTCTTTAGTTATAAGTCTTTCTATTTTTTTTTCATCAGCAATATCAGAAACGACTAATTTTGCTTTTTTTGGAATTAAATTTTTATTCCCTGTTACAAGACTATCAATTACTGTTACTTCGCAACTCTTATCTAATAATAAATTACAAACATGACTACCTATATATCCAGCTCCACCAGTTACTAGAACTTTCATTTAATTTTTTCTCTTTTATTTTTTTTGATTGCAGATAAAACTACACCATTTCTAATAATTTGGTGAATATTCTCTAACTGATATTCGTCATAACAGTTAGTAATCTTATTATCTTTTTTTGAAATTATTGTTCTATTAGTCATTATTATATAGGTAGCATTGCTTTCATTTGTAAATTTAGACCTTTTATATTTTTGTTTCATATATTTTTTTGCTACTCCTGGATTCACACCACAAGAATAGAAGGTGACACTATCATCAACTAATTTTGAACTCAATATAAGCTCCTTTAAGCTTGTAGACCAATAATCGTTTTCAAATTTTTTGTACCTAAATTCTTTTTTACCAGAAAAATAATTTAAAAAAGTATAGTGATATGGAGTAATTGTAAAAAAATTAAATATATGTAAAATAAATAAAAAAGATAAAATAACTTTGGTTAATGTATAAAAAAAATTTTTATTAATAAAAATTATATAAGTGGTAATTGATGGGATAATAACCAAATATGGCGCACTCCACAAAAAAAGTCTCATACCATCATAAACAGGATAGGGGATTACAATCAGTACCAAAGTTGGAAATATCAATAAGAAAAAAATTGCAATAATAACTATCTTAAAATTATTAAAATTATTTTTTACTATTTTCCAATTAAGATATAAAACCGGTATGGATAAAGCATATAAAACAATTAAAAATTCTGGTAATTTATATAAGTAACTTACTAATAAATAATTATAGGGTGTATCGTTAGCATTAAAATATTCACCATTTAATAAATTTAGTGTCCAACCAACATTTATCGATAACGTTTTACTGAAGAATTCAAAAGGTAATCTTATTATATCGCTATGAGTATCAACCCAAAATAAAATAAGAATAAAATAGAATAAAAAAACAAATAAAATTAAATCACTAAAAAGAACTTTCAATTTTTTTTTCTTTAAAAATAATACAACTATTAAAAAGAGTAAAATTATTGGAATTAAAGAACCTAAAAATAATAATTGAACTCCTGTGCCGAGTGCTGATAACAGTGATATCTTTAAAATCAAAATAAGATTTTTTTTAAAATTATACTCATAAAATACATATTTATAAATATAATATATGATCCAAACATGTGCGAATGCCAAAATAATGTCTTTAAAATTTATGGCAAAGTGACCATAAAAAAAAGGAATAAAAAAAAGAAAAATTGCTGAAATTTTAGCAATATACTTATTAAATAAAATTTTATTTATTTTATAGAAACCAACTATAGTCATCAGGCCAAAAAAAGAATTTAAAATATGATAAACTTCTATACTAAATTTCTGTGGGAACATTTGATTTATAAAACTCAATACACTCCAGTATAAAGTTGAGTAACGGTACTTAGATGGAAATGGTTCGTCAATTTGACCAAAAGATAAAAGATATTTTAGATTAATAGAACCAGTTTGATGATAAAAATTTTCATCCCATGATAAACCAATCTTAAAAGAACAAAATAATGTATAAAAAATTAATAAAATTTTTATTTTAGCTTCTTGCTTTGTTAATAGTGTAAAGTATTTGTTCAAGGTAAATTTTATTTTAACTCAGATGAAATTTTTTCAATAAATTTCTTTATCAATATTGCATCTTCATTAGACAAAATTTGCTTTTTCTCTAATCCACTTTTAAGTTCAGACCTTACTTTATCCTTGATCATCTCAGCAGTTTCTTTATCTAGACTTGAAAGTTTATTCAAAACATCTAATTTGTCTGATAGAAATACATTATAAAAAACGTTTATAATTATTATGATAGAAAATGTTATTGCTATTAACTTAATAAAAAATACTTTTAAATTGTTTTCAGGTTTCATTATAATTACGCTATTTCATTATAAACTTTAAAATATTTATGGTAAACAATCTGACTATAGATATAATAATTCCTAACTTTAATAAAGCTAAATATCTTAGCCAATGTTTAAATTCTATTATTTCTCAAACGTATAAAAATTGGAAAATATATTTAATAGACGATAACTCAAACGACAACTCAAAAGAAATACTATCGAAATATCAAAATATTGAAAATATAAAAATATTTAATTTAGAAGAAAATAAAGGTCCAGCATATTGTAGAAATCTTGGAATACAAAAATCGAATTCAGAGCTCATAGCTTTTTTGGACTCTGATGATTATTGGCCTGAGGACAAACTCGAAAAACAAATTAAAAACATGTTAAGTAATAATTACGACTTTACTTATACTGATTACTGCTTTTTTTTTGATGACAATATTAAAGAAAAAAAAATGACAAATTTACCTTCTCATTATAATTATGACAAATTCTTAAAACACTCTTCAATGAGCACTTCTTCCATAATTATAAAACGAGAAATTTTAAAAAATATACTTTTTGAAAAAGTAAATCATGAAGATTATTTGTTTAAATGTGATCTTCTTAAAAAAGGAGAAGTCGCTTACAAAATTAAAGAGACTTATGTTTTTTATAGAATTAATAAAAACAATAGGTCTTCTAATAAAATTCAAAACATAATAAATTTATGGCAAATCAATAAAGAAAAAAACAACTTAAAGTTTTTTAATAATTTAAAATCTATGTTTTTTATTGCACTTAATTCTTTTAAAAAATATGGATGGAAATAAAAAGTAATTACTTAAAAAGACTATTCTTAATGAAAAATAAAACTCTATAAAGATTAAAGATATTTTTTTTATTTGGTAATAAATCATGGTGCCCTCACACGGACTCGAACCGCGAACCTATTGATTACAAATCAATTGCTCTACCAATTGAGCTATGAGGGCATTAGATCACTCTAAATATACTAAAAATAAAATACAATCAATTTTTATTATTCACAATAATTTTATTTATATGATGACAAACTATTGCAACTGAATTAGCTATATTTAAACTTTCCATCTGTTTGTTGATTTTAATTTTAAATATGAAATCAGAATTAGCTACAGTATTTTTGTTTAATCCAAATCCCTCTGATCCAAATAGCAGAACATTTCTTCCTGTCCATTTATTATCAGTAAAGTCTTTATTTGACTTAGAGTCAAAAGCACTTACCCAAAAACCTTTGGTTTTTAAAAATCTTAAAGTTGTATTAATATTTGATACTTTAAAAATATTTAAATGTTCCATACCTCCACTTGCACTTTTAAATAATAATTTACTTTTTGATGGGAATGATCTTTCTTTGACAATTAAACCATTTAAATTGAAACTCGTAGCACATCTGATAATTGAACCTATGTTTCTTGGATCGGAAACCTCTTCTAAAGCTAAAAAATTTAAGTTTTTGTTATCTTCTTTTTGTAAAAAATCTTTAATACTTATCTCATCAAAATTTTCAATTTCAGCCACAATATTTTGATGTGAAATATCCTCTTTTCCACATAAATTATCTATCTCTTTCTTAGACTTATAAAAAACATGAACTTTTTTTATCAAGTTAGTATTTTGATTTTCTCTATTTAATTTTTTTAATGCATCTTCTGTAATGAATAATCGGTGAACCTTTCTTTTTGGGTTCTTTAAGGCTTCGGTTACAGCATGTCTTCCAGCTATTAAAAAAGTGGACTTTTTCATAAAAATATTAGTTTTTTTTCAAATAATTAGCATATTTTAAAGCAAAATGATTTATTGCATTTATTGTACAATTGCTTATAAAACGCTTGTTGTTGAAAGCTTTTTAAGTTAGTGGGTATCCCTAAAGAAAAATTGGAGGGGTACCAAAGCGGTCAAATGGGGCGGGCTGTAAACCCGTTGACTTCGGTCTTCGAAAGTTCGAATCTTTCCCCCTCCACCATACTTAAAAGCGTTTAATGATATAAGAGCGTGTTAAGTTTGGATTTTGCGGGTGTAGTTCAATGGTAGAACGCTAGCCTTCCAAGCTGGATGTAAGGGTTCGATTCCCTTTACCCGCTCCAAAAAACAAAATTAAAAAAAAAGAGGAAAAAAAAATGTCGAAGGAAAAGTTTAATAGAAGCAAGCCGCATTGTAATATAGGTACAATCGGACACGTGGACCACGGTAAAACTACTTTAACTGCTGCAATTACGAAAGTTCTTGCTGAAGCAGGAGGTGCAAAATTTGTTGCTTATGATCAAATTGATAAAGCACCAGAGGAAAAAGAAAGAGGAATAACTATTTCAACTGCGCACGTTGAATATGAAACAGCAAAGCGACACTATGCTCACGTTGATTGTCCTGGTCACGCTGACTATGTAAAAAATATGATCACTGGTGCAGCTCAAATGGATGGAGCTATTTTAGTTGTAAACGCTGCTGACGGTCCAATGCCACAAACTAGAGAGCACATTCTATTAGCTCGTCAAGTTGGAGTACCTGCGATAGTAGTTTTTTTAAATAAAATTGATACTGTCAAAGATAAAGAGTTAGTTGATCTTGTTGAAGAAGAAATAAGAGAATTATTAACTTCATATAAATTTCCTGGAGATAAAATTCCTATAATTAAAGGATCAGCACTTAATGCAGTCGAAGGCAAAGACGAAGCAACTGGAAAAAATGCAATCATGGAGTTGATGAAAGCAGTTGATGAAACTATTCCACAACCTGACAGGCCAAAAGACAAACCTTTCTTAATGCCAGTTGAAGATGTTTTCTCAATTTCGGGAAGAGGAACAGTAGTAACTGGAAGAGTTGAGCAAGGTGTAATTAAAGTTGGAGAGGAAATTGAAATAATTGGTATTACAGAAACAAAAAAATCAGTTTGTACTGGTGTTGAAATGTTTAGAAAACTTTTAGACAGCGGTGAAGCAGGTGATAACATTGGTGCATTACTTAGAGGTGTTGAGAGAGATGATGTGCAGAGAGGACAAGTACTTGCTAAACCAGGTTCTGTTACACCTCATACCGAGTTTGAATGCCAAGCATACATTCTAAAAAAAGAGGAGGGCGGTAGACACACTCCTTTTTTCACTAAATATAGACCTCAGTTTTATTTTAGAACAACTGATGTAACTGGAGAAGTTACTCTTCCATCTGGTACAGAAATGGTGATGCCTGGGGACGACGGAAAATTTAGTGTAAAATTAATTACTCCGATTGCTATGAGCCAAAACTTAAATTTTGCCATTAGAGAAGGTGGAAAAACAGTAGGAGCTGGTGTAGTAACGAAAATAATTAAATAGGAGCGTAGCTCAATTGGTAGAGCGCCGGTCTCCAAAACCGGAGGCTGTGGGTTCGAGTCCCTCCGCTCCTGCCAAAAAAACTAAAGTATTATGAGAAACCCATTAAAATTTTTACAAGAGGTAAAACAGGAGGCTTTTAGAATTTCTTGGCCGACGAAAAAAGACACTATGACGGGTGCTTTAATGGTTTTTGGCCTAGCTTCAATTGCAGCTATTTTCTTTTTACTTTTGGATCAAATTTTAAGATTTTTATTAAATATAATTTTAAACTTAAGCTTTTAAATGAACTGGTACATTGTACAAGCATACTCTGGTTTTGAAAAAAAAGTTGTTGAGAGTATTAAAGAAGAGCTTAAACGTCACAAATTAGAAAGTAGTTTAGATCAACTCTTAATACCCACGCATCAAGTAACTGAAGTAAAAAAAGGAAAAAGAACAAAAAAAGAAAAAAAATATTTTCCTGGGTATGTTTTAATAAAAATTGAGTTAACTAAACAAATTTATCATCTAATTAAGAATTTACAAAAAGTGAGTGGTTTTTTAGGTTCTTCCGATAAACCAACTCCTATTTCGGACAATGAAATAAAAAGAATATTAGGTCAAGTTTCTGAAAGTGCAATTAATCAAAAAACAGGCATAAGTTTCGAAATAGGCGAAAAAGTAAAAGTTTGTGATGGACCTTTTGCCTCTTTTACAGGTTTGATTGAACAAATAGATGAAGAAAAGTCTAGACTAAAGGTGTCAGTTTCGATATTTGGTAGAGCAACTCCGGTAGATTTAGAATTTAACCAGGTAGAGAAGAATTAAATATGGCTAAAGAAATTACAGGTTATGTAAAGCTACAAATTAAAGGTGGTCAAGCAAATCCCGCTCCACCAGTAGGTCCAGCTCTTGGCCAAAGAGGAATAAATATAATGGAATTTTGTAAAGCGTTTAATGAAAAAACAAAATCATTTATGGGTAAACCAGTACCTGTAGTGATTACAGTTTATAAGGATAAAAAATTTGATTTTATTATAAAATCTCCACCAGCTTCTCATTTTATAAGAGAAGCAGCTAAATTAAAAAGTGGATCCAAAGAACCTGGCAGGGTTATTGCTGGTTCAATAACATTAAAGCAAGCAGAAGCAATAGCTAAAGAAAAAATGAAAGATTTAAATGCGTTCGATTTAAAAGAAGCAACAAAAATAATTTGTGGATCAGCAAGATCAATGGGCATTGAGGTTAAAGAGTGAAAAAAAGATCAAAAAGATATAAACTTATTGAAAAGAAAAAAGTTAAAGAAAAGCTAAACATTAGTAAATCTTTAGATTTGATTAAAGACACTTGTACATCTAAAATGGATGAGTCAATTGATTTATCAATAAAAATTAATACTAAACAATCCAAAGGCGGCGATTTTAATTTAAGAACAATTGTTAAACTTCCTCACGGAAATGGGAAAAAATTTAAAATTGCAGTTTTATGTGAACAGGAAAAAGTAGAAGAAGCTAAAAAAATTGGAGCAGATGTTGCTGGTTCTCAGGAATTATTAGATAAAATGTCAAATGGTGAATTAAATTTTGATAAATTAATTTGCACTCCCGGTATGATGAGTAAAATAGGTAAACTTGGAAAAATTCTTGGACCTAAAGGTCTCATGCCTAATCCAAAGTTAGGAACTGTATCTAATGATCTTAAAAAATCAGTAACAGATATTAAAACTGGCTTGGTTGAAATTAAAAATGATAAAGATGGCAATTTAGCTTTATCAATAGGAAGAAAAAACTTTTCGAAAGAAAAATTGGAAGAAAATTATAAATATTTTATTGAATTTTTAAAAAAAGAAAAATCTGAAAATATTAAAGGAGAATTTATAAAAAATATCTTTTTAACTTCAACGATGGGTATATCTTACAAAATTGGGAGCAAGCATTAGTTATGATGAGCAAAGAAAATAAAAGAAATTATATTGAAGAAATGAAAAAAAACTTTTCTTCAAATAATTCAGTTATGATAGCTCAGTATCAAGGATTAAACGTAAATGAACTTGATGAGTTAAGAAAACAATTAAGAGAGAAAGGTATTTTATTTAAAATAACAAAAAATCGAATAACTAAAATTGCAATAAAAGAAACACCAGTTAAGGATCTGGAAAAATATTTCTCTGGTCCTACAGCTGCGGCTCTTTCATCTGACCCTATTACTACAGCTAAAATTTTAACAAAATTTTCAAAATCTCATAATAAATTAAAAATCATTGCAGGTTTTATGGATGGCAAGGTTTTAGATCAAAAGGAGGTGGCTATTATCGCCACATTACCATCTTTAGAGGAGGCGAGGGCTAAAATTGTAGGTATTTTGTCATCACCAGCTCAAAAATTAGTGAGTATTTTACTTGCACCTGGCTCAAAAATTGCTAATTTAGCGCGCGCAAAGAGTTTAAAAAAATAATTACAAGGATCATTTATGTCAGACTTAAACAAAATAATTGAAGATTTATCAAAATTAACAGTTGTAGAAGCAGCAGAGCTTTCAAAACAATTAGAAGAAAAATGGGGAGTAACAGCAGCAGCTCCAGTAGCAGCAGCGGCAGCTCCAGGCGCAGCACCAGCAGGAGAAGAAAAATCTGAATTCTCTTTATTTTTAGCAGCTGCAGGAGATAAAAAAATTAATGTTATTAAAGAAGTTAGAGCTATAACTGGTTTAGGATTAAAAGAAGCTAAAGATTTAGTTGAAGGAGCACCAAAGGAAATTAAAGCAGGCGTTCCAAAAAAAGAAGCCGACGAATTTAAGAAAAAACTTGAAGCAGCCGGTGCTAAAGTAGAATTAAAGTAAATTAAAATTTAAGACACAGTTATTGCGAATTAAATTTCGTAATAAAATTATTTAATGGAATTATCTTTTACTCAAAAGAAAAGTATAAGAAAAAGTTTTGGTAAGCTAAAAGAAGGCTTGTCAATACCCAATCTAATAGAAGTTCAAAAAAATTCTTATCAAGAATTCTTGTCATCCAAAGCTTTAAATGAACAAATGGATATACTTTCAAAAGGTATAGATAAAGTTTTTAAAAGTATTTTTCCCATAGATGATAACTCTGATAAGTCAACTCTTGAATATATTTCATACAAATTAGAAAAACCGAAATTTGATGTTTTAGAGTGTAAGCAACGAAGCCTTACATTCTCAGCGTCTTTAAAAGCTAATTTAAGATTAGTTGTTTATGATATTGACACAGAAAATAATACAAAACAAATTTTATCAGCAAAGGAACAAGAAGTATTTATAGGAGAACTTCCTTTAATGACTCCGAGTGGTACTTTCGTAGTAAACGGAGTTGAAAGAGTAGTAGTGAATCAAATGCATAGAAGTCCAGGTGTATTTTTTGATCATGATAAAGGTAAAACACACTCCAGTGGTAAACTATTATTTAATTGCAGAATAATACCAGGAAGAGGTTCATGGCTAGACTTTGAATTTGATCCTAAAGATATTTTATATTTTAGAATTGATAGAAAGAAAAAACTACCAATTACAACAATACTGTTTGCTTTGGGTATAACAAGAGAAAAGATTATTAAAAATTTTTACTCAACTAGCAAATATAATTACGATGAAAAAAATAGTAAATGGGTAACTTCATTTGAAATTAATAATTATAAAAGGCCGGTCAAATTAGCATTTGATTTAATTGATGCAAAAAATAATAAAAAATTGTTATCCAAGGGTGAAAAACTAAATTTTGTTATTGCTAAAAAATTAGAGGAAAAAAACTTAAAAGAGATATTTGTAACTAATGAAGAATTAATAGGTAAATATTCTTCAAAAGATTTGACTGATAAAGATAATAATATTTTTCTTCCTTCAGGATCAGATTTAAATGAGGAGACAATTAATAAAATAAAAGGTGAGAATATAAAAAGTTTAGAACTAGTAAATATAGATCCAATTAATAAAGGACCTTATTTATTGGAGACCTTAAAAATTGATAAAAATACAAATAAAACTGATGCTTTAAATGATATTTATAAAGTATTGAGACCAGGTGAAGCACCAACAATTGAAATTGCAGAGGATGTTTTTAAAAATTTGTACTTTAATAAAGACAGATATGATTTATCGGAAGTTGGAAGAGTAAAATTGAATTCAAAACTTAATTTAAATAGAGATATAAAAGATAACACTCTTGATTCAACAGATATCATTGCAATAATAAAATTTATGCTTGATTTAAGAGATGGTAAGGGCGAAGTAGATGATATAGACCACCTTGGAAATAGACGAGTTAGATCGGTTGGTGAGCTAGTCGAAAACCAATTCAGAATTGGTCTTTTGAGAATGGAGAGAACAGTAAAAGAAAAAATGTCCACATTCTTAGAAATAGAGTCAGCAATGCCTCAAGATTTAATAAATGCAAAACCAATTACAACGTCCTTAAAAGATTTTTTTGCTACTTCTCAGTTATCACAATTTATGGATCAAACTAATCCTTTATCAGAAATAACCCATAAAAGAAGAGTGTCCGCGTTAGGCCCAGGTGGACTTACTAGAGAAAGAGCAGGCTTCGAAGTAAGAGACGTTCATCCAACTCACTACGGAAGAATATGTCCAATCGAAACTCCAGAAGGACCAAATATTGGATTAATAAATAGTTTAGCTACTTACTGCAGGGTAAATAAATTTGGATATATTGAAAGTCCATATAAAAAAGTTGTTAAAGGTAAAGTTACGAATGAGATAAAATATCTCTCAGCAATAGAAGAGGAAAAATACACAATCGCTCAAGCTAATTCTTCACTGAGCAAAGATGGTACTTTTGAGGAAGAACTTGTGGCTTGTAGAAAAAATTTAAATTTTCAGTTATCAAATAAAGATAACATAGATTATATAGATGTATCTCCTAAACAGTTGGTATCAGTTGCTGCAGCTTTAATTCCATTCCTTGAAAATGACGATGCTAATAGAGCTTTAATGGGATCTAATATGATGAGGCAAGCTGTTCCTTTATTAAAACCTGAGTCACCTCTTGTTGGTACGGGCATTGAGTCAGATGTAGCTTTAGACTCTGGCGTAACAATTGTAGCAAAAAGAAGCGGAGTTGTAGATAAAATTGATGGTAAAAGAATAGTTGTAAAGGCAACAGAAGTAAAAGATTTATCCCAATCAGCGGTAGATATTTATAATCTCTCAAAATTTAAAAGATCAAATCAAAACACATGTATTAATCAAAAGCCTTTAGTTAAAGTTGGAGATGAAATTAAAAAGGGAGATATAATTGCTGATGGACCAGCCACAAAACTTGGAGAATTAGCTTTAGGCAAAAACGTTACAGTTGCCTTTATGCCTTGGCAAGGTTACAATTTCGAGGACTCAATTTTAATTTCAGAAAGATGTGTGACTGATGACGTGTTTACATCAATCCATATTGAAGAATATGAGTCTATGGCAAGAGATACAAAGCTTGGAGCAGAAGAAATAACTAGAGATATACCTAATGTAAGTGAGGAAAGCCTGAGAAATCTTGATGAATCTGGTATTGTTTACGTCGGAGCAGAAGTAAAACCAAGCGATATATTAGTAGGAAAAGTTACACCTAAAAGCGAGACCTCTTCAAGCCCTGAGGAAAAACTCTTGAGATCGATTTTCGGTGAAAAAGCAACAGATGTAAGAGACTCTTCATTAAAGTTACCATCAGGTAGCACAGGAGTTGTAATTGATGTTAGGGTTTTTAATAGACATGGAATAGAAAAAGACGAAAGATCAATAGCTATTGAAAGATCTGAAATTGAATTAGTACAAGAAGATCGAAAAGTGGAAGAAGAAATTTTAAATAGAAATATTAAGTCTAGGGCGATAGACTTACTGAAAAATCAATCTATAAGCAAAAATTACAAGGAACTCAAAGCTGGACTCACTTTAAATGAGAACGATTTAAATACACTAGGATTAAAAGATTTATGGAAAATTTCATTTAAAGAGGAAAAAATAAACGAAAATATTTTAAAATTAAAAAACCAATATGATAATGCTCTAGAAGATATAAATTTAAGATTTGATGATAAAGTAAACAAAATTCAACAAGGTGATGATTTACTTCCGACTGTTATGAAAGTTGTAAAAGTGTTCGTTGCCGTTAAAAGAAGACTTATGCCAGGAGATAAAATGGCAGGCAGACATGGCAACAAAGGAGTAGTCAGTAAAATAGTTCCAGTAGAAGATATGCCTTACATGGAAAATGGAAAGCCAGTAGACATAGTTTTAAATCCTTTAGGCGTGCCAAGTAGGATGAATGTAGGTCAAATACTTGAGACTCATCTAGGTTGGTCATGTTCTGAATTAGGAGATCAAATTAAATCATATTTAAAAGATTTTGAAAAAGAATTTGAAAAACTAAAAAATAAACTTAAAGATATATATGGCAATGAATATTATGAAAATGTTATATCAAAGTTATCTAAAAAAGAAATATTTGAATTAGTAGAAAACATTTCAAATGGTATACCAATAGGCACACCTGTATTTGATGGAGCTTCAACTCAAGATATTACTAAAATGTTAAACTTAGCAAAGCTTCCAGCTAGCGGACAAACGAATTTATGGGATGGAAGAACGGGAGAGCAGTTTGACAGACCGGTTACGGTTGGAACAATTTACATGTTAAAATTAAATCACCTAGTCGAGGATAAAATACACGCTCGTTCTACAGGTCCTTACAGTTTAGTCACTCAACAACCATTAGGAGGTAAAGCTCAACTAGGAGGACAAAGATTTGGAGAAATGGAAGTTTGGGCACTAGAAGCTTACGGAGCTTCATACTCTCTTCAAGAAATTTTAACAGTAAAATCTGATGATGTTGCAGGTAGAACAAAAGTTTATGAAACTATAGTTAAAGGAAATAACAATTTTGAGTCGGGAGTGCCTGAGTCTTTTAATGTGTTAATAAAAGAAATAAGAGCATTAGGTTTAAATATTGAACTGAATTAAACAAGTATGGAAAAAAATTTAACAAAAAACATTGACAATAGAAACATCTCTGAAAATAATTTTGGAAGTATAAAAATTACTTTAGCTAGTCCGGATAAAATTAAATCTTGGTCTTTTGGTGAAATAAAAAAACCAGAAACGATAAATTATAGGACTTTCAGACCTGAAAAAGATGGTCTTTTTTGTTCAAGAATTTTTGGACCAGTCAAAGACTACGAATGTCTTTGTGGAAAATACAAAAGAATGAAATTCAGAGGAATAATATGTGAAAAATGTGGTGTAGAAGTTACCAAATCTAATGTCAGACGTGAAAGGATGGGTCATATAGATTTAGCATGTCCAGTAGCTCATATATGGTTTTTGAAATCTTTACCTAGTAGAATTTCATTAGCCATAGACATGAAGCTTAAAGAAGTCGAAAAGGTTTTATACTTTGAAAGCTTTATAGTTATAGAACCCGGTCTGACAAAATTAAAAAAAGGACAATTATTAAATGAGGAAGAACTTATTAAAGCTCAAGATGAATTTGGTGAAGATGCTTTTAGCGCTGGAATAGGAGCGGAGGCAGTTAGAGAAATTCTAATAAATCTTGATCTAAAATCTGAACAAAAAAAATTAAGAGAATCTTTAAAAGAAATAAAATCAAAAGTTACTGAGGAGAGAACAATTAAGAGGTTAAAATTGATTGAGTCTTTTATCAACTCAGGTAATAAACCTGAGTGGATGATTTTAACTACTGTCCCAGTAATTCCACCTGAATTACGACCTTTAGTTCCTTTAGATGGCGGAAGATTTGCCACTTCTGATTTAAATGATTTGTATAGAAGAGTAATTAATAGAAATAATAGACTTAAAAGACTTTTAGATCTTAAAGCGCCTGACATTATTGTTCGTAATGAAAAAAGAATGCTACAAGAATCAGTCGATGCTCTTTTTGATAACGGACGAAGAGGAAGGGTAATAACTGGAACTGGTAAGAGACCTTTAAAATCTCTTGCTGAAATGTTGAAAGGAAAACAAGGAAGATTTAGACAAAATTTATTAGGTAAAAGAGTTGATTATTCCGGAAGATCAGTAATTGTTGTAGGTCCTGAACTTAAATTACATCAGTGTGGTTTACCAAAAAAAATGGCTTTAGAATTATTCAAACCTTTTTTGTACGCTAGATTAGATAAATTAGGTTTAGCTACAACAATTAAACAAGCAAAAAGGTTGGTGGAAAAAGAAAAAAGTGAAGTATGGGACGCTTTGGAGCACATCATTAGAGAACATCCAGTATTATTAAATAGGGCTCCAACTTTACACAGACTAGGAGTGCAGGCATTTGAAGCTAAGCTAATTGAAGGAAATGCTATAGAACTCCACCCGTTGGTATGTGCTGCTTTTAACGCTGATTTTGATGGAGACCAAATGGCAGTTCACATTCCTTTGAGTTTAGAGGCTCAATTAGAAGCAAGAGTTCTTATGATGTCTACAAATAATATATTAAGTCCTTCAAACGGAAAACCAATAATAGTTCCAAGTCAAGACATCGTGCTAGGAATTTATTATTTATCTCAATCATCAAAGTCTGATAAAGCAAAAGGAATTTTTTCTAATATAGATGAAATCGAACAAGCATTAGAAAATAAATCAATTAGTTTGCATACTAAAATTATATCAATATTTGAGACTGTTGATCAAAAAAATAACATTGTTAAACAAAAATACTCCAGTACAGCTGGTAGATTTTTACTAGCTAATTTATTACCAAAACACCATAGCATTAAGTTTACTTTAATTGACAGATTATTAACTAAGAAAAGCGTTTCAGAGGTCATTGATACGATTTTTAGATATTGCGGTCAAAAAGAGACTGTTATTTTTTGTGATAGAATAAAAACACTAGGTTTTAAACACGCATTTAAAGCTGGGATTTCATTTGGAAAAGATGATCTAATTATACCTAAAACAAAAGAGAACTTAATTAACGACACAAAAAAGAAAATTGAGGATTATGAGAAACAATATTCAGATGGATTAATAACAAGAGGAGAAAAATATAATAAGGTAGTAGACATATGGTCTAAATGCACTGATACAGTCGCTAATGAAATGATGAAAGAAATTTCTTCTGCTGAAAAGGTTTATGAGAATGATAGAATTGAAACTAATTCTGTTTATATGATGGCAGACTCTGGCGCTCGTGGTTCCCAAGCACAAATGAAACAGCTCGCTGGAATGAGAGGATTGATTGCCAAACCGTCTGGAGAAATAATAGAAACTCCAATAATCTCTAATTTCAAAGAAGGTTTATCAGTATTAGAATATTTTAACTCAACTCATGGAGCAAGAAAAGGATTGGCAGATACTGCATTAAAAACTGCAAACTCCGGCTATTTAACAAGAAGATTATGCGATGTTGCTCAGGACGTACAGGTTACAAAAGCCGAATGTGATCCAAAAAAAAGATCATCAGTAACAATATCTGAAATAATAGAGGGTGGAAATATTTTAGTAAGTTTATCAGAAAGAGTTCTTGGAAGAGTAATTGCTGAAGATATTAAAAATCCTGTAACAGGTGAGGTCATAATAAAAAAAGGGAAATTAATTGATGAATTTGACTGTGAAAAAATAGATGCTGCCGGCGTTAAATCAGTCAATGTATATTCTGTTATAACTTGCGCATCTACAAAGGGAGTGTGCCAAGTTTGTTATGGAAGAGATTTAGCTAGAGGAAAATTAGTAAGCATTGGAGAGGCGATAGGTATGATAGCTGCTCAATCAATAGGAGAACCAGGAACGCAGCTTACAATGAGAACCTTTCACGTTGGCGGAACAGCTCAAATTAAAGAGGAGTCTCAAATAGTGTCACAAACAAAGGGGAAGCTTAAAATTATAAATAAAAATCTTATTGAAGACTCCAAAAAAAATATGATCGTCATGGGCAGAAATACTCAATTAAGCATTGAGGATGAAAATAATAGACAACTTGCCATCTATAAAGTTAATTATGGTTCTAAACTCTTCTTTAAAGATGGTGATAATATAGATAAAGGAAAGAAAATTGCTGAGTGGGATCCATACACATTGCCAGTAATTGCTGAAACTTCTGGAATTGTAAATTATATGGATTTAGTTGAAGGTACTTCTATCACTGAAACTTTAGATGATGCTACAGGTATATCATCAAAATCTGTTACAGATTGGAAGTCAGTAAGTAAAAACTCTGAGTTAAAACCAAGACTTACTCTAAGGACTGACAAAGGAGAAGTTATTAAAAAAGCCGATGGCAATGAAGCTAGATATTATTTAGTCCCCGACACAATTTTATCTGTTAAAGATGGGCAAAAAATTTCAGCAGGTGATGTACTGGCAAGACTACCGAAAGAAACTTCTAAAACAAAAGACATTACTGGAGGTTTACCTCGTGTTGCAGAACTTTTTGAAGCTAGAAGACCTAAAGACAGTGCTATAATTGCAGAAAATGATGGAGTTATAGAATTTGGAAAAGAAGTTAGAGGAAAACAAAAAATATCTATTGTTTCTTCAAAGGGTGAAACTTCAAATTATTTAATACCTAAAGGTAAGCACGTGAATTTTAACCAAGGTGAAAAAATAAAAAAAGGAGAATACCTATTAGATGGAAGTCCAGCACCACACGATATTTTAAGAATATTAGGAGTAGAAAAGTTGACAGAATATTTTGTAAGTGAGGTACAAGAAGTTTATAGATTACAAGGTGTTGTTATTAATGATAAACATATAGAGACAATTGTTAGACAAATGTTAAAAAAAGTTGAAGTTAAAGATCCAGGGGACTCAGAATTACTTCTTGGAGAAATAATAGATCTTAATGATATAAAAATTATTAATGAAAAACTTTCAAATGATAAGAAAAAACCAGTTTCATTTGAAAGAGTATTATTGGGAATAACAAAAGCTTCATTACAAACAAATTCATTTATTTCAGCAGCCTCTTTCCAAGAAACAACAAGAGTATTAACTGACGCTTCAATTAAGGGAAAAGTTGATAATCTTGAAGGCTTAAAAGAAAATGTTATTGTTGGAAGATTAGTTCCTGCAGGTACTGGATTAACTAAAATGGGTTGGGATAAAGAAGCTCAAAAAGAAGACAAGCTTAGATTGGAAGAATTAAAAAAGGAGGAGCTAGAAAGCGCTCCTGCGGCGGAATAAATCGTCATTTTTAACTAATAATACAGCCAAAAATCGTTGACTTTTCTAGCTTCGATGCTAGTTTAGCGCAATTTTGAAAGTTAGAAGTAAGGTCGAATTTAACCTTAAACACTAACAATGATTTTTCCAAGGTAATCCTTTCTTTTACTTCAAAATAAAATATGCCGACTATAAACCAGTTAATAAAAAAGGGTAGAGTTAAACCTTTAATGAGAAACAAAGTTCCTGCTTTGCAAAAACAACCTTTGAAAAGAGGTGTTTGTGTGAAAGTCTATACGACTACTCCAAAAAAACCTAATTCAGCACTAAGAAAGGTTGCAAGAGTAAGACTTTCAAATGGATTTGAAGTTACAGCTTATATCCCTGGAGAAGGACATAATTTACAAGAACACTCAGTTGTTATGATCAGAGGTGGAAGGGTTAAAGACTTGCCTGGAGTAAGATATCATATTTTAAGAGGAAATCTTGATACACAAGGTGTAGCTAATAGAAAAAAAAGACGTTCACTTTACGGAACTAAAAAACCAAAATAATATTATGTCCAGAAAAAGAAAAGCACCAGTTAGAAAGATTTATCCAGATCCAAAATATAGATCTGTAGTGATTTCAAAATTTATAAATTCTATTATGTATGACGGTAAAAGATCAACAGCAGAAAAAATTTTGTATGATGCGCTAGATAAAATAAAACAAAAAGGAAAAGAAGATCCTATTAAAGTATTTAACAGTGCTATTAGTAATGTAAAACCAAATTTAGAAGTTAGATCAAGACGAGTGGGAGGTGCCACTTACCAAGTACCCGTAGAAGTAAAGGCAAATAGAGGACAAGCTTTAGCTTTAAGATGGATCATTGATGCTACAAGAAAAAGAAAAAATAAAACAATGTCAGAAAAATTATATTATGAAATACTTGACGCATCACAGAATAAAGGTTCAGCAATAAAAAAAAGAGAAGACACTCATAAAATGGCGGAGTCAAATAAAGCATTCGCCCATTTCAGATGGTAATTTATGTCAAAAAAATATTCATTAGATAAATATCGTAATATAGGAATCATGGCACACATCGATGCAGGTAAAACTACTACTACTGAGAGAATTTTATATTATACCGGCAAAAGCCATAAGATAGGAGAAGTACACGACGGTGCAGCTACGATGGATTGGATGGAACAAGAGCAAGAACGAGGAATAACTATTACCTCTGCAGCGACTACCTGTTTTTGGAGAGATCACAGAATTAATATCATAGATACACCTGGACATGTCGACTTTACAATTGAGGTTGAAAGATCTCTCAAAGTTCTTGATGGAGCAGTTGCTGTGTTTGATGGAGTTGCGGGAGTAGAACCTCAATCTGAAACAGTCTGGAGACAAGCTGATAAATATAAAGTCCCAAGAATATGTTTTGTAAATAAATTAGATAGAACTGGAGCCGATTTTTTCAGATGTGTTGATATGATTAAAGACCGACTTGGAGCAAAACCTCTAGTGCTTCAAATTCCTGTAGGTATGGAAGCAGATTTAAAAGGAATTGTAGATTTAGTTAAAATGAAAGCAATCATTTGGCAGAACGAAGATTTAGGTGCAAAATTTGATTTAGTAGATATACCAGAAGATCTTAAAGAAAAAGCGTCTCAATATAGAAAAGAATTAGTTGAGACTGCTGTGGAGGAAGATGAAAAATTAATGGAGGACTATTTGAATGGAAAAGAGCCTTCAGAACAAGACCTTGTTAAATGTATAAGAAAAGGCACACTTGGATTTAGTTTTGTACCAATTACTACAGGCTCTGCTTTTAAAAACAAAGGTGTTCAACCTTTGTTAGATGCAGTTATAGACTATTTACCAAGTCCCCAAGATTTAAAATCGATCGAGGGTACTAAACTCGGTTCTGATGAAAAAATTGAAATGAAATTTAATGATAATGAACCTTTTTCTGGCTTAGCTTTTAAAGTTGCTAATGACCCTTTTGTTGGTTCTTTAACATTCGTAAGAATTTATTCAGGAACATTAAAATCCGGCACATCAGTTTATAACTCTTCGAAAGAAAAATCAGAGAGGGTTGGAAGAATGCTTTTAATGCACGCTAATAGTAGAGAAGATATTAAAGAGGCCACAGCTGGAGATATAGTTGCCTTAGCTGGTTTGAAATACACTATTACTGGTCATACTTTATGTGAAGAAGATAAACCTGTATTGCTTGAACCTATGGAATTTCCAGACCCAGTAATAGAAATTGCAGTTGAACCAAAAACAAAAGCTGACCAAGAAAAAATGGGAGAAGCTTTAGGTAGATTAGCTAAAGAGGACCCTTCATTCAGAGTAACATCAGATGAAGAGTCAGGACAAACAATTATTAAAGGGATGGGGGAACTTCACTTGGATATAATTGTTGATAGAATGAAAAGAGAGTTCAAAGTTGAAGCAAATATTGGAGCTCCCCAAGTAGCCTACAGAGAAACAATACTTGGTTCATCAGAAGTCACTTATATTCATAAAAAACAAAGTGGTGGCGCAGGACAATTTGCAAAAGTCACTTTACTAGTTGAACCTCTAGAACCAGGCAAAGGAAGAGAGGTTGAAAACAAGATTAAAGGTGGAGCGATCCCTAAAGAATTTATACCAGGAGTAGAAAAAGGAGTTGAAAGCGTAGCTGATAGCGGAATATTAGCTGGATTTCCAATGATAGATTACAAAGTGACAATTTTAGATGGATTACACCATGATGTTGACTCAAGTGTTTTAGCTTTTGAAATTGCTAGCAGAATGTGTTTTAGAGATGCTTGTACTAAAGCACAATTAAAATTATTGGAACCTATAATGAAAGTTGAAGTTGTTACACCAGAAGACTTTATGGGTGACGTAATTGGAGATCTAAATAGCCGAAGAGGTCAAGTTGGCTCAACAGAACCTAGGGGTAACGCAACTGCTATACAAGCTACAGTTCCTCTTGCAAACATGTTTGGATATATAAACAATCTAAGATCCTCAACACAAGGAAGAGCACAATACACGATGCAATTTAGTCATTATGATAAAGTGCCACAAAATGTTCAAGATGAGGTGACAAAAAAATTAGCATAATATGGAAAATCAAAATATTAGAATACATTTAAAAGCATACGATAATAAAATCCTAGATCTTTCTACGGAAGAAATTGTCAACACAGCTAAAAGAACTGGAGCTCAGGTAAAAGGCCCTATACCTCTACCAACAAGAATTGAAAGGTATACAGTTTTAAGATCTCCTCATATAGATAAAAAAAGTAGAGAACAATTTGAGTCTAGAACTCACAAAAGATTAATAGATATAATTGAACCAACACCTCAAACTGTAGAGGCACTAATGAAATTAGATTTAGCTTCGGGTGTAGATATAGAAATAAAAATATAATTATGAGCATTGGATTAATAGGAACTAAATTAGGCATGACAAGAGAATTCATTCAATCTGGTCAATCTGTACCTGTAACTGTTATAAAAATAGAAACTGGTCGAGTAATCGATATCATTGAAAAAGACAAAAGAGGATACTCAGCAGTGAAAATTGGATATTACAAAATAAAAAACTCTAAACTAACAAAACAAATGAAAGGTTTTTTTACAAAAAAAAATACTGAACCTAAAAGAATTTTAAAAGAGTATAGAGTAGATAATACTGAAAATTACAAAGCCGGAAATGAATTAGGTTTAGAACTTTTAAAAGATAAAAAATTTGTTGATGTGAAGTCAAAAACTATTGGTAAAGGATTTGCAGGTGCTATGAAAAGATGGAATTTTGGTGGGTTGAGAGCTTCTCATGGTGTTTCAGTTTCACATAGAGCACATGGCTCAACTGGTCAAAATCAAGATCCTGGAAAAGTATTTAAAGGAAAGAAGATGGCAGGTCATATGGGAGACAAATTTAGAACGATGTTAAATCTTGAAATAATAAAATCAGATCCGGACAATAATTTACTTTATCTTAAAGGTTCAATTCCTGGAGGAAAAAACTCAACAGTTTATTTAAGAGGATCGATTAAAGATGTGAGAAGAAAAACGACATTAGAAAAGTATAACGAAAAAATTAAAAAATCTGAAGCAGCGAAAGGTAAAAAGAAATAGATGAAGGTAAAATTATTAAACTTAGAAAACGCTAAATCCGAAACGATTGAAATTTCAGATAAGATTTTTAAACATAAAATTAATTATAAATTAATTAAATCGGTTGTAGATTGGCAGCTTAATCACTTAAAACCAAGAATGGCTAAAACTAAACAAAAAAATGAAATTAAAGGATCAACAAAAAAAATAGTTCCTCAGAAAGGAAGCGGAGGAGCTCGTCACGCAAGTAGAAAAGCACCTATCTTTGTTGGTGGTGGAGTTGCACACGGTCCTAAGGGTGCAGTATATAAAATTAAAAAAATTAACAAAAAAGTGAGAAAATTAGCTCTTGCACACACTTTGTCAAAAAAAAATTCTGATAAGAACTTATTTGTTTTAACTGATGTAAAAAAAGAAATAAAGAAAACAAAAGAATTTAATAATTTTTTAAAAAAAAATAATCTTTTAAACGTTATTATTATTTCAGATTTAGAAACATTAAAAAATATTAATAAATCCGCAAGGAATATAAAAGATCTAAAAATTATAAATGATGCTGGAGCAAATATTTATGACATGATGAAATACAAAAATGTTTTGCTAACTCAAAGTTCAGTCAAAAATTTAGAGAAAAGGATATTAAATGAAAAAAATTAATTATCTAGATTCTATTATCCGTCCAATAATCACTGAAAAAGCGACTGTTCTTTCAGAACAAAATAAAACTGTGTTTAAGGTGCATAAAAAGGCAAACAAAAAAAATATTAAAAAGAATATTGAGAAATTATTTAAAGTAAATGTGATTAAAGTGAACATTGTTAATTTGAAATCTAAAATTAAATTTAAACAAGGAAAATTATCAAAAAAAAGCGGTTACAAAAAAGCTATAGTAACACTAAAAAAAGGTCAAAGTATTGACTTGACGACTGGAATTTAATTATGAGCTTAAAAACATTTAAACCATATACCAAATCAAATAGAGGAACTGTAATAGTAGATAAAAGCGGTCTATGGAAAGGTTCTCCTTATAAACCTTTAACAAAAGGTCAAAAATCCTCTGGTGGTAGAAATAATTATGGAAGAATAACTTCTAGACACAGAGGCGGTGGCGTTAAACACAAGTACAGAATTATAGATTTTTTAAGAAATAAAAAAAATATATCTGCAACTATAGAACGTATTGAATATGATCCAAACAGAACATCGTATATTGCTTTAGTAAAGTATGAAGATGAAGTAAGAAACTATATTTTATGTCCACAAGGACTTAAAGTGGGTGATAAGATTGTTTCAGGAGACAATGTCGATATTAAAAATGGAAACTGTCTAAAGTTAAAAGATATCCCACCGGGAACCACGATTCATAACGTAGAGTTAATTCCTGGAAACGGTGGAAAATTGGCAAGATCAGCTGGTTCTTCAGTAACTTTATCAGGCATAGATGATGATTATGCAATTTTAAAACTATCGTCTGGTGAAACAAGAAAAGTAAGCGTAAATTGTAATGCAACAATAGGATCAGTTTCAAATCCAGATCAAAAAAACATTAAAATTGGAAAAGCGGGAAGAAATAGATGGCGAGGTAAGCGTCCCCAATCCAGAGGTGTTGCAATGAATCCTGTTGATCACCCACACGGTGGTGGTGAAGGTAAAACTTCAGGGGGAAGAAGCCCAGTTTCACCATGGGGTCAATCTGCTAAAGGATTAAAAACTAGAAAGCCAAAAAGAAGCGATAAATTTATAATAACTAGAAGGAAAAAAAGAAAATAATTATGACTAGAGCTATTTGGAAAGGTCCATTTGTACACCCAAGTTTATTAAAAAAAATTGATAAGCTTAAAAATAATCCTACGAAAAAGCCAATTAAAACTTGGTCTAGGAATTCTACTATTATTCCTGACTTTGTTGGACACAGCTTTATGATACATAATGGTAAATCTTTCATTCCAATAACTATTTCTGAAGAAATGGTAGGACATAAACTTGGAGAATTCGCTCCTACTAGAACTTTCAAAGGACATACACCGGCAGATAAAAAAGCAGCTGCAGAAAAAGCAGCGGCAGCACCGGCAGCAACTGGAGCAAAAGATGCAAAAAAATAACAATATTGTGAAAGCAATTAATAAAAACGTTAGATCAAGTCCGAGAAAAATATCTTTAGTTTTAGATCACATTAGGGGTAAAAAAGTTGACGCTGTTCTAAGAGATTTAAATTTTATAAGAAAAAAAATATCATTGGATGTAAGCAAGACTGTAAAATCAGCCATAGCTAATGCTGAAAATAATAATCAATTTGACATTGATAATTTATATGTAAAAGAGGCGTATGTAGGTAAATCTTTAGTTATGAAAAGATTTAGACCTAGAGCAAAAGGTAGAGCAAGTCCAATAAAAAAACCATTTAGCAGAATAACAATAGTATTAAGTGAAAAAAAGGAGATAAAAAATGGGCCAAAAAATTAATCCAATCGGTCTTAGACTTGGAATAAATCGAGGTTGGGACTCTACATGGTTTGCAAAGAAAAAGGATTTTGGAAAATATTTAATAGAAGATTTTAAAATGAGGGAGTATATAAAGAAAAATATAACCAATTCTGGTGTTTCAGAAATAATTATTGAGAGGTCTTCAAAAAAATGTACAGTTTCTATCCATACATCCAGACCAGGTTTTGTTATCGGAAAAAAAGGTTCTGATATTGAAAAAATTAAAAAAAATTTAATGAAAATTACAGACAGTGATGTAAACGTGAATATTAAGGAAATAAAAAAACCAGAGCTTAATGCCAATTTAGTGGCTGAAAATATAGCTCAACAATTAGTAAAAAGAATTGCTTACAGAAGAGCAATGAAAAGAGCAATGCAATCAGCTATGAGATTAAACGCTAAAGGTATTAAAGTTATGGTTAGTGGACGTCTAGCTGGAAATGAAATTGCTCGTACAGAATGGTTAAGAGAAGGTAGCATACCCTCACATACTTTAAGAGCAAACATAGACTATGGTTTTGCAGAAGCTCTTACGACTTATGGCATTATAGGAATTAAAGTATGGATTTTTAAGGGTGCGTTATTTGATAAAGATATAGAAAAACAAAAAATAGAAAGAGTAAAAAATGTTACAACCAACAAGAACTAAATATAGAAAAGCTTTTAAAGGAAGAATAAAAGGTAAAGCTAGTCGAGCTGTAACTTTAAATTATGGACAATTCGGGCTTAAGGCTATGCAGCCTGAAAGGGTAATTGGAAAACAAATCGAGGCTGCCAGAGTTGCTTTAACAAGATATATGAAAAGAACTGGTAAAGTTTGGACTAGAGTATTTCCCAATATACCGGTGTCAAAAAAACCAACAGAAGTAAGAATGGGTAAGGGAAAAGGATCGCCAGAATATTATGCTTGTAGAGTAAAACCTGGAAGAATTATTTTTGAGATTGACGGAGTAACAGAGGAAGTTGCAAGAGAAGCTTTATATAAAGCATCAGCTAAACTACCAATTAAAACTAAATTTATAAGCAGATAATATGGCTACAAAAAAAAAAGAAGATAAAAAACTAACGAAAGATCAGGCTTTGAAAAAACTTGAAGTTTTAAAAAAAGATTTATTAAACATAAGGTTTAAAAGAATAAACAATCAAGTTGAAAACCCTGCACAATACGGTGAAATTAAAAAAAGTATAGCTAGACTGTATACAACTCTAAAAGGCTCCAAATGACAAAAAAAATACTTAAAGGCGTAATAACAAGTGCAAAAAATGACAAGACAGTGGTTGTAGAAGTGACTAGAAAATTTGCTCATCCTTTTTATGGAAAAGTAATTAAAAGATCAAAAAAATACCACGCTCACGATGAAAAGAATAAATTTAAAGAGGGAGAAATAATTCAAATAATTGAATGCAATCCAATTTCAAAGAAAAAAAAATGGAAGGTTATTGAAAAATGATACAGGTACAAACAGAGTTAAATGTAGCTGATAATACTGGAGCAAAACGAGTCGAGTGCATAAAAGTTCTTGGTGGATCTAAAAGAAGATATGCTTCTGTTGGAGATATTATTGTAATAAGCGTAAAAGATGCCATTCCAAAAGGCAAGGTAAAAAAAGGTGCAGTTCACAAAGCGGTAGTTGTAAGAACAAAAAAAGAAATATTTAGAAATGATGGATCAAAAATTCAATTTGATACCAACGCTGTTGTTTTAACGGATGAAAAAGGTGAGCCTATTGGAACAAGAATATTTGGACCTGTTACTAGAGAATTAAGAGTTAGAGGGCATACTAAAATTATATCATTAGCACCGGAGGTTTTATAAATGTTAAGTTTAAAAAAGGGATCACAAGTAAAAGTTATTTCTGGCAAAGATAAAGGAAAAACTGGTGAAATTTTAGAAATTAATAGAAGTTCGAATAGAGTAAAGATTAAAGCTATTAACATGATTAAGAAACATCTTAAGCCTACAAAAGAAAATAAGGGTGGAATTATTTCAAAAGAAAATTTTATACATATATCAAACGTAAAAAATATTGATAAACAAGTTTCTAAAACTAAAACTAAAAAAGTGAGCAAAAAATAATGACACCAAGACTAAAAACATTATACGAGAAAGATATAATAAAAAATTTGATGACTAAACTAAACTATAAAAATAAACATCAAGCACCAAAGCTTATAAAAATAGTTTTAAATATGGGCTTAGGAGAAGACGCTTCGGATGGAAAAAAAATTAAAACTAGTTTAGATGATTTAAGTTTAATAACTGGCCAGAAGCCGGTCATCACGAAATTCAAAAAATCTATAGCAAACTTCAAAACTAGAAAAGGTCAAAGCGCAGGTGCTAAAGTTACACTTAGAGCAAATAAAATGTACGAGTTTGTTGATAGACTGGTAAACATTGCTTTGCCAAGAATAAAAGATTTCAGAGGTTTAAAAGCTGACGGAATTGATAACTCAGGAAACTATAGTTTTGGTATAAAAGAACACATTATATTTCCTGAAGTGAATTTTGATAAAGTAGATAAAATTAGAGGTTTAGACATTACTATAGTTACATCTAACACTTCAAAAAAAGGAACTCTTGAACTTTTGAAAGAATTTAACTTTCCAATAACTGAAAAAAAAGCGAGGTAAAATGGCAAAAAAAAGTGCAATACAAAAAAATTTAAAGAGAATGAAAATGGTAAATAGATTTGAAAAAAAAAGAATGAAGTTAAAAAAAATAATAATGAATAAAAAATTAGAATTAGCAGAGAGATTTGCTGCTCAGTTGAAATTAGACAAATTACCTAAGAACTCGTCAAGAGTAAGAATTAGGAATCGATGTGGAATATCAGGAAGACCACATGGATATTATAGAAAATTAAAAATTTCCAGGATAGCTCTTAGAGACATGGCGTCTTCTGGAAAAATTCCTGGTATAATTAAATCAAGTTGGTAGGAGGAATATGACTTTAGTTGATCCAATTGGCGATATGTTTACAAGAATTAGAAATGGTCAAATGAGAAATTTAAACTCAGTAAATATACCAGCATCTAAGTTTAGATCTAAAATATTAGAAATTTTAAAAACAGAAGGATATATAAGCAGTTTCTTTTTAGAAAGTAGCGAAAATAACAAAAAAATTATTAAAGTAAATTTGAAATATTACGAGGGAACACCTGTTATTAAAGAAATTAAGCGTATTTCAAAACCTGGTAGAAGAGTGTACTCAAGAGCTACTAGTATCCCAAAAATACAAAATGGATTAGGGATGGCTATTATATCTACCTCGCAAGGCGTAATGTCAGATATTGAAGCTAGAAAAAATAATATTGGTGGGGAAATAATTTGTAAGGTATTTTAATGTCAAAAATTGGAAAAAAAAATATTATGTTACCGAAAGACACATCTATTAAAGTAGAAGGTGATAAAATTACAGTTACCGGTCCCAAAGGAAACAAATCACTTTTTATTAATGAAAAAATATTTTCTTCGAAAGTGAACGAAAAAAATGAATTTCAAATTAACCCAATAAACAAAACAGTAGATCACAAGACACTATTATTATGGGGAACTTATAGAAGTCTTATAAACAACGCTGTTATTGGTGTTTCATCAGGACATGAAAAAATACTTGAACTAAACGGTGTAGGTTTTAGGGCTAATTTAAAAGGTGAAACTTTAAATTTACAAATAGGATTTAGTCATGATGTGAATTTTAAATTTCCGAAAGATGTAAAAATACAGGTGGAAAAGCAAACTATTATTAAAATTAACGGTGTAGATAAAGAACTTGTATCAAAAATAGCTTCAGACATTAAATCTTTAAAGCCTGTAGAGCCTTATAAAGGCAAAGGTATTAAAGAAAGAAATCAGTATGTTTTAAGAAAAGAGGGAAAGAAAAAATAAATGAAGAAAGTTAGTTCAAAAATAAAAAGAAAAACAAGGAATAGAAAAAAATTAAAAGATGTAAACACTAATAAATTAAGAATTAGTGTTTTTAAATCTTCTAAAAATATTTCAGCCCAAATTATAGATGATAAAATAAGCAAAACATTAGTTTCAGCTTCTTCAACAGAAAAAGAGATTAAAAAAAATAAAACAAAAAAAATGGATTTATCTAATATTTTAGGAGAATTACTTGCAAAAAGAGCAAAAGAAAAAAAGATAAGCAGTGTTTATTTTGATAGAGGAGGCTATAAATACCATGGGCGCATTAAGGCATTAGCTGACTCTCTTAGAAAGAATGGATTAAAATTATAAATGAGTGAAATTGAATATAAAGAAAAGCTAGTAGCTATCAATAGAATAACTAAAGTTGTTAAAGGTGGACGAAGATTTGGGTTTGCTGCTTTAGTTGTTGTTGGAAACCAAAAAGGATCAATAGGTATAGGTCAAGGTAAATCAAAACAAGTTCCTGATGCTATAAAAAAAGCTACTGAGGTTGCTAAAAGAAACCAAGTAAAAATACCTTTAAAGGATGGAAGAACTTTGCATCATGATGTTAAAGGTAAGAACGGGTCTGGAAAAGTATTTATGAGATCTGCACCAGCAGGTACAGGTATAATCGCTGGAGGAGCGATTAGATCAGTTTGTGAAGTTTTAGGTATTCAAGATGTTGTTGCAAAATCATTAGGCTCTGCAAATCCACATAATGTTTTAAAAGCATGTGTAAATGGACTAAGATCACAAATTTCACCTAAGCTTCTATCATCAATTAGAGGAAAAAAAATATCTGAAATTATTTCAAAAAGAGAACACAAAAAATGAAGTTAAACAATCTAATAAAAACAAATAAAAAAAAAATTAGACCTGGTAGAGGTATAGGATCCGGAAAAGGAAAAACATCTGGCAGAGGTCATAAAGGCCAAAAAGCCAGATCAGGAGTTGCTATTAAAAGTTTTGAAGGTGGTCAAATGCCTTTATTTAGACGATTGCCTAAACGTGGATTCAAATCTTTTAAAAAATCAAATACAGCAATATTAAATTTGTCAAATATACAAAGTTTTTTTGATAAAAAAAAACTTACTTTAAGCAATAATTTAGATTTAAAGACGTTACAAAGTAAAAATATTATTGCAAAAAAATATGAAAAACTAAAAATATTAGGCCAAGGTGAAATTAAAAATAAAATTAACTTATCAGTCAATTTCGTTTCAAAACAAGCCAAAGAAAAAATTGAAAAAATTGGTGGAAAATTAACTCTTATTAAGAATTAAAATTATGTCTAGTGAAAATTTAAACCCTGGTGCTTTTAGTCATGCAACAGATTTAAAAAATAGGATTTTTTTTACAATTTTTCTATTAATTATTTATAGATTGGGCACTTACGTCCCATTAGCAGGCATTGATCCAGACGCTTTAAAAGAAATTATGGCATCGAGCCAAAAAGGTCTTCTTGGAATGTTTAATATGTTTTCTGGAGGCGCAGTAACTAGAATGGCAATATTTGCTCTTGGAATTATGCCATATATATCTTCATCAATTATAGTTCAGTTGTTAACTGGAACTTCTGATTATTTTAAAAACTTAAAAGAACAAGGAGAAATGGGTAGAAAAAAAATAACTCAAATTACAAGATACGGAACTGTTATGATTGCTGGTCTTCAAGGTTATGGTGTTGCTGTAGGAATTGAAAATGCAGGAAACTTAGTTTTAGAACCCGGAATGTATTTTAGAGTTACAACCACTATATCTTTGGTAGCAGGAACAACTTTTTTAATGTGGTTAGGAGAACAAATTACTCTTAGAGGGATAGGAAATGGTATATCATTAATAATATTCTCAGGTATTGTTGCTGAAATACCAAGAGCTCTTGCCTCAACGTTTGAGCTTGGAAGAACAGGTGCATTATCTGCAGTAATGATAGTAGGAATATTTATTTTAGTAATTATAACAGTTTTGTTTATTGTTTTCTTTGAAAGAGCAGTAAGAAAAATTTTAATTAATTATCCAAAGAGGCAAATGGGTAACAAAATTTACGGCGGCGAGTCTTCACATTTACCATTAAAAATTAACACAGCAGGCGTAATACCAGCTATATTTGCTTCAGCTTTACTCTTGTTACCTATAACTATGAGCAATTTTGGTTTTGCAGAGTCAGATTTTTTTATAAATATTTCATCTCTCTTCACTCAAGGTCAACCACTGTATATGGCTTTATATGCTTTTGGAATTATATTTTTTTCATTTTTCTACACTTCAATTGTATTCAATCCAAAAGAAACTGCAGAAAATTTAAGAAAATATGGAGGTTATATTCCTGGTATAAGACCAGGTGAAAGAACCGCGGAGTATATAGAAACAATTTTAACAAGACTAACTACTATTGGCGCAATGTATTTAACTATTGTGTGCTTGATGCCAGAGTTTTTAATAGCAAGATATCCAATTCCATTTTATTTAGGTGGAACATCAATTTTAATTGTGGTTGTGGTAGCAATGGATACAGTGACACAAGTTCAAACTAGATTAATGAGCTCACAATACGAATCTTTAATAAAAAAAGCTAAATTCGGGAAATAACAAAATGAACTTAGTTATTTTTGGACCACCTGGCGCAGGTAAAGGAACGCAATCCAAGTTTATTGTAGAAAAGTTTAATATGTTTCAGCTCTCTACTGGAGAATTTTTAAGGAAAGAAATTTCAAATAATACGAAATTAGGAAAAAAAATTTTTTCAGTTATAAATTCGGGTGAGCTAGTTTCTGATATAATTGTTTCTAATTTAATAGAAAAAATTATTTCAGATAGTAAGTACCAAAATAGAATTGTATTTGATGGTTACCCGAGAAACCTAAATCAAGCAAAAAATTTAGATAATTTGTTAAAGAAATATAAGCAAAAAATAGATGTTGTTTTAAAATTATCAGTAAGCTTAGAAACAATTAAAAAAAGAATTTCAGAAAGACGTGATTTAGAGAAAAGATCTGATGATAACGAGGAAATTGCAATAAGAAGATTTGAAACTTATGAAAAATCAACCAAACCTGTAATTGAATATTATAAAAAATTGAATTTATTAAAAGTGGTGGATGGAGAAAGACCTATAGATCAAATAAACGATGAAATTAGGGCTATTATTTCCGCTATATAGGGTTGACATTAATCAATAACGTCATTAAATACGCACATAGAAATTAAACCCTTTATAATATGGCTCGTATAGCAGGAATAAACATTCCACAAAATAAAGTTGTTAGTATTGCATTAACATATATTCACGGCATCGGTTTATATTCATCAAAAAAAATTTGTAAGCAACTTAACATCTCTGAAACTACTAGAGTAAATCAACTTTCTGAGGAACAGGTTTTAAAAATAAGAGAATATATTGACACGAATCACAAAGTTGAGGGTGATCTAAGAAGAGACATATCAGTAAATATAAAAAGATTAGTTGACTTAGCTACTTATAGGGGTAGTAGACATAAAAAGAAATTACCAGTTAGAGGCCAAAGAACTCATTGTAATGCAAGAACAAGAAAAGGTAAAGCAATAGCGATTGCAGGAAAAAAATTAACACCACTTAAAAAATAATTATGAATAAAAAAGTTGAAGAAAAAAAAGAGATAGAAAATAAAGAAGTTAAAAAAAAAGAAACTCAATTTAAAAAAAAGAAAAAAACTAAAAGAAATGTTACTTCTGGAATTGCTTTTGTAAATTCCACTTTTAATAACACTATTATATCAATTGCAGATGAAACAGGAAATGTAATTTCTTGGTCCTCTGCGGGTTCAAAAGGATTTAAAGGATCGAGAAAATCTACTCCCTATGCAGCGCAGGTGGCGGCTGATGATGCTGGAGCGAAAGCTTACGAAATGGGTTTAAGAACATTAACAGTTCAAGTAAAAGGTCCAGGTTCAGGAAGAGAAACAGCATTAAGATCATTACAATCTAGAGGTTTCAAAATTATTTCTATTAAAGACACAACACCTATGCCACACAATGGCACACGACCACCAAAAAAAAGGAGAGTTTAATGCAATCAAACACTAATATCATTGATAAAAATTGGAAAGATTTAATTAAGCCAAATAAGTTAAATATTACGAGCAGTGATGATAAATCTTTTGCAAAAGTTGTCGCCGAACCTTTGGAAAAAGGATTTGGTCAAACAATAGGAAATTCATTAAGAAGAATTTTACTATCATCAATTCAAGGCGCAGCTGTTACAGCAATACAAATTGATGGTGTTTTACATGAATTCTCATCTATAAAGGGCGTGAGAGAAGATGTAACAGACATTGTGTTAAATGTAAAAAATTTAGCAATAAAATGTAATTCGACAAGTTCTAAAAAAATTATTTTAGATATTAAAGGTCCAAAAGAAGTTAAAGCTAAAGATATAACATTAGGACCAGAAGTAGAAATTTTAAATCCCGAACAAACAATATGTAACGTTGATGAGAAAACAAATTTTCATATGGAACTATTCGTGAATTCTGGAAAAGGATATGTTCCCGCTCCAAAAAACAGATCAGAAGATAGTCCTTTAGGATTGATATCAATAGATTCTTTATTTAGCCCAGTTAAAAAAGTATCATTCTCAATAGAGAATACAAGAGCTGGTAGTGCACTTGACTACGATAAATTAGTCATGAACGTAGAAACTAATGGGACAGTAGCCGCAGAAGATGCAATTGCTTATTCAGCAAGAATATTTCAAGATCAGCTTTCAATGTTCGTTAATTTTGAAGATCCAAAAGAAATTGTAAAAGAGGTTAAATCTTCAGAACCAGAATTTAATAAAAATTTATTAAAAAGAGTTGAAGAACTTGAATTGTCTGTTAGATCCATGAATTGTTTAAAAAATGATAATATTATTTATATAGGAGATTTAGTTCAAAAAACAGAACCAGAGATGTTAAGAACACCAAACTTTGGTCGAAAATCACTTAATGAAATAAAGGAAGTCTTAAATACTATGTCTTTATATCTAGGAATGGAAATACCTAATTGGCCTCCAGATAACATTGCTGAAATGTCAAAAAAGCTTGAGGAGAATAGTTATTAATGAGACATAATTTAGGATATAGAAAACTTAATAAAACGTCAGAGCATAGAAAAGCTTTATTTAAAAATATGCTCAATTCTTTAATTAAATACGAGCAAATAATAACTACTTTACCAAAAGCAAAAGAGCTTAAACCTCAAATAGACAAAGTAATTACAATTGGCAAAAAAAATGACCTCAATAATAAAAAAAAACTCTTTTCAAAGTTACAAAATCAATCTTCTGTATTGAAAGTATTTAATGAATTATCAAAGAGATATAGTAAAAGAAAAGGCGGTTATTCCAGAGTTTTAAAAGCAGGGTTTAGAACTGGAGATGACGCGCCTATGGCTGTAATAGAATTAGTTGATCGTAACGTAGAGGCTAAAAAAATCGACAAGCCAAAAAAAGTTGAAAACAAAGATAAAAAATCTTCAGAGACACCAAAAGTTGTTAATAAATAAAGCATATTTAATATGCCAGATAAATTTATTGTAAGTAAAAATTATAATAAGTCTCGCTTTGATAAATGGTTTAAAGAAGAAATTATAAATCTTCCTAATTCTTTAATTCAAAAACTTTTAAGAAAAAATAAGATTAAAGTAAATAAAAAAAAAATTAAAACATCTTTTAGACTAAGCGAGGGAGATGAAGTTTCTGTATTTAATCTATCAAATTATAAACCAACGAATTTTAAGAAAAAGATCCATTATTTACCAACATTAAAAGAAAAAAGAGGATTAGATAAAATTATAATACACGACAACACTGATTATATAGTTATAAATAAACCTAGGGGCATTGCAGTTCAGTCAGGTACAAATAATTTAAAAAATATTGTAGATATTTTTAAAAAATCAAAGTACTTTGATTATACTAAACCTTACGTTGTTCATAGATTAGATAAAGAAACGTCTGGTATATTTTTAATAGCTAAAAACAAGCAGGCAGCACAATTTTTTACCTCGTTATTTAGAATAAGAAAAATTCATAAAACTTATTTAGCAATCGTTAAAGGAAGTTTTCCAAAAAATATAAAAAAAATGGAGGATTTTCTAATATATTTTGATGATAATAAAAAAACAAAGCTTAAAGCAATTACCTTTTTAAAAGTATTAAAGACTAATAGTAAGTACTCCCTGTTAGAATTAAATCCAAAAACCGGTAGAAAGCATCAATTAAGAAAACAACTTTCAATGAGAGGCTACCCCATAATTGGAGATCAAAAATATTTTTTAAATAAAAACAAACGTTTTAAAGATCAATACATGCTTTTACATGCTTATAAAATCAAATTTATTAAAAATAATGAAAAATTTAATTATCAGGCTCAACCGGACTCTGATTTTAAAAAAAAATTAGATTTATATTTTAGATAAATTTCTTAAAAATATCTTTTTAATATTTTCATTAATTCCTCTGACTTTCCTAAAACCTAAGTCTTTAAATGACGTAACCATTTTATTATCAAGTCCACATGGGACAATTTTTTTATAATAAGATAAATCGTTATTAATGTTAATAGAACATCCATGATAGGCGATCCAATTTTTTACTCTTACTCCTATTGCAGATATTTTTTTATTTTTAACCCAAATCCCAATATTTTTTTTATCTGAATAAGCTTTAATATTATAATTTTTTAAAATCTCTATAATACTTTTTTCAATAATATTAATAAACAATCTTATATCCTTCTTTCTTTCATTCAAATTTATTACAAAATAAATTATTTTTTGACCTGGGTTATGTAAGGTAATTTTTCCACCACGATTTGTTTTTAAGACTTTAATGTTTTTGTCTAAAATCTCATTTTCTTTAGATCGAATACCAGCAGTAAATGTTGTTGGATGTTCAAGTATCCAAATGAATTCTTTTTTTAAGCCTTTTTTTACATTCTCAACTCTTTTTTCAAGAATATACATAGCTTTTTTATAATTTACTCTTTTTTTGCTAATTTTTACTTCTATGCTCATTTAATTTGAATTTTATCATTTTATGAACTATTAGTCTCAAAAAAAGAAATCAAGGATTTTTATGAGTTTAATTAAATCTATAGGTGGGAAAAACGTTAACTTTGATTTTAATAAAGAGTTTTTAAGTATATTTAGTGATAAGATCAAATCGTCTGATCTAAAGTTTATAAATCAGACGTTAGAAGATCTCCACCCATCTGATGTTGCAAATTTAATTGAAAACTTGTCATCTGAAACAAGGGCAAAATTAATAGAAATTGAAGAATTTGATATCGACCCAGAAATATTTGTAGAAATAAATGAGTCAATCCAGACTGAAATTTTACAGTTATTATCTTCAGATTCCATAGCAAAAATAATCAAAAGATTAGAGTCAGACAATGCAATTTCTATTATTGAAAATTTAAACATAGAAAAAAAAAATTCTGTTTTAGATAAACTTCCTCCTAAAGACAGATTTTTGCTTGAAGAAGGATTAAGTTACCCCGAAGACTCGGCGGCTAGAATTATGCAAAGAGAGTTCACCGCTGTACCCAGCGACTGGTCTGTTGGCCAAACAATTGACTATTTAAGAGAAAGTAAAGATTTACCAGAAGAATTTTTAGAAATATTTGTTGTAGACAATGAATTTAAACCTATTGGAATAGTTCCGTCATCTAGAGTACTTAGAACTCCTAGAGAAAAAAAAATGAATTCAATCATGAGAGAAATGCCAGTTTTAATTTCTGTAAATATGGACAAAGAAGAAGTTGGACATGCTTTTGAAAATTACAACCTAGTTTCTGCTGGCGTGGTAAACAAAAATAATAAGTTAGTGGGAATGATAACGGCAGATGACGTAGTTACTGTAGTTCAAGAAGAGGCAGAAGAAGATGTTCTTAGGTTAGCTGGTGTTGGAGATGAAGAAATAACTGATAGTGTTCTTATAAAAACAAAAAGAAGATTTAATTGGCTTTTGCTAAATTTATTTACAGCGCTTTTAGCTACTTGGGTAATAAGTTTATTTGGAGCATCAATTGAACAAATGGTAGCTTTAGCTTTTTTAATGCCAATTGTTGCATCAATGGGAGGAAATGCCGGTATGCAAACATTAGCAGTTACAATAAGAGCAATAGCTACTAAAGAACTGTCTTCAGGTAATTTTAATAAAATAGTGGGTAAAGAATTTTTAATTGGAATATTGAATGGAATTATTTTTGCTATTATCACAGGCGTGATTGTTCAATTTTGGTTTCAAGAATTAAAACTTTCATTATTAATTGGAATTTCGATGGTTTTAAATATGATTGTAGCTGGTTTATTTGGAATATTAGTTCCAGTATCTTTAAAAAAAGTAAACATTGATCCAGCACTAGCTTCAAGTGTTTTTGTTACCACTATAACAGATGTTATAGGTTTTCTATCTTTCTTGGGAATAGGATCTTATTTCTTTTTAAACTAAAAATTATCAATTAGCCTTACATTACCGATATAAAAAGCTGAAAAAATATTAAATTTTTCGTTAAACTTTTTTGCCTTTTTCAAACTTTTTAAATTTAAAGCCTCGATATAATCAATCTTTTTAATACCCATTTTTAAAATTTTATTTTTTACATTTAATAAATTAATTTTTTTAATTTTCTTTCTTTTTATAAAGAATTTTTCATTTCTTAATGTTTTAAAAACTTTTGAAGCTAAAATTTTATCATATTTATTTAAATTTAGATTTCTCGAAGAGTAGGGTACAAAATTTTGATTTCGAACTGTCTTATGAGCTATAATTGAGGTTTTAATATTGTTTTTAATGATATGTTTTCTTACTAAAAATAATTGTTGAAAATCTTTTTCACCAAGAATCATATATTTTGGTTTTAATATCTCAAGCAATCTATTCACAACATCTAAAACACCTCTAAAATGACCAGATCTATATTTACCACATAATTTTTTAGAGAAAGGATGTAAGTAAATCTTATTTTTAGTCTTAAACGAAAAAATATCATTATAATTAGGATAAAATAAGTATTTAACTTTGAGTTTTTTTAATATCTGAACGTCTTTTTTAAAATTTCTAGGGTAAGATTTGAAATCGTTTTTTGAGTTAAATTGTTTAGGATTTACATAGATACTTACAAGAATATTTTTATTTTTTTTTCTCGCCTTTTTAATTAAGAACTCATGACCCTTATGTAATCCACCCATAGTTGGCACAAAAGAGAAGGAATTTTTCTTACCAATTAACCTGTTAAGGTCTTTTTTTTGCCTAATTATTTTCATTTATAAGTTGTAATGATATTAATTATTAAAAGAATCATATGATAAAACAAGCAATTATTCCACTAGCAGGTTTAGGTACAAGAATGTTGCCTTTAACAAGTGTTATGCCTAAAGAATTGTTGCCAATAAATGGAAAACCAAATTTAGAATATATTCTGGAAGAGTGCTTAGAAGCTGGTGTTAAGCAATTTATATTTATCATTTCTAAAAAAAAGATGAATATAAAGAAATATTTTTACAACGATTTTTTTTATAAAAAATTATTAAAGAAAAAAAAAGATAATAAAATTGATAAGGAATATAGGAAGCTTAAAAAATACAGGAAAATGATAAAATTTGTTTATCAAAATAAACCAAAAGGTACGGGTGATGCTGTATTAAAATGTAACAATCTTATTAAGGGAAAATATTTTTTAATGCTTTTACCAGACGATCTTATTATAAAAAAAAATTGTACTAAAGAGATGATAAGATTACATAAACAAAAAAAAGGGTCTGTGATAGGTACAAAAAAAGTCCCAAAAAAAACTGTTTCACGATGGGGTATATTATCCTTTAAAAATAAGAAAAAAAATAGTTTTCAAATTACAGACGTTGTTGAAAAACCAAAATTAAAAGATGCAAAGTCAAATTATGCTATAATTGGAAGATACATTTTACCTAAAAAAATAATGAGTGAAATTAAAAAACTTAAACCAGGTCAAGGAAATGAAATTCACATTACTGATGCGATAAAAAATCTAATTTTAAAAAATGAAAAATTTTATGGAAATATTTTTAAAGGAAAGTATTTAGATTGTGGAACTTTAAATGGCTACATTAAATCTGGGATAGAAATTTCAAAGGAGAATAGATGAAACTCTGTATGATAGGTACAGGCTATGTTGGATTAGTAAGCGGTACTTGCTTTGCTGATATAGGAAACCAAGTTATTTGCGTTGATAAAGATAAAAATAAAATAGATAAACTTAATTCAGGTATCTCTCCAATTTATGAGCCAGGATTAGATGAGTTAATTAAAAAAAACTTTTCCGCTAAACGTTTATTTTTTACCTCAAACATTAAAAATGCTATTAATTTATCAGATATAATTTTTATTTGTGTTGGTACACCGAAAAAAAAAGGATCAATTAAGGTCGATTTATCTTACGTTTATAAATGTACAAAAGAAATACTAAAATATTCAAAAAAGAAAAAAATTATTGTAACTAAATCAACAGTCCCAATCGGTACCGGTGATGAAATTGAAAAACTTTTAAGAAAAAAGAAAAAACTTTTTACTGTTATATCTAATCCAGAATTCTTGCGGGAAGGAGAAGCGATACGTGATTTTAGATACCCCGATAGAATTATAATTGGGTCAAATGAAAAAAAACAGTTTAATATAATGAAAAAACTTTATACACCTTTAATCAATAAAGGATCAAAATTCTTTACAACTTCAAGAAGGGGAGCAGAGTTAATTAAATATGCCTCTAATGCTTTTTTGGCGACAAAAATCACCTTTATAAATGAACTTGCGAATTTATGTGAAAAATCTGGAATAAATATCGAAGATATTTCATTAGGTATGGGATCAGATAATAGAATAGGAAGTAGATTTTTGAGGGCAGGACCTGCTTATGGGGGTTCATGTTTTCCAAAAGATACAAAAGGCTTAGTATCAGCAGCTGAACGGTATAAAATAAATTTATCTGTAGTCAAATCTGTAATCAAATCTAATCAAGAAAGATTTAATTTACTTACAAAAAGAATACATAAAATATTAGGTTCTAATTTAAAAAATAAAAGAATTTCGTTTTTAGGGGTTACATTTAAGCCAAACACAGACGATATGAGAGATTCTTCTAGCCTAAAAATGATTCCTTATCTTACCAAAAAAGGTGCAATCGTCACTTATTACGACCCATCTGGAGAAAAAAATATATTCAAAAAAATTAAAAATTGTTTTTATAAAAAAGATATCAAATCAAATTGTTTTAGTTCAGACCTAATAATTTTACTTACCGAGTGGGATGAATTTAAATCAATTAATTTTAAAAATATTGTTAAAAATAGAAAATTTAAGGTTTACGATTTAAGAAATCTTTATAATGCTGATGAAATGAAGAAAAATAAAATTAAGTATTATTCGATTGGAAGGCCAGATATTAATTTATTTCAAAAATAGCATCTACTTCAACAGCAACACCTAAGGGCAAACTATTTACACTTACAGCTGCTCTTGTATGCTCACCCTTCTCATCAAAAATTTTTGCTATAATATCTGAAGCGCCATTAATTATTTTAGGTTGATCCTTAAAATTATCAGTTGAATTAACATATCCAGTTAATTTTACACAGGTTTTTATTCTGTCTAAATCTCCACCACAAGCATTTTTTACATGAGCAACAATACTTAGCCCACATCTTTTAGCTGCCTCATATCCCTCATCTAAATTTAAATCCTTACCAATTTTACCAGTAATAAGTTTTGTACTTTTATCGATAGAAACTTGCCCAGAAATAAACAACAAATTTCCTACTATTTTAGTAGCAACATAAGCACCAACAGGAGCTTTTGGCTCAGGTAAAACAATATTTAATTTCTTTAGTTTATCTTCTATTAAACTCATTTATTTATTTGTTTTTTAATCCAATCAGTTAGTTTAGAGTCAGTGTTTAGTTTTTTTAAACCTTTCTTTCCAAGTTCTTTTCCTTTTTTTGCAATACATTTTGTATATTCAACAGAACCTTTTCCTAATTTTTTAAATCCTGGTAAATCTTTACAATTTTCTTCAGCAAAAATATTCGATTGGAGACTGAATGCAAAAATAAATATTAAAAATGATTTTTTCATAATTATTTTTTTCTTTTTCCTTTTCTTTTTGTTTTATCGTATTCTCTTCTTTTTTCAATTAATATCAATGCCTCTTCCATTGTAATTTCAGAAGGATCTTTATCTTCTGGTATTGTTGCATTAAGAGATTTGTATTTTATATACGGCCCATATTGACCCTTCATTACTCTTACGGGTTTTTTATCCTCTGGATGTTCTCCAATATTTTTTATTTCGGATGACGAAACTCTCCCAGGTTTTGCTTCTGAAATTAAAGTTATAGCTCTGTTGAGCCCAATAGAAAAAAGATCTTCGATAGTTTCGAGTCTAGCTGACTTGTTTGAACATTTTAGGTAAGGACCAAATCTTCCAACATTAATAGTTATATCTTCATTAAGTTCAGGATGTTTACCAATACTTTTCGGTAAAGAGCATAAGTATTTTGCTTTTTCCAAATCAACATCTTCTAAAGAAAGACCTTTTGGAATTGAGACATTTTTTAAATTATCATTATTTTGTGTCTTTAACTTTTTTTTCTTCTTTGGTTTTTCAATTTCTTCATCGTTTAATTGATATTGTAAGTAAGGACCAAATCTTCCATTTTTTAAAAAAATTTCTTTCCCGTCATCGTTTTTTCCTATTAATTTTGGTTCAGCCAGAAAAGATTGCTGTGAAGCTTTAGCTTTTGATAGGGGTCTGGTGAATTTACACTCCGGATAGTTTGAACAACCTATAAAAGCACCACCTCTAAAGCTATTTTTAAGACTTAATACTCCATTGTCACAAATTTTACATTTTCTATCAATTTGATTATCTTCATTTTTATCAAATATTAAATCACCTAAACTTTCATTAAGTAAATCTAATACTTCTCTAGTCCTAATATCTTTTACAGAGCCCACATCATTATAAAAACTTTTCCAAAAAGTTTCTAAGACATTAAGATAATTAGTTTTACCACTAGTTATTTCATCAAGTTGATTTTCTAAATCTGCTGTAAAATTATAATCAACATATTTAGAAAATAATTTTTCCAAAAATGCTGATAATAATTTACCTCTGTCAGTAGGGTGAAATCGTTTATTTAATAATTCTGTATAATTTCTAGTTGATAAAACCGATATAATGCTAGCATACGTAGATGGTCTACCAATACCTAATTCTTCCATTTTTTTCACTAAACTCGCCTCCGAATATCTTGGAGGAGGTGATGTAAAATGCTGTTCATCAATTAATTCTCCTAGAGATAGTTTTTCTCCAACTTTAACTTCTGGCAATATATTTTTTTCTTCATCATCGTTTTGAAAAGAATAAATTTTTAAAAATCCATCAAATTTAATTACAGAACCGCTAGAAGTAAACTGTACGCTGTTATCTTTTGAATGAATTTGAATAGTGTTTCTGTTAAATTCCGCGGCTTTCATTTGTGATGCTAGAGCTCTTGACCATATTAAATCATATAATTTAAATTGATCTGTGCTTAGATATTTTTTCATCTCATCAGGTTTTTTTTTAATATCTGTAGGTCTAATTGCTTCATGTGCCTCTTGGGCGTTTTTAGCTTTTTTTCCTTTATAATTATTTGGAGTATCTGGTAAATAATTTTTACCGAGGTCATCTTCAACAAAAGATCTAAATTCTTTGACTGCTTCATTAGAAATATTTGTTCCATCGGTTCTCATATAAGTGATAAGGCCAATTGTTTCTCCATCAATTTCAATTCCTTGATATAATCGTTGTGCTATTTGCATTGTTCTTGATGCTCCGAATCCAAATTTTCCAGAAGAAGTTTGTTGAAGTGTTGAAGTTGTGAAAGGTGCGGAAGGATTTCTTTTAACTATTTTTGAATTTACATCTTTAACAAAATATTCATGTTTATTTATATTTTCAGTTGCCTTATTAATATCATTTTTATTTTTAAAACTAAATCTCTCAACTTTTTTTTCATCAATAAGGTTTAATTTTGAAAATATATTTTTATCTTTTGAGTTTTTAAAACTTGCATCAATAGTCCAGTACTCCTCAGGTTTAAAGGATTCGATTTCGTGTTCTCTTTCAGTTATTAGTTTGAGAGCAACTGACTGAACTCTCCCAGCAGATTTTGATCCAGGAAGTTTAGTCCATAAAATAGGCGAGATATTAAAACCAACAAGATAATCCAAAGCTCTTCTCGCTAGATAAGCTTTTACTAAAGTGTCTTCAATTTCTCTTGGATTGTTTATACCATTTAATACTGCATTTTTAGTAATCTCATTAAATACAACTCTTTCAAGTTTTTTTCCTTTTAATAATTTTTTATCGTCTAAAACTTGTTTTACGTGCCAAGCAATTGCTTCACCCTCTCGATCCGGGTCAGTTGCTAGGATTATTTTATCACTTTCTTTTGCAGCATCAGTAATTTCTTTTAAATATTTTTTTGAAAATGAATCTAGCTCCCACTGCATCTCAAAATTTTTATCAGGGTCTACAGAACCATTCTTAGATGGCAAATCTCTAATATGACCGTAACTGGCTAAAACTTTATAGTCTGTTCCTAAATATTTATTTATTGTTTTAGCTTTTGCTGGACTTTCAACTATAACTAAATTCATATTTGAGACTTATTCAAAATTTAATATAAATGTCAAATTTATTAAAATTTTACACAAAAAAGCTAATAAATTAAAACTTAATTTTAGTTTCCTTTTTATCTTTTATTCTCAAAATATTTTGTTTGTGGGTATAAATAATTATCAAGAAAAATAAAATTAAGAAAATATTCTGGAAATTATTATCAAAAAATAAATTATAAATTATTAACGATAAAGATGCCAGAATAGATGAGAGAGAAGAATATCTAAATAAAAATAAAACAATTAACCATGTAGCTCCAAAAATTAAAGCTAATTTAAATGATAGGGCTAAAATTATACCAACATAAACTGCTACTCCTTTACCACCTTTAAATTTTAGCCAGACAGGAAAAATATGACCAATGAAACAAATTAGTCCCATTAAATATATTAAGTCAGGAAAATAAAAAAAAGAAACTTTAACTACCAAATATCCTTTGCCAACATCAAAAAATAAGGTTAATAAAGCTAAAACTTTGTTGCCAGTCCGAAGCACATTAGTTGCGCCAATGTTACCGGATCCAATTTTTCTTACATCTTTTTTTAAAAAAAATTTAGTTAATATTAAACCAAAAGGTATTGACCCTATAATGTATGAACACAAAGATAAAATTATAATTTCCATTTTCAAATTTTAAAAACAGGTTCACCTTTTAATAAGGTCATCAAAACTTTACCTTGTAATCTCTTATCTTCAATAGCGGTATTTTTAGATTTGGATTTTAAATTCCCTGCTTTGACCACCCATGGTTTATTTAAATCAATCACACAAATATCTGCATCGGATCCTTTTTTTAAAGTGCCTTTATTAATTTTAAGAATATTTGACGGATTTATTGTTAGACATTCAACTATCTTATTAAGTGGTAAAGACTCATTATGATAAAGTTCTAGGGCTAAAGGTAAAAGAGTTTCCACACCTATTGCACCAGTGGCTGCTTGAGCAAAAGGAAGCCTTTTACTTTCCTCATCCTCAGGAGTGTGGTCTGAAACTATAACATCAATAAGTCCGTTTTTTATTCCCTCTACTAGTGCTTTTCTATCATCTTCCAATCGAAGGGGAGGAGATAGTTTTAAAAATGTTTTGAAGTCCCCAATATCATTTTCATTAAGGGAAATATTATTTATAGAAACCCCAACACTAAATTTTTTACCGTTTAATTTATTTTTTTTAATAACATCTAAAGAATTCTGAGATGAAATTTGATTGATATGGTACCTACATGGGAATTCACTTAATAAAGAGAGATCTCTTTCTATAATAATTTTTTCAGCAATTGGCGATATTCCACCTAAACCAAGTCTATTAGATACTTCACCTTCATTTATACATCTATTTTTTGATAATTCGTAATCCTCAGCATGTTGCATAATCAAAACACCAATATCGGATGCATAATCCATTATCCTTGCCATAGTCTCAGTATTTTGAACTGTTTTGTTTACATCACTAAATCCAATAATTCCTTTTGCTGATAATAAACCAAATTCTGTCATCAGCTTACCTTCCATTTGTTTTGTGAGAGAAGCACACGGAAAGAGATTAATTTTTGATTTATCTCGTCCACGTCTCATTATAAAATCCACCATGGAGACATTATCTATAATTGGCTTTGTGTTAGGCATCGTAACAATAGAAGTTACACCACCTGCAAGAGCTGCTTGACTTAAAGTTCTAAAATTTTCTTTGTATTCAAATCCTGGTTCACCAACAAATGCCTTCATGTCAACGATACCTGGTATTATTAGATTTTTTTTAACGTCAATTACTTCAGCATTTGGACAGTCTTTTTTAGTTATTTTTTTACCAATAGCTTTTACTTTTCCATTTTTATCAATAATTATTGAACCCATTTCATCTAATTTTTGGGACGGGTCAACAATTCTAGCGTTTATTATAATTTTTTCATTCATTTACAATATAGTTTTAAACATGCCATTCTAACAGCTACTCCAAGTTCAACCTGTTCTTTTACTAGACTTACATTAATATCATCAGCTAATTTAGTATCTATTTCTACCCCTCTGTTCATTGGGCCAGGATGCATGATCAAAGCATTTTTGTTAGCAAATTTTAATTTTTCTGGAGTTAAACCAAAGTACTCATAGTATTCTCTTTTAGAAGGAAGAAATGATCCTTGCATTCTTTCATTTTGTAACCTTAACATCATAACAATGTCACAACCATCTAAACCTTTTTTCATATTTGTGAAAGCCTTTACACCCAATCGTTCAATTGATTTTGGCATTAATGTTTTAGGAGCAATCACATTTACTTCTGCTCCAAGCATATTCATTAAATAAATATTTGATCTGGCAACCCTAGAATGGAGTATATCTCCACAAATTGCTATTTTGAGACCTTCAATATTACCTTTACGACTAATTATTGTTAAAGCATCGAGCAATGCTTGAGTAGGGTGTTCTCTCCTACCATCACCTGCGTTAATTACAGCACAATTAACTTTTTGTGAAAGTAAATTTGGCGCTCCCGAGTCCTGGTGTCTTATTACAATTAAATCTGGATGCATAGCATTTAATGTCATAGCTGTATCAATAAGAGTTTCACCTTTTTTTAAAGCGGAGTTACTCATATTCATAGTCATAACATCAGCACCTAATCTTTTTCCAGCCAAGTCAAATGAACTTTGTGTTCTAGTCGAAGGTTCAAAAAATAAATTAATTTGAGTTTTGCCTCTTAATGTGTCTAGTTTTTTAGTATTACTTCTATTTAACTTTATGAAGGTTTTTGCTTCATTAAGAATTTTTTTAGCCTCTAAAATTGATAAGTTTTGAATACCTAATAGATGTTTGGGTGAGTTTTTAATAGCTGAAATCTTTTTTACTACTGCCATTAAAATCAACTCTATAGGCCTTTTGCACTATCTTATCAAGTATTATTTTTATTTAAATAATCCAAAGCTCCTTGTAATATGAATTGAGCCGCATTTTCGTCTAATTTTTGGACCTTTTTACTTACATTTATATCTAAATTGCTAGATAAATTGAAAGCCCCTTCACTAGATAATCTCTCATCCCACATTGTGATATTTTGTGTAACATCTTTTGATAAATTTATACCTAAATCTTTTGCAGATTGAGCGGAGGAACCAGATGAGCCATCCATATTTATTGGGTTTCCAATCACAATGCCTTTAATAGCATTTTCCTGAACTATTTTCTTTATTTGAGCCAAAAAACTGGAATAATCTTTTTTAACTATAGTTGTGTACGGAGTAGCAACTTTTTTATTTTCATCTGAAATAGCTATTCCAATACGTCTTTTTCCAGGATCAATGCCTATAAGCCTTGATTTTTTGTCTAGTTTTTTCTTAAATTCCTCAATATCCAACATTTATTTATTATATTTTATGATATTAATTTCCTATATAAATAACATAATTCACAGATGTCCATAGATAAAGATAAAATTAAACATATTAGCAAGTTAGCTAGAATTTCTATAGATTCAAAAAAATCTAACTCATTAGCTAAAGATTTGACATCTATATTCAAATTTATAGAGCAATTAAATGAGTTAAATACTGATAAAGTAGAGCCATTATCTTCAATTTTAAACACACCGCTCAGATCAAGAGAAGACCAAATAAATGATGGAAAAATAAGAAATAAAATTCTTGAAAATTCGCCAAAAAAAAATGAGGAATTTTTTGTTGTTCCAAAGGTAATTGAATAATGTCAGAAATTGTTAAAAAAAACTTATCGGAAATAATAGATTTAATAAAAAAAAAAGAGATTAAATCTGAAGAACTTGCCAATCTTTACATAGATAAAGTAAATAAAAGCAAAAAACTTAATTCGTATATAACCACCTGTTTTGAACATACAATTCAAAAATCAAAAGAGTTTGATAAAAAACCAAATTTAAACACTTTACTCCCAGGAGTCCCATTGGCTGTAAAAGATCTTTTTTGTACAAATGGATTTAAAACCACTGCTGGTAGTAAAATGCTTGAAAATTTTATACCTCAATATGAGTCCACTGTTACAGAAAATTTATGGAAAGAGGGAGCAATTTTACTCGGTAAATTGAATTGTGATGAATATGCAATGGGATCATCTAATGAAACAAGTTATTTTGGAAATGTTATAAATCCAATAGCAAAGGACACTGTTCCTGGGGGGTCATCTGGTGGCTCTGCATCTGCACTTGCAGCTGATTTAACTCCTGCAACAATAGGTACGGATACAGGTGGATCAATAAGACAGCCTGCTTCCTTTACTGGAACTGTTGGATTAAAACCCACCTATGGATTGTGTTCGCGTTGGGGGATTGTTGCATTTGCATCATCACTTGACCAAGCAGGTCCAATGACTAAATCTGTTAAAGATTGTTCGATCATGTTAGAGGCTATGGCCGGCTTTGATAAAAAAGACTCTACATCTATTGAAAAGAAAAAAGAAAATTACTCAAAAAACTTGAAAACAGATATTAAAGGTCTCAAAATTGGTATACCTAAGGAATATAGAGTTGAAAATATGCCAAAAGAAATTGATGAATTGTGGAACAAGGGAAAAAGTATTTTAAAAGATTTAGGTGCCGACATAATTGATATCTCTCTCCCTCATACAAAGTATGCATTGCCAACATATTATATAGTTGCACCAGCTGAAGCGTCTTCAAATTTGGCTAGATATGATGGTGTAAAATATGGTTATAGATCATCAAAAGGAAATGATTTAATTGAAATGTATGAGAATACAAGATCCGAAGGATTTGGAGATGAGGTAAAGAGAAGAATCTTAATTGGTACTTACGTTTTATCATCAGGATACTACGATGCTTATTATCTTAAAGCTCAAAAAGTTAGACAGCTTATTAAAAAAGATTTTGATGAAAATTTTGGTAAGGTAGATGCTATTTTGACACCTTCAACACCAAGTTCTGCATTTAAAATTGGTGAAAAGACTAATGACCCTATTTCTATGTATCTCAATGATATATTTACAGTACCGGTAAATTTAGCTGGTTTACCCGCAATATCCGTACCAGCAGGCTTAGATAAAAAGGGCTTTCCACTTGGATTGCAATTAATTGGAAAGACTTTAGATGAGCAAAATATATTGAATGTGGCCTATGCTTTTGAAAAAAATTGTAATTTTAAAAATGAAATAAAAAATTGGTGGTTATGAGCAAAGATAAATTTGATTATTTTATAAAAGGAGAGAAAAACAATTATGAGGTAATAATTGGTTTAGAAGTTCATGCCCAAGTATCTTCAAACTCAAAACTTTTCTCTGGTTCTGCAACTAAATTTGGAGCTGAACCTAATAGCCAAGTAAGTCTTATAGACTCAGCTTTTCCTGGTATGCTGCCAGTTATAAACAAAGAATGTATAAACCAAGCTATAAGGACTGGCTTAGGATTAAATGCAAAAATTAATAATAATTCTGTTTTTGATAGAAAAAATTATTTTTATGCAGACCTTCCTCAAGGCTATCAGATCTCACAGTATAAAAATCCTATAGTTGGCGAAGGAAAAGTTTTATTAGATATGCCATACGGTTCAAAAGAGATTGGCATTGAAAGACTTCATCTAGAACAAGATGCAGGTAAAAGTATTCACGATATGGATCCATCTAATACTTATGTCGATTTAAATCGTTCTGGAATTGCATTAATGGAAATTGTAAGTAAACCAGATCTTCGATCTCCAGAAGAAGTTAATGCTTACATAAAAAAACTTAGAACTATAATGAGATATCTAGGAACTTGCGACGGTAATATGCAAGAGGGTTCATTAAGAGCTGATGTTAACGTATCAGTAAGACAAGTAGGAGATAAAAAATTTGGAACCAGATGTGAAATAAAAAATGTAAATTCAATAAAATTTATGCAAATGGCAATAGAATATGAAGCCAATAGGCAAGTTGAATTATTAGATGAAGGGAAAAAGATTGAGCAGGAAACAAGACTTTTTGATACAAAAAAAAATGAGACAAGATCCATGAGATCAAAAGAGGATGCTCATGATTACAGATATTTTCCAGATCCTGATCTTTTGCCTCTCAAAATTGAGCAAAAGTTAATAGATGATTTAAAAAAAACTTTACCGGAGTTACCTGATAATAAAAAAGAAAGATTTATGAAAGATTACGGACTTAACTCATATGAAGCGAATGTATTAGTTTCTGAAAAAGAAATTTCAAATTACTATGAAGAGGTTGCAAAATTATCCGACAAAAAGCTTGCAGCAACATGGATGATGGGAGATTTATTTGCAATGTTAAATGACAAAGGACTTAATATATCTAAGTCACCTATCACTGCTAAAAATTTTGCTGAATTAGTTCAATCAATAAAGTCAGGGGAAATTTCTGGCAGAATAGCAAAAGAAGTTTTTGAATTAATGGTAGAGAGCGGGGATAATGCAAAAAAAATCATTGAGTCAAAAGGTATGAAACAGCAAAGTGATCCCAAAGAATTAGAAAAAATTATCAATGAAATATTAACTAAGAACAAAGATAAAGTTGAACAGTATAAGTCCGGTAAAGAAAAATTATTTGGTTTTTTTGTTGGTCAAGTTATGAAACAATCAGGTGGAAAAGCCAATCCACAGTTAACAAACGATATCTTAAAAAAACTTTTAAAAGGCTAATTATGCCTAAAAAATTAGATTTAACTGATAATCTTGAAAAATATATTATTGATCATTCAGAAACTTTGTCTGACGTTCAGAATGAAATAATTCAGTACAATGAAAGTCTAGGAGATCAGCAAAGATTACAAATATCTATATCACAAGCTCAATTTCTACAAACATTAATAAAAGTTTCAAATGTAAAAAAAATTTTAGAGATTGGTAGTTTTACTGGATTTAGTGCTTTATCTATGGCTATGGCACTTCCTGCTGATGGAATTTTAATTAGTTTAGATAAAAATCCCGAATTTAGCAATAAGGCTAAATACTTTTATGACAAAGCCAAAGAAAAAAGGATTAAACAAATTATCAAACCAGCTATAGAGAGTTTAAAAGAATTAAAAGATACAAAAAAGTTATTTGATTTAATTTTTATTGATGCTGATAAAGAAAATTACCTAAATTATTATGAATCTTGTATGAATTTGATAGATAAAAAGGGTCTTATAGTTATTGATAACGTATTATGGCATGGTGAAGTTGCCGACGAAGCAAATAACGATAAATTTACTAATATTATCAGGCATTTTAATAATCATGTTAAACAAGATAAAAGGATTACAAAGAACATAGTTCCTATTGGAGATGGGTTAACTATTTGTATTAAAAAATAATGTTCACTATTTCTGGATTTTACAAGTTTAAAAAGATTAATTTATTAAAAAAACACAAAACTTATCTTGAAAACGAAATATCAAATACCAGTATTAGAGGATCAATTATAATCTCGTCAGAAGGTATCAATGGATCTCTTGCAGGCAATAGCAAAGATATTTCTAAAATTTTAAAATTACTAAAAAAAGAATTTAAATTCACAGAATTTGATAGTAGCAATATTACTACTAGTCGTTTTCAACCATTTCACAAAGCAAAAGTAAAAGTAAAAAAAGAAGTTGTACCACTTGGTTTAAAAATTAAGAGTGAAAGCAAAAGACGTAATAGGTATTTGTCTGGAAAATCTTGGAATAAGTTAATTGTAAAAAAAGAAACTCTTCTGATTGACGTAAGAAAACCCTTTGAATATAGCGTTGGCACTTTTAAGAATGCAATGAATCCAAAAATACAAAATTTTCGAGATTTTCCTAAATTTTTAAATAAAATCGAAAAAACAAAACCTGTTGCGATGTTCTGCACTGGAGGTATTAGATGCGAAAAGGCATCAATTTTTTTAAAACAAAAGGGTTTCAAAAACGTGTTTCAGTTAAAAGGTGGAATAATTAATTATCTCAACAATACTAAAAAAAAAGATAGTTTATGGAAAGGTGAATGTTTTGTTTTTGATAATAGAGTTTCTTTAAAACATAAATTAAAACAAGGAACTTTTTCAATTTGTGGTGGATGTCGAAAACCTATATCAACAAAAGATAAGAAATCAAAAAAATATGAAGAGGGCGTTTCTTGTGAAAGATGTTATGACACACTATCAAGTTTGCAAAAGTCAAGATTTCGAATGAGACAAAATCAAATTAATCTTGCCAAAAAAGCGGGAAAGAAGCATAAGTTTCAAAAGGAATATTAAATATGGATTTAACAAAAGGTTCAATTTGGCAACTTTTAAGAAAAGTAACTATACCTGCAAGTACTGGATCTCTTTTTCAAACTTTTTATAATCTAGTTGATACTTATTTTGCAGGAAGAATTTCTCCAGAAGCGCTAGCAGCAATAGCAAAATCTTGGCCAATTTATTTTATAGCAATAGCTGTAGCTGTTGGTATTGGAGCTGGTACAACAGCTTTAATAAGCAACTCTATTGGGGCTAAAGAGGACAGAAAAGCTTCTATGTATGTTGCTCAGTCTATAGTGCTAGCAATTGTTATCTCAATTTTTGTAACTTTGTTTGGTTTAAATTTTTCCGATGAACTTTTAAGAATTATGGGTTCTACTGAAGAAAGTATAATTTTAACACGTGAATACTTAGATATAATATTTTTTGGTGCAATAATTGTATTAGCTCAGTTATCTTTAAATGGAACTCTGAATGCACAAGGTGATACGAAAAGTTATAGAAACGTTTTAATATTCACTTTCTTCTTGAATATATTTCTTAATCCTTTGTTTATTTTTGGTTATGGGTTTATACCAGCATTCGGAATAGCTGGTTTAGCAATAGCTACATTAGTTTCACAGTGTGTAGGCTTAATATATCTAGCCAACAAAGTTTACTGCTGTAAATTAAAAAAGTACTTATATCTAGAATGCTTTAAACCAAAGTTTGATTATATCAGCACACTTTTTAAACAGTCAGTTCCAATAATGTTCACCATGCTAATGATAATGTTTGGAGTATTTAATATTTTCTATTTTGTTGGTCAATTTGGTGAGCTAGCAACAGCAGGTTATGGTACAGCAGTAAGAATAGAACAAGTTTTATTACTACCTGTTATAGGTTTAAACACTGCCGTTTTATCGATTGCCGGTCAAAACTACGGAGCAAAAATGCATTTCAGAGTAAAAGAAGTTTATGGAAAAGCATTAATGTTTGGTTCCGGGTTTATGGTGTTAGCTGGTATCTTTGTTTATTTAACATCTGAAATTATAATTTCTTTTTTTACAAACGACCTTGAGGTCATTCAAAGAGGGGCGCTTTACTTACAAGTCGCTGCTCTTATCGGGCCCGTTTATCCTGTATTTTTTATTACTTCTGCTTTATTCCAAGCGCTTAAAAGACCAATTTATAGTTTATATATGACGATACTTAGACTTACGTTAATACCATTTATGTCTCTCTGGTATGTAATTAATATAAGAAACGGTGAGTACCAAGATATTTTCTACACAATCTTGGTAACAAATTGGATGATGGGATTAGTCGTATTAACTTTTGTTCCATTTTTTTTGAAGAGAGTATTTAGAGTTTCTTTAAAAAAGTTATTTGTATTTTAGTTTATTTTCTAATTTTCTCACAAGGTAAGAGACTATTAATATTAATACCAAGTATTCTAGGATTAAAAAAGTATATATTTCTAATGGTCTATAGGTAGTTGTAACTAGTTCATTTGCCTTTCTTGTTAAATCTCCTATTCCTATAATGGATACTAGAGAGGACATTTTTAAAACATACACAAATTGATTTCCCATTGCAGGCAGCACAACTTTAATTGCTTGCGGAAGGATTACTAATCTCATTTTTTTCCAGAAATTCATTCCAAGTGACTCAGAAACTTCATGTTGTCCTTTTGAAATAGAATTTATACCAGCCCTAAAAATTTCTGCTTGAAATGCGCTCTCGCTAATAGTCAATGCTATTATGCCTGATACAAATGGTGAGAAACTTACTCCTATCATAATTGGAAGACCGTAATATATCCAAAGAATTAAAACTAATAAGGGAATTGCTCTTACGATTTCGACATAAGTTATATTGAAATAACTTAAAAATTTATTATTAGATAAAGATGGGAGGGCAACTATCAAACCTATAATCATAGCCAGAGCTATAGATACTACTGAAATATAAATAGTTGTTGTAATACCGCTAATTAAAAACTTTAGATTTGTTAGACCTTCTATATTATCAGGACTTAATATATACCAACCCCATTCATAGTTAGAACTACATCCCTGAAGTAAAAATAGAATAGAGATTAATTTTAAAAATTTCACTATTTAACTATATTTGTTAATGGAGGGTATTGAAACTTAAATTATAAGCTTTTTAAATTGTACTTAGAGAGTAATTTCTTAAAATAACCTGAAGCTTGCTTCTTTTTAATCCAATTACTTACATAATCATTCCAAACTTTATCTCCTTTTGGAACCATCATCGCTAAAAATGCTGGATTTTTTCCACCATCAGGAACTATGGCTAATTGAGGATATTTAATAACTAATTTATTCGCTTCAGTTGAACTTGTAATATTTCCATCAGCTCTACCCGCAAGAACCTCTTGAAAATCTCTAGCAGGGGCTTCAACAGATTGTAGTTTTGATTTCGGAAAAAATTCCTTTGCTTTTTCTTCTTGAGAAGTACCTAATGTTGTTGCAATTTTCACATTACTATTATTTAGCGACTCCCAAGTAGGAAATTTTTTTAAATTCTTTTTTAAAACAATCGGTACAGTTGCGTACTTATAATATGTAGTAGTAAAACCAGCTACTTCAGCTCTTTTTGGAGTTTTAGTTACGCTTGTTGAAATATCGTATCGATCAGCTGTAATCCCAGCCACTATTGTTTTCCACTCTGCAGGCACAAACTTAACTTTTACGCCCATATCTTTTGCAAGTTCTCTCATGACATCAATGTCAAAACCTTTATATTTATTAGTAGCTGGATCTTTCATGGACATCGGATCCCAATCTCCAGTCGTTCCAACTCTTAACTCTCCATTTTTTTTGATTGCTTGAAGTTTAGACTCCGCGTTTGCTGATGCGGTAATTAATAATAAGGTAAAAATTATTATAATTTTTTTCATATTTTCTTTTAACTTTTCAGTCGTTCATTTTCCAAACGCATATTGCCCCACATAATGGTTGACTAAAGTAAAATTTTTTTCTATAAAAGAACAAAATAAGAACATTTATGGAGTTGAAAATACCTTATTATATACACAAAGTAGGAGCGGGTTTTCCCTCTCCCGCAACAGATTATATAGAGGATGATGTAGATTTAAATCATCATCTTATAAAAAATTCACCAGCAACATTTATAATTAGAGTTCAAGGCAAGTCTATGAATAGTGTGGGAATCTACGATGGTGATTTATTAATAGTAGATCGAAGTATTAACCCAAAAAATCTTTCAACAGTTATAGCCAATGTTAACGATGAATTAGTGGTGAAAACAATCCTGAAAGAAAAAGGAGAAACATTTTTAACATCTGGATCTAAAAAAAAATCAGAAAGAATTCATTTAGCAAAAGACCAAGAAGTAATTATTTGGGGAGTGGTAACTTATGTCATCCATCAAGTACATAACTAAGAAAAATAAAATAGCTTTAGTAGATTGTAATTCATTTTACGTATCCTGTGAGAGACTTTTTAATCCTAAAATACAAAAAAAAGCTGTAGTAGTTTTATCAAATAATGATGGATGCGTAATATCTAGATCAAGAGAAGCAAAAGATTTAGGTATTAAAATGGGAGAGCCCTACTTCAAAGTAAAAGAATTAGTAAAAAAAAATAAAGTTGAAGTGTATTCTTCAAACTATGCATTGTATGGAGATATATCGAGAAGAGTTATGAAAGTATTAAAAACTTTTTCACCAAAAGTAGAAATTTATTCGATCGATGAAGCTTTCATTGATTTATCTTTTATAGATGAAAAAGGAGTTGAGGATTATGGAAGAGAGATAAGATCAAGAGTTCTTAAGTGGACGGGTATTCCAACAAGCGTAGGTATAGCCAGCACAAAAACATTAAGTAAAGTTGCCAATCATATAGCGAAAAAAGAAAAAGCAGGTGTAATTTATTTAAATACAAATATTGATGAAAAGTTAAAAAAATTTCCAATCGAAGATGTTTGGGGGATAGGTAAACAGCTGTCTAAGTTTTACCACAAGAACAATATAAGCAACGCTTATGATTTAAAAAATGTTTCAAACACGTGGGTAAAAAAAGGAACAAATGTTTTAGGTGCAAAAACAGCGATGGAACTAAGAGGAATACCTTGTATTGACTTACAAATAGATCAAGAGAAAAGGAAGAATTGTTGTGTCTCAAGATCATTTGGTAGAAAAGTAAAAGATTTAAATGAATTAGAGGAATCAGTTATTACACATTGCTTGAATGCAGCAGAAAAAATTAGAGCTGATGATCAAATAGCAAAAACAATAACAGTATTTATCAGAACAAGTCCATTTGATAAAAATAGAAGATATTACTCTAATTCAAAAACAATAGATTTAGCAATCCCTACTAGTAATAGCATAGAATTAATAAAAAATGCTGTTAAAGCACTAACCGATATATACAAATACGGTTATGCTTATCAAAAAGCTGGAATAATCCTATCAGGATTGAAAGATGCAAATCAAAATGATCAGAATCTTTTAACTCCACTTCTTGAAAACAAATCTAAGAAATTAATGAAAGCTATAGATTATACTAATACAAAATACGGACGATATGCGATCAGTATAGCTCAAGCAGGACTAAGCAAAGGTTGGAAAATGAGAAGAGAACATTCATCTAAAATAGATACTGCTTCATTTGACTCTTTGCCTAAAATAGTAGTATAAAAAAATACGGGGTGTCAGAAAGACTGAGATTATACCCGACGAACCTGACCGGTAATTCAGTAAGGGAGCTATGGATAAAATACTTTTATCGCAACAAACAACAATAACTATCACAATATTAATTGGCCTGTTCTTTATATGGCTGGGTTACTTAAATAATAAAAAAATATTTAATAATAAAAATTATATTGTTGGTGATAGGGATGAAAATACATTTTCATTAACTTCGAGCCTGACAGCATCAGCACTTGGAGCTTGGATTTTGTTTGGTCCTCCTTCTGCAGCAACTTGGGGAGGGATAGGTGCTGTAATCGGTTATGCATTAGGTACGGCTGCGCCAATGTTATTTCTTTACAATTTTGGCCCTAAAATCCGAAGAGAATTTCCAAACGGTTTAACACTAACTGAATTTATACAAAAAAGATTTGGCCAAACTATATTAAAATTAAGTTTATTCTTAATACTATTTTATTTGATAATTTTTTTAATTGCTGAGGTGACGGCTATAGCATTTTTATTAAATTATATTTCAAAAATTCCATTATGGGTTACCGCAGGTTTAACCTTAATCATTTGTTTACTTTATATATTAAGAGGGGGTTTTAAACTTTCAATTATTACTGACAAATATCAGTTTATTTTCATAATGTGTATTATTATATTTTCATTAATTTTAGTTTTTAATAACTTAAATCTAACTAGCTATGAAACAATAAAAATAAATTCACCACAATTAATTAGCAAAGATTATTTACCCAACTACACAGCTGGTTTAACTTTTTTCATAGCAGTGGCTTGTACAAATTTATTTCATCAAGGAAATTGGCAAAGAGTTTTTTCAGCAAAAAATAATTCAATTTTAAAAAAAAGTTTAATTAATTCATCTATTATAATTTTTATAATTGTTTTTTGGATGGGATATTCAGGTTTAATATCTTTTTCATTAAATTCAAAAGTTACTCCAGATCTTGCTTTCTTTAACTTAATTTTAGATGAAAAAAAATCTCTTATAGTTGTGTCAGTATTAATTTTAGCATTGTCATTAACATTAAGTACTATTGACACATTAATAAATGCTATTTCAAGTTTGTTAATCGTGAATGGTAGTCAAATAAACAAAACGATTAAAGGTAAAAAAATTAAAGAAAAAACAAATTTTATTATTTTATTTATATGTTCTATAGTTTTTATTTTTGCATCAAGAGGATACAGTATATTATACTTATTTTTACTGGCCGATCTTCTTTGCTGTGCTGCTGTTGTTACAATTTTTTATGGTTTTTTTAACAAAAATATTAATCCTAAACTTGCAGCTTATTCAATAATTCTTGGTTTGATTTTTGGTCTGTTGTTTTTTCCAAGTCAAAATTTTGAGACAAGTATTTTAGTAGGAAATTTGATATCTATTGATAATTTTTCAATTTTTATAAGAACAAATCTACTTTTTATATCTTTTCTTATATCTCTATTTGTTCCTCTTATAATAATTTTATTTCACTCTTTACGCAATTCGTTAAGGTAAATTATTACTGCTATCCATATAAATAAAAAACTTATTAATTTTTCCATTTCAAGTGGTTGACCGAGGTAAAATATACTTAAAAAAAATTGAGCCGTTGGTGTCAAAAAAAATATCATGCTCGCAGGTCCTATTCCTATTAATTCAAACCCTTTTATGTACATAAAGAGAGGAACGAGTGTCATAAATCCTGCAAAAAACAAATAAAAAGATAATGTAGGATTATCAAATCCAAAGACATTTGTATTATTGAAAACAAGAGAGCTGAATAAAATTAATGCTATTGGGGATATCAACAAAGTTTCAAAAAATAATCCTATATCTGATGAAATATTTATTTTTTTTCTTATTAAAGTGTAAAAACTAAATGTGATTGCAACTGTTAAACCAATCCATGGAATATTCTTAAATTCAATTAGTAAATAAATTATAGATAAAAAGACAAGAAATATAGCGATTGATTTATTTCTATTAATTTTTTCTTTTAAAAATATCCTTCCCAAAAAAACACTTAATATAGGAAAAATATAATATCCAAGTGATGCATCTAGCATATTGTTTACTGAGATAGAATAAAGCCATGTAAACCAATTAATAGAAACTAAAACTCCAGTAAGAAATAATAAACCTAGAGTACTTAGAGACTTAGATACTTTTTTAAATTCTGACCATTTTCCAAAATAAAAGGTTGTAAATACTAAAAGTACTGTTGTCCAAATAGTACGATGTATTGTCAATTCAACAGGTGACGCAAAAGACACAAATTTGAAATAAATTACACCAATGATACCCCACCAAAGAGAAGCGCCTACAGTGAATAAAGATCCTTCAAATAATTTTTTTTTCATTTCACCATTTTTTTGATTGATTTATATGGTAATAATTTAATAATTAGTACTAAATAACACTGGAAATACGGAAGAGTGGGTGAGCGGTTGAAACCAGTTGGTTGCTAACTAACCGTACGAGTAACATCGTACCGAGAGTTCGAATCTCTCCTCTTCCGCCAGTTATTTAAAAAATTCTTCAATTTTTACGGGTTCTTGACTAATCATAAATTTATAAACATTAACGTTTTCAAGAACTCTTTGAACATAATTCCTAGTTTCTTTAAATCTTATTAATTCAATCCAGTCTATATAGCTTAATTGATTTTTAGTTGGATCACCATTTACTCTTCTCCAAGTTTTTACTCTATTAGGACCCGCGTTGTAGGCTGCTATTGCGAAAGGATAAACTCCATTATAATCATTTAATAATCCGTCAAAATAATAAGACCCCAATTTGATATTATAAATAGGATCATCTGTTAAACCACTTATGCTATAAGGCAACTTTGCTTGTTTTGCCACAATCTTTGCAGTGTATTTCATTAACTGCATCATGCCTCTAGCACCAGCATAACTATTTGCTTTACTATCGAATTCACTTTCTTGCCTTATAATGGCGTGTATCATTTCACTTGGGGGCATAGGTTTATTGTTAATTTCTCTTGGTGTTGAAATAATTGGGTAATTATATTTTAAATAAAATCTTTTTTCATAGGAAGCTCTTTTAGAAATTTGAATAGCAAAATCATATCTCTCTATCTCTGTAGATAATTTTGCCGCTAATACTTCGCTACCTTGCTCAATATTTAAATTTGCTAGATGTTTAAGCACATCTTTTGAATATTTTGTATGATCTAGCTCTTTAAGAATTTTAATAATTCTAACAAGTCTATTTTTTGAGAATTCTTTCTCATAATCTTTGGAATATGAAGCATCTTCTTTTAAGATAAATTCCCCTCCATAATTAATTTCTTTGAAACTCAGCTGTCCATAATATGTTGTTAAAAATTTTGAGCCAGATTTAAAATATTCTTCAGCTTTTTTTGTGTTACCGGTTTCTTGATATGACTTTCCTAACCAGTAAGCGCCTCTTGCTACACTAATAGGATAACTTACATTGTCATAAAAATTTAAAAAATGATTTATAGCATATTCTTGTGATTTAAGGAATGAATGAGCAATCCAACCCGCTAACCATTCAGCTTCTGCAAATTCTGGCCCTGAAGAGAGTGAGTGTTCACTTGCTACTTTATAAGCAGTTTTATACCTTTTTTTATAAATTAAACTTCTAACTATACTTTCTCTTTGTTTCCACCATAGGTCAGCTCTAACTAATTCTTCCTCTGATTTATTTGAATTATCGTAAAGTATTTGAAGAGAAGACTCTAATCTTCCTCTTCTGTTTCTCCATTTTAATCTATCGTATTCAAGTCCAACATCTTTTTTAAATCTATCAGGAACTTTTGCAATAGCATTATCAACTCCGTAAGAGTTACTCATTAATATTTGTCTAGCGTTATATAAGGCTTTAAAATCTGATGGCAAATAGACAAGCATTCTCTTAAGGTCCCAATATTTTCTATTCCAGGCCAGATAATCTGCTCTTTTAATATGATCTTCACTATCTAATATTGATTTGAATTTCTTTCGATAAAATCTTAATTGACTCTTACTTAAATCTGCATTTATCCAACCTTCCTTTACTAATTCTTCAGAATTCTTAATATCTTTAAGATCAAAATATGCTTCACCTAATTTTAGTTTTCCTGTACCGCTTACAGGCGGAAAATCTTCAAACCATCTAATTATATTTTTAGGAGAGGAATTTTTAAGATAAATCTTTTGTTCAGCTAAATATTGTAATCTTCCTATTCTTGGAAAATCTGGATTATTTCTTATAAAGGTTTCATATGTTGAAAATGTTGCATTGTTTGAACTCTTCATTAAATAAAGCCACTGAACAAACAATTTAAAGTCTTTATCTTTTATTTTTTCAGAAGTTTTGTATCCAGTAATCACTTTTCCTGATTTTATTTGACTAAATGCTATTTTTGCCCTTTCAAAATCTTTTTGACTTAAAAACTTTGATTTTTTAACTGAAGCAGTTTTTTTTCTAATTGTTTTTGGCTTTTTTTGAGGTAATACGAAAGCATCTACATTAATTTTTTTTTCAACTTTTTTTACTATTTTTTCTTCTTCCTTTTTTTTTACTTTAACTTTCTCTTTAACCTCCTCCTTTTTTTGAGTAGTTTCAGTTTTAATAACTGGTTTTGATTGTGGTAATAAGTCTTTACTTGGTGCTCTAGGTTTTTCAATTTTTTTAAAAACTGAAGGTTTGTCTTTAGGCAATATGAAATTTTCATCAGCTAAACTGATGTGATTTGTATCAATTAAAAGCAATAAAACAGCTAGACTAATTAATCGAATAAGCATAAAAATAGATAATAATTAATCTTATATTGATTTATGTTCAAAGGTTCAATCGTAGCGTTAATAACACCGTTTAAAAATAATAAATTGGACGAAGCCAATTATAGTAAAATATTACACCACCATCTTAAAAATGGCACTAATGGCGTTGTACCAGCTGGTACAACTGGCGAGTCTCCAACTTTATCTCATATTGAACATAAAAAAGTAATTGAGATAGCAATTAAAGAATGTAAAGGTAAAATTCCAGTTATAGCTGGTACTGGCTCTAATTCTACTTCAGAAGCAATAGAACTTTCGAAACATGCGGAAAATGCTGGTGCAGACGGTCTACTCATTGTAACGCCATATTATAACAAACCAACTCAGGAAGGATTATACCAACATTACAAATCAATTAATGACAGCGTAGGTATTCCAATCATCATTTACAATATACCTTCTAGATCTGTTATTGATATGACAGTAGATACAATGGCAAGATTATATGAGTTAAAAAATATTAAAGGTGTAAAAGATGCTACAGGTGATTTAAATAGGGTATCTATGCAGCTTAACAAAATGGGAAAAGAGTTTATCCAATTAACCGGAGAGGATGATAATGCGTTCGAATTTAATAAAAGGGGAGGCGTTGGTTGTATAAGTGTTACCGCCAACGTTGCAACAAAACTTTGCGCCGATTTTCATAAAGCCTCCTTGTCGAAAGACAATGAAACTGCACAATCGATCAATAATCTTTTGTCTCCATTACATAAAGCACTCTTCATTGAAAGCAATCCTTCACCGGTAAAATACGCTGCATCTCTTTTAAAGCTTTCTCCGGCAGAAGTAAGACTGCCATTAGTACAAGTAACTGAAAAAACAAAAAAAGAAGTAGAAAAAGCACTTAAATTTGCAAAACTACTCTAATGAAATCAAAAAATGTTTCTCAAAAAATCATTTGCTTAAACCGCAAAGCAAGTTTTAATTACTATTTTAAAGAGTTATATGAAGCTGGAATTGTGTTAAAAGGTTCCGAGGTGAAATCATTGCGAATTGGCAAAGGAAGTATAGCTGACTCTTATGCTGTAGACATAGGAGGTGAAATATTTTTAATTAATTCACATATTCCATTGTATAAGCAATCTTCATACAATAATCATGATCCAAAAAGAGAGAGAAAATTACTACTGTCAAAAAAACAAATTAATACTCTAATTGGTAGAGTTAATCAGGAAGGAATGACCATTGTACCAACAAAAATGTATTTTTATAAAGGTAAAGCAAAAATACAAGTAGCTGTAGGCAAAGGAAAAAAATTATATGATAAAAGGTTAGTTAAGAAAAAAAGAGATTGGCAGAGAGAAAAAGCAAAAATTTTTAGTAGAAAAAACAAATGATTTATTTAAATTTAGGGTCAAATCTTCCGTTAGAGGAGGGAGGTAGAGAAACCAATATATTAAAAGCAATAAACCACTTGAAGAATTTAAATTTAAAGTTAATAAAAATATCAAGTTTTTATGAAACTCCATCATACCCAAATAGTTCAGATCCAAAATTTCTAAATCTATGTGTCAAATTTGAGAGCAACCTTAAAGCAATTGAGTTACTCAATGAATTAAAAAAAATTGAAAAAAAACTTGGAAGAACTCGGATTAAAAAGAATGAGCCAAGAACATGTGATATAGATATAATCGATTTTAACGGTGAAATTATTAAAAATGACGAACTAGAAACACCACACCCAAGGCTACATTTAAGAAATTTTGTAATTTACCCTTTAAAAGAGATTGAACCTAATTGGTTTCATCCAATATATAATAAAAATATAGATAGTTTTTTTAAAGAATTAGATAAAAATTCCCATAATGAGATTACAAGACTTATTAAAAGTGATATATTGAATTAATGATTAATAACAATGAATTAATAAATGAAATTAAGTCTTATAATAAATTTCTAAATCATGACTCACTAAATAAGGCATTTAAATTTGCAATTGACGCTCACAAAAATCAAAAAAGGGATGAAGGCGTTCCATACATTATTCACCCAGTGGCTGTAGCAAAAATTCTCACAGATTTAAAACTTGATAGTGCAACTATTACTACTGGATTGTTACATGACACAATCGAAGATACTAAGGTAACTTATGAAACAGTTAAAAAAGAATTTGGTGAAGAGGTTGCAAATTTAGTTGACGGAGTTACTAAAATTTCTGCTCTTGAAGATAAAGCTTCAAGTGACTCTAAAGCTGAAAATTTTAGAAAGTTAATCTTAGCAACTTCTAAAGATATCCGTGTGTTATTAGTAAAATTAGCAGACAGACTACACAATATGAGAACTATCAAATTTGTTAAAGGCAAAGAAAAAATGGTGCGAAAAGCTAAGGAGACCATGGAAATTTATGCACCTTTAGCAGATAGAATGGGAATGAATAGGATACGAGATGAGTTAGAGGATTTATCTTTTGAAATTTTAAACAAGAAAGCAAGAGATTTGATACAAGAAAGACTTAAATTTATTAAAAACAATAGAGATGATAATTTCAAAATAATTTCAGTAGATTTAATTAATCTACTAAAAGAAAATGGTGTCACGGCTAAAATAGCAGGGAGAGAAAAAACTCCTTTTTCAATTTGGCGTAAGATGCAAAACAAAAAAATATCTTTAGAACAATTGACTGACATTGTAGGTTTTAGAATTTTATTAAATTCTATTGAGGATTGTTATAAAACTCTTGGTATTTTACATTCCAAATACTCTGCAATTCCAGGAAAATTTAAAGATTATATCTCTACACCTAAAATCAATAAGTATAAATCTATCCATACTGCTTTAATAGGTCCATATAAACAAAGAATTGAAGTACAAATAAGAACTTATGAGATGCATGAGTTCGCTGAAAGAGGTATCGCATCTCATTGGAAATATAAATCTTCAGAAAAATTTTCTGAACTTTCTTGGAAAGAATATGATTGGCTAAGAGATTTAGTTGAAATTATTGAAACAGGAAATAGTCCTGAGCATTATTATGAATTTACAAAATTACAAATGTTTCAAGATAACGTTTTTTGTTTTACTCCCAAAGGAGCAGTAATTAAATTACCTAAAAATGGTACCCCAATAGACTTTGCTTATGCTGTTCACACTAAAGTTGGCGATACAGCTATAGGATGTGAAATTAATGGTAAAGAAATGCCAGTCCAAACGATACTTAAAAATGGAGATATGGTTAAAATTCTTACATCTTCGAATGTTTCACCTTCTCTACATTGGTTGTCATCTTCAAAAACTGGAAAGGCACGTGCTTCAATAAGAAAGTATTGGCAAGGTAGGAGTAATAAACAGCAGGACGAGGAAAAAGTTTATAATACATCTTTAATAATTGACTTGCCCCACAATCCCGGTGTTTTAGGTGAAATAAGTACTTTAATTGGTCTCAACAAAAGCAATATTGTGAATATTGAACTTATAAAAAGAAAAGAAGATTATTTACAATTTTCTTTCGATATTCAGATTAAAGATTTGAAAAATTTTACAAACTTGATAAGTCAGATCAAGCAAAAAGATTATAAATTTAAAATAGTTAGACATAAAAATAAAAAAAATGCTTTCTTACAAAGAATCTTTGAAAATTTTAAAAGAAGCTAATGCCCTTATAGAGGGTCATTTTATATTATCTTCAGGATTACACAGTCCACAATACGTTCAATGTGCTCAATTAATGAGTAAACCAGACAAAGCAAAAAAGATTTGCGAGTCTCTTTCAGAAAAAATTAATAGTGAATTTAAAGAATTTGACATTATATTATCTCCTGCAATGGGAGGCATAGTAATTGGCTATGAAATTGGCAGATTATTAAATAAAGAGACTATTTTTTCTGAAAGAGTTAATGGAGAATTTAAACTAAGAAGAGATTTTATAATAAAAAAAGATCAGAAAGTTTTAATCGTAGAAGATGTTATTACTACAGGAAAATCAAGTTTAGAATGCTCAAAACTAGTATTAGATAATGAAGCAAATATTGTTGGATATGCATGTTTGATTAACAGGTCCAATGGAAAATCATCTTTGAAAGGAAAAATTGTTTCACAGGTTGATTTAAATATTCCAACATACACAGAGGAAAATTTACCAAGTAGCTTATCAGCTCTTAAAGCAATAAAACCTGGAAGCAGAAATCTTTAATGAGTAAAATCAGACTTGGAGTAAATATAGATCATGTTGCAACTGTAAGAAATGCAAGAGGTGAAACTTATCCCAGCCCATTGAGAGCAGCTTTATTGGCTCAGAAGAGCGGGGCTGAGTCTGTTACAATACATTTAAGAGAAGATAGACGTCATATAAGAGAATTCGATCTTAAAGAAATTAAATCGAAATTAAAAATTCCACTTAATTTAGAAATAGCCGCTACGAACGAAATGCTGAAAATAGCTTTAAAAAGCAAACCAGATTTTATTTGTATCGTTCCAGAGAAAAGGCAAGAATTAACTACAGAAGGTGGTTTAAATTTAAGTCATAGGAATAGGTTTTTGAATAAATTGATAAAAAAACTAAAAAAAAATAGATTTAGAGTGAGTTTATTTATTGAACCTAGCATCCAAGATATTAAAAAGTCACAAGAATTAAATGTTGATTGTGTAGAAATTCACACAGGAAGATTTTGCAATCTTGTTAATGACAATAAAAATTTCGATTACGAACTCAATAGGATTAAAAAAGCTGTGGTTTTTGGTAATAAATTAGGTTTAGAGGTACATGCAGGCCATGGTCTGACATTTAAATCTGCTAAAATATTAAAAAAAGTTAAAGGAATTAAAGAATTTAATATTGGACATTTTCTAATTGGAGAGTCAATTTTTGAAGGTTTAAGTAAAACTATCAAAAAATTTAAAGGGATTTTGCACAAATGAAACTATTCGGTGTTGGCACTGATATAATACAAGTGAATAGATTAAAAAAATCTCTTAACAAAAAACCGTTTTTATCAAGAATATATAGCCAGGAAGAAATTTTAAAGTGTAAAAGAAGTAAAGTAAATTCTAATTGTTTTGCAAAAAGATTTGCTGCTAAAGAGGCATTCTCAAAAGCTCTAGGAACAGGTATATCTAAAGGTATTAGTTTCAATGAAATCGTCGTTTTAAATGAAAAATCTGGTAAACCATATATAAAGTTGATTAATAAGACAAAAAAAATTGTTGAGAGAAAACTAAAAAAAAAAATATATAAAATCTCTTTGTCAATTGCTGACGAAAAAGATTATGCCGTTGCGTTTGTTACAATTTCAATATGAAAAAAAATATAAAAAATGTTGTAATAGATAATATCAAAACTCTTATTTATGCTCTTATTATTGCTGTGCTTTTAAGATCTTTGTTGTATCAGCCTTTTTATATTCCATCCTCATCAATGGAACCAACTTTGCTTGTTGGTGATAGATTATTTGTTTCTAAATTCGCTTATGGCTATAGCAAACATTCATTTCCATTTAGTCCACCCCTATATAAAAAAAGAATATTTTTCAAAGAACCGCAAAGAGGAGATCTAGTTGTCTTTAAAACACCCTCAGACAATAGAACTGATTACATAAAAAGATTAATAGGCAAGCCGGGTGATACCCTACAATTTATAAATGGAGATATTTATTTAAATAAAAAGAAAATAATAAGAAATAAAGTAAATGAAAGTATGAGTATTAGATGTGGTAAAATAAATTTTCCTGTAAAAATTTATGAGGAAACATTACCAAATGGAGTAAAATATAAAGCCGTCTATAATAGTGCTGGAACACTTCAAAATACAGATGTGTACACAGTACCAGATAACAATTATTTTTTACTAGGTGATAATAGAGACTGTTCAAAGGATAGCAGATTTTTATCCGAAGTAGGTTATGTAAATAAGTTAAATTTAGTTGGAAAAGCAGAACTAATTTTTTTTTCAAATGATACATTAAAGAGCAGTGTTTTAAAATTATGGAATTGGAAAGACTCTTTTAGATTTAAAAGAACTTTTAAAAAATTATGATAAGTAGATTTAAAGATTTAGAGGGGGTTATTAAATACAAATTTAATTCAAAAGACCTATTGACACGATGTTTAACCCACAAAAGCTACGATGAAAATATTAATAATGAAAAACTTGAATTTTTAGGAGATAGAGTTTTAGGGCTAGTGATCTCAAAAAATTTACTAATTAAATATCCTAATGAGAAAGAGGGTGTTATCGACAAAAAATATGCAAATCTTGTAAATAAAAAAAAATGTGCAGAAATTGCTAATATACTAAATTTAAAAAAATACATGTTGTTAGGTTCAAATTATAAAAAAAATGAGCACAAAAATGAAAAAATTTCTGGGGATTGTTTAGAGGCACTTATTGGAGCAATCTTTGAAGATGGTAATTTAAAAAATGCAGAGAAATTTATTTTAAAATATTGGGATTCTTCACTCAAGCAGTCTAATTTAACAATTGTTGATTCAAAAACAAAATTACAAGAATATAGTCTTAAAAAATTTAAAAAACTTCCTACTTATACTTTATTAAAAACATCTGGTCCTCATCATAAGCCAATTTTTAAAGTCACAGTCAAAACACCTAATTCAAAAATGATTACTGCAACTGGATCATCAAAAAAAGAAGCCCAACAAAATGCAGCAAAAAAATTAATTGAAGATTTAAAAATATGAACTGGGAAGACGAGGGCTATTTAATAAGTAAAAAAAAGTTTCGAGAAAATGCTGTTATAATTAGTGCTTTTACTAAAACACACGGTAAAATTTCAGGAATAGTTTATGGAGGTACTTCAAGAAAGATTAAAAACTATTTACAAATAGGAAATAAAATATTTTTAATACACAACTCAAAAAATCGTAACAAATTAGGTTATTTAAAAACTGAAATTATAGAAGCTATTAGCCCAAGATATTTTAATGATAAAAAAAGATCTTACCTAATTTTATCAATTGCCGACTTACTTAACTCTTTATTACCAGATGAAGAAACACATAATAATATTTATTTATCATTAGATAATCTAGTCAAAAATTTGGATGATAAAAGTTGGCCTTTAATTTATTCATTTTGGGAGGTAAATCTTATTAAGCAATTAGGTTTTGGATTTACAACTGACCAATCAAGTTCTTCAAAAGATATCTTATCTATAAACATAGATAATATTTCATATAAAGTTCCAAAGTTTATCATTAATGGCAAAATTCCAGACAGTTTTTCAAAAGAAATCATAAATCACGCTTTATCTTTTACTCGGAATCTGATGTTAAATAAATTTTTTTTACCTAATAATTTGTACTTGCCAAAGTCCAGGGTACTTTTTGAAAGTTGTTTTTCCTAATATTTGTTTATTTTTTTTACAACATCTAATGCAAAATAAGTTACTATAGCATTTGAGCCTGCTCTTTTCAGTGAAATTAAACTTTCATAGACAATATTTTCATTTAAACTTTTATTTTTAATAGAATTAGCAATCATCGAGTACTCTCCTGAAACTTGATATGAAAATACTGGTATTTTAAAATTTTGTTTTATTTGACTAATAATGTCCAGATAAGGCATTCCAGGTTTTACCATAACAAAGTCAGCTCCCTCTTTTATATCCAAACCAACTTCTCTTAAAGACTCAGTATAATTTCTCATATCCATTTGATAAGTTTTTTTATCACCTTTTAATTTTTGTTTCGATCCTATTGCATCTCTGAACGGCCCATAAAAATTTGAAGCGTATTTAACAGCATAAGATAGTATTTGAGTATCTTTTAATTCATTCTTATCTAAAGACTTTCTAATTATTCCTATTCTTCCATCCATCATATCTGAAGGAGCAATAATATCAGAACCTACCGACGCTTGTAGTAAAGCTTGTTTCTCTAAAATCTTCAGAGTTTCATCATTATCAATTTTGTCGTTTAGTATTATTCCATCATGACCGTGTGATGTGTATGGATCTAAAGCAACATCAGTCATAACTCCAAATTTATTATATTTTTTTTTTATTAATTTTATAGCTCTACAAACAAGATTATTTTCATTTAGTGCCTCAGAACCTTTATGGTCTCTTTGATGATTAGAAGTATTTGGAAAAAGCGAAATCATAGGTATCTTAAATTTTTCTGCTTCATCTAAAATGCTTGATAATTTATCTAAAGAATATCTGTAGATACCTGGCATTGACTTAATTTTTTCTTTTTTATTTTTGCCTTCAGTTAAAAATATCGGCAAGATTAAATCATTAGCAGATAAGTTGTTTTCTGATACTAATCTTCTGACCCAATCTGAGTTGCGAACTCTTCTCAATCTTGTTGATGGAAATTTGCCTAAAATCTTCATTTTTTTATTTTTTATAATATTATTTATGCGACAAATATAATATTATACCTTATAAGCAAAGTAATTTAATAGATAATTATGTCTAACTCAGCAACATTTGAAGATTTTTATCAAGTTCCGGATCTAAAATTTGATATTAATAAATTAAGATCCGACCTTGAAAAAATTTTAAAAAATTCAAAATATCAAACACTTGGAATAACAAATTTTGCTGCAATTCCAATGAATAAAATTCCGGGCGATGAAAGCTCAATACAAGGTCACAATGTTAGAGGAATATATTATACAAAACCAGATGAGTCTGGAAAAGAAGTTGTTAGAGATAAGCCTATAGATGAGTCCAAATATTCTGAGATAACAAAAGAATTTAAAAACACTTATTTTGAAGAAGTTTATAAAACATTAAGTAAAAAATTTAAGTTGGGGAGAGTAAGAATATTATTAAAAGAACCTAGAACCACTTTAAGTTGGCACAGAGATCCTGAACCGAGATTACATATACCAATAATAACTAATCCTGGCTGTAAAATGGTTATAGAGGATGTTGCAAAGCATATGCCAGCTGATGGAAAGGTTTGGATTACGAATAACACAAGATATCATAATTTCTTTAATGGAGGCGAGCAAAATAGAATTCATATTGTTGCCTGCATGTTAGAAAACAGATTCACTAATTGAATTCAATATTTAAAAAAATTTGTATTTCATCTGATCACGCAGGTTACGATACTAAAGAATTTATCAAAGAGCACTTAATTAAATCTAAAATCTCTACTGTAGACTTAGGACCTTTTTTGAAGAAATCAGTTGATTATCCTGATTATGCTAAAAAGGTCTCAAATAGAGTTTCTAAAAGAAAAAGTGACATTGGCATACTAGTTTGTGGTTCCGGCACAGGTATGGCAATTTCAGCTAATAAAACAAAAGGAATTAGGGCTGCTGTAGCATATAATATTAAATCAACCCAATTGTCTCGCCAGCATAATAATGCTAATGTATTGTGTTTAGGATCAAGATTGACTAAAAGAAAAGATATTAAAAAAATTATTAAAATTTTTTTGAATACAAAGTTTGAAGGTGGAAGACACAAAAGGAGAATTAAAAAAATTTAAATGTCGTCAGTAACTAAAATAAAAAGAATTTCGAGCAACTTCTTCGAGAGAGATTTAAAAAATTCAGATAAAGATCTTTTTGACTCAATTTCGCATGAATTCGTAAGACAAAAAAATCATATTGAATTGATTGCATCTGAAAATATTGTTTCAAGAGCTGTTTTAGAGGCTCAAGGTTCTGTTTTAACAAATAAATATGCCGAGGGTTATTCTGGCAAAAGATATTATGGAGGTTGTGAATTTGTTGATATATCAGAAAATTTAGCGATAGAAAGAGCAAAAAAACTTTTTAATTGTAAATTTGCTAATGTGCAGCCGCACTCAGGTGCACAAGCTAATGGAGCTGTATATTTAGCTTTAATTAAACCAGGAGACACTATATTAGGTATGAGTTTAAATTCTGGTGGGCATTTAACTCATGGAGCAAAACCAGCTCAATCAGGTAAATGGTTTAACGCGGTACATTATGATGTTAAAGAGGACACAGGTTTAATAGATTATGACAATGTAGAAAAGTTAGCCTTAGAGCATAAACCAAAATTAATAATTGCTGGAGGCAGTGCTTATTCAAGAATTATAAACTTTAAAAAATTCAAAGATATTTGTAAAAAAGTTAATGCACATTTGTTAGTTGATATGGCTCACTTTTCCGGGCTGGTCGCTGGTGGTGCTTATCCCAATCCTTTAGAATATGCTGATGTTGTAACATCTACAACTCATAAAGTTTTAAGAGGACCGCGTGGTGGAATAATTTTAACTAATGATGAAACTCTTTATAAGAAATTTAATAGTGCTGTTTTTCCTGGTCTTCAAGGCGGTCCACTAATGCATGTTGTGGCAGCCAAAGCCGTTTGCTTTAAAGAAGCTTTAAGCGAAGAATTTAAAAAATATACTTCAAATGTTATTTCAAATGCCAAGGTTTTAAGCGAAACACTTATTGAAAATAATTTTAAAATATTTTCAGGAGGAACCGATACTCATTTAATGTTAGTTGATTTAAGACCATATGGAGTTACAGGTAAAGATGCTGAAGAAAGTTTAGGTAGAGCAAACATTACTTGTAATAAAAATGGTATTCCTTTTGACACACAAAGTCCGATGATTACTTCAGGTATTAGATTAGGAACACCTGCTGCTACAACAAGAGGTTTTCAAGCAGAAGAATTTAAATTAGTTGGAAAACTTATAACAAAAGTTATTAAAGGACTTTCAGAAAACCCAAAAAATAATACAAAAATTGAAAAAGAAGTACAGAAAGAGGTTGTTGAACTCTGTTCAGATTTTCCAATATATAGCGGATAATAAAATATTCTATGATTTGTCCTTTTTGTAGAGAAAAAGATACATCCGTTGTTGATTCAAGACCAACAGAAGATGGAACAGCAATTAGAAGAAGAAGAGTGTGTACCTGTGGAGGTGGTCAACGTTTTACAACATTTGAAAGAGTTCAATTTAGGGAATTAACTGTAATAAAAAAAAATGGTCGAAGATCACCATTTGATAGAGAAAAATTAGCAAAATCACTTTTCACTGCGTTAAAAAAAAGACCAATTGATTCAGATACTACTGAAAAAATAGTTTCGAAAATTTCGAGGGAGCTGGAGGAAATGGGACAATCAGAAATTCAATCAAGTATAATTGGAAGAAAAGTAATGGATGAGCTTAAGGAACTTGATAAAATTGCCTATATAAGGTTTGCCTCAGTATACACAAATTTCAAAGAAATTGGAGAATTTGGTGAATACATTGATGAGTTACATGGCAAGTCAAAAAAGAAATAAAACTCAAACAAAACATATTGAAAATTTAGCTTTAGCATTCGAATTGGCAAAGATAAATTTGGGGTCCACTAAAGAGAATCCCTCTGTAGGTTGTGTTGTTGAAAAAGATGGTAGTATAATTTCCAGTGGTTACACATCTATTAATGGAAGACCACACGCGGAATATAACGCTTTAAACAAAAATATTAATTTTAAAAATTCAAATATTTATATAACTCTTGAACCATGCTCGCACTATGGCAAAACACCTCCATGTACCAATATTATAAAAAATAAAAAAATAAAAAGAGTTTTTTATCCAATAAATGATATAGACGAAAGAAGTAATAATAAGTCCCAAAAAGTTCTTAGTAAAAAAAATATATCAATTAGTAAATTTTTTCTTAAAAAAAAGGCTCTTAAGTTTTATGAGAGTTATCTCAGACATAAAAAGGATAAGTTACCAATAATTGATGTGAAACTGGCTTTATCAAAAGATTATTTTACAATTAACAGAAAGAATAAATGGATTACAAATGAACAATCAAGAAGGTTGACACATTTTTTAAGGTCCCAATATAATGCTTTGTTAGCAACTTCAAAAAGTATAAATAAAGATAATTCATTACTAAACTGTAGAATTAACGGATTGGAAAATAAATCACCAAATTTAATTATTATAGATAGAGACTTAAAAATTAAAAAAAGTTTAGATATTTTTAAAAAAAAATTACATAGGAAAATTTATTTATATACAACGAATAATAACAAAAAAAAGATTAATTGGCTTAAAAAAAATAATATTAAGGTATTAATTATGGAAAGAATGAACACAAGAGATGATTATATAAAGATATTTAAATCATTTACTAAATTAAATTTTTCAAGAATTTTTATCGAAACTGGTTTAACTTTCATAAATTTTTTAATAAATAATAAGCTATTAAATAATATTTATATTTTTAAAACTGATACGAATTTAAATAAAAATGGTTTTAATAACTCTAGCAATAAACTAATTAAAAAGATAAAACTAAAAAACAAACTTAAAGTTTATTTAAATAACGACAATGTTTATTTAGAAAGATTAAATTAATGTTTAACGGAATTATTAAAAATACAGGTACAATAAAAAATATAAAAAAAAGTAAAAAGAGCATGATACTGTCAATCTACTCAAATTTAAAATTAAAGAAAAATTCTTTGGGGGACTCAATTTCTTGTGATGGAGTGTGCTTAACACTTACATCAAAAAAAAATAAGATATTAACTTTCTATCTGTCCGATGAAACAATAAAAAGATCGAATTTTTCTCAAATCAAAGTTGGCAAGACTATAAATTTGGAGAAATCTTTAAAATATGGAGAAATTGTTTCTGGTCATTATACTCAGGGCCATGTTGATACAGTTGGAAAAATTCTTAATATAAAAATTGTAGACAAAACTTGGATAATTCAAATTAAAACACCTAAACAATTTAATAAATATATAGTTGAAAAAGCTTCTATTCATATTAACGGTGTATCCTTAACTATTTCAAAAAAAAAAAATAAATTCTTTGAAATTAATATAATTCCTCACACTTTAAAATTAACAAATCTTAAAAATTTGAAAGCTAATGATTTAGTTAACATTGAGTTTGATATTTTCGGCAAATATCTTCATGAAATTAATAATTAAATGACTAAAAATCACTTATCACCTATAAAAGAAATTATAAAAGATGCCAAAAGAGGCAAAATGTTTATTTTAGTTGATGACAAAGATAGAGAAAATGAGGGAGATTTAATAATTCCAGGATCTAAATGTAATTCAAAAAATATTAATTTTATGGCAACTCACGGCAGAGGACTCATTTGCTTGGCTCTTACTAAACAAAAAGTAGATGAATTAAATCTGCCGCTTATGTCATCTTTAAACAAAGCTAGAATGCAAACAGCTTTTACAATTTCAATTGAAGCAAAAAAGGGTATCACCACAGGAATATCGGCATTTGATCGAGCTAAAACAATTAAAACTGCTATAAGTAAAAATTCAAGAAAAAAAGATATAGTTTCTCCAGGCCATGTATTTCCACTTGTAGCTAGATCAGGAGGAGTTTTAGAAAGAGCAGGTCACACTGAAGCTTCAGTAGATATATCAAAGTTATCCAAATTAAATCCTAGCGCTGTTATTTGCGAAGTTATGAATCAAGACGGAAGAATGGCAAGGTTAAAAGATTTAAAAATATTTGCAAAAAAACATAAATTAAAAATCGCTAGTATCGAAGATATAATCTCATTTAGACTCAAGAATGAAAAATTGATTAAAAATATTAAAGTTAAAAATATTACATTAAAAAAACAAAAATATGATTTTTTGACATATAAAAACTTAGTAGATAAATCTGAATGTTTTGTTATTAAAAGAGGGAAGCTTAATAAAAATAAATCAATAAGAGTACGTGTACTTTCCCAATTGATGAAAAAAAATAAATTTAACATTAAAAATAAGCAAATTGAAAAATCATTAAAATATTTATCTACCTATAATGATTTCGCTTTGGTCATAGTTAAAGACAAAAAATCTCTTAAGCAGAAAATTTTTGAAGAAACAAAAAACAACAATATACTTAGATATTATGGTATTGGAGCTCAAATAATAAAAGATTTAAATATAAAAAATATGATATTAGTATCTAGGTCTAAAAAAAAAATTATCGGATTAGATGGTTTTGGAATTAAAATTATAAAACAAGAAATTATAAAATGAAAAAAAAATTCTTAATTGTTGCATCAAATTATTATAAAGATTTAACAAAAAATCTAATAAATGGATCATTAAAAAAATTTAATAATATCAAAAAAGATATTACCATTATCAAAGTACCAGGAACTTTTGAAATTCCTGTTGTAATATCTAAAAATTTAAATCGTTATGATGGTTTTATTGCACTAGGTTGTGTCATAAAAGGAAAAACCCCGCATTTTGATTTTATTTGCAACGCTACATTTGTATCATTATCAAATTTATCTACAGAGTCAAAAAAACCGATAGGCAATGGTATTATTACTGCACTAAATATGAGTCAGGCAAAGAAGAGATCTCATCTAAAAGGAAAAGAGGCTGCAAATGCAGTCTTAGAAGTGATTAAAAATGGTTAATGTGACTAAAAACTCCACTCCAAGAGTCAAAATAATTCAAAAACTTTATTCTAAAGTTTTAAATCCGGAGGAAAAAATTATATACAATAAAAGTCAGTATAAGAAATTTATCAAAGATGTAACCGAGGGAACTTTAGAAAGAAGAGAGCTTATAGAGGAAACGATAGAAAAATTTTTAAAGGACGATATTGATCTAAAAAGAACTGATAAATTACTCAAAATTATTATATTTGCAGCTGTTTTTGAGCTATTATATAAACATAATAATCCAAAAAAAGTGATAATAAGTGAGTATCTTAAGACTTCTCATTTTTTTTTAGAAAAAGCTCAAATTAAATATTTAAATGCTATTTTAGACAAATTATCTGTTTTGATAAGAAAAAATTAATTTTTTTGAACAATTTGATACATTATTACTTAAAGTTTAGCTTGCGTTTCTTATTATATTTTGGCATTTATCGTTAAACTATATGAATTCTTCTCTTGAACTTCTCTATTTAATAATATTTTCTGGAATATTAGCCGTGGGCTATAGCTATCTATTGTCTGGCCAAATTTTATCTTCTAGTGCTGGAAATGAAAAGATGAGAGATATAGCTGGAGCAATTCAAATTGGTGCAAAAGCCTACTTAAATAGACAATATAAAACGATAGCAATAGTAGGTTTAATAGTTTTGATTATTGTTACTTATTTCTTTAATTTTTTAGTTGGATTTGGATATTTGATCGGGGCTACGTTATCAGGTATTGCAGGTTATGTTGGTATGCTAATCTCAGTTCAAGCCAATGTAAGAACCGCAGAAGCATCTAGAAAAAGTTTACAAGCAGGTTTAAGTATTGCTTTTAAATCAGGCGCTATTACGGGCTTATTAGTTGCGGGTTTAGCTCTTTTATCAATTGCAATTTATTATCTTATTTTAGTAAACCTAAATACTGATAGTAGAGACATTATAAACGCTTTAGTAGCATTGGGTTTCGGTGCATCTTTAATTTCAATTTTTGCGAGATTAGGTGGTGGAATTTTTACAAAAGGAGCTGACGTTGGAGCAGATTTGGTCGGCAAAGTTGAAGCTGGTATACCAGAAGATGATCCACGTAATCCTGCTGTAATTGCAGACAACGTTGGGGACAACGTCGGTGATTGTGCTGGAATGGCAGCCGATTTATTTGAAACTTATGCAGTAACAATAGTTGCAACCATGGTTCTTGCATCGATTTTTTTTCCTGAAACACCAAACATGATGGTTTATCCTCTAGCAATAGGTGGATCATGTATAATTACATCAATCATAGGGACTTGGTTTGTAAGACTAGGAAATAGTAAAAATATTATGGGTGCTTTATATAAAGGCTTTGTTGCAACAGCCATTCTATCTTTACTAATTTTATATCCTTTGACAAAAGCTACTTTAGGTTTAACGGAAAGTTATTCATACTCAAACATAACTTTTACTGGTTTTGATTTATACATATGTGCTGTTATAGGATTAATTATAACGGGTTTAATTATTTGGATTACAGAATATTATACAGGTACTAACTTCAGGCCTGTTAAAAGTGTGGCTCAGTCTTCTACAACAGGTCATGGTACAAATGTGATACAGGGCCTAGCTATATCAATGGAGGCTACAGCTATACCCGCTCTGATTATCGTAATTGGAATTATAAGCACTTACAATTTTGCTGGTTTATTCGGAATTGCGATCGCAGTAACTTCAATGTTAGCTTTAACCGGAATGGTTGTTGCTCTTGATGCATACGGTCCAGTAACCGATAACGCAGGTGGAATTGCCGAAATGTCCAAACTTCCAAAAAATGTAAGAAAAACAACAGATGCTTTAGATGCGGTAGGAAATACTACCAAAGCTGTAACAAAAGGATATGCAATCGGATCTGCAGGTTTGGGAGCTTTAGTTTTATTTGCCGCTTATACTGAAGATATTAAATATTATTCTTTAGATAAAACTTCTTCGTTATATCAAATGGAAGTCAGTTTTGATTTATCCAACCCCTATGTAGTAATAGGTTTATTAATTGGCGGTTTACTCCCTTATCTATTTGGATCAATGGGCATGCAGGCTGTTGGTAGAGCTGGAGGTGCAGTGGTTGTTGAGGTAAGAAGACAATTTAAAAAGATACCTGGAATTATGAAAGGTAAAAGAAAACCTGATTATGGTAGATTGGTAGATTTGTTAACAAAGGCTGCAATTAAAGAAATGATCATTCCTTCCTTGTTGCCAGTTTTGTCTCCTATAGTTCTTTATATTTTAATTTTATTTATTGCCGGAAAAGTTGCTGCTTTAGCTGCCTTAGGAGCAATGTTATTAGGTGTTATAGTAACAGGCTTGTTCGTGGCCATTTCAATGACAGCAGGTGGAGGAGCGTGGGATAATGCTAAGAAATACATAGAAGATGGAAATTTTGGCGGAAAAGGATCTGAAGCTCACAAAGCTGCTGTAACAGGTGATACTGTAGGTGATCCTTACAAAGATACCGCTGGACCAGCAGTTAACCCGATGATTAAAATTACAAATATTGTTGCCCTGTTACTATTATCTATAATTGCTCACTAAAATTTTCTTTTTCCATACATTTTTTGTCTGACACTTTGTAAAAAAGATGTCACAAAACTATCTTGAGTAACAGGATTTTCAGTTTTCATTTCAGAATATTTAATTTTTTTCATATCTTCTTTACTAAAAAATTCTTTTTTAATTAATATTCCGTATTTATCAAAATTTAGAATTAGAACATTGTTTTCTAAAAGATTCATATCTCCGAGTCTTACCAACTTTCCAGAAGCTATTTTTCTATCAAAATAAAACCATAAATTTTCATCATCAATTGATTTTGTGTGAGGGTACCCAAGAACCTTTATTACATCATTTTTATTACTTTTATTTAGCGATATTTTTTCAGATCTATTTTTCAAAAAGTTTATACCGTGGCCTTTTATAGGGTCTTTAAATTGGCAATTAGATAATATAAATATTAATGATATAAATATTAATTTTTTAAAATGTTTGATTTTAAATATAAAAAACATAACTTTATTTACAATAATTTAGTAAAATTATCACGAAATATTTATTTTTACAAAGATATTAAACTTGAAGACAAATTAGAAAACAGGATTATTTTAATTTTTGCTCATTTAGTAATAATTCTAAATTGTTTGAAAAAAAAACAAGATAATAAAGACTTATCGCAGGAAATATATGACAATATTTTTTTAAATATTGAGAATAATCTTAGAGAGATGGGTCATGGGGATGTCACTGTGAACAAAAAAATGAAGAATTTTAACCAAATTTTTCATGATCTACTTTTAAAATTTTTGGATCACAAAAAACCGAATAAAATCAATATTAATGAAATGATTAAATTTTTATTTTTAATTAAAAAAAACGATGAAATATCAGCAAAACTAAACGATTACTTTGTAAAATACTTTAATTTTTGTTTTGATATTATTAATAAAAATATGATAAAAGATTTGGATAAATTTGAATATTAATTATGGCAGTACCAAAAAGAAAAACAACAGTTTCTAAAAGGAACAAAAGAAGATCTCATCACAAGATTTCAAATGTCAATGTTGTTGAAGATAAAAAAACTGGTGAATATAGGATTTCTCATCATATAGATCTTAAAACCGGTTTCTATAACGGAAAAAAAATTCTAGACATATAAAATATATATGGATAAAAAAATTAGTATTGCAATCGATGCAATGGGTGGTGAGAACGCACCAAATAAAAATATCGAGGGCATAAATTTGTTTTATCAAAAACATCGAAATCATAATGATTTTTTTTTCAATATTTTTGGTGATGAAGAAAAAATTAATTCTGAATTAAAAAAATACAATATTTCAAATGATTGTTTTAAGATTTTTCATACTTCGTCAATAGTTTCAGATGATGAAACTCCATTGACAGCTGTTAAAACTTCAAAAAATAGCAGTATGTGGAATTGTGTTTATTCACAAGTTAAGTCTGAGAGCGACATTTCTCTATCGGCAGGCAACACTGGTGTTTTATTAGTTATATCAAGAATGATTCTTAAAACAATTAATGGGGTTAGCAAACCAGCTCTAGCAGGATTATGGCCTAACATGAATGGTATGAATATAGTGTTAGATCTTGGTGCGAATATTGAATGTGATGAAAAAAATTTAATTGAATTTTCAGAAATGGGATCTGCATTACATAAATCATTATTTCCAAACGAAAAAACTAATGTTGCATTGCTTAATGTAGGCTCTGAAGAAATAAAAGGAACAGAAACAATTAAGAAGGCTTATTCTAGATTAAAAGAAATTAGTAAAAATGGTGACTTTATTTTTAACGGTTACATAGAGGGTAATAAAATTACCGATGGAATAACTAACGTAATTGTTACAGATGGTTTTACTGGAAACATAGCGCTAAAAACTGCCGAAGGCACTGCAAAATTTATCACTGATAATTTAAAAATTTCTTTAAAAGAAAATATATTATCAAAATTCTCTTTATTATTTTCATATTTTAGTTTGAAAAAATTTAAAGAAAAATTAGATCCTAGAAAATTTAATGGAGCAATATTTTTAGGGTTGAACGGTCCTGTTGTAAAAAGTCATGGTTCTACTGACTCTGTAGGATTTCATCATTCTATAGATCTATGTTATAATATTGTAAAAGGTAATTTAATGAGTCAAATCAAAAATAATTTGAGTCATCTGAATGACAACAAAACTTAAACAGAATCTAGGAAAAAGAGAAATTATAACTAGACTTACTTCCGCGATTGGATTTTCATCAAAAAACGTTCAAAAAATTACCGAGGATATTATTGAAATTATAATATCAAACTTAGTTTATAATAAAAAAATTAATCTGAAAAATCTTGGAACTTTTAATGTTGTTTTTAAAAACAAAAGAGAGGGTAGAAACCCAAAAACTAAAGAAAAATTTATCATAACCTCTAGAAATACAATAAAATTTAAAGTTTCAGACACACTCAAAAAAAAAATTAATTAATTTTAAAATGGTAAAAAATTATTTAAATATATCCGAATTATCAATTAGACTTAATCTAATTAATAAAAAAACCGGTAAACCATTAAATCATATTCTTAGATTCTGGGAGAAAGAATTTAGTGAAATTAAACCTGTTATTTTAAAAGGAAATAGACGCTACTATAATCAAAAACAAGTTGATAAAATTACATATATAAAGTTTTTATTAAGAGATAAAGGTCTTACAATTAAAGGAGCTAAAAACATTTTAAAAGGAAAAAAAATTATTGACGAAACTGATAAAAATAATATAGAAAAAGATTATTTTAAAATGAATATTAAAAACAAATCAAAAAACATTTTAAAAAAAATTAAAGGGATAAAAAAATATGGCTAAAAAAACACATCTTAAAGTAAGAATGGTACCTGAAAGCAAACCTGATAGTGCATTTGTTTATTATGCTAAAAAACCTACAAAAGGTGAAAAGGCAAAAGTAAAATTGAAGATTAAAAAATATAATCCCAACACACGAAAACATGAATTTTTTGTAGAAAAAAAATTACCACCACACAGTAAATAATCTTATTTTTTAAACTTTCTAAATTCGTATTTAATATAAGCTCTAATCATCGATTTCCAAATTTCGTTCGTTATTTTGACGTCTATATTTTTTTTAATAGATTTAGATTTTATATTAGCAAGTATTTTTTTAATTCTTTTTTTGTCAACTATTTGATTTTTAAATTTTTTTGTTAATAAAACTTGATTAACAAGTAATGTTCTTTTTTTAATAAGTGATAAAAAATGGTTATCAAGATTGTCGAGTTTTTTTCTTATACTTTCTAATTTTTTATTTATCATAGCGACATAAATATTATATGAGATTTTAAATAATAATTATATATTTATATAATGGAAACTAATAAAATTTCTTATAATTTCTTAATTCGTATCTGGCTTCTATCAATGATAATACTTGTGTTTTTGATGATTATGGTTGGTGGTTTAACAAGACTAACTGACTCTGGTTTATCTATAACAGAATGGGAATTATTCGAAGGTATTTTACCACCATTAACAAAAGATAAATGGATAATTTATTTTAACTTATATAAAGAAATTCCACAATTTAAACTTGTAAACCCATTAATGACTTTAGAAGAATTTAAAGTAATATTTTATTGGGAATATTTTCATAGATTATTTGGTAGAATAATAGGTTTGGTATATTTAATACCGCTAGTTTTTTTTACTTTCGCGAAAGTATTTAATAAAAAAATGTTATTAATTTTTTATTTCATATTTTTTTTAATATTATTACAAGGAATTATTGGTTGGTATATGGTCGAAAGTGGATTAACAGCCAACACTTCTGTAAGTCATTATAGATTATCTTTACATTTATTATTAGCATTTGTTATCATTTCATTTTTAATTTGGAATTATTTAAATTATAAAAATAATGAGAAAAAAATCTTTTTTAATACAAAACCTAAATTAATTAAATTTTTATTTTTATTAATTTTATGTCAAATTGTAATTGGTGCATTTGTTTCAGGTTTAGATGCTGGTTTAATTTATCAAACTTGGCCAAAAATGAATTTTTCATTTTTTCCTGATGATGTAAAACTTTTAGATTCTAATGTCATTAATCTTTTTAACAATCAAAGTTTTGTTCAATTCTTACATAGAAATATTGCTTATTTAATCATTTTATTAACTTTGTTTATTGGTATTAAACTATTTTTTGAAAAAAATATTAAATTTTTAAATAATTATTTAGCTGTATTTTTTGTTTTAACTATTCAGGTTTTTTTAGGTATTTTTACTCTTATAAGTGGATTAAATCTTTATTTGGCTTCTTTGCATCAAATTACGAGCGTAATTTTAGTATTTACCATTCTAAATCTAAATCATAAATTGTCATAAAAAAATTGACTTTTTGTTTTTTTATTAGTAGTTATCGCGTTTGATATGACACCATTTATTAAAAAAAAAGAAATTAAGCAAGATTGGTATCTCATTAACGCAGAAAACACTGCTGTTGGAAGACTAGCAGCTTTTATTTCTAAATTACTAAGAGGAAAGAATAAACCTACCTATAACCCTCATATGGACAATGGAGATTACGTAGTGGTTACTAACATTGATAAAATCAAATTTTCAGGAAAAAAATTTATTAACAAGAAATATTATAGACATACTGGGCATCCAGGAGGTATTAAAGTTTCTACTCCTCTAACTTTATCTGAAAAAAATAAATCACAAGATATTTTAAAATTAGCTGTAAAAAGGATGCTGCCTGGTGGTCCTTTAGCAAAAAAACAAATGACTAAACTAAAAATTTACAAAGGAATGACTCATCCACACGTAAATCAAAATCCAAAATTAATTGATTTTAATAAACAAAATAAAAAAAATATAGTTAAAAATTAATGGAACAAACCGCTATAAATAAAGAAAAAATTAAAAAGTTAAAACTTGATTTTAAGGATAGTAAATATTCAACAGGAAGAAGAAAAAAATCAATAGCAAAAGTATGGGTTAAAAAAGGATCAGGAAAAATATTTGTAAATGGAAAACTTATGGGAGATTATTTTAAAAGACCAGTGCATCAACTTATTGTAACCAGACCTCTTGAGATAACAAACGTAATAAACAATTATGATGTTAAATGTTCAGTAAAAGGCGGAGGATTATCCGGTCAAGCAGGTGCTATAATTTTAGGAATTTCTAGAGCATTAATTTCACACGATGAAAATTTAAAAAAAGAATTAAAAAAAGACAAACTCACAACTAGAGACTCCAGAGTTGTTGAAAGAAAAAAATACGGTCATAGAAAAGCTCGTAGAAGTTTCCAATTTTCTAAAAGATAATCATTTAAATTTAAAAATATTAATTTAGTGATATAAGTTATTTATGGCCAAAAAATTTATCAATGTAGTAGTTGCTGGAGCCACAGGTTATGTGGGATTAGATCTTGTTTACTTGTTATCAAAACATTCAAAAGTCAAAATTATTAATTTATGTGCTCAAAAAAATTTAGGAAAAGAAATTAAAAAATTTGATAAAAGAATTAAAAAGAAACTACCTAAAATATCAAATATTAATAATGTAAATTGGAAAAAAATTGATTTACTTTTTTTATCATTACCGAATGGCGAGGCACAAAAATTAGTTAAAAAATTATATTATAAATATCTTAAATTAAAGTTTATCGACTTATCTGCAGACTTTAGGTTAGAAGATGGAAAAATATATAAGAAAACTTATCATACAATACATAAAGCAAAAGAATTAATAAAAAAATCAATATATTCAATTACGGAACTTAAAAAAGAAAAAATAAAAGACTTTAGAATAGTTTCAAATCCTGGTTGTTATCCAACATCAATACAAATCCCATTGGTTCCACTATTAAAGAAAAAATTTATTAATCTTAAAAATATAACAATAGACTCAAAATCTGGATACTCTGGTGCTGGTAAAAATTATAAATCAAAGTTTAATTTTAAAAACTTTTATTCATCAACTTATGCTTATGCAGTAAAAAATCATAGACATATTGCAGAATTAGATCAAGAATTAAAAAAAATAGCAAAAAATATTTTATTTACATTTAACCCTCATTTAATACCTAGCTTTAGGGGAATCCTTTCATCAATTTATATATATAAAAAAAATAATGTTACGGTAAAAAAAATAGTCAACACGTTAAAGAACTATTATAAGAGTGATTTTTTTATAAATATTCATAAACCAAACACACAAATTGGTACTGGCAGTGTAATCGAAACTAATAATTGTGATATTTCTGTTTGCCAAACAAGGCTTAAGAATAAAATTGTAATCTTTTCTTCAATAGATAACTTAATAAAAGGTGCTGCTGGTCAAGCTATTCAAAACATGAATGTCTTATTCAGTTTTAAAGAAACTTCTGGTCTTAAATGAAAATATTTTTATTAACAATTATTGTTTTATTAATTTCTTGCTCAAAACATCAAAGCATACTTATTTGCGGAGATCACAAATGTGTTAACAAAGCCGAAGCAAAACAATATTTTGAAGAAAATTTAACTTTAGAGGTCCAAATTATAACAAAAAACGAAAAAACAAATTATAGTTTAGTAGATCTTAATATAAAAGGTGATGAACCTAAAATCAAAGTATTTAAAAATAAAAATAAAAAAATAGTAAAAAAGCTTTCTAAAGATGAAGTAAAAGAAAAAAAAGCAGAATTAAAAAAAAAGAAAAAAAAATATAAACAAAAAAAAGAATTAGCTAAAAAAGAAGTATTTTTAAAGAAAAAAAATAAGATTAATACTTTATCTTCTTATAATTCAAATGATAACTCCCAAGATATTTGTATTAAACTTGAAAAATGTGATATTGATTCTATCGCTAACTATTTAATAAAAGTAAATAATGAAAAAGGTTATCCTAATATTTCTTTAAGAGAATAATTATGAGAGAAAAAAAGTTATATAATATTGCAATTGTTGGCCTTGGTAATATTGGATGCTATTTGTATAATTTCCTTATTAAAAATAAAGATAATATATCTAATAAAAATAATTCTAGTTTTAAAATTCTATACATTTCAGCAAAAAATAAAAATAAAAAAAGAAATATAAAGTTTAAAAAAAATCAATGGGTAGATAATTTTAATTCTATTTTAAAAAATAAAGATGTTGATATTATAGTTGAGCTTATAGGTGGTGCGGAAGGAGCAGCAAAAAAATTAGTCTTTGGAGCACTAAGGAATAAGAAAAATGTAGTTACAGCTAACAAAGCGTTAATTTCTAAATATGGAGATAAGCTATCATCGATTGCTGAAAAGAATAAAGTAAATTTAGAGTTTGAAGCAGCTGTTTGTGGAGGTGTCCCTATTATTAGGTCAATTAAAGAAGGATTAATCGCAAACAAAATTAATCGTATCTATGGAATTTTAAATGGAACTTCTAATTATGTTTTATCTTCAATGGAAATAAATAAAACTTCATTCAGTCAAACGATTAATAAAGCTATAAAACTTGGTTATGCGGAGTCAAATCCATCCTCTGATATCAACGGCGATGATGTGGCTTCAAAAGTTAAAATATTGTCATGTTTAAGTTTTAACTCTTTTATAAATAAAAACATTCATGTTGAAGGTATAAAAGATGTTGATGAAGAAGATATCAATAATGCAAATAAATTAGGTTACAAAATCAAATTAATGGGTTTTTCTGAAATTTTAAACAATAAAATTTTTCAAAGAGTACATCCAACTTTGGTTAAAAAATCTTCCTACATTGCAGGTGTAAATGGTGTTCTAAATGCTGTAATCGTTGAGGGAAATCCAATAGGAAAAAACATTATACAAGGTGAGGGTGCTGGACCATCCGCAACAACTTCGGCTTTAGTGTCTGACATTTCATCTATATTAAGAGGTAATATTAAATTTCCATTTGCTATATCTAATAAAAAAAGAAAAAAATATTCAGGTGGTAAAATAGAAGAATTGTTTTTTTCTTCTTACATAAGATTAAATGTAAAAGATAAATACGGTGTTTTATCAGATGTGACTAAAATTTTTTCTAATAACAAAGTTTCAATAAAAAGAGTTTTGCAAAATCCTTATAAAAATAAAAAAAAATCTTCAATTGTAATAATTACTCACAGATCAAAAGATAATGATATTCAAAAAACATTGAAAACTTTAGCCAAAAAGTCTTATATAATTCGAAAACCAAAATTATTAAGAATTGAAAATGGCTAATGTCTATAGATAAAAATTATTTTAATAAATTTATAAGAGCTACTGAAAAAGCCGCTATAGGTGCGTTTCCCTTTATAGGAAAAGGAGATAAAAACGCAGCTGACAAAGGCTCTGTAGATATGATGAGAAATGAGCTTAATACGATAGATATGAATGGTGAGGTAGTAATTGGTGAAGGCGAAATGGACGAAGCACCAATGCTTTATATCGGAGAAAAGGTTGGAACGAAAAATGGTCCAGAACTCGATATTGCTTTAGATCCGTTAGAGGGAACAAATTTCGTAGCTAAAAACCTACCTAATGCATTTTCAATGTTGGCAGTTTGTGAAAAAGGAAATTTATTTTCTGCTCCAGATACTTACATGGAAAAGATATCAATCGGTCCAAATCTACCAAAAGATCTTTTAGATTTAGATAATAGTGTTGAAAAAAATATTAAACTTTTATCTGAGGCAAAGAAAAAAAACATCGATAAGATCACAGCTTGTGTCTTAAAGAGGCCAAGGCATGAAGAAATCATAAAAAAATTGGAAAATCTTAATGTAAATATAAAATTTATATCTGATGGAGACGTATCCGGTGCAATATCTGTTGCTGACCCTAATACAAATGTTGATATTTATTTAGGTATCGGAGGAGGTCCTGAAGGGGTTTTAGCAGCTGCTGCTTTATCTTGCATGGGCGGTCAAATTCAAACAAGATTAGTTTTAGACAATGAACAACTAACAAGAGCTAAAAAATTAGGTATTAAAGATGAGAAAAAAAAATATAATATAGATGAGATGATTAAAGGGGACGTTATATTTTGTGCTTCTGCTATTACTAGTGGTGACATTGTAGATGGAATTAAAGACTTAGGAGAAAAATATGAGGTATCTACATTTGCTCTTCATAAAGACTATAAAATCTTTAAGAAAATTAAAAATTTTCACCCAAAGAAATGAGTGAATTGTCACTGTCAGGAAAAAATTGGATTTATAAAAAATTCGACTCATCTTATGTTGAGTTTTTAAAAGAAAATTACTTATTAGATGAAATTACGGCGAAACTTCTATCAATAAGAAATATAGAAAAAGATTCTATTAAATCTTTTTTAGAACCATCAATAAAAAATCTCATACCCAATCCAAATACTTTAAGAGATATGGAAAAAACGACATTAAGATTATTAAAAGCAATTAATGAAAATCAACGGATTGGAATATTTGGTGATTATGATGTAGATGGAGCAAGCTCTACTGCTATAATTGGAAATTATCTTAAAATTATTAAAAAAAATTTTGAAATATATATCCCAGATAGAAGGTCTGAAGGATATGGTCCATCAATAAAAAGTTTTCAAAATTTAATTGATAAAAAAGTAAATTTAATAATAACTGTTGATTGCGGTACAATGTCATTTGACGCAATAGATTTTGCAAATAGAAATAAAGTTGATGTAGTTGTGCTAGATCACCATCAGTCTGAAATAAATTTACCTAATGCTTATTCTATAATTAACCCTAATAGATTTGATGATGACTCAAAATTAAATTATTTGTGTGCTGCTGGAGTATGCTTTATGACTTTAATTTCAATAAATTCTGCTTTAAGAAAACAAGGATGGTTTTTAAAAAATAAAATTAAAGAACCAAATCTGCTTAATTTTTTAGATTTAGTTTCATTAGGTACTATTTGTGATGTAGTTCCTTTAATTGGTCTTAATAGAGCTATTGTAAAACAAGGTCTTAAAATAATTAATTCTAAAAAAAATTTAGGGTTAAAAACACTGATTGATTTATGTAAAATTGAAACGAAAGCATCAACTTATCATTTGGGTTATGTAATTGGACCTAGAATTAATGCAGGTGGAAGGGTTGGAAAATGTTCTCATGGCGCTAATTTATTACTCAATAACAACCCAAAAGAGAGTTTTCAAATAGCGACAGAATTAGAAAAATTTAATTTGGACCGGAAAAAACTTGAATCAGATCTTCTTAACGTAGTTTTAAATACTGTAAATGATGACGTTAATGATCCAGTTCTTGTTCTATGTGGCAACAACTGGCACGAGGGTGTAATTGGTATTATTGCTTCACGTATTAAGGAAAAATTTAACAAACCTACTGTAATAATTTCTTTAAAAGATAATATTGGTAAAGCTTCTGCTAGATCAATTTTAGGGTTCGATATTGGAGCAGTTATTCTAGCTGCAATTCAAAATAAAATTTTGATTAAAGGAGGTGGGCACAAAATGGCAGGAGGTTTTTCAATTGAAGAAAATAAAATTAAACAATTTAAAGAATTCATAACGAAAATGTTTAAGAAGAAAATAGACAAAAATTTTGGAAGAAATGAAATTTATTTAGATAGTTTGATTTCCGCTTCAGCACTAAATTTCGATTTTTATAAGAAAGTAGAAAAATTATCGCCTTTTGGATCTGGAAATCCTGAGCCACGATTTATCATAGAAAATGTTAAAGTTTTAAAATCATTGATTGTTGGAAAAAATCATATTAAGTCGATTTTATTATCAAAAGATGGATCATCTATTAAAACCATCGCTTTTAACTCTTATGACACTGATCTTGGTCAATTTTTGCTTAATAATAAGAAAAATACCTTCAACATTGTGGGAAAACTGAGTTTGAATGAATGGAAAGGTGAAAAAAATGTAGAGTTTATTATCGATGATATTTCTGTTAATAAGATTCACAAAAATGAGGTCCCATCGTCTATCGGTTAGGACACATGGTTTTCATCCATGAAAGAGGGGTTCGATTCCCCTTGGGACCGCCATAATTTAAAAACTATTCTTTGGTATTTAAAACTATGTATGAGAAATTTGGACAGTTTATAAATGGTAAATGGCAAAGTTCATCTGGCAATGAAACTTACGAAGTAATAAATCCTGCCACAGAAGAAGTCTTAGGAAAAGCATCAAAAGCAAATAACAAAGATATACAATTGGCTCTTAAATCTGCTGAAAAAGGATTAGAGATATGGAAAAATACTTCTCCATGGGAGAGATCAAAAATTATAAGAAAAATCTCAGATTTAATTAGAAAAAAAAAAGATATTTTATCTAAATGGTTAACCCTGGAAGTTGGAAAACCAATTTCAGAATCACCTGGTGAAGTTGGTGGAGCTGCTGATATTTTTGAATGGAATTCTGAAGAAACAAAAAGAATTTTTGGTGAAATTAATCAAAGTAGATTTTCAAATACTCGTATACATGTATATTATCAACCAGTTGGAGTAGTAGCTGCTTTAGTTCCATGGAATTTTCCAATTGTTTTAGCTTCTAGAAAAATTTCTACTGCCTTAGCTGCTGGATGTTCTGTAATTGTCAAACCAGATGTAATCACGCCAGGTAGTGTCATGGAACTTGTTGATATTTGTAATGAAGCTGGTGTTCCTCCAGGTGTAGTAAATTTATTATCTGGCGATCCAGCAGAAATTTCTTCTGAATTAATAAAGTCAGACATTATTAAAAAAATATCTATTACAGGCTCAACAAGAGTTGGTAAATTAATATTAAAACAAGCAGCTGATAAAGTTCAAAGAGTTACAATGGAACTTAGCGGGCACTCACCGTTTATAGTATTTGAGGATGTAGATTTAAATACAGTTACCGACATGGCAGTTTCAGCTAAATTTAGAAATAACGGCCAAGTTTGTATTTCTCCGAGCAGGTTTTATATTCATGAAAATAAAAAAAAAGACTTTACGGATTTAATGATTGAAAAAACAAAAAAACTAAAAGTTGGCAATGGTATGGACAAAAATGTTTCATTAGGTCCCATGACTACTAAACAACGATTAGATGGAATTGAAAAATTAGTGGAAAAAACAAAAAAAGAAGGTGCTAATGTATTATTAGGAGGTAGGAGACCACAAGGATTTAATAAAGGATTCTTCTATGAACCAACTATATTTGATAACGTGAAAGATAATTACACTATCATGAAAGAAGAGCCATTTGGTCCACTAGTTCCCATTCTTTCATTCAAAGATTTTGATGAAGTTATTAAAAGAGCAAATAACAATGATTTAGGATTATGTAGTTATATTTATACAAATAATTTAGAAAAAGCACATAAAGCTTCAGAACTCATGGAGACAGGTTGTGTTGCTGTCAATACTCCCGTTGTTGCAGTCGCAGAGGCTCCCTTTGGGGGCATAAAACAGACAGGATATGGCAGGGAAGGTGGATCCATGGCCATAAAAGATTACTTAAATATTAAATATACTCATCTTGGTATTAAATAAAAAATATGAGCTATTATGTTTATATGCTCAAATCAAAAAATAAAAAAAGTGTTACTTATGTTGGTTACACTAAAGATTTACAAAATAGAATCAAGCTTCATAATACTGGAAAAGGAGCTAAGTTTACCAGAGGTCGTAAATGGAAGTTAATATATAAAGAGAAACATGAGACAAAAAGTAAAGCAATTTCGAGAGAATATTATATAAAGAAGAATAGATTGATAAGAAATATATTAAAAAAAAAAGTTAAATGAAAATCTCAATTTTACTACCTTACAAAGAAAATTTTTCACCAAGTTACCCTGGCGCTGTTTCACTATTTGTTAAAGATACAGCTGCTTTAAGTAAGTATAAAAAAGATATAGTTGTTTATGGCAATACTAGTTTGAAAAAAAAATTCCCAATAAAATATCACAATATATCACTATCAAATTTTAGGTTTAAAAGTAAAAGCAAACAATATGTAGAAAAATTTATATTGAATGAAAAAGAAAATCCCTCAGATCTAATTGAAGTTCATAATAGGCCTAATTATTTGTCTGTAATTGTAAATTCCTTAAGAAAGAGAAATCTTGTTTTGTATTTTCATAACGATCCACTAACTATGTCGGGTTCAAAAACAGTAAAAGAAAGAAAATATTTGTTAAAAATTTGTTATAAAATAATTTTTAATAGTAATTGGTCTAAAAAGAGATTTTTAGAGGGTATGCAAAATAAGTTTATCAATAGTGAGAAATTATTGGTAGTTTTTCAATCAGCTAAAAAAATCAATGTTAATCCAAAAAATAAAAAAAAAGAAATAACATTTGTTGGAAAATTAAATAAATCTAAAGGATATGATATTTTTGGCAAGGCAGTTTTAAAAATATTAAAAAAATATCCAAATTGGAAAGTTAATGTTGCTGGTGATGAACAAAGAGATAAAATAGAGTTCAATCATAAGAATTTAAAGAACTATGGATTTATTTCACACAAAAAAGTCATCGACATATATAAAAGAACGAGTATCGCAGTTGTTTGTTCAAGATGGGAAGAACCATTTGGAAGGACCAGTCTAGAGGCCTCTTCAGCTGGTTGCGCTGTAATTATTAGCAATAGAGGTGGTTTGCCTGAAACAATTACAAATGGATTAATTTTAAAAGAACTTAATGTAGCTTCTTTATATAAAAATATTGATTATTTAATTAAAAACAAATTAGCAAGGTATGAATTACAAAAAAAATCTATTGTCAATTTTTATTTAACTCATAAATTTGTATCTTCATTGATTGATAATTATCGTGATGAAAAATTTAAATATTTAAAATTATTTAATGTTAAGAAAAATATTTCTCTAAGAATACTTCATGTGACTAATTTTAATGAGAGACATGATGGTAGATTATTTTTTAATACAGGCAGAAGAATAAATAATGGTCTAATAAGACTTGGACATAGTATACTAGAATTCAGTGATAGAGATATTCAAAAATATTACAAAAGCTATAAGGATTTATCTGGGGCTAAAAATCTAAACAATAAACTGAAAAAAACTTGTTATAATTTTAAACCAGATGCAATTATATTTGGTCACGCAGATTTAGTTTCTCCTGAAACTTTAGGAGAGCTTAAAGATGATTATCCTAATCTTAAAATGTCTCAATGGTTTCTTGATCCATTAAATAAAAATGGACCAGATTTCCACAGGAATAAAAGTCGTATTTTAGATAAATCGGATTTTATGGAAGCTAATTTTTTAACTACTAGCCCTGATGTTTTAAATTTTTTGTCAAAAAAAACTAGAAATTATTTTATTCCAAATCCTTCTGATAGTTCTTTTGAAACTTTAAAAAATTATAATAAAAATTGTAACATGGATGTTTTTTTCGCACTTAGTCATGGAGTGCATAGAGGCATACTAAAGACTGGCAAGTCTGATGATAGGGCTTCGTTTGTTAAAAAATTAATTGATAAAACCAAAAATGTAAAATTTGATGTTTATGGTATAGATAAAGTGCAACCAATTTGGGCCGATCATTATTTTAAGACTATATCGAATTCAAAAATGGGCTTAAATTTGAGTAGGGGAGAGCCTATAAAATATTATAGCAGCGATAGAATTACTCAAATAATTGGTAATGGATTAGTAACATTAATAGACGAAAAAACTGGTTATCAAGACTTTTTTGAAAAAGATGAAATGGTTTTTTACAAAAATTTAAATGATTTGTCTGAAAAGATTTCTAAAATATCTCAAGATGAAAAGTTAAGAAGAAAGATTGGTAAAAAAGGAAGAAATAAGTATTTAAAGTATTTTAATTCAACATTAGTAGCTGATTTTATTTTAAATAAAACTTTTGACATTAAAAGCAAAACAAAACACATGTGGCATAATGAATGAAGATATTATTATTTTTAAAAATGACAAAATTGGCGATTTGCTCCATGCTTACAATGCAATACAAAATATAATCAAAAATAATTTAAACAAAAAAATATTAATTTTTTTATCTCATTACAATTCAGAAATGAAGTTTTTATTTAAATCAAATAATGTTAATTTTAAAGTTATAACAGAAAAAATTAATATTATAGATAAGTTTAATTTATTTTTATTTTTTTTAAGAAACGATATAAAAGAAGTTTATATCTTTAAACCGAGCAATTATTTATTTTACTTACCACTTATTTTTTATTTAAAAAGAATAAAGTTTTTTGGTATCTGCGTAGATAATATTAATTATAAAAGACCTGCGTTATTTTTAAGAAAATTGATGGATAAGATAGCAATTAATGACAGGGGATCAAAAAAAATTAGAAAATCAATAAACGAACTAAATATGAGTTTAACAAACAACGAAAGTACAAAAAGTTTATTTGAAATTGTTGAAGAAGAATTGAAATCTGAGCTAAATAAAAAGAACTACATACTAGTTCATTATAATAAATTTAAATTTAGCAAATTAAATTTAGGATTATCAGATTTATACATACTTATAGATAAATTAAAAAAATTAGATAAAAGGATCGTGCTAACAAATGATCTAAATGATAATCAGACAAATAATTTATTATTAGAAAAATATAAAATTAAGAATGATCAATTTGTGGATTATTATCCCAATATTAAAGCAGAACATTTGTTTAAATTAATTGGAAACGCGAAGATCGTTATTTCTTTTCACGGTTCAATTACTTCAATGGCAGCAATTCAAAAAACAAAAGTTATTGATTTATTTAACTGTGAAATTAATTCTATTGAAGATTTTTATAAATATAAAAATGCATTTCATGAATTTGTTCCTAAGTTAAAAAGTTATGAGTTTATGATCCCAAAAAAAAATTTTAATGTCACTATTAAAAGAATAGAAAATTTATTGGTCAATGGAAGAAAAATTAATAATTAGGTTATCAAACAATTTAGGTAATCAAATGTTCATGTTCGCTGCGGGTTATGCTGCATCTAAATTATTAAAAAGAAAATTTTATTTTGATAATTTATCCTCTTATAAATCAAGAAAAAATATTTATACTTATGCTTTAGATGGTTTTGAAATACCAGATGACATTACTTCCTCTGAGGACAATTTCACGAATATAAGTGGTTATTTAAGGAGAAAAATTATTAAAAAGATTGATCCTTTTATCAAAAAAAAATCCTTTATATTAGAAAAATATCAACAAAATAAAGAAACTGAATTTAATGTGATTAATACAAATCAGTCGTATAAAGATACTTTATATATGGAAGGGTATTTTGAGTCGGAAAAGTATTTTTCGAAATATAAAAAAGATTTGTTAAATATATTCACTCCTAAAAAAAAGCTTAAATTTCAAAAAAATAAATACTTTGATGACATTGTTAAAAATGATTCAGTTTCTCTTTGTCTTAGACAAAACAGATTTACTGAAAAGTTTAATAGTATTACAAATTTAGATCGCAATAAATCAAAAAGCTTTTTAGATGAACAAGTTTCATTTGTATTTAATGCAATAGAATATTTTAAAAAGAAGCTTAAATCCCCATCATTTTATTTATGGAGTAATAATTTTGAAAATCTTAATGATATCTTTAAAAATTATGACGTTAAATTTGTAGATAATTCAAATATATTAGACGAAGTAGAAAAAATGCATTTAGATCTATACTTAATGACAAAATGTAAACATTATGCCGTTATTCCTTCGGCTTTTAATTGGTGGGGAACTTGGTTAGCAAAAAATAATGATAAAATTGTTGTTAGACCCAAATTAAATTTTTTTAAGTTTCTTAATATTAAAAATAAGGATTACTGGCCTGAGGATTGGATTAGCTTGTGATCTAATGGTAGAAAAAAAAAATTGTTTTCTTTCTTTAAGTCTATAACTTTGTCTATCTCAATTAAATCATTCTCTTTTGATATAAATCCTTTATAACCAATTGATTTTATAAAATTTATAGTTTCTGTTATTGGATTTTTCGTATGCCTTTCCTCAATTTCTACAAGTAGGACAGGCTTATTATTTTTTACAGTTTCTATTCCTCCTTTTAGTACATTTTTTTCATGTCCCTCAACATCAATTTTTATAAGTCCGATTTTATTTCCTATTTCTATATCATCTAATCTTTTCGTTATAATTGGTACTTTTTTGTAATTATCAATCTTATTATTTGGGTGCATAGTTGCTGCTCCTAATTGGAATAATTCTTCTATGTTGTCCTTAAAAATTGATTTTGTTCTTAAAGGCAGCTTGAGTTCTGTTACACCGTTTACATTTGATAACGCTAGATTATATAATTTTACATTTGAAATTAATTTAATTAAATTTTTTTCTAAATAGGGAAAGAGAAGGGGATTAGGCTCAAATGAATGTATATTTTTAAAATTCTGAGATAATTTATATGAATATACCCCTCTGTAAACACCAACATCTAAAGCATCTTTAGATTTATCTGCAAATTTATCTATAATCAAAAGTTCTTTTTCATAACCTTTATTAATAGCTCTTTTTAATCTCTTCTTTAATAAATAACTCTCAGAAAAAAATACTTTTTTAAACAAGAACTCCAAATCTTTAATCATATCTTTACTTTATTTAATGCATTGTTTTTGAATATATTAGCTTCTCTAATATATCTTCTGACCATTTGTGATGTTTTATGTCCTGTCATAGCCATTATGCTTCTCTCATCTGCTCCAGCTTCTGCAGCTACAGTGGCAAAACCAGATCTTAAACTATGTCCTGAGAAATTGTCATTTGCAATACCAGCTACTTTCAAACAATCTTTTATTATAAGAACCACTGACTGATCTGTTAGCCGATTTTTTGTTAATGCAGAACCTTTAGCAAATCTTCTAAAAATAGGCCCATTTTTAATTTTTGAAATTTTTAGCCAATTTTTGAGATTTGTTACTGGACAATAAGTTTCTTTTGAAAAGTAGGGAAGGCCTTTAATCATACCTTCTCCGAATTGATCTGTTTTAGACCTTTTAAGTATTATTTTTACACCCTCATCAACGAATTCAAGATCTTCATAGTCAATAGATATTAACTCTGTACGTCTAAAACCACCTCCAAATCCAATTAGTATCAATGCTTTATTTCTTAGTTTTACAATTTCCTCAATATCTTGTTCATTAATTACATTAATTATTTGTTTTAAGTGATTGATTAATATTGGTTTTTTACCTATCTGTTTGCTCCCTTTTAATCTTTTTATACCCATTAAATTCTCAATGATTACTGGATGTTTGGTATCTAGATAATGACCTTTTAATTTATGAACAACGCCTATCGACACCAATCTACGCCTTAAAGTACTAATTTTAGATTTTTTTGATAGATGAGTTAGGTATAAAGATACGATTTTAGGATCCGAAGGCATTGATTTGAAGCCGTGTTTAGCGCAGAAACCTGCAAAATCTCTAAAATCAGATCTATAAGCCCTCAAAGTATTACTGGCTTTAGAGGTTTTAAGATTATTTAATGTTTCGTCTTGTAAAGCTTTTATGTCAGTTGTAAGTTCATTCATATCATTACTATCGATAACAATTAATTATCATTAGTAATATAATAACTCATTTTAGAAGTCAAGCAAATAAGTTAAAATGATTTAATGCTTAAATATATAATTTTAGGACTATCAGTACCGATCGTAGCATTTTTTTTAATGTATCGTTGGGAAAAACTAAAAAACAAAAGTAGAAATTTAACTTTAACAACAGGAATAGCTATTCTAGTAGTGGGAATTTTATTAATTATAGCCTTATTAATTGATTAAATCATGTTTAAGAGCAGGAAAAGAGTGATTTTAGATAGAGGGCCAAGTTGGCCAGATTACGATAAAGCAGAACCATTTATGATTAGGTATTATGTTTTATTTAGAAAAAGGCCTAAATGGTTTCCGTTCAATATTTTGGTACATAAAATACTCAAGGAAGATAGAGGAGATTTACACGACCATTACTGGTCCTATATAACAATCATTTTAAAAGGTGGTTATTGGGAAACTACTAATAGAGGTACTTTTTGGAGAGGTCCTGGATACATTGGTTTCAGAAAAAATACGGACAAACATAGCCTTAAACTAAAGGATAATAAGCCTGCGTGGACTATTATGCTGGTTGGTCCCCACCACTCTAGCAAAACAAGTTCAAAATATCAAAATGAAGCTGAAAGGAACTGATTTTCAGATTAAAGTTTGGAAGTATTTGCTTAAAATACCAAAAGGCAAGGTCAAAACCTATAAAGAGGTAGCTGTAGCCATTAAAAGCCCCTACTCAGCTCGTGCTGTGGGCAATGCAGTAGGTAAAAACCCCTATGCTCCCAAAATACCCTGTCATAGGGTGATTAAGTCAGACGGTTCACTAGGAGGATATTCAGGTAAAGGTGGTATTAAAACTAAGAGAAAACTGCTAAAAAAGGAGGGCATAACGCTCTAGAATTGTTGTTTGACGCGCGTTTTAGCATAATTCTCAATCTTTGGTTGCTTTTTTTGCTTACTCGCGGCTCAGTTGTACCACATAATATAAAATCGCAAAAAAAATGCTATCTATGGGCTTTTAAACGCTATATTCCCTTTATGCATTGCTCTAGAATTCGCACTATTAGCTACTTCTAGAAGACTTAAAAATCATTGTTTTTAGTGGTATTTTTAAACTCTGATTTGATGGATTTTACTTAATATAATTTTTTTTTCCTAAAATGTTTTATAAATTTGTCAATAATACCAATGTTTTTAATAATATTATTATATTAAGGTAAGTATTATTTACTTATATACTAATATTTTACTTTAATAATATATTATAAGTCATTGTATTTATTGAAAAAAACGAAGACTTATATAAACGATAATAGGTGCTGATATAAATGACATTAACGTAGAAGTAACTATAACACTAGCTACGTTGTCTACTGCCCTCTTTTCTGAATACATTGAACCAACTAAATATGTTAAAACTGCACTGGGCATAGAAGATTGAATTAAGAGAACCCCAGCAGCAAAACCCGTAAGTCCTAAAAATTTAATAAAAGCAAATCCTATAATTGGACCAATAACCACCCTAACCGCACCAAGTATAGATGCATGTGTCCAAGAAACAACTTTAAGTCTTGTTAATGCGATACCCAATGACATTAAAACTAAAAATATTGTTGTATAAGTTAATAAAAATGTAGTGTTCTCAATATAACCTGGAACTTCCCATTTAAAGTAAAGAAAAAGAACCGCAATAATAATTCCATAGATAGGAACGTTTTTTACTAAAATATCTAATGAAAAACTTTTTTTCGCTAATAAAACACCGATAGTGAAGTGAAATAAAATAATTACAGATGCAATTGCAGATGCCACACCTAGTCCTTCTGTACCATAAGCAAAGAGACATATAGGAACACCCATGTTTCCAGTATTTGGTAAAATTAATGGCGGTAATTCTGTAATAGTATCTTTTTTAAGAATAAATAAAAATATGAAACCGACAATTGAGAATCCTGCAATTATTATTACAGCATAAATAAAATATTCTATAAATACATCAAGAGTTACACCGGTTGTTGTAATTGTATAAAAAATCATAGCTGGTGTACCGATATTTCCAGCGAAATTTGTTATGAAAGTTGTGTCAAAATTTGGATCTTTTTTACCAAGATAATAACCTACACCAATAATAAAGAAGACAGGGAAAAGAACATCAATTAACTTTATATAGAGCTCCATTAAGCTCTTACATCAGATTTTCGAGGTTTTCTCAACTTATTTCCAAAATTAATCGCAGTCTCGAATTCATTTAGACGTTTATAAATAGATCTTAATTCAGTTATTCTTGTCCAGTTTTGTAAAAATAAAGAAAAACTACTTTGAACCTCTCTGAAAGCTGATGAGGTTTGAATTAAAACACCTAATGTCATTGCACCAGTAAATAATCCAGGTCCCATTAAAAGATAAGGAACTATTATCATTGTTTGATTGTACATAATTATCCAAAGATCGAAATAGCCATAATGTAAAAATAGTCTGTGATAATTAAATTTTATTCCGGTAAATAATTGAAAAATTGTTGGTGCTTGGACGTAGTTTTTTCTATCATCTTCACCGTAAACAAGTTCTTTTCTAAAGGCTGCTTCAACTTTTTGATTGTTATATTCTAAACCTGGAAGTTTAATTCCAACTAACCAGCTTATTACTAAACCTCCCAAACTAGCTGTTAAAGAAACCCAAACTAGAGAGCCGGTGATATCTTTAAAAAAAGGTATTACTACATTTGAGGATAAGCCCCATAAAATGGGAATAAAGGCTATCAAAAGCATTATAGCTCTTACTATTTGTAAGCCTAAACTCTCAACTATTTTGGCAAAATTCATGGCATCTTCTTGGATTCTTTGAGATGCGCCTTCTACTTTAGCATCCACTGCTCTCCAATAAGGCATATAAGAAAATGTCATAGCCTCTCGCCATCTAAAAGCCCAAAGTCTAGTAAAATAATTGGTAACTGTATAAATAATGACGTAAGGGATAGCCAATTTCATAAATAGGTAAATACCGTCATAAAATTCTGATAATTCACGTTCTGGGGCTTTTTGTAAAAGGTCGTAAAATCCCTTATACCACTCGTTTATTTTAACATCTATATAGGTCTGAGCTAAAAGAGATAGTATTATAAAAGCGAAACCACCCCAGGACCACAAAAGCCATTTTTTATCTGTAAAAAAACTACGCCACATAATTAATTCTTAGTAAAATTCTCCGCATAAGATTTGATAATAAATTTTCTTTTATTAGGCTCAATGACTTTGTAAGAAATATTGTTATTTTTAGCATATTCTATTGCTTTATCTTTTGTTGAAAATTCAATTTTTACCTCTCCCATTGTATCATTTGAAGACTCCCACCCCATTAATGGATTTGTGGTGGTATCTTTAGAGTCAAACTCCAAAATCCACTTATCCTCTTTCCCCAAACCTGATTGAGTTGCAGTTTTAGAAGGAATATAAATTTTTGCTTTTTTCATATTAAATTATTGGTAATTCACAAACTTCACCATCAATTAAATTATCATTTAAATTGATATTAAAAATCTCATTATTTTTACAATATTCTTTATTAATCATAGCTATTCCAACTATCTTCTTGAAAGTTGGAGAAAAAGCAGCAGATCTCAAATTACCTATTATTTGTTTTTTTTTATTTAACAAATCCACGCTGGTTAAGTTTAACGTATCTGAATTAATCTTTACACCCATTAGTTTTCTTTTAATACCATTTTTCAAAATCTTTTTTAAACTGTCTTTCCCTATAAATTCTACATTGTCGCTTAGATGAACTAGTTTTTCAAAACCACATTCAAACGGATTATCGCTTATAAGCATATCGTTTCCATATGACAATAAGCCTCCTTCAATTCTTTCAGCATGATTAGGTGCTCCTGGTTTAATATTATATTTTTTTCCTACCTCAAAAAAATAATCATATAGTTCTAAACCAGCTTTTACATTTTCTACATGAATTTCATAACCTCCTTGTTTAGAAAACCCTGATCTAGAAATCAAAAACTTATTATTTTTAAATTTGAAAAAATTATATTTAAAAAATTTTAACTCGCTAATTTCTTTTCCAAATACATCCTCCATTAATTTAAATGACTTTGGACCTTGTACAGCTAAAGTATCAATATTTGCTTCAAATATTTTTACATTTAGCTTTTTTCCTGCTGCAATTCCTTTGGCATACAAAAGAACATCTGAGTCAGCTATACAAACTCTCCAAATATTATCCTCTAACTTATAAATTAAAGGATCATTTACCATCCCACCATTTGAGTCAATTAATGGTACATAATAACAACTGCCTACTTTTGATTTAGAAAGATCTCTACATGTCATTAATTGCACTAGTTGATGTGCGTCTTTACCAGAAATTTCTATTTCTCTTTGCACTGAAACATCCCAAATTTGAACATCTTTTTTCAAATGCAAGTATTCTTCATCAATATTGGAAAAAGAGGTTGGCAATAACATATGGTTATAAACTGTATAGCTTTTGACACCCTGCTCTTCTATTTTTTTTGTAAAAGGTGTAGACCTTACTCTTCGTGATTTACTTATGTAAAAATTCTTCATTTGTTTAAAAATTCTAAAATCTTTTCTCTCATCTCAAATGCATTTTCCAAAATTATCATATGACCACAATTTTTAATTATATGAACTTTAGATTTTTTAATCATTTTTGCAAATTTTTCTCCTGATTCTAGTCTAATCATCTTATCAATTTCACCAAAAATAAAAAACGTTGGACACGTTATGCTTTTTACCGCATCAGCACCATTTTTGTAATTATTACAAGCAATTAAGTCTACAGCTAGAACCTCTCTTACCTCTCTAGAAGAATTAAGTATTTTTTGTAATGGATTGCCTCCAATAAATTGTTTTGAAGATCCGTATCCCCATTTCATCATTAAATTTATAGCTTCCATATCACCAGATAAAGCTAGATCAATTAAACTTTTGTTAACAGGTATAGAATATGACCCTGCAATGAAAACTATTTTTTCTACTTTTTTTGGAAAACTTTTTGCAAATTCAAGAGCCTCTAAGCATCCTTGAGAATGAGCAACCAATATAGATTTTTCAATACCAACATGATCAACAAAATCATTTATCCAATTTGATATTTCTTCTATTGATTTTAAACAAGGTCCTTCGGAATTACCATGTCCTGGAAGATCCAAGGTAAATACATTAAAACCTTTATCAGCTAAAAATTGATCAGTTAAAGACCAAACAACATGAGATTGGCCGCTACCATGTAATAGAATGATAGTCGGTTTTTTTTTATCAAAAGGATGCCCAACATCGTTTGAAAATATTTTTTTCTTTTTAATTTCTGTAATCAATTCAAAGCCTTTATTAAAAATTATTTATCTTTCCAGTTAGGTTCTCGTTTATCAATAAAAGCATCGATACCCTCTTTTGCATCCAGTTTAAGCATATTTTGAACCATTACCTTTGAAGCATAATCGTAAGCATCGGAAAGTTTCATATCTAATTGCTTATAAAAAGCTTCTTTACCAATTTTTAAAGTTACTGAGGATTTTTTTGAAATTTTTTTGGCTTTATCTAATACAAAGTCTTTAAGTTCATTTATTTCAATAACATCATTGATCAAACCAATTTTAGCGGCCTTATCTGATGAAATTAATTCTCCAGTTAAAAGCATTTCCATAGAATGTTTGTTGGATAAGTTTCTCGAAATAGCAACCATGGGTGTTGAACAAAATAGACCTATATTTACTCCAGGCGTTGCAAATTTAGCTGAACTGCTTGCATATGCTAAATCACAACTTGCAACTAATTGACACCCAGCAGCTGTTGCTGTTCCTTCAACTTCTGCAATTATTGGTTTTGGACATTTAATTATTGTTTGCATCATCTTTGAACATTTTTTCATTATTTTTAAAAAATATTTTTTTCCTTTATCTGCACCTTTTCTTGCACCCTTCAACTCTTTTAAGTCATGTCCAGATGAAAATGTTGATCCCTCTCCAGAAATTATTATTACTCTTACATTTTTATTATGACTTGCCTTGTCCAAAGCATTTTGCATTAAATCCATCATATTTTCAGACAGAGCATTTAAATTCTCTGGACTATTTAAGTTAAAACGCATTACCCCATTTTCATTTAAATAAGTTTCTAAAACTTTGCTATTTTTTCTATAATTCATGGGTTAATTAATCTTTACCTTTACTTCATCTGACAAAGAATTTGCTATAAAACAATATCGATGAGCTCTCTCTTGTACTTCTTTCATTTTGTTTTCATCTACAGAAAATTCTTTTGAAAATGCTATCTTTGGATTTAATTCAATATTAGTTACTGACATTTTGCCTTTGGAATTTTTTCCTAAAGTAGCTATCGCGTTATCTGTATATCCTGATACCGGCCAATTCATTTTGGCTGCAAGAGCTAAAAAAGTCATCATATGACAACTGCTTAAAGCTGCTGCAAGGGCTTGTTCGGGATTACTATTTTGTTTACTTCCATTCCAATCTGGGGCTGCGTCTCCATTAATAACAATTTCATTGTTAAATTCAATTTGATGTTTATTTGAATATTTACCAGGTAATAATTCTCCACCATTAAGACTCCATTTAAGATTAATTGAAATTTTTGCCATTATTATAATTAAATTAGTTTAATTCTTTAGCTTTTTTTCTTAACTCAAATTTTTGAATTTTTCCCGTAGAGGTTTTTGGTAGATCACAAAATTCGACTTTTTTTGGAACTTTAAATCCCGCTAAGGTTTCTTTACAAAAAGAGATTAGTTCTTTTTCTGTGACCGGTTTATCCTTTACCATTTCTATGAATGCGCATGGTACCTCTCCCCACTTCTCATCAGGTTTTGCAACAACAGCGGCGATAGATACGGATGGATGTTTAGCTAAAGTATTTTCAATTTCTATAGACGAAATATTTTCACCTCCAGAGATAATTATATCTTTCGATCTATCTTGAATTTTTACATAACCATCAGGATGCATTACCGCTAAATCCCCAGTGTGAAACCAACCACCCTTCATGGCTTTATCGGTTGCGTCTTTGTCCTTAAAATATCCTTTCATTACCACGTTACCTTTGATCATTATCTCACCAATTGTTTTACCATCTTTAGGTACTTCTTTCATGGTTTCAGGATCCATTATAGCTACACCTTCAGTGTTTGGATATCGAACTCCTTGTCGAGCTTTAATCTCATTTTGTTTTTCTTCATTAAGCTCATCCCAAGACTCGTTCCAAGCACATTGTGTTACGTGACCGTATGTTTCTGTTAATCCATATACATGCATTACTTCGAAACCAAGACTCTTCATCTTTTTAAAAATGATACTTGGAGGTGGCGCACCGGCTGTTAAAACATATACTTTTTGTTTTAATTTTTTCCTGTCTTTTTCGGGAGCGCCCGTAATCATATTTAAAACTATAGGAGCACCTCCAAAATGCGTAACATTATATTTATCTATTAACTCAAAAATTTTTTTAACGTCAATATTTCTCAAACAAATAGTTCGACCTATTAACATTGGTACAGTCCATGGATAACCCCATCCATTACAATGAAACATAGGCACAATAGTTAAAAAATTTAATCTATTGGGCATGTTCCAAGCAGTAGCGCTACCAGTAGACATTAGGTAAGAGCCTCTATGATGATATACTACTCCTTTAGGATTTCCTGTTGTACCTGAAGTATAACTTAATGAAAGAGCTTGCCATTCATCCTCAGGCATTTTCCATTGAAAATTCTCATCCCCAGTTTTTAGAAATTCTTCATATTCTCTATCACCAATCTTTTCACACTTTGACTGATCTGCATGCTTATCGTTAATATCAATAATGGTAATCTTTCTTTTTAAAGTGCTTAAAGCTTTTTTAACTTCTACATGAAGCTGGCGATCTACAACTAAAACTTTTGCTTCTCCGTGTTCCAAAATATATGAAATCGTTTTTGCATCTAAACGAATATTAATTGTATTTAAAACTGCTCCAGTCATGGGCACAGAATAATGTGCTTCAAATATTTCAGGTGTATTAAAAGCTAAAAAAGAAACAGTGTCCCCCTTTTTTATACCAATCTTTGAAAGAGCGCTGGCAAATTTTACACATCTTTTATAAACCTCTGACCATGTGTAATTTCTATTCTCATAAATTACTGCTTCATAATTTGGGTAGATTTCTTTTGCTCTAACTAAAAAAGTAAGTGGTGTTAAGGGGACGAAATTAGCTTTATTTTTTTCTAAATTTTTTTCGTAAACACTCATTTTCAGTTAAATTTTGCTTTCATCAAGCTTTCACTACCAGCTATTGCTGAATGATAATGACTGTCTATTCTAGGTAGAATTTTATCAAAAAAGTATTTCGCAGTATTAATCTTTTCTTCATAAAAGTTTTTATTTTTACTTGAATTATCAAAACTTACTTTAGTCATTTTAAGCCAAGAAAAACCCAAAGCAACATAACCAAGAACCTTCAAAAAGTCATTGCATGCTGCACTAACATCATCTTTTTGATTTTTTAACTTATCGTCTAACCATTTCGAAAAATCTAATAAAAGTTTTATCTTTTCTTTAAGAATATTGGATAATCTTTTTAATTCAACATTATCATTGCAATTTTTAATTTCATTTTGAAGTAAGGATATAAATTTTTCCAAAGTTCGATTAGTAAGTACTTTTCTGAATACTAAATCAATTGCTTGAACAGAATTAGTTCCTTCGTAAATTGGTGTAATTCTATTATCTCTGTATAATTGCTCGATACCCTGATCTCTCGTATAGCCATAACCACCAAAAATTTGTATTGCTTCATTTGTTATCTCCATACCCATATCTGAAAAAAAAGATTTTACTACAGGTGTCATTAAGGAGACCATATCGTCTGCTTCTTTTCTAACGTTTTCATTCGAATGATTTAAACTTACATCAACTTGTTGGGACAACCAGAAAGCCAGAGATCTTTGACCTTCAATTATTGATTTCATGTTCATTAAACTTCTTCTGATATCTGCATGTTTAATTATTAAATCTGTTTCACCATTTTTGTTATCGTTAGATTTACCTTGTTTTCTTTCTCTAGTATAAGCAAGTGAATTTTGATAGGCAGTTTCTGCAATCCCTAATCCTTGAATACCAACAATAATTCTCTCTAAATTCATCATTGTAAACATTGAGCTCAATCCTTTATTTTCCTTACCAATTAAAAAACCCTTAGCATTATCAAAATTAAGAACACAAGTTGGTGAACCTTTTATTCCCATTTTAGTTTCAATAGATAATGTGCTAACACCATTTCTAGATCCAACTGCTCCACTTTCATCAACATTAAACTTTGGAACTAAAAATAAACTTATTCCCTTAGTGCCAGCAGGTGCACCTGGAATTTTTGCTAAAACTAAATGTATAATATTTTCTGTTAAGTCGTGATCACCAGACGTTATAAATATTTTCTGTCCAGTTAAAGAAAATGATCCATCTGAATTTTTAATTGCTTTTGTTTTTATTAAACCTAAATCAGTTCCACATTGAGACTCAGTTAAACACATAGTTCCACTCCATTTTCCCTCTACTATTTTGGGAAGAAACTTGTCCTTAATTTTATCATCTGCGTGATGAAGGATGCAATTATAAGCTCCAATACTTAATTCACTATATAATTTAAATGACAAACTTGCTGAAGATAACATTTCTTCAAAAAAAGTGCTGACAGTCTTTGGCATTCCTTGCCCACCATATTTTGGATCACAGGACAAAGATGTCCATCCGTCAGTAATAAATTTTTTATAAGCTTCTTTATAACCTGGCGGAGATCTTACGATTCCATTTTCATAAACACATGGACTGTCATCGCCTATTTTAGCAAGAGGATGTACGATTTCTTGATTTATTTTAGCTGCTTGATCTAAAACATCTTTTACTAAGTCAGAGCTTATTTCTTTAAATTTATCAATCTCTTTATAATTCTTATTATCTTTAAGATTATCAAAAAGAAACATCATATCTTCAACTGGAGCATTATAAGTAGTCATTTAATTTATTAATGGTTTCCCTGTTTTTAATGTATGAACAATTCTTTCTTGTGTTTTTTTATTTTCTACTAATTTCATAAAACTATTTAGTTCCAATTTATACATTTGATCTTCTGTAACTTCTTTACTAATATCTGTGTCTCCACCACTTAAAACATATGCTAATTCTTTACCAACTTCCATACCGTGATCTAGAATCTTTTTATCATTATATAATGCTTCAAGTATTTTGTGCATTTTTTCTCTAGCATTTTTCCCAGATAATTTAAATTTGCACTCTTTTGATGGAGACATATCTACACTATTATTGAGTAATTTTCTTGCTGCAGGTAATAGTTCATTTCTATTAATTATAACATCATGATTTTTATCCAAAAATAACATAGGTTTTGCTTCTTGAGGCGAAGAAGCAGTTTTAGCATAACCAATAATATCAAAAACTTTTAATGGTGCATAATCTGGATCTGTTTTAGACTCATTGGTTTGACACCATCTCCAGAGTAGTTCTTTACAACCACCTCCAGCAGGCACTAAACCAACAATTGTTTCAACTAAGCCCATTACTATATTAGTATGTGTAACTACATAATTACTTTGTAACACAACTTCTTCTCCACCTCCTAGAGCTAAACCAGACGGAGCAGATATAACTGGGTATTTACAATATTTTAGATGCTTACAAGTTTCTTGAAAATACTTAATAAATTTTTCAACAGACTTTATATCGTTATTCTTTATAAATTCCATTACATAATTTAGATTCACACCTGCAGAAAATTGCATACTTTCATTTATTATAATTAGAGGTTTATCTGTAGCCTTTTTCAAAGCATCCATTGAATCATTATCTAAAGCATTTGCTTTAGTATTAAACTCAACAATATTAAAATCTTTAAATCTAAATATTTCTGCTGAATCATTTTTATCTAATTTGATGACTGTTTTTTTAATCTTTCCTAATGTTTGTAAGTTAGTATATTTTTGTCGCTCGTCATAAAAACTTTCTGCTTTTTTTTCTTTTAAATCTTTTAAAAATTCATTGTGATTAATATCTCCAATTTTTGAAAAGAAATTTTTCAATCCTATAGACTCTAACATTTCAAATGGACCCATAGACCAATTAAAACCCAGTCTCAAAGCTTCATCTATATCATTATATTCATCAGTTATAGCTGGCACTAGCGAGGATGAGTATAAGATTATTTTTGAAATTACTGACCATGCATATTTACCATACTTATCATTTCTGTTAATTAATTCTAAAAGGTTTATCTTATCTATTTTTAAATCTATCTTTTTAACTGGAAAGTATTCATTTTTACTTAAGTTAAGAGCTTCAAGAGTTTTTTTATTCTCAGCTTTATTCATCCTATAAAACCCTCCCTTACCTTTTCTACCTGTATAACCGGTTTCAATTAGTTTTTTAATAATCGGTAAACCAGAAACAACTTTTTGAAATTCATCTTCTTTAGGTAATTCTTTTTGAAAACTTTTAAGAACATCTGACATTAGATCAATACCGATTAAATCATATAAAGCGAAAACTCCTGTTTTAGGTATACCCATAGGTCTACCAAATACAGCATCAGCTTCTTCAATAGAAAGATCCATATCAACCGCTTCTGTCATCGCTACTTGCATAGCATATACTCCTATTCTGTTTCCTAAAAAACCAGGAGTGTCACCACAAACAATTACACCTTTACCTAATTTTTCTTCACTAAAATCTTTTAAATAATTAATTTTATTTTGATCGTTCAGCTTATCTCTAACTATTTCCAGTAATCCCATATATCTAACTGGATTGAAAAAGTGTGTAATACAAAAATCTTTTTTTGTCTTCTGCTCTTAATTTTTCTGATAGTACTTTTAAAGGAATAGTTGATGTATTTGATGAAACAATTGAGTCTTTTTTTCTTTTATCAAATATTTTTTTGTAAATATCATGTTTTATATCAATTCTTTCAACAACTGCTTCCACAATCCAGTCTGCATCAGAAACATTTTCAAAGTCATCGGTAATATTGCCAACCTTCAAATTTTTAATTTTATCTTTTTCAAATAATAACGGCGGTCTAGATTTTAGAATTCTTTCTTTAGCTTTTTCAGAAATTTCAGTTTTTAAATCTAATAATATAACTGGTATATTAGCATTGCATAAATGAGCAGCTATTCCACTTCCCATTGTTCCAGATCCTATTACAACTACTTTTTTAATATTCATATGATTTTGGTCGGAGCGGAAGGATTTGAACCTTCGACCCTCTGGTCCCAAACCAGATGCGCTACCAGGCTGCGCTACGCTCCGAAAGTCTATTTATATAGGTTATATATGACTTTTTGGCAATTGAAAGATTTTTGTTATATTAGTAAGAAATAACTAAATGATCCAATATATTTCAAAATCTTTTAAATATTTCTTTAAACTAGAGTCAGCATCAGGTTTGGTTCTACTCTTTGCAGCGGTGATAGCTTTGTTTATTAGTAATAGTAGTTTAGGTGAAAATTATTTTAAAATATTAGAAAGTTATTTTACACTTGGAACTGAAGATTTTGGATTAAAATTAAGTGTTCTTCATTGGATTAACGATGTTTTGATGGCTATCTTTTTTTTCTTAGTGTCTTTAGAAATTAAAAGAGAATTTGTAAAAGGTGAACTTTCAAATCCGAAACAGGCAATGCTGCCAATTATTGGAGCTGTAGGTGGAATGGTAGTTCCAGCTGCTATTTATATAATAATTAATATTGATGACAGCACAAGACTTAACGGTTGGGCAATACCATCAGCAACTGATATCGCCTTTTCATTAGGTGTTTTATCATTACTTGGAAAAAGAGTTCCTATATCTTTAAAAGTTTTTCTAACTGCTTTAGCAATTATTGATGACCTTGGAGCAATAATAATAATAGCTTTCTTTTATTCAGGTAATATACAAACAACTTACTTAATACTAATGGCTGTTGCGATGATATTACTAATAATTTTAAATAGACTAAATGTAAAATCATTTATTCCTTATTTAATAGTTGGGATATTTTTATGGGAATTTACACATCAATCAGGAATTCATGCGACGATTGCGGGAGTTTTATTAGCTTTAACTATTCCTCATGATACTAAAAAAGAGAAAAACTCTTTACTATTAAAGCTGGAACATGCAATCTCCCCTTACGTAGCATTTGGAATTATGCCAATATTTGCTTTTGCAAACGCAGGAGTGTCTTTAGAGGGATTATCTTTTGCAACATTGTTAAATCCAGTACCTTTAGGAATAGTTTGCGGATTATTTTTTGGAAAACAAATCGGTGTATTTCTATTTTCCTATTTGTCTATCTACTTTAAGTTTGCAGATAAACCGAATAACTCAAATTGGATGTCGCTTTATGCGGTCTCAATATTAACAGGTATCGGTTTTACAATGAGTTTATTCGTGGGTAATCTTGCTTTCGCAAATAACTTAGAATTTAGTGACGGTGTAAAGATTGGTGTACTTACAGGTTCATTATTGTCTACCTTATGTGGTTACTTCTTGTTATTATTCGCTAGTAGAAAATGATCGATAATAGATTATTGAAAATCGCATCTAATACTAAATTTTATGGTTTAAAGAACATTTATACTTATAAAACTAATCTCAAGAATTCAATTTGTGGCGACAAAATATCCATAGAAATTTCATTAAAAAAAAATATTATTCAAGAGTTAAGATATGAAACTGAAGCATGTATTTTTTGTCAAGCTTCTGCGAGTACGTTGGCAAATATAGCAAAAGATACTAACCTAGGTGACTTAAAAAAAAATTTAAGTAAATATTTAAATTTTAGCAAAAAAGTACCGAAAAAATTTAATAACTTAACTTATTTGTTGAATGAGAAATATATGAATAGAAAAGATTGTATACTTTTACCTTTTAAAGCATTTTATAAAGCAATTAAATGATATGATAAAAAAATTAATATTTACTTTTATGATCTTTAGTTTTTTTTCTAATTTGCCCGCTAACTATCACAAACTAGCATATGATTTTAGCTTTAACGGATTAGATGGAAACCAAATTAATTTAAAGGACTATGAGAAGAAAGTAATTGTTGTAGTAAATGTTGCTAGTAGATGTGGTTATACACCCCAATACAATGATCTACAAAAATTATACACAGAATATAAAAATGAGCTTGTAGTAATAGGTGTCCCTACAAATAATTTTAAGCAAGAACCAAAAAATAACGCTGAAATTAAAAAATTTTGTGAGGCTAATTTTGGTATAACTTTTCCGATGTCTGAAAAAGTAGATGTTATTGGCAGCAATGCCCATGATTTCTTTAAATGGGCTAAAAAAAATCACGGTATAGCAGCAATACCTAAATGGAATTTTCACAAAATTATTATTGGAAAAGATGGCAAAATAGCTGACACTTTTGCATCCTTTACCAAACCTAACTCAAGAAAATTTATTAACGCAATCGACAAAGAAATTAAAAGTTAAAAGATAATCCGTCGTAAGCTGGGATAATATTTTTTGGTAACTTTTTCCTCAAGCTTTGATAATCAAGATCAACATGTAAATTAGTAAGAATTGTTTTTTTGGGAGAAAGTTTTTTTGCGATTTTAATTGTTTCATCAAAGTGGAAATGTGATGGATGTGGATTTTTTCTAAGACAATCTATAATAAGATAATTTAAATTTTTTAATTGGTTAAAAGACTTATTGGGTATTTTGTTGCAATCACTTAAATAAGCAATTTTGTTAAAAACAAAGCCGTTTGCCTTTATCATCCCATGTTGTAATTCTATAGCTTGTATTTTTAATAATTTATCATTTTTTTTTATAGTAAATTTATTATTAAAAGTGTTAGCACTCATTATTGGTTTGTATCCAGATCTAGGATAAAAACAGAAAGTGTATTTCTGCTTGAGTAATTTCGTCGTTCGTTTGCTGCCGTATACGGGAATTTTTTTTTTATTTCTCCAAAAGAAAGGTCTTAACTCAAATATACCTACAGTTTGATCAGCGTGTTCATGTGTATAAATAACAGCATCGATATTTTTTATATTATTTCTTTTAATTTGCTCTTTTATATCTGGAGATGTATCGATAAGAATTGAAATATCTTGATACTGTATATGGGCACAACATCTAGTTCTTATGTTTTTTTTATTTTTTTTATTTAATTTACCCCAATAGTTTGTAATCCAAGGAGCACCCAAAGAGCTTCCGCAGCCCAAGATTGTAAACTTATTCTTCAACTTAACTTACCAAAAAGTTTAAAAAAATTATTTGTTGTACCTTCACAAAGATCATCAAATTCAATTTCTTTCAGTTTTGAGAGATATTTAGCGGTCAAAACTACGTTTGATGGTTCATTTGATTTTCCTCTTAAAGGTTCAGGAGATAAATATGGAGAATCTGTTTCAATTAATATTTTATTAAGGGGTATTGACTTAAATGTTTCTTTAAGATCATTGGACTTTTTAAATGTTATAATGCCGCTAGCCGAAAAAAAAGCATCTAACCCTAGAAGTTTATCGGCAAACTTTTTTGTTCCAGTAAAACAGTGCATCAAAATCTTTAACTGATTTTTTTTTGAATATTTTGATAAAATATCGTAAGTAAGATCCTCTGCATCCCTTGAATGAATTATGAGTGGTAGCTTGCTTGAAATAGAAGCTTTAATATGTTCTTCAAATAATCTTATTTGCTCATCTTTGTCCGAATGATTATAATAAAAATCTAAACCAGTTTCTCCTATTCCAATTATCTTCTTGCTGATATTTAATCTTTCTAAGATTATGTCTTTGTTTATTTTGCTATGATTTTTGGCTTCATGTGGATGAATTCCGTAAGTGCCATAAACGTTTGTATACTTATTCGTGATTTCTAAAATATTATTATACTTTTTGTCAGCAACAGATATAGTTAACATGATTTTAACATTAGATTGATCCGCCCTTTTAATTACATTATCCAAGTTTGAAAACATGGGCTCATAATCAAGATGACAATGTGAGTCTATAATCATTATTCTACCTTTTTAAATAAAATTTCAATATTTCCTAACTCTTTATCATGATTTAAGGATTTGTTATTAACTATTTCGCTTATATTTCTAAGTTCTTTTTTTACATTTATTATATCAAGAATTTTGTTAGCGCTTATTGGTATTATAGGTAATAAAAGAATACTTATGTTTTTGATTTGTTCAACGATTGAGTATAAAATAGAATTCATTTTTTTAATATCAGTTTTTTTGAGTGACCAAGGCTCAGAGTCATTAAAATATTTATTGGAATCAAAAGAGTATTCTATAACCTGTTTTATATAGTTGTTTAAATCTTGTTCATTAATAAATTCATTTAACTTTTTAATATTTTTTTTTAGTTTATTAGTTAATAACTTTCCTTCATTTGTTAAAGAGGTATTTTTTGGAATCTTATTGTTACAATTTTTTTTTAAAAAAGCAAAAACTCTTTGACATAAATTTCCATAATTATTTGCTAAATCGTTATTAATACAATTCTTTAGATTTTCTAACGATACATTTCCATCATTTCCTAACGATACTTCTTTGATTAAATAATATCTAAGTTGATCAATTCCATAATTTTTAATTATGTCTAATGGGTCAAGAATGTTTCCAAGTGATTTTGACATTTTTTTTTCATCTGAAAGTATCCATCCATGACCAAAAATTCTTTTAGGCAAAGGTAATTTAGCAGCCATCAAAAATGCAGGCCAGTAAATTGCATGAAATCTTAAGATATCCTTACCTATAATGTGTAAATCAGCAGGCCAATATTTTTTGTATAAATCAGAGGAAACGTCTGGATAATTAAGTGCACTTAAATAGTTAGTTAAAGCATCTAACCATACATATATTATATGCTTATTATTTTTAGGCACTGGTATGCCCCACGAAAAAGATGTTCTGCTTACAGACAAATCTTTAAGTCCCTTCTCAACAAATTTTACAACTTCGTTTTTTCTTGCAACTGGAAGAATGAAAGAAGGATTAGATTTATAAACATCTAGTAATTTTTTATTCCATGCAGAAAGCTTAAAAAAATATGACTCCTCCTCTACCCACTCAACTTTTGATCCAGATAATTTTGATATTTTTAAACCCTCTTTTTCCTCAATTTCATCATCATCGTAATAAGCTTCGTCAGACACTGAATACCAACCTTTATATTTATCTAAATAAATATCACCAGATTGAACTAATTTATTCCATAAATCCTCAACCGACTTATAGTGTCTCTTTTCAGTTGTCCTTATAAAATCATTGTTTGAAAGATTTAAAATTTTTGTTAATTCTTTAAATTTTTCAGATAATTCGTCACAAAACTTTTGAGTATCTTTTTTATTTTTTTCTGCTTCTCTCTGAATTTTTAAACCATGTTCATCAGTACCTGTTAAAAAATAAACATTATATCCTTCTAATCTTTTATAGCGAGCAATTACATCTGCAACTATACTTGAATAAGCATGGCCCATATGAGGCTTGCCTGATGGGTAATAAATTGGTGTAGTTATATAATAATTTTTTGTATTCACTAAATATAGTTTTCTATTTCCACAAGTAAATTTGTGTGATTTAAATTCAATTTGCTTGCATCATGTATTTTTCTAATAATATTAATTCTTTTATTATTTATATTATCAATTTTCGAACTATTTCTGGTTATATTAAAATAATATTGATTTACTAAATAAATTGCAAAATTTAAATAGTCTACATCTTTTTTAAGCTTATTTAATTTGAATAACTTTTTTAAATTTAAAATTAAATCATCATCGATGTTAATTTTATCATCCAAAAGAATCTTGTTATACCTCAAATAATTTCCCGGTGTTAATTTTGAATTTTTAATATCGATCTTATGTTCTATCTTATAATCCAATAATAATTTTTTTATGATATCAATTTTTACAGAATTACTTAAAAAATATATAAACTCAATTGATCTAGACTTTAAAGTTTCCAAAATATTTTGTCTTTGATTGTTAATCAAAATAAAATAATTGGTTATAGATGGTTCTTCAATTGTTTTAAGAAGAGCGTTTACACAATTTTCATTTAAATATTCAACATCATCAAATATAACAAAACGATTTAAATTATTAATTGAAGATTTTTGTAATGTTGATTTTAAACTTCTTATTTCGTCAATTTTTACATTTTTTTGAATACAACTAAAATAGACTATATTTGCATTAGAGTTATCTTTAATATTATACAACTTATTTTCAGTTAAAATACTATTATCTTTTAATGAATAATTTTTTTTATCAAAAATATAACTCATTAAATGATTTACTAATGTAAATTTTCCTTGTCCTTTTTTTCCAGTTAACATCATAACTTTAGGTAATTTGTGATTGTCAAATAATTTTATTAAATTTAATAAATTTTTTTCTAGACCATATAATTTTTTTTTTGTCATTTTAGGCCTATTTTCTTTTTAATAATTTCAAATATTTTTTTTTGAAGTTCAGGTGTGTTTTTAGAAGATTCTAAAATTATATGGTTTTTTTTATTTTTAGATATTTTTAAAAAGGCGTTTTGAGCTTTAATATAAAATTTAACAGGAAAATTATCATATCTGTTTCTGGACCTTCTTTTCCTTAATCTACGTAAAAATGATTGTTTTTTGACCTTTAAAACAAATGTTATGTCTGGTTTAATTTTTCCAAGTATTTGTTTGTGAATATTATTTATAAAATTTAACGATACTCTTTTTCCGTAAACTTGATATGCTAATGTTGAGTCTATAAATCTATCGCAAATTATAATTTTTTTGTTTTTTAAAGCTGGTATTATTTTATTTTTTAGATGTTCATTTCTCGCTGCAAGATATAATAAAGTGTCCGTATATTTATCGAATTTTATCTTTTTATTCTTTTCAAAGTAGTCTTTAAGAATTATTTTTCTAATTATTTCAGCACTTTTAGTACCACCTGGTTCTCGTGTTAAAATCACTTTATTGATTAATTTTTTTAATTTTTTAAATAAAATCTTAGCTTGATAAGATTTTCCACTACCCTCAATACCTTCGAAAACAATAAAAAGACTCTTTTTATACATCTCCCCAAATCAAATAATTCAATGACAAAAATAAGCTCTTAAATACATTTACCTTTTTTACATTTTCAGCAGCATAAACAGGAACCTTTTTAATTAAATTGTCTTTAACAAATATTTCTAAATTTGCTATTTTTTGGTCTTTGGTAATTGGTGCTTTTACAGGGCCATTATAGTTTAAAAAAACTTTTAAGTTTCTTGCCTCTTTTTTCTTAAGTGTTAAAAAAACATCTTCTTTTGTTATCCCGTCTATGTCAATTTTTTTTCCAAGCCAAGTTTTTACAGGAAATATTGTTTCATTTTTTTTAGAAATTTCAAATGTGTCAGTATTTCTAAACCCCCAACTTAATATCTTTAAAGAGCCACTGGATCTTGAATTTTTTGTTTGAAAACCACTTGCTACAGCAATAAGTCTTCGCTGATCTCTTTTCATTGTGCTAGCCAATGAATATTTTTCTACTGCTAGATAGCCCGTTTTGATACCATCTACTCCAACTCTTTTATATAATAATGGATTCCTATTACCTTGAGTAATTGGATCACCACCTGTTCTATCCCAAGTAAATGTTTTTTCTTTAAAAAGTTCGTAATGCTCAGGATGATTTTTTATTAAATATTGTGACATGATAGCTATATCTCGAACTGTAGAGTAATTGTCAGGATGATTTATACCAGACGAGTTTGCAAAATTCGTGTTGCTCATTCCAATCTCACTAGCTTTCTCATTCATCATGTCGGCAAAATTTTCCTCTGTACCGGCAATTCCTTCAGCTATTGCAATACAAGCATCGTTACCAGATGCTATGATTATTCCTTTTAAAAGATTTTCTACTGAAACCTCGTCATTTATCATCAAAAACATCGATGAGTATCCACTTTGAGATAATCTCCAAGCTTTTTCAGAAATCAAAAATTTATCATCTAAAGATAGTTTTCCTTGTTCTAATAAATCAAAAACAATTATTGAAGTCATGATTTTGGTCATAGATGCAGGATAAATACTCATATCAGGTTCGAGCTCAAAAATAATTTCATTAGAGTCGTAATCTAATAAAATAGCAGTCTTAACGTCTACCTTTGGATTTGAGTTAAGATTTATTGTTAGAAAAAAGTATAAAGTTAATATTTTTATAAAATATTTATTCATATATTTTTATGTCTACCTCATCAAAATTTATCTGTTTTAAAGCAATGTAATCATTTTTAATCATTTTAATAGTCTTATATGGGCCTAAAAAAACCTCAAAATTATGTTTATTTTTTTTCTCAATAGAGATTTTCTTATTTCTAAGAGATAACGACTCAGTTTTGACCCTCTTTATCAAAAGTTTAGCAGACTCTTGTGAATAAAAATTACCTAAAATGATAACAAATTTAGGTTGTTCATTAGACATTGTTTCTTTTGTTTTGCTTATATTATTAATTTTCACTTTTTCAACGGGTGCTTTAACACCTAATTGCTTTTCTTCTTCATGCGTTTCAGCTTTTTTTGCAATGAAAGACTTATTCTTTTTAAGCTCTTCCACCTCTACATATGGGAAATTTTCATTTAAACCAATTTGGTTTGAAATATGTTTGGTAATTAAAACTTTATAAAAATCGGGATAATCCAGTCTAAAAGAATTTTTTAATATTACATTTTTTCCATTATTAGGGTTTGTGATCTTTAATAAAGAACCCCTTTTTACTTTATTATGAGCAATTATTAATTCATCCGAATTAATTTTCTTTTTGATAATTTTATTTTCATAGTCATCGGGAGTATAAATATATGCAAACCCTTTGGAGTTTAAAACAGGTTTTTCATATTTATTCATACTTATAGATGTGCAAGAACACAAGACAAGAAATATTAAAAAATAATTATATCTCATTTTTAAATTTATCTTTTAATGTACACACGGCTAAAGCAAATCTTAGCGACCTATTCCATTTAAGTATTAATTCATAGTTATTAAAAACTAAATATGCTGGTTTAAGTTTTTTTGATCCAGGTATAATGTCTTTATCTGGAGTAATTATAGCTGCTGTCATATTATCATATGAAGAATATTTTTCTGGATTTTGTAAATATTTTTTTAGGTACTTTACTTTTTTTTTGTTTTTCAATTTTCTTGCTGAGGTGTTTAGATATTTATCTGGAACTGTGTTCTTTAAATTAATACTGACGAAACATGGTGAGTTAGTTTGCCATCCTATTTTTTTAATATAATTAGCAGCAGATGCAAATGAATCATCAATTTTTTTTAACTCAATATTAGAATTATTGTTATAATCAATTGCATAATTTTTTATAGTAGAGGGCATAAATTGAAAGTTTCCAAATGCTCCAGCCCATGATCCAAATAAAATATCCTTTTGAATTATATTTTTATCTATTAATTTTAATAATGTTAATAATTCTTTTGTAAAAAAAGCACTTCTTCTTTTATCAAAGCTTAATGTTGCTAGAGACGACAAGATATCCATTTTTCCAAGATATTTTCCAAAATTTGTTTCTATACCCATGAGCGCTAGAAGTAATTCTTTTTCTACTAAGAACTTACTTTCAATTTTATTAATTAGCCTTTTTTCTTTTGAATATAAAATTAAACCTTTTTTAACTTTGTTGTTATTAGTTCTTTTGCTAATATATGTGTGGGTGTCTTCATAAAACTCTGGCTGAAATCTATCATACTCAATTACTTTAGGTAAAAATTTAATATTTTTAAGCGTATCGTTTATAGTAATTTCTGATACACCTTCACTTCTAGCTACATTTTTAAAATTCTCTAGCCATGCTGCAAAGTTATGTTCTCCTGCATTAAGAAAAGAGTTAAATAACAAAAAATAAAATAGTAAAATAAATTTAATTAAGAATTTAGCCATTTTGTTAGTTATCATAAATAATTTATTTAAACTAGTATTTGCAAAATAAATAAGTTTATTGTTATTTTTTACTAATAATAGTATTAGTTTGTAGTGTTTCTTTAAGGAGAGGTGGCTGAGCGGTTGAAAGCACTGGTCTTGAAAACCAGCAACGGGGCAACTCGTTCGTGGGTTCGAATCCCACCCTCTCCGCCATTATAGTTTAAATTCACTAAAAATTTCTATTACTTTATTTTTTTTCATCTTTTGATTAATTTTTTTTGTTTGATAATAATTATAAATAATTTCATCTTCCAAATTCAAAAAATCGAATAGGTCCTCAAGTTCCTTTTTCGAAAAAGTGTTAATATATTTATCAACAAATTTGCTAAGTAAAATGTCCATCTCTTTGGTACCGCGATAATTTGCTCTGTAAATTATTTTTTTCTTTAAAGTTTCTAATTCAATCATTTGATGAATGTATTATATATTAACTATGACAATTTTTAAAAATAAAGATGATCTTTTTAAAAATATATCTTTTTTAAAAGGGGTTGGTCCAAAACTTAGCAAATATTTAAAAAATAAGAGAATAGAAAAAATTAATGATTTATTATGGCATTTTCCTTACTCATCAACGGATAGGTCAGATATGGTAGCACTTAATAGACTAGAAGTGGGTAAAATTCAAACTATCAAAGTAAAAGTTTTAAAATACAATTTTCCAAGAGTTAGAAATTTGCCGAATAAAGTTATTTGTTCAGATGAATTTAGTAAAATTGATATTGTTTTTTTTAATAGTAGAGAGGGTTATATAAGATCTGTCTTACCAATCAATAAATTTGTTTTAATAAGTGGAAAAATTTCTTTCTATAGAAACAAATATCAAATAACAAATCCGAGTTATATTACGTCCATAGATAAAATTGACTACGTAAAAAAAAATATTCCAAAGTATTCATTAACCGAGGGTCTAAATGAAAAATCCTATAGAAAAATTATTGAAAAAGTATTAAATAATCTTCCTAATTTAGAAGAGTGGCACGACAAAGATATATTAGAAAAATTTGGATTTTGTTCATGGAATGAGTCTATTTTAAAAGTACATAATTCAAATAATAGTGATGTAGAAAATAATAAATATTTACGTAGACTGGCTTTAGACGAAATTTTATCAAATTTAATAGTTCTCTCGAAAAATCGAAAAAAATTTAAAAAAATTATTAAGGAAAGCAAAATATTTAATAATTCACTATCTAATAAGATATTAAATAATTTAAATTTTAAACTAACGAAAAATCAACAAGAAGTAATTAATGAAATAAATAATGATTTAAAATCTGAAAAAAAAATGTTTCGAATACTTCAAGGTGACGTTGGTTCGGGAAAAACTATTGTTTCATTTCTAACAGCAGCAAATACTTTAGAGATTGGTTATCAAACAGCTTTAATGGCTCCAACAGCAATATTAGCTAAACAACATTATAATTTAGCAAAAAAAATATTTGATGGTACTAAAATTAAAATTAAACTTTTGACTGGTAAAACTGAAACGAGGTTAAGAAAAAAAATTCTTGAAGAGTTAAAAATTGGTGAAATCGACTTATTAATTGGAACACACGCCTTATTTCAAAAAAAAATAAATTTTAAAAATCTGGGTTACATCATAATAGATGAACAACATAAATTCGGTGTAAAACAAAGAATGTCATTGGCAAACAAAGGAGGTAAAAATTGTGATGTTTTATTAATGTCGGCTACTCCAATACCTAGAACAATGATGTTAACAATTTATGGTGATATGGATGTTTCCAGACTTATAGAAAAACCAAAAAATAGACTTCCAATTTTAACTTACTCTAAGCCAGAAAAAAAAATTGATGAATTAATAAAGATTATTAAAAAAAATTTATCTCAAAATAATCAAGTTTTTTGGGTGTGTCCTCTAATTAAAGACTCTCAGTTCTTAGATTATTCGTCTGTTAATAAAAGATTTAACTGGTTAAAAAAACAATTTCCAAATGAAACAAATATATTGCATGGAGAATTAAAACAAGATGAGAAAAACTTAGTATTAGAAAAATTTCTTAATAAAAAAACTAAAATATTGGTTTCAACAACGGTCATAGAAGTTGGAATTGATTTTCCGGACGCAAATTTAATAATTATTGAAAATGCTAATAAGTTTGGTTTAGCTCAGTTGCACCAACTACGTGGGAGAGTTGGTAGAGGTCAAAAGCAAGGCAAATGTATATTATTATTTAGAGATAATTTATCAAAAAATAGTATTCAAAGAATAAAAATTTTGAAAAAGTCTAGTGATGGATTTTTTATTGCAGAGGAAGATATGAAAATGAGAGGTTTCGGAGATATTATTGGTTACCAACAAAGTGGAAGTAAATTCTTCAGAATTGCTGATCCAATTGATCATAGTGATCTCTTTATTTATGCTGAAAATTACTTAAAAAAAATAGAGAATGAAAATTTAGATAGATTTGATTTTTTAGTAAAATTACACGATAGAGCGGAAATTATTTACTCTAAATATGATTAATCAATATCCGATGTGCCAGCGGACACGATAAATTTAGATGCTTGTTCAAAAGTTATATCTAAAAAAATTAAGTTTTTTTTTGGCACCATTAACAAAAAACCACTCGTAGGGTTTGGGGTTGTTGGCACGAAAACATTTACAAGTTCGTTCCCAATTTTATCATTAATAATCCCTTTGTTTTCTTTCGTTGCGAACCCTACTGCCCACACATCTTTTTTCGGATATTCAAGCAAAACTACACTTTTTTGTTTGTTGTCGCTTTTTGTTAAACTTTCTGTCATTTGATTAATTGCAGAATAAATAGTTCTCAAAATTGGAATTCTTTTTAAAATCCTATTGATTAGTTCAAATATTTTCTTACCTAAAAATGATAACGATAACCAACCTATAAATGTAATTATGATGACTGCAATTATAATTTCAATGCCGGGTATCTCAAAAGGTAAATAGTTATTAGGATTTAGTTCTTTAGGAAGAATGTTTGAAGATACTTTGATTATGAACAAAGATAAATAAAGAGTTATTCCTATTGGAATAAGAACTACAGCTCCAGCAAAAAAATTGTTTCTTAATCTTGATAAGATAGATGTTTTTTTTCCTTTTTGAGCCATTAGTTATAACTTGAATATATTATAAATATTAATATTAAAATAAAAATTGCAATTAATAATTTATTATTTAAAATCATGAGTCATATGAAATATAACATAAATAGAAGAAAATTTCTTGGCTTATTTGGTGGTGGTTGTTGCTCATTATTAATGCCTTCATGTGCAACCGTACCCATCACTGAAAGAAAACAACTTAGTATTATTCCTGAGGCTACAATAAATCGTCAAGCTGCAGCAGCATATGAAAGTTTTAGAAGTAAAACTAAATTAATTACAAAAGGATCTCAATTAAGGGAAATTATAGAGATTGGAAAAAAAATGGAAAATGCTGTGAGCGCTTTTTTTTTGAAAAAAGGAGAAAATGATCCTACTGCTAATTTTGGATGGGACTATGTATTAGTTGATAATGATAAAATTATTAACGCTTGGTGTATGCCAGGTGGTAAAATTGCAGTGTACACTGGTCTTCTTAAAGTTACGAAAAATACAGATGCTTTATCAATAGTGATGGGACATGAAATAGCACATGCAGTAGCTAGACATTCCATCGAAAGAGCCAGTCAAGCTATGACAATCAATATAGGAACAGCAGTAGCAGATATTTTTACTGGAGGAGCTATAAGTCAAGCAAGGAATCAAGTGGGTAGTACAACAGGTATGGATATTTACAAAATAGGTATAATGAATCCTTTTGGTCGCAAACAAGAAACTGAGGCAGATTATTTGGGATTAATTTTTTCTTCTTTGTCTGGATATGATATTAGAGAGTCAGTCAAGTTGTGGAAAAGAATGGCGGAAAGAAATAAAGGTAAAGAGCCACCAGTATTTTTAAGTACCCATCCTTCAAGTGCTAAAAGAATAGAAAACCTTGAAAATTGGATAAGAGAAGTAATTATTAAGTATCCACCAATATCAACATAAAGCTGATTTGGTGAGCCCTGATGGACTCGAACCATCGACACCCTCCTTAAAAGGGAGGTGCTCTACCAACTGAGCTAAGGGCCCAAAAGAATTTCTTTTACATAGAAATGATTTAAAATTCAATAAGATTTATTAGTTAAATAATTTAATATATTTGTTATAAAATTTGGTGAATGTGCGACTCTTAATACTTTTTCTAATTTCTCTCATAAATTGTTGATAAAAATTAACGTTATGAAGAGAAATTAGCATAGAAGCTAATAATTCGTTTGTCTTAATTAAATGATTTAAATAACTTTTTGAATATCTATTCAAATTTCTTAACGTACAATGTTCATCTAGAGGAGATTTGTCATCTTTATATATAGAATTCTTTAAGTTAATTTTGCCATTCCAAGTAAAAGCTAAACCGGTTCTTCCCGATCTTGTAGGCATAACACAGTCAAACATGTCAACACCCTCCTTAACTGCTCCCAGTATATCTGAAGGAGTTCCTACACCCATTAAATACCTTGGTTTGTTTTCAGGCATTTTGTCAGTAATATTCTTTACAGTTTCAAACATTTCTTTTTGAGACTCTCCAACTGCAAGTCCACCTATTGCATATCCATCAAAATTGATATCAATTAGTTTTTGTAAACTTTCAGATCTTAAATCTTTGTACAATCCTCCTTGAATAATACCAAACAAAGCCTTTTTTTTATTATTTCCAAACTCAATTTTGCATCTTTTGGCCCATTTTGTAGATATCTCGATAGCACTTTTCAATTTATCTCTGTTATTTGTTAATTTTGGACATTCATCTAAAACCATCAAAATATCTGAATTTATTGATTTTTGAATTCTAATGCTCTGTTCTGGACTTAAAACTATTTTTTTTCCATCGATGTGTGATCTAAAAGTTGCTCCTATGTCTTCATCTATTTTATTTAATTTTGATAATGACATTATTTGAAAACCTCCAGAGTCTGTTAATATTGGTTTCTCCCAATTCATAAATTTATGAAGACCACCAAACGTTTCTAGAATATTTGAACCTGGTCTTAGCATTAAATGATAAGTATTACCTAGGATAATTTGAGCTCCAGTGCTTTTAATATCATCAACAAATATCCCTTTCACTGTTCCTAAGGTTCCTACAGGCATAAACACAGGTGTATCTATATCACCGCGAGATGTTTTGATTTTGCCTATCCTAGCTTTTTTAAACTTTGAAATTATCTTAAAGGAAAACTTTTTTTTAATCATTTAAAGTTATTTTAACTTTAAACTTATAATTTTATCTGGGTTCTTTACAGAACCATTGGGACCGTCTCCTTTTTTTATTTTGTCAATAAACTCCATTCCTTTAATTACCTTACCGAAGACTGTGTATTGTCTATCCAAATGCGGTGCTGGTTGAAAACAAATAAAAAATTGACTATTTGCACTGTTAGGGTCAGCTGATCTAGCTGCAGATAAAATCCCTCTATCATGTGGTATATCAGAAAATTCTGAGTTTAAGTCTGGCATATCTGAACCACCTGTACCTGCTAGTGATAAATTAAAATTTTTAGAATTAGAATTTCCAAATTTTACATCTCCAGTTTGAGCCATAAAACCATCAATAACTCTGTGAAAAACAACTCCATCATATGAACCTTTTTGAGCTAGTTCCTTAAATCTTTTTACATGATTTGGTGCAACATCTGAGTAAAGTTCTAACTCAACATCTCCATCTTTTAGTTTCATTATCATAATTTCCTCCGTATAAAGTTTATTAAAAATAAAAAAAAAAAATAATATTAATATGTATATATTCTTCATTCTAATTTATTTTTTATTTTTTTTACTATAGATTGTGTTACAAACTTATTTATTTTTCCGTCTAATTTAGCTATTTCTTTTACAAATTTCGATGAAATTATTTGATTTTCGAGATCTGACATCATAAAAATTGTCTCAATTTTTTCATTTAATTTTTTATTCATACCTGCTAATTGAAACTCATATTCAAAATCTGACACAGCTCTTAAACCTCTTATTATAACATTTGCTTTATACTTTTTGCATAAATTAATTGTTAAAGTATTAAAGGGTATAACTAAAATTTTTTTTCTACTAAGTTTTAAATCTTTAAATAATGAATCCTTAATAATATCTACTCTTTCATCTATATTGAAAAGATAATCTTTATTAATATTTTCTGCAGCGGCCACTACTATTTTATCGAAAATTTTAAGAGATTTTTTTATTAGGTCTATATGACCATAAGTGATAGGGTCAAATGTTCCAGGATAAATTGCTGTATTTGTCATTATTGAACATTATCTTCTATTTTAATAACTGAGACAACCTTTTCTTCACCCTTGAGTTTTTTTATTCTCACTCCCTGGGTATTTCTACCAGCAACTCGAATTTCTTTAACTGCACACCTCATTATACTTCCTTTGTCAGTAGATAATATTATTTCATCATCTTCTCCAACTACCAGACTACAAGAAATATTTCCATTTCTAGAAGAATTAATAATACCTATAATTCCTTTTCCCCCTCTATTCGTTACTCTATAATCAAAATAAGATGATCTTTTACCGTAGCCGTTTTCAGATACTGAAAGAATGTATTTTTCTAAACCTTTTTTAATCTTAGGATCTTTATTTATTTTTTTATTATCAATTTTACTATTATCAAGAATAGATAGTGAAATTATTTCGTCACCATCAGCTAACTGCATTCCTCTTATTCCTTTTGACGATCTTCCTTTAAAAAGTCTTAATTTTTTTGACATAAATCTTATACATTTACCATATTTAGTGCTTAGTAAGATATCTTGATCCTCGCTACATATTTTAACTCCTATAATTTTATCATTATCTGATAATTTCATTGCGATTTTTCCTGAAGCATTAATATTAATAAAATCTTCTAATGAATTTTTTCTGATATTGCCTTTTGATGTGACAAATATTATTTGAAGATTTTTCCATTCATTCTCATCTTCGGGTAAAGGCATTATTGAGCTAATAGAATGATGATTTTTAAGAGGTAATATATTAAATATTGATTTTCCCTTAGATGCAGAAGTACCTTCAGGAATTTTATATGCTTTTATTTTATAAACCAAACCTTGAGTCGAAAAAAATAACATCGGAGTATGAGTATTGGCTGTAAAGATTTGAACAACAAAATCTTCTTCTCTAGTTGTTATTCCAGTTTTTCCCTTCCCTCCTCTTTTTTGAGCTTTTAAAGATGTGAGTGGACTTCTTTTAATATATCCTTTGTTAGTAATATTAATTACAACAGATTCTTTTTGAATTGTTTCCTCAATATTATAATTTAGAACTGCATCAATAATTTTTGTTCGCCTTGGAACTGAATACTTATCTTTAATATTATTAAGTTCATTTTTTATAAGATTATATAATTCTTTTTTTGAATTAAGAATCTTATTTAAATCTATTATTAATTTTGCAAGTTTATTTATCTCCGACTCTATTTCTGATATCCCAAATGCAGTCAATTTTTGCAATCTTAATTCTAAAATTGCTGTGACTTGTTCAATAGTTAAAGAATAAGAAAGAACATTTTTTTTCTTCTCAATTGTAGATATTAATTTTGAACTTTTTTTAATTTTCCATTTTTTACTTAATAAATTTTTTTTTGCCTCATCATTATTTTTTGAGTTTTTAATTATCTTAATTATTGCATCTATATTCTCTACTGCCGTAGCAAGTCCTATTAAAATATGTGCTCTCTCCTCAGCTTTTTTTAAATCAAATTTTACTCTTTTTAGTACTGTAGATTCTCTAAATTTAATAAATTCGGAGATAAATTCTTTTAAATTTAATAACTTAGGCTTGTTATCTACTAATGCTAATGAGTTAAAACCAAATGAACTTTCTATATTAGTCAATTTATACAACTGTCTCCTCACTGTTTCAGGTTCTACGCCTCTTCTTAATTCAATAACTATTCTAATACCTTCTCTGTTTGACTCATCTCTAATATCACTGATTCCTTCAATTTTTTTATCTCGAGCTAATAATGCTATTTTTTCATTAAGAAGAGATTTGTTTACTTGATAAGGAATAGATTTAATAATTAAAATTGATCGCCCATTTTTTTTTTCTTCAAATTCAATCTCACCTCTTATTTTAAATGAACCACGCCCTTTATTGTATCCTTGTTTGATAAAATCTTTACCTATTATAAGTCCACCTGTTGGAAAATCTGGACCAGGCACGTATTTCATTAGTTGAGAGATTGTAATATTTTGGTTCTCAATAAACGCGTTTGTCGCATTAATAACTTCACCCAAATTGTGCGGTGGAATACTTGTTGCCATTCCGACAGCTATTCCTCCAGCTCCATTTACCAATAGATTTGGGTATTGAGAGGGTAAAACTGTAGGTTCTTTTTCAGTTTCATCGTAGTTATTTCTAAATGAAACTGTATTTTTTTCTAAATCCTCAGTTAAATATTGAGATATTTTTCCTAATTTAGTTTCAGTGTACCTCATTGCAGCAGGAGGGTCCCCATCAATAGATCCAAAATTTCCTTGTCCCTTTAAAAGAGGCAAGCTCATTGAAAAGTCTTGAACTAATCTTACCAATGCATCATAAACAGCTTGATCACCGTGAGGATGATATTTACCTATTACATCTCCCACAATTCTAGCGGATTTTCTAAAATTTTTTGACCAATCATAACCACCTTTGTACATTGCAAAAATAATTCTTCGATGAACAGGTTTTAATCCATCTCTCACATCAGGTAATGCTCGACTAACAATTACACTCATTGCATAAGAAAGATATGATGAACTCATTTCATTTCTTACTAATATAGGTTTTAAATTACTATTTTGTTTGATGTTTTGCTTTTCCATGATTTAAAACGGAATTTCGTCGTCTAAATCGTTTTTGTCCTGATTCAAATTTTCATCAGGTAAAGAGCTTTTGTTCTCAGAAACTAAGTTAGAATTTTCACTTTTATTTTTCCCATCCAACATTGTTAGGTTTGAATTATATCCCTGCAATACTACTTCAGTGGAATATTTATCCTGACCTGTACTTTCGTCTTTCCATTTTCGAGTGCTTAATTGTCCCTCAATATAAACATTGGCACCCTTTTTAAGATATTGTTGAACTACCCCTACGAGACCTTCATTAAAAATTACTATTCGGTGCCATTCAGTCTTTTCTTTTCTTTCCCCTGAATTCTTATCTTTCCATGATTGACTTGTAGCGATACTTAATCTTGCGACGTTTTTGCCGTTAACCATTTGTTTAATCTCAGGATCTGCCCCTAATCTGCCTATTAATTGAACTTTATTTAGACTTCCAGCCATATAAATTTTTTGAATACTTGTTGATTTCTAATTATATTGTTAAAAATTATATCATAAATGTATGTTATTTATAAGCTCATTATTAATTGTGTTAACAGAAAATGCTTAAAAAAATCGTTATAAAAGGCGCAAAAGAACATAACCTAAAAAATGTTTCTTTAGAAATTCCAAAGGACAAATTAGTTGTAATAACTGGTTTGTCTGGATCAGGAAAATCTTCTTTAGCTTTTGACACAATTTATGCTGAAGGTCAAAGAAGATATGTTGAAAGTTTATCTGCATATGCGCGTCAATTTTTAGATAAAATGAAAAAACCTAATGTGGATTTTATTGAGGGTCTGAGTCCAGCAATTTCAATTGAACAAAAAAACACGTCAAAAAATCCTAGATCGACCGTCGCCACTGTAACTGAGATCTACGATTATATGAGAGTTCTTTTTGCGAGAGCTGGAGTTCCCTACTCTCCTTTTACAGGTAAACCGATTGTATCTCAATCAGTCAGTGAAATGGTTGACAAAATTAAAACTCTTCCGAAGAGTAGCACTATACATTTACTTGCACCTATCGTACGAGGAAGAAAAGGTGAATATAAAAAAGAAATTTTAAACTATAAAAAACGAGGTTTTCAAAAAATTAAAGTAGATGGTAAATACTACCAAATAAATGATTTTCCAAATTTAAATAAAAAAATAAAACACGATATATCTATTATTGTAGACAGAGTAGTGCTTAGCTCTTCGATAGGTAACAGACTTGCCGATAGTGTTGAAACAGCCTTAAATTTGTCAAATGGATTACTTAATGTTGAATATGAAAATGAAAGTCTGCCTAAAAAGTTTAGAAAAATTGAGTCTATTACTTTCTCTTCAAAATTTTCTTGCCCTGAAAGTGGTTTTACTATTGAAGAAATTGAACCAAGATTATTTTCTTTTAACTCACCTTATGGTGCCTGTGAGGAATGTGAAGGTATAGGTAGTAATCTAAATGTTGACCCAAAATTAGTTATACAAGATGAGAGCAAATCACTTCAAGACGGGGCTATAGTGCCTTGGTCCAAAAGTTCAAGTCTTTATTATGCTCAAACTTTAGCTTCATTGGCTAAACACTATAAATTTTCTTTAACAGAAAAATGGAAAAAAATACCTAAAAAAATACAAGAAATTATTTTATTTGGATCTGATGATGAAGAAATCAAATTTTCATATGACGATAATTATGAAACGTATACAACAAAAAAACCATTCGAAGGTGTAATTAATAATTTAGAAAGAAGGTATTTAGAGACTGATAGTGAATGGAAAAGAGAAGAAATATCTCAATATCAATCAGAGTCTAATTGCGATAAATGTAAGGGTCTTAGATTAAAAGATGAAGCCTTATGTGTAAAAATAAATAATTTAAACATAAGTCAAATAACTCACAAATCAATTGAAGATGCAAAAAAATGGTTTGATAAATTACCAGGCTTTTTAAATGATAAACAAAACAAAATTGCTCAACACATTCTTAAAGAAATAAATGAAAGACTTACTTTTTTGCTTAATGTAGGTCTTAATTATCTTACTCTTTCAAGAGAGTCTGGTACTTTATCAGGAGGCGAGTCTCAACGAATTAGATTAGCATCACAAATAGGATCTGGACTAACTGGTGTATTATATGTTTTGGATGAACCCTCTATAGGATTACACCAGCGTGATAATAAAAAATTAATTACTGCCTTAAAAAAATTAAGAGATCTAGGAAACACAGTAATTGTTGTAGAGCATGATATTGAAACTATGGAAAGTGCAGATCATATAATAGATATAGGACCCGAGGCAGGACTTCATGGTGGTAAAATTATTGCAGAGGGACAGATTAAAAATATTATTCAAGAGAAACAAAGTATTACAGGAACATATTTATCTGGTGAAAAAAATATCATTATTCCAAAAAAAAGGCGTTTAGCAAAGAATGGCCGCTACTTAGAAATTAATGGAGCAACTGGTAATAACCTTAAAAATGTTGATTTAAAAATTCCCATAGGAACTTTTACTTGTGTGACTGGAGTATCAGGTAGTGGAAAATCTACTTTAGTTTTGCACACACTTTACAATGCTTTGAATTTAATTTTAAATAATAATAAATCAAGAAAGTTACCTAAATCTTTTAAAAATTATAAAGGAACTGAATTAATTGATAAAATTATTGATATCGATCAATCACCAATTGGAAGAACGCCAAGATCTAATCCAGCAACTTATACAGGAGCTTTTGGGCCAATAAGAGATTGGTTTGCAAACTTACCCGAGTCTAAAGCTAGAGGTTACAAAGTTGGAAGATTCTCTTTCAATGTAAAAGGTGGGAGATGCGAAACTTGTGAAGGTGATGGTGTGTTAACTTATGAAATGCATTTTTTACCTGATGTATTTATTCCATGTGATACGTGCAAAGGAGCGAGATATAACAGAGAAACATTAGAAATTAGATTTAAAAATAAAAACATTGCTGACGTTCTTGATATGACAGTTGAAGAAGGTTGTGATTTTTTTGAAAATATCCAATCAATTAGATCAAAGCTGATAACTTTGAAACATGTTGGTCTTGGATATATGAAAATAGGACAACAAGCTACCACTTTGTCTGGGGGTGAGGCTCAAAGAATAAAACTTGCAAAAGAATTATCAAAAAGATCAACTGGAAGAACTTTGTATATATTAGACGAACCAACTACAGGTCTTCACTCCCATGATATAAAAAAACTTCTTGATATTTTGCAAGCATTTGTAAATACTGGAAATACAGTCGTTGTAATCGAACACAATTTAGATGTAATTAAAACAGCTGATCATATAATTGATATGGGCCCAGAAGGTGGAGAATCAGGGGGTGAAATTATAGCTCAAGGGACTCCGGAAAAGGTCTCATCTGAAAAAAGTAGTTTCACCGGACAATTTTTAAAGGAAATTTTAAGCACTCCAAAAATGAAAAAAACTGCATAATTATTATTTTTATGATATAATTAAGTATGGTTAATATTTTACAATCTTTATCCAAAACAGTTCATCTTTCGCTTGTCATAGCAGTTTTACTATTTCTTGGTTTATATTTTGGAGGGGATGGATTTGCTTTTGATCAATATTTTTTCAGTTGGTTATTTAGGTATTTACACGTTTTAGCTGGAATAATGTGGATAGGCCTACTTTGGTATTTAAATTTTGTTCAGATACCGAGCATGCCTAACATTCCAGATGATCAAAAACCAGCTATAAGCAAAGTAATTGCTCCAAAAGTTTTGTTTTGGTTTAGATGGGCGGCGTTCGCAACAATATTAACTGGATTAATTGTAGCTTATCTAAATGGGTACTTGCATGAGTCAATGACTTTAGGAATTGGCAGTGGAGGAGGAAAAAATACAGCTATTGGTATAGGTATGTGGTTAGGAATTATAATGGCGTATAATGTATGGTTTATTATTTGGCCTAATCAAAAAAAAGCTTTAGGTATAGTAGATGCCTCACCGGAAGAAAAACCAATCGCAGCGAAGAAAGCGATGTTAACATCTAGAGTAAACACTCTTTTATCGATTCCAATGCTTTTAACGATGGTAGCTGCTCAAAATCTTTATTAATTAAGGTACAATTTTATCTTCTTTTTTTTCAAGCGTCTTCGATGAAACTTTTAGATACCTAAGAATAGGAGATGCTACAAAGATTGAAGAATAAGTTCCAATTATTACACCCAAAATCATAGCAAAAGAAAAACCTTTTAGTATTTCACCACCAAGTATGAAAATTGAAAACAAAGCTAATAAAGTTGTTACTGAAGTTATTAAGGTTCTAGATAATGTTTCATTAACTGATAAATTTGAAACTTGATCAATTTCAAGCTTGTTAAATTTAGATAGATTTTCTCTAATACGGTCATAAATTACAACTGTGTCATTCATAGAATAACCGACTATAGTTAAAACAGCTGCTACGATTGATAAGTTTATTTCAATAGATAAAATTGAAAAGATTCCTAAGGTAATAATTACATCATGAAATAAAGCGATAATAGAACCCAAACTAAACTGCCATTCAAATCTAAACCAAATATAAAATAACATCATCAATAAAGCTAAACCTATAGAAATTATACCTGACTTTAACAATTCAGCACTTACTTTTGGACCGACACTTTCAACTCTTCTGTAATTTACTTCTTCATTAAGATCTTGATCAAGGGAAGTTTTAATTTCAGATATTAACGAGTCATTATTATTTAATTTTTTTTCAATTTTTATTAAAAAATCACTTTTTTCTCCAAAATTTTTTACATTTACATCGCCTAAATTCAACTTATTAAGAGAGTCTCTTATATCAGAAACTCTTATATCATTATTTTGAATTCTTACTTCAATAAGTGTTCCACCTTTAAAATCTATTCCGTAGTTAAGACCTTTAAAAAGTACAAAAAATAAACTCAATAAAACTAATATCAATGATACAAAATTAAATTTCTTAAAATAATTTATAAAATTAAAATTGTACTTCATAACTTAATATTTTCCCTATTTCTTAAAACAAAAGAAGAAGTTAAATGCCTTGCTATAAAATATGCTGAAAAAAGTGTTGTTATTATTCCTATTCCTAAAGTAACGGCAAATCCTTTAACTGGTCCAGTTCCAAAAATAAATAAAATTACAGTAGCTAGCAAAGTAGTAATGTTTGCGTCTAAAACTGTAATTTTAGCTCTACTGTAACCCATATCAAAAGCATGAATTACTGATTTTTCAGTTCGTAGTTCCTCTTTAATTCTCTCGAAAATTAAAACATTTGCATCGACTGCCATTCCTACTGTTAAAATTATTCCTGCAATACCAGGGAGTGTTAAAGTCGCTTCTAAGATAGTTAAAACACCTACAAGCATTAATAAATTTGAAACTAAAGAGATGTTGGCTATTAATCCAAAAATTCTATACTTATAAAACATATATAAAACTACAAGCACAAATCCGATTATTAAAGAAATTGCTCCAGAAATAATTGAGTCTCTACCTAAATCTGGCCCGACTGTTCTCTCTTCAACAATATTAATTGGTGTAGGCAAAGCTCCAGATCTTAATAAAAGAGCTAAATCTGTAACTTCCTGAAATGAAAAATTTCCTGAAATTGTTCCACTACCTCCGGTAATTGACTCTCTTATAACTGGAGCGCTAATAATTTTGTTATCTAATACAATTGCTAATCGTTTGCCGATATTATTTGTCGTTACTTTGCCAAATTTTTGAGCACCATACCTATCTAAAGTAAAAGCGACCATTGGGCTATTTGATTGGTTATCTACTCTTGGCTGGGCATCAATAAGATTTTCACCACTCATAATAATTTTTTTGTTTACAATAACTTCTTCCCCATTTTCTGAGGTCATTTTTTCTGATCCAAAGTCATCTTTTTTATCTGTTATTAATCTAAAGTTTAATTGGGCTGTTTTTCCCAATAAATCTTTTATTCTAGAAGGATCTTTTAAACCTGGAAGTTCGACTACAATTCTTTTTTCACCTCTTTGAATAATAGTTGGTTCTTTTGTGCCTAAATCATCTATTCTTCTTCTTACTATTTCAATAGATTGATTAACTGCAGAATTATTTAAAGTCAATAAACCGTATTTTGAAAACTTTATAAGATAATTATCATTTTTAATTTCCAAATCAAATTGATGTGTTCGGTACTGATCAATATACTGGTTAATTGTATTATCTTTGGTTGAAAAGAATAAATTTTGAAATTTTTTATTATTATCATTTTCAATTTTAAAACTAATTGAATTTTCGTTTATTAGAAATGAATTATATTTAAAGTTATTTTTTTTTAAAAATTTCTTAATTTCAATTACCTTGTCTTGTAATCTTTCTTTAATTAAAGGTTTAGTGTCAATTTCCAGCAGTAAATAAGAGCCTCCCTGCAAATCTAAACCTAAATTTACTTTTTTTTTTAAAATAGGATTTTCATCATAAAAAAAATTTAGTGATGCAAAGGAGGTTAACAAAAACAAAATAAAATATATTATAATTATTTTTATTTTTGTGAAATTAAGCACAAAGACCTTTTATTTTTTTGGAGCTTCTTTTTTTAATAAACTTGTTATAGTGGACTTTATAACTTGAACTTTTACGTTGTCACATAATACTACATCAATTTTGTCATCATCATGAACTTTATCAACAATTCCAATTATTCCTCCTGATGTAATAACTTCATCTCCCCTTTTTAAGCCTTGTACCATCGCTCTATGATCTTTCACTCTTTTTTGTTGAGGTCTGATTAAAAAAAAGTAAAAAATTACAAATATAAGTATTAAGGGTATAAATTGTGCAAATCCTGAAGAATTCATATTATGTGAATAATTATATTAAAAGACATTTTTAAACAAGAAAATTATAATTAAATTTTTTCTATATTATCCATGTATTTTTTTAATGGTGCCGGTATTGTTATAGAACCGTCAGAATTTTGATAATATTCCATCAAAGCTATCATTAATCGGCCTGTCGCAAGTCCTGAACCATTAAGAGTGCCGACAAAATCAGATGAATTGGCTGATTTGAACTTAGTCTTCATTCTTCTGGCTTGAAACATACCGCATGAAGAACAACTAGAAATTTCTCGAAATTTGTTTTCAGAAGGTATCCAAGTTTCTATATCAAACGTTTTTTCTGCACTAAAACCCATGTCACCAGAAGACAAAAGAACTATTTGATAAGGTAATTCTAGCATCTTCAATATTTCTTCAGCGCAGTTTAACATTCTATTAAGTTCGGCTTCGCATTTGTTCGGTTCTACTAAACTAACCAATTCAACTTTATAAAATTGATGTTGTCTCATTATACCTTTGGTATCTTTGCCATAACTACCGGCCTCACGCCTAAAACAGGGAGTTCCTGCAACAAATCTTAAAGGAAGTTTTTTTTGATCTATCGTAGAATTATTAAATAAATTTGATAAAGGAACTTCAGCAGTAGGTATCAAGAATTTTCGTTCTTCGTCTTTTTCAGAAAAAATTTCATACTGGTCTTTTTCAAATTTAGGTAACTGGCCTGTGCCAAACATAATTTTTTCATTTACTATTAACGGCGGCGAAATTTCAACATATCCAAACTTTTTCGTATGAACGTCTATCATAAAGTTTATCAGTGCTCTTTCTAAAAGTGCGAGTTTATCCTTTAACACAACAAATCTAGAACCTGATAATTTTGTAGCAGTTTCAAAATCCATGTAATTTTTACTCAATTCAATATGTGACTTAATTTTAAAATCAAATTTTTTAATTTCAGAGGATTTTTTTATAATTTTATTTGATTTTTCATCATTACCGACTGGGACATCGTCTAAAGCTAAATTAGGTATTGAGGAGAGTATAGTGTTAATTTTCTCTTGTATTTCTTTTTGAGAATTTTCTAATTCTTCTATTTGTTTTGTTAAATCTTTTGATTTATCGAAATTTTTAGGATCTTTTTTTTTTGATAATAATTTTTTTTCTTGTTCTAATTTTTCTTTACTTTGTATTAATTCTCTATTTTCTTTATCGTGCTTAATTAATGATTTTAAATCTACAGTTGAATTTCTTTCTTTAATTTTTTTTTCAAAAAGTTCAGTGTTTTTTCTTATTTCTTTTAAATTATGCATTATCTTTTTTTTCTATTAAGCTTACAGTTATAATAGATAATTCATATAACAATAACAAAGGTAATGCTAAACCTATTTGAGTAATTGGGTCTGGTGGCGTTAAGATAGCAGCTGCAGCAAAAATAATAACTACAAAATACTTTCTCCTTTCTTTTAGATACTTTGAGTCTACTACTCCAATTCTTGCTAATAAGCTTAAAACCACTGGAAGTTGAAAACTTATTCCAAATGCAAATATTAAGCGCATGACAAGAGATAAATATTCGTTAACTTTTGCCTCCAATTGTATAGCTAATGAACCGGAGTCTTGAATGCTTTCAAATCCAAGAAAAAATTTTATCGCTAAAGGCATTATAAAATAATAAACAAGCATTCCTCCAAAAACAAAAAGTATTGGTGTAGCAATTAAATAGGGTAACAAAGCTTTTTTTTCATTTGAATACAATCCAGGAGCAATAAACTTCCAAATTTGACTTAAAAATATTGGACTAGTAATAAAAATTGAAGCAAAGAATGCCACCTTAAGGTAAGTTAAAAATGCCTCGTGTAAAGCAGTGAATATTAATCTTCGGTCAAGATTATTTTCTAAAACTGCATCTGAGTAAGGTTTAACTAAAAATCTATATATTTCTTCTGAAAAAAAATAACAAACTATAAATGATATAATTAAAAAAATGAATGATTTTAGCAATCTCGATCTTAACTCAGACAAATGACTAACAAAAGTATTTTGACCTGCTTGTTTTTTACTCATCAGATTTATCTTTCTTGTTATTATCTTCCTCTAAATTTGTAATTTCGTTGACATTTTTTTGAACATCAGAAAAGTATCTTTTAATAGACCCAACCCATGAGCCTATTTTTTTTAAGACAATCGGGAAATCTTTCGGTCCAATTACAAGAATTGCAACTATTATTATTACAAGTAATTCAAACCAACCAATCTGTGGCATTAAAATTAATTACTATTAGAATTGTTTTTATCTTCTGTGTCTTTATTAGACGAGTCTGGATTTTCTGAAATACCTTTTTTAAAACTCTTAATACCTTTTGCAACATCTCCCATTAAATCAGAGATTTTACCTCGTCCGAATAAAAGGACTACTAGTACAACTACGATAGCAATTTGCCAAAAACCAATACTCATAATAATCTTATATACAATAATTTAAGCTAAATAAATAACTTTATTCAGTCAATTTTTCACTATCATCTATGACGCTTTCAATATCTGAATATATATCCTCTTTAGATTTAGATGATTGCTCTGAAAAAAACTTGCTAGTACCAAATATTGAAGAATTAACTGCTGAAGTATCTATTAAACCAGCAGTTCCTAATTCATCAATAGTAGGTAAATCAGATAATTTTTGAATGTTAAAATGATTTAAAAAATTTTCAGTTGTAACATACTGGATTGGTTTTCCAGGAACATTTTTTCGACCAGCAGGTCTTACCCAGTCTAGCTCCATTAATATTTCAATTGTGTTTGAACCAAAAGCTACACCACGTATTTGTTCAATTTCAGATCTAGTAACAGGTTGGTGATAAACAATTATTGATAGTGTTTCTATTGTAGCTTTTGAAAGTTTTTTTTGTGTTGATTTTTGTAACGCCATTGTATTTGATAGATCCGATGCTGTTCTAAATGACCATTTATTTCTGATACAAACAAGATTTATTCCTCTTGATTTATAGTCGTTTTGAATTTTTTCTAATATTTTTTTAATATTATTTACATTTTGTAATCTCTTTTCAATAGTTTCTAAATCCAAAGGTTCTGAAGCAGCAAATAAAATTGCCTCAACTTTTCTTTCAATTTTGGAAATCGAGCTAGGAAATTTAATTATATTATTACTTTTTTTTTTCATTTATTTTTTTTAATCAAGATATCATCAAAAGTTTTTTTTTGCATCATATTGATAATTCCTTCTTTAGTAAGCTCTAAACTAGCAGCAAATATACCTGACAAACCAGTTCTTTTTTTTTGTGTATTTTCTTTATAGCTTTCAGGTATTAGGTCTACAATATTTTTCCATTCATTTAAATTGTCTAATTGATTTTTAATATTATTGATACCTTGCTCAGTAGTTAAAACTGGTAACTTAGGAATATTAACTCTTTGAAAAGATTTTTGAGCATTAATATTAGCGTAAGTCTTTAATAACTCATATAAGTTAACATCATAAATTGGAGTATAAATAGATTTAATTCCTCCACGCATTCCTCTAAAAAATATATCTTTACCTATTCTTTTTTTTTTAAGTAATTGATCTGAAAGAAGTCTTATTAGTTCAAGTTTTTTTAGTTGAAGTTTTAAACTTTCAGCAACTTCGAAAGCTTTAAAATCATCATCTTCATCTTCTGGTAGAAGCAATTTCGATTTTAAGTAAGCTAACCAAGTTGCCATTAATAAAAATTCAGATGCTGTTTCTAAATTTAAATTTTTATTTTTCTTTACAAATTCTAAAAATTGATCTGCCAGCTTAGTAATTGATATATTAGCAAGATCTACTTTTTGGTTTTTAGCTAATTCTAAAAGTGCCTCTAAGGGACCTCTATAATTTGGTATATCAATAGAAAATGAATTATTTATCTTCGACTCCATGCTAAATCTTATCTTAAAAATTTATAAAATTCTGAAGTTTTTTTAATAGTAAATTCATCTATTGGTGGAATTTTTTTTAGTAATTTTAATGATTCTGTAGATCTTCCTTTGCAATACAAGGCTAAATTACAACCAGCATCTAAAGCTTTTAAGGCATTTTTAGTAATATTATGTTTAAGAGATTTCATGCTTATATCATCTGATATAATAATACCTTTAAAGCCAATTTTTTTTCTTATAATTTTTTTTATTACTATCGGTGAGTGTGTAGCACAATGTTTGCTATCAATTTTTTTATATAAAATGTGAGCGGTCATCGCAAAAAATGATCTAGTTTTTTTAAAGCATTTAAAATCATTTTTAATAAGAAATTTTAAATCTTTGTTAATCACAGGTAATTTTTTATGTGAGTCTAACTTTGCTAAACCGTGACCTGGGATATGTTTAATAATAGTTAATATCTTATTTAATTTACAAGTATCAATGCAAATATTTGAAAGTGCTTTAATCGTTTTTATTTTTGAAGAGTAAACTCTATTTTTTAAAAATTTATGTGTAAATTTATATTGTCTATCTAACACTGGAATTGTATTAATATTTATTCCTAAAGATTTTAAGATAATACAAATCTCATTTACATAGTATTTATAAATATTTGATCCAATTCTTTGATTTAAATCAAAAATTTTACCAAAATACTTTTGCGAAAAATTTTTATTATTAATTATTTTTTCTAATCTTGTAACGTTACCACCCTCCTCATCTATCAATATTGGATAATTTTTGTCTCTAGTAATTTTCTTAATTGATAAAATCAACTTTTTTAACTGGGTAAAATCTCTTATATTTCGTCTGAAAAGTATCACGCCCCAAGGTAAATATTTTTTAAAAATATTTGATTCCATTTTTGTTAGCTTGTAACCACTTAAACTTATTATTATAGCTTTCTTGACCATTTTTATTTAAAAAGTTCCCAAAAACTTCTTTTAAAATTTTGTTTATTTGAATTTTCAAATCCAGAGTTAAATTCGATGACATTATTTGTATCATTTGGCAAAAGTGGCAAATTAGAAGTGCTTTCAAGTATTTTAGAATCCAAATTTTCTCTATTATTTTTTACAGTGTTTATATTTCTATCAGATATATAATAATTAAATGAGAAACCAAAAAAGGAAAGTACTATGATAACAACTACAAAACTTATTATTTTATTCATCATTACATTTTATCAGGTAAAGAAACATTTAAAATACCCATTCCATTTTTTAGAACAATAAGTAAAAGACTTATGATAGTTAAAATATTATTATTAGATATTTTTCCATTTTTTATAAATTTATATTTTTCATCTTCATTGCCTTTACTCCAATATGAATGAAACAAAGTAGCTAACTCATACAGATAAAAAGGTATTCGATGTGGCTCACATTTATTTGATGAAATTTTAACTATTTTTGGCCATTCAAAGATTTTTCTCAAAATTTCTCTTTCATACTTATTAAAATCTTTATCTATTTTTACAATCTTTTTCTTGAGTGATGTATTATTGGTTGATCTTAATAGTGATTGGATTCTAGCATGGCAATACTGAACGTAATATACAGGATTGTCTTTACTTTTTTCTAAAACTTTATCGAAATCAAAATCTAGTTCAACGTCGTTACTTCTATTCAGCATCATAAATCTTATTGAGTCTTTATTTACTTCTGATAATAAATCATTTACTGAAATAAAATCTCCAGCTCTTTTGGACATCTTAAAAGGCTCTCCATTTTTAAATAATTTTACAAGTTGACAAACTTTACATTCTAATATTGTTTTATTTTGAGAAAGTGCTTTAACAGCACTTTCAATCCTTTTAATATAACCCGTGTGATCTGCTCCCAAAATATTAATTAATTTATCGTAATTTCTTGAAACTTTATTAAAGTGATAAGCTATATCATTAGCAAAGTATGTCCATGATCCATCATTTTTCTGTAAAGCCCGATCAGAATCATCACCAAATAAAGTTGACTTAAATAAAAGTCTTTTAGTCTTTTTCCAATTTTTTATTTCTTCACCTTTTGGAGGATCTAAATAACCTTCATCGACGTAATTTGTTTTTTTTAGGAGATTAATTGCTTTATCCAGTGTTTTTGACTCAACTACCGATTTTTCTGAAACAAAATTGTCATGAGATATACCAAGCATGCTTAAATCAGATTTGATCATTTTCATCGAAAGATTCAAAGCTTCCTTGTGCAAAAATTCATATTCATCATCAAAGTTTTTAAATTCAGATTTTCTTTTCTTCTGTATACTATCAGCAATCTCAATAATATATTCCCCGGGATATAATGATTTGTCATTTGGAAATTTTTCGTTGTACTTAATTTCCCTTACTCTTAAATAAACAGATTTTAAAAAATTTGTAATCTGACCTCCATAATCATTAATATAATATTCTTTAGTTACTTTATTGCCATTAAACTTCAAAAGATTTGATAATGTGTCACCAAATACTGCCCCTCTACAATGACCTACGTGCATAGGACCTGTAGGGTTCGCTGAGACAAATTCTATGTTGTAATTTTTGCTGTCTTTCTGAGATCCAAATTTTTCATTTTTTTTTAAAATATTATTTATAATTATAGTTATTGCATCATTCTTAAGGGTAATATTTAAAAAACCAGGGCCGGCAATTTTTATGTCTTTAAAGTCTTTTATGTTTTTTTCTAACAGTTTTTTAATATTATTTCCCAATGTAATAGGGTTACATTTGTTTTGTTTGGCTAAAATTAAAACCACATTACTTGAGATATCACAGTCAAAATTTGATGGAGGCTTTTCTAAATTAATCCCTTTGTAGTTTTCTATCTTATTGATGCCTAATTCTTTGTAATGATTATTAATATTTTCTAGTATGGATTTAAGATAATTTTCAAAAATGTTCATTTTATTTTATTATATAGATTTATTGCATATCTATCAGTCATTCCAGCTATAAAATCACATATTGATCTTTCTATGTCAGCATTGTTTGATTTATCAAATTTGATATATTTTTTTGGGTTTTTTTTAATTATAAAAAACAATTTTTTTACAATTTTTTTCCCTAAATTAGTTTTGTGGATAACATTTTTATTATAGTACATATTTTTTTTTAAGAATTTTTTGATGTTAGTGTCAAATTTTTTCATCTTATTTGAAAAACAAACTAGAGGGTATTTTGATTTATAAATGTCCTTTACCGATTTTATTCTATTTTTTTTAATATTTTTTTGTGTATTAAAAATGACATCTCTTACCATTTCATCAATTATTTCTCTTACTATTTGTCTCAAAACAATATCATAAGGATATTTTTTTATTTTAATAATGTGTTTTTTTAATAAAACATTTAAAATCGGAATTCTTTTAATATCATTTAATTTGAACAAATTTGCCTTTAACCCGTCCTCCAAATCATGGCTATTGTAAGCTATATCATCTGAAATAGAGGCTATCTGTGCTTCTAAACTAGGGCTGTTATTAAAATTAATTTTTTGTTTGAAAAAGTTTTTTCCTAAAATCTTATTATATTTTATTTTGTTTTTTACGGGGCCATTGTGCTTAACAAGTCCATCTAAAGTTTCAATTGATAAATTTAACCCTTTAAAATTATAATATCTGTTTTCAAGAAGCGTTACTATTCTTACAGTTTGTATATTATGGTCAAAACCACCGTTTCTTTTCATGCATTCATTTAAAGCTTCTTCACCAGCATGGCCAAAAGGTGTGTGGCCTAGATCATGTGCTAAACTTAATGTTTCAGCTAAATCCTCGTTTAGGTTAAAATACTTTGCGAGAGTTCTGGCTATCTGAGATACTTCAAGAGAATGTGTAATTCTTGTTCTGTAATGATCTCCTGTTGTATTAACAAATACTTGGGTTTTATGTTTTAGTCTTCTGAAAGCTGTGGAGTGTAGTATTCTATCTCTATCTCGTTGGTATGGTGACCTCAATTTACTCTTATTTTCAAAATAGAATCTTCCTTTAGATTTGATAGAGATAGATAAATTTGAGATTGTATTACTTTGCATAAAACTATATTAAAATATATACTACATAATAATGACAAAAAAAATTGTATTTACAGATAAAGCTAAAGATCAAATTCAAAAAATAACTGGTGAATCTAAGTCTAAAAAGTATTTTAGAATTTCTGTTAAAGGTGGTGGGTGCTCTGGATTTAAGTATAGTTTTAGTTTTGACGACTCGAAAAAAGATGATGATGTAGAGTTTGAAAATGCATTAATTGATAAGACTTCATTGGACATTATCAATGGTTCAACTATTGATTTTAAAGTTGAAATGATTGGTGAGTCATTTGTGATAAACAATCCTAAAGCTACGGCTTCCTGTGGTTGTGGTTTGTCATTTTCTGTCTAATGAAAATTATCTCGTGGAATGTAAATTCTGTAAGAGCAAGAATAGACAATATTACAAGTTATATAAAAGACGACAAACCAGACATACTTCTTCTTCAGGAAATTAAAACTCAAGATGAAAATTTTCCTTATGAGAATTTTGAAAATATTGGTTATAACTCTTATATTTTTGGTCAAAAAAGCTATAACGGCGTAGCAATAATTTCAAAATTACCTATAAAAAGTATTTCAAAAGATTTTATAAAAGACGAAAAAAAACAAGCTAGGGTTATAAATGGTGAAATCCAATTAGAGAAAAAAAAGATAGAAATTATAAACATCTATGTACCTAATGGAAATCCTATTGATACAGAAAAGTATGAATATAAAAAAAATTGGTTAAAAAAATTCATAGCACAAGTTAAGAAAAAGATTTCGTCGGGTTCAAATATTATTATTGCTGGTGACTTCAATATTATTCCCGAAGAAATAGATGTATATGATTTTAAAAGATACGAGAACGACGCTTTAGGAAAATTAGAAATTAGAAAAAAATTTAGGGAATTATTAAATATTGGTTTTGTTGATGTTTATCGAATTAAAAATAAGAAAAAACAAGAATATACGTTTTGGGATTATTTCGCTGGATCTTGGCAAAAAAATTATGGAATGAGAATTGATCATTTTTTGTTATCTAATAATTTGATAGAAAATATTTCATCAATTAATATAAATAAAAAACCTAGGTCAAAATTAAAACCGTCTGATCATACACCAATAGAACTTATAATTAACTAACTCTACCGTAAATATCCTCAAATCTAACTATATCACTCTCTTTAAGAATTGAGCCTAATTGAGCTTCCATAACCTTTGCTAATTTTTTATCTGAATTTTGAATTCTATGAACTGCTCCCTTGGGAATAAAAATTGTATCATTCTTTTTTTTAAAATAAAATTTTTTATTTAATTCAATCTTTGGATTTCCTTTTGTTATAACCCAATGTTCTGATCTATGAAAATGTTTTTGTAAACTTAAAATTCCTTTTGGTTTAATAAATAATTCTTTTATTAAAAAATTGTTTCCTTTATATAAGTTAGTATAACCACCCCAAGGTCTAAAAAAAGTATTATTTCTTTTATAGTATTTTTTTTTATTCTTATTAAACATTAAAAGAATTTCTTTCCAACTACCCATATCTGACCAAACTATATCAAGTTTAATTGCTCTGATATCTTTTGTTTGTTCTAAAATAGCGAAATCAAAAGATTTTGATGAATTTTTATTAAATTTTTTTTTACTTAAATAATAAGTATTTTTTTTAATTTTTGCTTTTTGAACAGCTTGAGACGTATTTAAAAACATTTTTTTTTGGTATTTTTTAAAATTATTTATGACTGAATCTTTTCTAATTAAAAACATACCTGAATTCCAATATCCACCTTGATTAATAAGTTGCTTAGCTTTTTTTATATTTGGTTTTTCTATAAATCTATTTACTTTATTTTTCTCTCCTTTTAATTTTGAGGTTACAAAATATCCATATTGATCTGATGGTGAATTAGGTTTAATGCCAAAAATAAAAATATTATTTTCGTTTAAATTCTTTATATTTTGCTTAATTTTTTTGTTAAATTCATTTGAATTTTCTATTAAATGATCTGCCGATAAAAAAATTATCGGTTGTTTATTTGGAATGTTCTCTATTAGAGAGGCTGAGAGAATAGCTGGAGCTGTATTTTTTTTAATTGGTTCTAAAATAATACTGTATTTTTTAAAATTTTTCTTTTTTAGGTGTTTTTTCACTTCTTTTAGATATTTTGAATTTGTACTTATTATTGGAGCATCAAATATTGGTGACTTAATTCTGTCCAACGTTTTTCCTAATAGTGTCCATCCTCCGAAGTCAATAAACTGTTTAGCTTGATTTCTAATTTCATCAGGCCATAGTCTGGTCCCTGCTCCACCACATAAAATAACTGGTCTAATCTTCATTAAATTTTTGAATATTCTTTAACTTCTTTTTTCTTGCCTGGGTGTGTAGGTGCACCTAAATAAGCAGGCCCAACTGTTTGCGCATACTTCCATAAAGTACCTGATCCAAATGAGGATTTTTTTGCTTTCCATTTTTTCTTTCTTACTGATAACTGTGCTTTAGTTAATCTAACATTAATTTTTCCTTTTTTTGCATCGATATCAATTACATCGCCATTTTTAAGTAATGCTATTGGACCTCCTAATGCTGCTTCAGGACCTACATGGCCTACACAAAATCCCCTTGTGGCACCTGAAAATCTCCCGTCTGTAATTAATGCAACTTTTTCACCTTTGCCTTGACCGTATATTGCTCCAGTTGTTGAAAGCATTTCTCTCATACCAGGGCCGCCTCGAGGTCCTTCATATCTAATTATAATCACATCGCCATCATTATATTTTTTTGATTGCACTGCTTTCATTGCGTCTTCCTCATTATCAAAACATCTAGCTTTACCTGTAAATTGTAATTTTTTAAGACCAGCTATTTTGACTATCGCGCCATCTGGTGCCAAATTTCCTTTTAAACCAACCACACCTCCATCTGGAGATAAAGGATTATCAAATTCTCTTAACACTTTTTGATTAACATTAAATTTTACGTCTTTGAGATTTTCTTTCACCGTTTTTCCCGTAACTGTCATACAGTCTCCATGTATAAATCCACCATCAAATAAAGTTTTTAACAACATTGGTACGCCGCCAGCTTCCCACATATCTTTAGCCACATATTTTCCACCAGGTTTTAAATCTGCGAGATATGGTGTTTTTTTAAAAATTTTTGCTACATCCATTAAATCAAACTTTACACCAATTTCATTTGCTAAAGCTGGTAAATGGAGAGCAGCATTGGTTGAACCACCAGTTGCAGCAACAATAGTGGCAGCATTTTCTAAAGATTTTTTTGTAACTATATCTCTTGGTTTAATATTTTTTTCTAATAAATTCATGACTGTTTGACCGCTTTCGAAAGCATACTTGTCTCTCTCTTCATATGGCGCTGGAGTGCCTGCCGAATAAGGTAAAGCAAGACCAATTGCTTCTGAAACACATGCCATTGTGTTTGCAGTGAATTGACCACCGCATGCACCTGCACTTGGACATGCAACTAGTTCGAGTTCCCTTAGTTCATCTAAAGACATTTTGCCTGAGGAATGTTTACCAACAGCTTCAAAAACATCAACCACTGTTACATCTTTGCCTTTATATTTGCCTGGGAGGATTGAACCACCATAGATAAAAACACTAGGCACGTTTAGTCTTAGCATTGACATCATCAAACCTGGTAACGATTTATCACATCCGGCAATACCAACTAAAGCATCATAACAATGACCTCTTACTGTAAGTTCTGCTGAATCAGCAATGATTTCTCTAGAAATTAATGATGATTTCATTCCCTCATGACCCATTGCTATGCCATCTGTAACCGTAATTGTACAAAATTCTCTTGGTGTTCCCCCAAATTGTTTTACGCCTTTTTTTACTGACTGAGCTTGTCTCATTAACGCTGTATTGCATGGAGCAGCTTCATTCCAAGTTGATACTACTCCAACAAATGGCTTAGCAACATCTTGCTCCGTTTCTCCCATTGCATAATAGAATGAACGATGAGGAGCTCTATCAGGGCCTAACGACGTATGTCGACTGGGTAATTTTTTTTTGTTTATTTTTGACATATTTAATTAATACTTGATACAATACTTCTTAATTTTTCATCTTCAACAGTTAATTCTTTAATAAGGTTTTTATCATTATTAACTATATCTTTAGGAGCATTTTTTACATAAGCCTTATTGTTAAGCTTATTTTTTAGGTTAGATATTTGGTTATTTATACTTTCAATCTTTTGCAAAATTCTCTCTTTTTGAGAGGTTAAATTTACATTCTCATTGAAAGCTAAAGAGATTTTTTCCTTTAAAATTAAGATATCAATAGAATTTTTAGTATTTGCTTGTGTCTTAACAATATCATTTACCCTACCCACTTGTTTTAATAAATTTAAATTTTTATTGATTAAATTTTTAAGTTTTTTTGACTTATCTATAAAGGAAATATCACAAAATAATTTAGGTGTAATTTTTAATTCAGCTTTTGTTGATCTTATACTTGATATTATTTCAATTAAATTATTTATATCGGTTTGATTTTTATTAAATTTAGTTGACATTTTATAATCAGGCCAGTCTGAAGATATAAGGTTATTCTTAAAAATTATACTATATTTATTTTTAGACCAAATTGTTTCTGTAAAAAAAGGTATAAAAGGATGCAAAATTTTTAAAATATTAGCCATCATAAAAGAGGAAAAAGTTTTAGCTTCTTTAATATCAGACTTATTTTTTGAATTAAAAATTGGTTTTAAAAATTCTAAATACCAATCACAATATGAATGCCATACAAATTGATATGTATGTTTTGCCGCTTCATCAAATCTGAACGTTTCTATATTTTTTGCTATTAAATCTTTAGTTTTTATAAATTCATTAAAAATCCATTGATTAACTGGAAGTTTAATAGTCGATAGATTGATTTTTTTATCTAATTTACATTTATTTAATTGTAGAAAATTGTTTGCGCTCCATATTTTCGTAATGAAATTCCTGTTACCTATTACTCTGTCTTTTGACAATTTTACATCTCTGCCAGGTGATGCCATAGAAATTAAAGTAAAGCGCAGACTATCGGCTCCATATTCATTTATAAGTTCGAGAGGATCAATTACGTTACCTTTTGACTTTGACATTTTTTGTCCCTTTTCATCTCTAACTAGTGCATGAACGTAGACCTTTTTAAATGGAGTTAGTTTGTTAAAGTAATTACCCATCATAAGCATTCTTGCTACCCAAAAAAATATTATATCAAAACCTGTTACAAGTACCGATGTAGGATAAAATTTTTTTAATTCATTAGTTTTTGTAGGCCATCCTAATGTAGCAAAAGGCCATAAAGCAGACGAAAACCAAGTGTCTAGAACATCTGTCTCTTGTCTTAGGACAAACTCTTTGTTTTTATGTTTTTTCTTAGCCTGACTTAAAGCTTCTGTTTTATTTTCTGCTACAAAAAGATTATTATGATTATCATACCAAGCTGGAATTCTGTGTCCCCACCAAATTTGACGAGATATACACCAAGGTTCTATATCTTTCATCCATTGAAAAAAAGTTTTAGTCCAATTATTAGGAAAGAAAGAAGTTTTTCCTTCATTTACAATTTTTATTGGTTTCTTGGATAATTTCTTTGCATCTACAAACCACTGTTCAGTTAAAAGTGGTTCTATAATAGTATTTGATCGATCTCCATAAGGTACTTTATTTTTTATTGACTCAATTTTAACAAGGCTTCCGTTTTCTTTTAATTTAGAAATTAAGAGTTTTCTAGCTTCAAATCTATCTAGACCGATATACTCTTTAATACCATTTTTGTTAATTTTACCATTTTTCTCAAAAATGTTTATTATTTCTAATCTGTTTCTTTTTCCTACATCATAATCATTGAAATCATGAGCCGGGGTGATTTTTACAGCTCCAGAACCCTGATTAGGATCTGCATAATGATCTCTAATTATTTTAATTTTCCTATTTACTATTGGAATAGTGACTGTTCTTCCAATTAAATTAGTGTATCTTTTGTCTTTTGGATTTACAGCAATCGCTGTATCGCCCATCATAGTTTCTGGTCTAGTTGTTGCAATAGTAATTTTTGTATCTGAATTCTCCAGTTGATAGTTAATATAATATAGTTGTGATTGTACGTCTTTTTGAATGACTTCTAAATCTGATATAGCGGTTTGAAGTTTTGTGTCCCAATTAACAAGTTTTTTATCTTTATAAATTAATTTATTCTTATAAAGACTTACAAAAACTTTAATAACTGCTTTGGATAAGTCTTTGTCCATTGTAAATCTGGTTCTAGACCAGTCGCATGAACACCCTAATTTTTTTAGTTGGTCTAAAATTATACCTCCAGACTCCTCTTTCCAAGCCCATACTTTTTCTATAAATTTCTCCCTTCCTAAATCATTTTTTCTAACTCCCTCTTTTTCTAAATTTTTTTCAACTACAGCTTGGGTTGCTATACCAGCATGATCAGTCCCCGGTTGCCACAGGGTCTCATATCCCTTCATACGATTAAATCTTACTAGCACATCCTGTAAACTGTTATTCAAAGCATGGCCCATGTGTAATTTTCCAGTTATATTTGGTGGTGGAATTACTATGGAAAAATTTTTATTTATCTTATTTTTTTTAGGTTTAAATAAACCTTTTTTTATCCAAAAATCAGAGATTTTTTTTTCTTCTTCTAGATGATTATATTTTTTAAATTCCATTTATTTGATTTATATAGTTTATATCAAATGAAGAAAAACCTAAAAGACTTAGATTTTGCTTTATTGAAGCTATTAAATGATTTAAAAGAAGCATTATTGGCCACGTGGCGGAATGGTTACGCAGAGGATTGCAAATCCTTTTATCCCAGTTCGATTCTGGGCGTGGCCTCCAAAAATTTGGTTGTTTTATTATTTCAAAAAAAGTATGGTCTTTCTCATTCCTCGGTAGCTCAGTTGGTAGAGCAGTTGACTGTTAATCAATTGGTCGCAGGTTCGAGTCCTGCCCGAGGAGCCACTAACCTGTCTTTTCTAACGAAGCTGTATTTTTGAGTATTTGAAGAATTTTTTCTTTTTGAGTTTTGGATAGAGATGAAAAAGTTTTGCTTAAAAAAGAGTAATTCAAATCGTCATTGTCTTCTTGTATATTTTTGTTTTCGTTGAAATTTCTAAAATCTTCAAAAAAGTAAGTAATAGGTACTTTTAAGTAATTTGAAAGTTGCATCAATCTATTAGAGCTTACTCCATTTGTTCCTTTTTCGTATTTTTGAATTTGTTGAAAAGTTACGTTAATCGCTTCAGCCACTTTTGTTTGTGTAAGACCCAAAGAAAGTCGTCTCATTCTTAATTTTTTACCTAAATGTAGATTAAAATTTTCTTCCATCCCATCTCCCAATTTCAAATATTCAACATTAATTTGTCTATTTATGCAACAGCAAAGTTCAACTTGGGTTGGTTTTTTTTTGAGCTATTTAAGGGTCTAAATTGCAAAAAAAACATAAAAACACTATTGACATATTAAGAAAAAAAACAGCTAAAAATATAAATTAATTAAGTTTTTTTAACCTATACTCCCAATTTCCTTGTTTCACAAATCTTGCTTTTAACCATATTAATGTTTTAGCGTCATACCAAATATCTGTATTTAATTTTTTATTGTCTGGTAGTGTTTCATCTGAAGATAAAAATTTAAAGTGTAGAGCCTCGTAATTTTTTCCATTTAATTTAATTTGTTTTTTTCCTAAAAATTGAACTTTTTGATCAATTATTCTTCCTGAAATAGCGCTAATTTGGGCTTTCGCTTTAACAATTTCATGATTCCACCAAGTTCCAACCATAAAATTTATATTTGCATCACCTTTATAAGAAGATCCGTCTATTAAAAGTTTATTTTTTTCATCGTTTAAGTTTATATTTACATATTTATTTTTTTTATTTTGAATAGTTTTTGAACTAAAAGAATAAAACTTGTTTTTTTCGTAATTTTCAGCACTTTCTGCGTAATATTTATACAAATCTATACCAAGTTTGGAAATTTTAAAATTTACAACACTTTTAACACTTAATTTGTCTTTTTTTCTATTAAATTCATATTTATGTGAACCTATTAAATCATTATTTCTAAATAAATCATATTCTAAATATTTTACATCTGAATAATGTTGTAAATGGCCAAAAGAACTTGCGCCTAAAAAAAAGTATAAAATAATTGAAACTAAGATTTTTTTCATATAATTTTTAATATGGAAATAACAAATATTATTAATCAAATTGGTAATACACCATTAATCAAATTAAAACAAGTTTCAGAATTAACAGGTTGTAATATATACGGTAAAGCAGAATATTTTAATCCTGGAGAGTCTGTAAAAGACCGCGCTGCTCTTTACATCGTGAAAAATGCTTTTGAAAAAAAACAAATAGAAAGAGGAGGTATAATAGTTGAAGGAACAGCTGGTAACACTGGTATAGGTCTTGCAGTTGTATGTAAAGAGTTTGGCTTGAGTTTAAAGATAGTTATACCAAAAACTCAGTCTATCGAAAAAAAAAATACATTAAAAAAATTAGGTGCAGAACTTATTGAGGTTGAAGCTGTTCCATATTCAAATCCAAATAATTACATAAAACAATCAAAAAAAATAGCGGAGGAATTATCTAAAAAACATAATTTTGGGGTCGTATGGGGGAACCAATTTGATAACATTGTAAATACTAAAGCACATGTAGAAACAACAGCAAATGAGATATGGACACAAACGTCTGGAAAAGTAGACGGATTTACTTGTGCAGTAGGTACGGGTGGTACTTTAGCGGGTGTATCAATTGGTTTAAAAAATAAAAATAAAAACATTAAAATAGCATTATCTGATCCTATGGGCTCCTCCTTATATTCATATATTAAGAATAAAAAGTTAGAAAGTAAGGGTAGCTCTATAACTGAAGGTATAGGAACAGGAAGAATTACTAAAAATTTTGAAAAAGCGATTATAGATGATGCCTTTCAGACTGAGGATGTAGAGGCGTTAAAAATTGTTTACAATTTAATTGAAAATCAAAATATTATACTAGGCGGTTCATCAGGTATTAATATTGCAGGCGCAGTTAAACTTGCTAAAAAACTTGGTAAAGGCAAAACTATTATTACTATACTTTGTGATGATGGCAGAAGATATGCTAGTAAAATCTTTAATAAAGAGTTTTTAAAAAGTAAAAACTTACCAATACCAAAGTGGCTATAAAATTTGACTTAAAAATAACTTAGTTCTATCTGATTTTGGGTTTTCAAAAAATTCTTTGGTTTTAGCTTTTTCTACAATTTTTCCTTCATCCATAAAAATCATATTATCTGCTACCTCTTTTGCGAATCCCATTTCATGGGTAACAACTATCATCGTCATTCCTGCTTTAGCAAGATCAACCATTGCATCTAAAACTTCTTTGATCATTTCAGGGTCAAGTGCGGATGTTGGTTCATCGAAAAGCATAATTTTTGGTTCCATACATAAAGCTCTAGCTAAAGCAGATCTTTGTTGTTGACCACCTGATAATTGTCCAGGAAATTTTTTTGCTTGATCAGCAATTTGAACTCTTTCAAGATTTTTCATTGCTAATGCTTCTGCATCTTTTTTTGGCATTTTTTTTACCCAAATAGGAGCTAACGTACAATTATCAAGAATTGATAAGTGAGGAAATAAATTGAATTGTTGAAAAACCATTCCAACCTCAGCACGAATTTTTTCAAGATCTTTTGTGTTTTCTGAAATTTCTTTTCCATCTACAATAATTTGACCATCTTGATGTTCTTCCAACCTATTAATACATCTAATCAAAGTAGATTTTCCGGATCCTGATGGTCCACAAATCACTATTTTTTCTTGTTGATTTACTTCGAGATTAATATCTTTAAGAGCTTGGAATTTATCAAACCATTTATTTACATTTTTTAATTCAATAATTTTACTCATTTATCTCTCAGTTTTTAATTTCTTTTCTAAATTTTGGCTATATCTACTCATAACATAACATATTACCCAAAATACTAAACCAGCAAATACATAGCCTTCCATGGCCATTCCAAGCCATTTTGGATTAGTTTTAGCTAAATTTACCATACCAGCTAGCTCTAAAAGGCCAACAACAAATATTAACGGAGTATCTTTCACTAATGCTAAAAATGTATTAGCTATTCCTGGAATTACCAATTTAAGAGCTTGAGGAAGAATTATTAAAAAATGCATTTTCCAATAACCCATTCCTAGTGATTTGGCAGCCTCATATTGTCCTTTTGGTAAAGCTTGTAACCCTCCTCTAACAACTTCAGCCATATAAGCGGCTTCAAATAATGTAATCGCTATTAAAACTCTTATTAGTTTATCTACATAAGTTCCATCTGGTAAGAACATTGGAAACATGACTGCTGACATAAATAATACTGTAATTAAAGGAACACCCCTCCATAGCTCTATAAATCCTATAGACGTATATCTTATTGCTGGAAGCTTGGATCTTCTCCCTAATGCTAAAATTGTTCCTATAGGAAAACAAAGTATCAAAGCAAATGCTGAAACTATAAATGTTAATGAGAGTCCACCCCAAGCACCAGTTTCAACATATTTTAGGCCAAAATCTCCACCTGATATAAGCTTAAGACCAATTATTGGATATACGAATAATAAAAAGATAATGATGTATTTTTTAAACTTTTGAGGAACAAAAAATGAAGCTCCGACAAGTAAAAAAAGTGTTAAAAAAGCCGTGTTAATACGCCATTGTTCGTTGTCAGGGTAAAGTCCATAAACAAATCTGTTTAACCAAACTTTGACAAATACCCAGCATGCACCGCCACTCGTGCAATCTTCTTTTGTATTACCTGCAAAATTAGCATCAAACACAAACCAATTTAATAAAGGTGGGATGTATTTTATAAGAGAAAATATTACAAGAAGAGTTAAAAATGCATTAAAATTAGATGAATTAAAATTTGTATTAACCTTATCAAGTAGTTTATTTCCACTAAATTCAATTCTTATTAAATAAAGACCAAATAATCCAAATAATAAGGGAGTTAAATAACTTATTTTGTTGGGTAAAAATGCAGTTATGTTTGTACTAAAAAAAGAACTTAAAATAATGTCAATAAAACCAATAAATATAAGAACGCTTCCAGCAACAATGAAAGAGTTAAGATTTTTTTTGTCAGATTTAAGTATTGATAGATTCATTATTTTTCCTTTATAGCCATTTTTTTATTATACCAATTCATAAATACTGAAATAGAAAGACTTAATGATAAATAGGTAAGCATTGTAATTGAAATAATTTCAATTGCTCTTCCAGTTTGCATTAATGCAGTTCCTGCAAAAACTAAAACAATATCTGGATAAGCTATAGCAGCCGCTAAAGATGAGTTTTTTGTCAAATTTAAATATTGGTTAGTAGTAGGTGGAATTATAATTCTTAGAGCCTGTGGCATTACCACGAGTTTTAAAATTTGTCCTTTAGTTAATCCAATAGAGGCAGCGGCCTCTTTTTGACCCTTGCTTACACCTAATATACCCGCTCTGACATTCTCAGCAATAAAAGTTGCAGTATACATTGATAAAGCTAATGCTAGAGAAATTAATTCAGGAATAATGCTAACTCCACCTCGATATACATAAACGGTTTTAGATAGTTGAGTTAATTCAGGAATTTCAAATGTTAAACTTACCCCACCAATTAAAAATGTTAAAAATGGTAAACCAATAATTAATAAAATTGATATATATAGTGTTGGAATTTGTTTACCATACTTATCTCTTTGATTTTGTGCGTATTTAGCTAAAAAGTAAATTAAAACAAAAGCAAAAATTATAGAGTAGATAAATATAGAAAAGTTAGTCCAAACAAATTTTGGAACATACCACCCTTTTACATTCAAAAAACTAATATCATAAAAATTGATTGAGTCTACTGTCAAAGGTAAGGCTCTCAATGCAGCGAAATACCAGAAAAAAATTTGGAGTATTAAAGGTATATTTCTAAATATTTCTACATACCATTCTGCTGATTTTGCTACTAAATAATTTTGAGAAAGTCTTGCTATACCAATTGTTACTCCTAAAATCGTTGCAAAGAAAATTCCTATTGCGGACACTAAAATAGTATTTAAGAGACCGACCAAAAACGCTCTAGCATATGTATGAGACCCATCATAATCTATGAGTGAAAAAGTAATATCAAAAGAAGATTCTTGAGATAAAAAACCAAATCCAAATGAAATTCCTCTGTTTCCCATATTACTTTGGGCGTTAATAGTAAAATAAATTACAACTAAAATTAAAAATGCAACTGTTAAAATTTGAGGTATTAAATCTTTGTTTTTATTACTTAGGTTTAATTTAAGATTTTTAAAATTCATTTTATGCAGAATAAAAAAAAGGGCCAGATAAATCCAGCCCTTTTTAATTTAATTAGCAATTATCTTGCTGGTGGTACATAAAGAATTCCACCTTTTGTCCATAACTCATTCGGACCTCTATTAGGTAAAATTCCTGTGTCTGCTATGTGTTTTTTATAGCTTTCACCGTAATTACCAACTTGCTCGATAATTCTTAAGCTCCAATCATTGTCTAAACCGAAAGCTGCACCTAATTCACCCTCAGCACCAACTAATCTTTTAATAGCTGGATTATCAGAGTCTTTTAAGCTTGAAGCGTTTGATGAATTAACACCATATTCTTCTGCTTCGATCATAGTGTTTAGAGACCATCTAACAATATCTTCCCATACAGAGTCACCTTGTCTTACAACAGGTCCTAATGGTTCTTTTGAAATTGTTTCTGGTAATACTTTATGCTCATCTGGGTTACTCAACTTAGTTCTTTGAGCAGCTAATCCAGATTTATCTGTAGTATAAGTATCACATCTTCCAGCATCATAAGCTTGAACAACCTCGTCTGCTTTTTCAAACGCAATTGGTTCATACTTGATGTTTTTAGAATTGAAGAAGTCTCTCATGTTAAGCTCAGTAGTTGTACCTGTGTTTGTACAAGCAGAAATACCGTCTCTGAAATCATTTACAGAATTGATTCCTGATGCTTTTCTAACCATGAAACCTTGACCATCATAAAAGTTTACACCAACAAATGTTAATCCAATGTCAGCGTCTCTTGATAATGTCCAAGTTGTGTTACGTGCAAGTACGTCGATTTCACCTGAAGTTAATGCAGTAAATCTTTCTTTTGCACTTAATGGAGTATATTTAACTTTGTCAGCATCACCTAATACAGCAGCTGCAACAGCTCTACATACGTCCACATCTATGCCGGTCCAGTTTCCTGCTTCGTCAGCATTTGAAAACCCTGGAAGTCCTTGTGAAACTCCACATTTTACAAAACCAGCTTTCTTAGTGTTGTCTAAAGTCTTAGATTTTTTAGAACCAGCACCACCTCCACTTTGACCACAAGCCACAAGTAACAGAGATGCAAATCCAACTAAAATCCAAGTTTTAATTGATTTAATCATATTTATGATTCCCTCATTTTATTGTTAACAATATTTTGAAAATTAAATTTCAAAGACCAAAGTATGTATAATCTATTAATTAATTTCAATCTGATTAAATAACCACAATA